>CAYZPM010000016.1:0-77822 GCA_964480365.1 uncultured Gallionellaceae bacterium
ACTCTTGCAGGGAACGCAGGTTGAGGTCGTCCAGTAATTGTTTGGTGGTGGCGAATAGTGCCGGTTTGCCCGGCACATCGCGCGTGCCGATCACGTCTATCCAGCCGCGTGCTTCCAGGGTTTTCAGGATTTGCGCGGACACTCCGACACCGCGTATCTCCTCGATGTCGCCGCGTGTCACCGGCTGGCGGTAGGCAATGATGGCGAGCGTCTCCATCACGGCGCGCGAATAACGCGGCGGCTTCTCCGGGCTGAGCCTGTCCAGATACACTTGCATCTCGGGCCGCGCGCGGAAGCGCCAACCGTTTGCCACGCGGTTGAGTTCCACACCGCTGGTCGCATATTGCTGCGCCAGTTGCTCCAGCAGTTCTTCGATAAAACGGTTTTCCAGCGGCGTATCGCTGAGCTTTTTCAGTTCGGCCAGCGACAGCGGCTCTGGCGTGGTCAACAGCGCGGCTTCCAGCACGCGCAAAAATTTATCCCTCTCCTCTGGGGAGGGGGAGGCAAAATCATTCTGCTGCGGTGAGGGTAAAGTTTGCTCGGACATAGATATTCCCCAGCGTTTCAGTTTGTGTAATTTCGACCAAGGTTTCCTTTGTCAACTCCAGAATAGCGATAAAAGTCACCACCAGTTGCGGAATGCCGCCGCTCACGTCGAACAGTTTTTCGAATGCCTCGAACTCACCGTGGCTCAACTGGCGCAGCACGCGCGTCATCTGTTCGCGCACCGATAATTCGTCACGGCGCACCTTGTGGTGCGTATTCAATTTGGCACGCGCCAGCAGCACCAGCCAGGCCTGGCGCAAATCCTCCACCGAGACATGGGGCAGGCGCTGCTCCACCGCGCGCTCGATCAGCACCTGCACCAATTCGAAATCGCGTCCGGCCTGCGGCAGTTCATTCAGCTTCTGCGCGGCGAGTTTCATCTGCTCATATTCCAGCAGGCGGCGCATCAGTTCGGCACGCGGGTCTTCCACACCTTCTTCGCTGAGTTTCGGCGGGCGCGGCAACAACATGCGCGACTTGATCTCGATTAGCACCGCCGCCATCAGCAGATACTCGGCAGCCAGTTCCAAGCGGTTGCGCTGCATGATCTCGATATAGCTCATATATTGCTGCGTGAGCTGCGCCATCGGAATATCGAGCACGTCGAGGTTATGCTTGCGGATCAGATACAGCAACAGGTCGAGCGGTCCCTGAAAAGTCTCCAGCACCAACTCCAGCGCATCCGGCGGAATGTAGAGATCATGCGGCATCTCCAGCATTGGCTCACCGTGGATGAGCGCACGCGGGACGAGTTGTAGTTCTGCTTGGCTCATGGCGCAATCAACTGTAACTCAGCCCCATCGCTTCGCGCACGTCGCGCATGGTTTCACCGGCCAGCTTGCGCGCCTTTTCGCAGCCATCGGCGATGATATTGCGCACCAGTGCAGGATCGTCCAGATATAGCTGGGCACGTTCGCGCATCGGCTTTTGTTCTTCCAGCACCGCGTCAATCACCGGCTGTTTGCATTCGATGCAGCCGATGCCCGCCGTGGTGCAACCTTGCTGAACCCATTGTTTGGTGTCCTCGCTGGAATACACTTGATGCAGCGCCCATACCGGACATTTTTCCGGCGTTCCGGGATCCGTGCGGCGCACGCGCGCCGGATCGGTGGGCATGGTGCGGATTTTCTTGGTTACGCTGGTCTCATCTTCGCGTAGCGTAATGGTGTTGTTGTAGGACTTGGACATTTTCTGACCGTCCAGTCCTGGCATCTTGGAAGCCTTGGTGAGCATGGCCTCCGGCTCGGAAAGGATCATCTTGCCGCCACCCTCAAGGTAGCCGAACAGCCGTTCACGATCACCGATACTAAGACTCTGTTGCTCGTCGAGCAGGGACTTGGCGGATTCCAGCGCACCGTCGTCGCCCTGTTCCTGAAAGCGCGTGCGCAACTCGGTATAAAGCCTGGCTTTTTTGCTGCCCAGTTTCTTGACCGCCGCCTCGGCTTTCACCTCGAAACCCGGTTCACGTCCGTACATGTGGTTAAAGCGCCGAGCCAGTTCCCGTGTAAATTCGATGTGTGGAATCTGATCCTCGCCCACCGGCACTTGGGTGGCTCGATAGATCAGAATATCTGCGCTCATCAGCAGCGGATAGCCGAGAAAACCGTAGGTAGTTAGATCCTTGGAAGACAGCTTCTCCTGCTGATCCTTGTAAGTCGGTACTCGCTCCAGCCAGCCCAATGGGGTGATCATGGAGAGCAGCAAATTCAATTCCGCATGCTCCGGCACCCGCGACTGAATGAACAGCGTGGCACGCGCCGGGTCAACACCTGCTGCCAACCAGTCTATCACCATGTCCCATACGCTCTGCTCGATGATCTGCGGGGTATCGTAATGCGTGGTCAGCGCATGCCAGTCGGCGACGAAGAACAGGCATTCGAATTCCTGCTGCATCTCCACCCAATTTTTCAACACCCCGTGGTAATGCCCCAGATGCAAACTTCCAGTGGGACGCATCCCGGATAACACGCGATCAGCAAACATAGCTTTACTTTATAGTCCAAAAATTAAATTGATTAAATTCGTCAGCCCGGCTATCGGCGGCAACAGCACCCAGCTCAGCAATGGCGTCATCACCATAATAATCAGGATGACCATGCCATACGGTTCCAGCTTCGCCAGCATTAATGCCTGCCGGTGCGGCAACAGGCTGACTGCAACGCGTCCGCCATCCAGTGGCGGCAGCGGCAGCATGTTCAAGGCGATCAGTACGACGTTAATTCTAATCCCGATCTGTGCCATTTCCATCATCGCCTCGGCAAAATAATTATCCTGAAAGGTCAGTGCCAGCCTTGCCAGCAAGCCCCAACCCAGCGCCATGAACAAGTTGGTGGCAGGCCCGGCCAGCGCTACCCACAACATATCTTTTTTTGGATTGCGCAAGGCGCCAAAATTGACCGGCACCGGTTTGGCCCAACCGAACAGGACGCCACCCAGCCACAGGGTCAGAATCGGCAGCAGAACGGTGCCGACCGGGTCAATGTGGTGGATGGGATTCAGGCTGATGCGCCCCTCTCGGTCGGCAGTCGGGTCACCGAAGTAACGCGCCACATAACCGTGCGCCGCCTCGTGCAGGGTGATCGCAAATAAAATCGGGATTGCCGCGATAGCGATGGTTTGTATCAACTGGTCGAAGTGCATTTAGCTCTCAATTTATAAATTGGCAATTTCAAATGGGGCGACATCGCCCTTGCCGCGCCGCATCAAGTGCGGCGTATCGCCGGTCAAGTCTATCACCGTAGTCGGCTCCAGCCAGGTTGCGCCACCGTCCAGTATCAGATCAAGCTGCGCGTCGAGATGGCTGCGGATTTCTTCCGCATCGTTCAGCGCCTGTTCTTCGCCCGGCAAAATCAGCGTGGAGCTTAACAGAGGCTCACCCAATTCCTCCAGCAACGCCAGCACCACCGGATGATCCGGGATGCGCATGCCGACGGTATTGCGCTTGGGATGTTGCAGACGCCGTGGCACTTCCTTGGTGGCATCGAGGATGAAAGTATAACTGCCCGGTGTATTATTTTTCAGCAGGCGAAATTGCACGTTGTCCACCCGCGCATAGTGGGCAAGCTCGGACAAGTCGCGGCACATAAGCGTCATGTAGTGGTTATCGTCCACGCCGCGTATGCGGCGGATGCGCGCCACCGCATCCTTGTCGCCGAGATGGCAACCCAGCGCGTAGCAGGAATCGGTGGGGTATGCGATTACCGCGCCGTCGCGCACCATGGCTGCGGCCTGCTTGATCAGGCGCGGCTGTGGGTTGCTGGGGTGGATGGTGAAAAATTGTGCCATTTATACAATGTCTCTATTTGGTTTTAGCATCGTGAGTTGATAGACGTAAGACGTAAGTTTGAAGTTGGTCATGTCGCTTCACGGTTTTTAACTTACGACTTACATCTAACGACTAACATATTATTTTCCCCACGCCTGCCACACCGGACGGCAATCCAACGGAAAATCCGGCAAACGTCCTAGATCGCGATAACTTTCTCCCGGCCCGTGGAAGTCCGAACCGCACGAGGCAAGTAAATCAAATTCCTTTGCATAGCGTGCGAACTCGGCGTATTGCTCCGGAGTGTGGCTGCCGCTTACTACCTCAATGCCGCGCCCGCCCAAATCAACAAATTCTCGCAGCAACTCGCGCATAGTGGTACTGCCCATTTTCTTGCGCCCCGCCGTGTAGCGCCCCGGATGCGCCAGCACGGCAACACCTCCGCTGCCGGTTATCCAACTGACTGCATCCGGCAGGCTTGCCCACTCGTGCGGCACATAGCCAGGCTTACCTTTGACCAGATAATTCTTGAACACGCTGGCCACATCCTTGCAGTGGCCGCTCTCGACCAGAAAGCGCGCAAAATGCGTGCGCCCGATGAGGGAAGGATTATCCGCATAACGATAAGAGCCTTCAAGCGCCCCGCCGATGCCGCTCCGCGCCAGCGATTCCGCCATCAGTTGCGCACGCGCGCCGCGCCCGTTGCGGATGCCGTGCAAGCCTTCTGCCAGAGGCGGATACTTGGGATCAATATTCAGGCCGACGATATGCAGCGTGTGGCTACGCCAACTCACCGAAATCTCCACTCCGTTGATAAACTGCATCCCGTGCCCAGCTGCGGCTTCCGCCGCCTCGTTCAACCCAGCGACATCGTCGTGGTCGGTCAGGGCCAGAAATTTTACCCCGCGTTCGGCGGCGCGCGCCACCAGTTCAGCAGGCGACAACAGCCCGTCCGATACGGCGGAGTGGCAATGCAGATCGTAATCCAACATTATGCTTCACCACCCTTCTTCATGACCTTGCCCTCTTGCGCGCGCTGGCGGCGAACTTCTCTGGGATCGGCGATCAGCGGACGATAGATTTCGACGCGATCTTTGTCGCGCAATACCGCATCGGCCTTGCTCAACTTGCCGTAAATGCCAAGTTTGTTTTTGGACAAGTCGATCTCCGCGTGTTTTTCCAGAATGCCGGAAAGCTTGATCGCCTCGACCACGGTAGCACCCTGCGCAGCCTGCACCTTGAGCAACACCTGCTCGTGCGGCAAAGCGTAAATCACGTCAATGTTAATACTTTCACCCATAAACCTTTTCTGCGCGGTGGATAAATGCATCGACGAAACTGTTGGCGATGTAATGAAAAACCGGCCCGAACACCTTTTCCAACAACTTGTGGGAAAACTCGTAATGCAAACGAAATTCTATTTTACAGGCAGATTCGGAAAGCGGGATGAATTGCCAATTGCCGTCGAGTTGTTGAAATGGCCCGTCCTTCAAAGTGATGTCGATGCGATGTGGGGCCTGACGCACATTCTCCGTGGTAAAACTCTGCTTGATGTGGTGATAATCAATATGCACTGTCGCATGCACGGTGTTCCCATTCACCGCAGTGACGCTCGTCCCGCCGCACCATGGCAGGAACTGCGGATAGTCCGCCACCTTATCCACCAAGGCAAACATCTGCTCCGCACTATACGGAACCAGCATCGATTTTTCGACTAAAGCCATTGCACGATCTGATTAGCAATCCAAAGCTGGTAGAATATACGAGATATGAGCATCATCCAAAATAAAAAAGCATTTCACGATTTCTTTATCGAAGACCGCTACGAGGCGGGAATCGTGCTGCAAGGCTGGGAAGTCAAGGCAATCCGCGCCGGGCGCGCCAACCTCAAGGAAGCTTACGTCACCATAAAAGACGGTGCACTATACCTGTTCGGCTCCCACATTAGTCCGCTCACTACCGCCTCCACCCACATCCTTCCCGAACCGCTACGCACGCGCAAACTGCTGCTGCACGCTTCGGAAATCAACAAACTGATCGGCAAGGTGCAGCGCGCCGGTTACACCCTAATGCCGCTGGACATGCACTACAAGGGCGGGCGCGTTAAACTGGAAATCGGCTTGGCGAAAGGTAAAAAGGAACATGACAAGCGGGCCACCGAAAAAGAGCGAGAAGGCAAGCGAGAAGCCCAACAGGCGATGAAGAAAGAACGTCGCTAACAATCCACAAAAAAGTGCGTAATATCTCAATTCGTTACGAATTGAATTGGAAATGGTATTAGACATGCTCAGGACGAACGTAGGGGTATTTCTGTTCATACCGAATCAATAGTAATGATGCATAACTGAATTGCCTCTATAATCGCCACTGCTTATCCATTCTTAAGAGAAACTTTATGAGTCTTGTATGGCGCGAGCAGTTAAGCGTTGGAAATGATGTGATCGACTCTGACCACAAGTATCTTATCGAGATCATCAATCGGGTTGAACGAAGTTTGGACTCAAAGGATCGAAACGAGTTGTCTGCGGCGCTCGATGGCCTTTCTCAATATTCACAAAAGCATTTTGCCCAAGAAGAAAAGATCGCCCGTGCTGTAGGCTATACACAAGTTCCCCATCTGAGCCAATCTCACGAGGCTTTGGTTAAGCAACTCGATCAGGTAAAGCAGGAGATCGGGGAAATGGGAGATGAATGGTCATCGGAAGTGATCGACCACTTCACTAAATTGTTGCGGAATTGGCTGATCGACCATGTCATCAAAGAAGATTTACTGATGAAGCCCACGCTACAAAAACATCCCCCCAACTTCGATCCAAAATGATGTAACCAACAATTATCCCCTGCCGATGATGACGACAGAGACTGTCAGCAAGCCAATAACAAGATTCACCGCAACCAGTTTTCGTATAATCGCCAACTTTTCCTCAGCTTGGTGCCAATCCTGTTCCTCGACCAACTGATTGAAGTGCACGTAACAACCGAAAAACAGATACACAAAAATAAACATCATCACGATGCCGGACAGCATCATCAGGTGGATGAACCGAGGCATGGAAGCCATGCCTCCGTATAGATAGATCATGTAGAAGCCGGTCGCCAGCAACAGGAACACCGCCAGCCACACCCATTTGAAGAACCGATTGAATACCCTGTCCCACAGCCGCATGCGTTCCGGCAGCTTTAATAACTGACCAATGCTAGGACGCAATACCATGTAGGCGAAGAACATGCCGCCGACCCAGATTACTACGGAAAGAATGTGCAGCAATTTGTACAGTGCCATGGTTATTCCAATTCCAATATTAATTTCCCCGTAACAACTCCCGTACCGGACGGAAACTTTTTCTGTGTACGTCCGATACTCCATGTAATTTCAACGCAGCAATATGCGCCGCAGTCGGATAGCCCTTGTGCCCGTCAAAACCATATTGCGGGTAGCGCTCGTGCAGCACCAACATGGCCGCATCGCGCGCGGTTTTGGCCAGGATGGAGGCTGCCGAAATGGCTGCCACGCTGCTGTCCCCCTGCACAATAGCGCGGCTGGGAAAGCCTGTATCCGGGCAGTGCAGACCGTCCACCCATACTTCCTCGGGCCGTACCGTCAACGCTTCAACGGCACGGCGCATGGCCAACAGGCTGGCGCGCAGGATATTGATTTCATCTATTTCTTCCACAGAGGCTTCGGCTACCGCCCATGCCGTGGCATGTTGTTTGATTTCCAGTGCGAGTTTATCGCGCCGTTTCTCGCTGAGTTTCTTGGAATCCGCCAGCCCTTCTATCGGGCGGCTGTTATTCAATATTACTGCAGCCGCATACACCGGCCCTGCCAAGGGGCCGCGTCCAGCCTCGTCCACGCCGCATATGATTAACATGCACTGCCTTCCAGATACGGCAAGATGGCCTGTGCTGCCTTGTGTGCCGTGTCCTGCCTAAGCAAGACGTGCATGTCAGTGAAAATTCCTTCCAGTTCGGCTACGGCCTGTTTGTCCCCAATCAAGTTGAGCAACGCCTGCGCCAAGTTCTCTGGCGTGGCGTCTTTTTGCAACAATTCCGGCACCACGAATTTTCCGGCGAGTATATTGGGCAGGCCAACATAGGGTTGGTATTGTTTGCGCTTGCGCAGCCAATAAGTGAAACCCGGCATCTTGTAGGTGATGACCATAGGGCGCTTGAGCAACGCAGCTTCCAGCGTGGCAGTGCCGGAGGCGACCAGCACGCAGTCGGCGGCGATCATGGCATCATGCGCATGGCCGAACAGCAGGGCGATGGGCAGTTTCTGCGCTTCCAGCTTCCATTGCATGTCCTCAAAAATGATGCGTGTCTCGCGGCTGATCAGCGGCACGAGAAACTGTGCATCGGGCAGCTTTTGCAAAATCAGTTTCGCGGTTTCGATATAAGTCGCAGCCAATTGCTGCACTTCGCTTTGACGGCTGCCCGGTAAAAACGCGAACACCTTGGCTTGCATGGGGAGACGCATCTGTTCGCGCATGGCGGCGCGGTTGGTAATGTCCGGCAACATGTCGGCCAGTGGATGGCCGACATAGCTCACCGGTACACCCACCTTTTCATACAGCGGCACTTCGAACGGAAACAAGGCGAGAATATGGGATACGGCGCGCTTGATCTTGTGGATGCGCCCACCGCGCCACGCCCAGATCGACGGACTGACGTAATGCACGGTGGGAATGCCGCGTTTTTTCAGGTCGAGTTCCAGTCCCAGGTTAAAGTCCGGAGCATCCACACCGATAAACAAGTCCGGTGGACTGCTGATGAGCTGTGCACGCAATTTGCTGCGGATGCCTGCGATCTCACGATAATGGCGCAGCACTTCGACGTAGCCGCACACTGCGAGCTTTTCCATAGGGAACAGTATCTCCATCCCCGCAGCCTGCATCTTCGGCCCGCCAATGCCGATAAAACGCGTCCCAGGCACAGCCTGCTTGAGCGCCTCCATCAGATGGCTTCCCAGAAGATCGCCCGAAGCTTCGCCCGCCACCATGGCGATAGTTTTTATAGATTGCGACATGAAGATAATTAACGGACGATGCCACGCTCGGATCGGCTCAGGAAATCGGCCAGTGCATGAAGCTCCGGATGAGTGTCCGCCTGCCCGAGGATGGCTTCTTTCGCCTGCTCCAGCGTCAACCCGGATTTGTACAGGGTCTTGTAGGCGCGCTTGATTGCCATCACTGCCTCGCTGGAAAAACCGCGCCGCTTCAGTCCTTCAGAATTGACGCCGTGAGGTGCGACGGGATTGCCGGAAGCGGTGACGTAAGGCGGAATATCCTGCAATACTACCGTACCCACGCCAGTCATTACATGTGCGCCGATCTGGCAGAACTGGTGCACCCCGGTAAAGCCGCCCAAGATAGCGTAATCTTCCACCACGACATGTCCGGCGAGCTGGGCGTTGTTGGCGAAAATGGTGTGGTTGCCGATCTGGCAATCGTGCGCGAGGTGTACGTAGGCCATGATCCAGTTGTGGTTGCCAACGCGCGTCACACCGACATCCTGCGCGGTGCCCAAATTTAAGGTGCAGAATTCGCGTATGGTGTTGTGGTCGCCGATTTCCAGTCGCGTCGGCTCGCCCGCATATTTCTTGTCCTGCGGAATTTCGCCCAGTGAGCAGAACTGAAAAATATGATTGTGCTGACCGATGCGGGTATGCCCGCCGATCACCACATGCGGGCCGACCACCGTACCTGCGCCGATTTCAACATTTTCGCCGATAATGGAATAAGGCCCGACTTCCACATCGTCGGCCAGCTTCGCGCCGGGATGAATGAGTGCTGTTGGATGGAGCATTTGGGCGCCTCTTATTTAGTCCGCATGGTACACATCAACTCTGCCTCTGCCGCAACCTGCCCATCCACTTCAGCCACCGCTTTGAATTTCCACAAGCCTCGCATGTTGCGTACTACCTCCACTTTAAGAATTAGTTGATCACCGGGGCTAACCGGGCGTTTGAAACGGGCGCCATCAATGCCCACAAAGTAATAAACTGTATTTTCATCCGGTTTGGTTCCCAAGCCGCAAAACGATATCAATGCCGCCGCCTGCGCCATCGCCTCAATAATCAGCACGCCGGGCATCACCGGGTGATGCGGATAATGACCGGGGAAAAACGGTTCGTTTATACTGACATTTTTTAGCGCCACAATGCTCTTGCCCGGCTCGACCGACAGCACTCGGTCGATCAGCAGGAAGGGATAACGGTGCGGCAGATGTTGCAGAATTGCGTGAATGTCCATTGGGGTACTCATCAATCTTTTCTCCTCAAAGCTTCGATTTCTTGTTGCAACATTTTTATTTTGTCCGCGAGAACATCCAGATGACGCAGGTGGGCTGCATTCTTGCGCCATTCTTCATTTTTGCTGAACGGAAAAATTCCGGTGTAGCTGCCGGGTTCGCGTATGGATTTGCCGATCAACGTGAAGGAGGAAATTTCCACATGATCCGCAATCTGCAAATGCCCCAAAATGCCTGCGCTGCCGCCAATGCGGCAATAACGTCCGATGGTGGTACTGCCGGCAATGCCGACGCATCCGGCAATGGCGGTGTGAGCGCCAATGCGCACGTTGTGCGCCACCTGAATCTGGTTATCCAGCTTGACCCCGTCCTCGATCACGGTGTCGTCCAGCGCGCCACGGTCTATGGTGGTGTTAGCGCCTATCTCCACATCGTCGCCGATGATAACACGACCAATTTGCGGGATTTTCAGCCAGCGTCCTTCGTCCATCGCGATGCCAAAACCGTCCGCGCCGATCACTACGCCGGAATGCGCAATCAGCCGGTTCCCCAACACACAATCCTGATACACCACCACGCGCGGATACAGGCGCGTACCCGCACCGATGGTAACGCCTGCACCGATGCTGCAACCTTCCATAATTACGCTGCCCGCGCCTATGCTGACCCCGGTGCCGATTACCACATAGGCTGCTATTTGTGCGGAAGGATCAAGCCGCGCCCCTGCTCCGATCACTGCACTGGAATGAATGCCGGGTACGGCTTCCGACGCCGGGTTCAGAAATGCGGAAACCTTAGCGAAATAGGCATAAGGATTGTCGCAGACGATGCGCGGGATTTGTGTCGAATCAGCATCCGCCGCACCCATAATGATGGCGCCCGCGCGGGTTGTCGCAAGCTGCGCGCGGTATTTGCCGCTAGCCATGAAAGACAGGTGCCCGGCTTGTGCGCTGTCCAGCGTGGCGACCTGATTAACCGTGGTGTCGGCATCGCCCAGCACGCGCCCACCGAAACGCGCTGCGATGTCCGCCAAACGATAGGCTGTTCGGTTCATTGATTTATTGTCTGCGGCCCAGCGAAATTATTTATCGGTCGCCAGGAATTTGATCACTTTGTCGGTGATATCTATTTTGGGGTTGCGGTATACCGCTTCCTGCAACACCAGATCGTATTTCTCGCTTTCCGCAATCTGTTGTATAGCCTTGTTGGCCAGCCCCAGCACTACCACCAGCTCTTCATTTTTGCGCAGGTTCAAATCCTCGCGAAATTCGCGTTGCAGGCGTTGCAGATTCACGTTCAGGTTGTCCAGTTCGCGTTCCTTATTGCGGCGATCAGCATCCGGCAGGGTCATGCCTTCTTTATTCAAAAGCGTCTGGATATCCTTGGCTTGCTGGGAGATATTCTTGATTTCCTGGTCACGCGCGGCAAACTCTTTCTCAATCTTCTTTTCGGCCTTCAGTGCGGGTGCCGATTCACGCAGAATGCGCTCGGTATCCACCACGCCAATCCGGAAATCCGCTGCAACTGCCTGAGTAACAAACAACGCCAGCAGCACCGGCATAAACCTCATGATCCATGTTTTCATTTTCGACTCCCAACCAAATTTAGAATAAATTACCCAGCGTGAACTGGAATTTCTGCAAATTGTCCGTAGGTTTCGCATTCAGCGCCTTGCCGAAACTGATCTTGAGCGGTCCAACCGGCGATATCCAGGTAAGGGCTACGCCGGTAGAGTAACGCAATTCAGTCGTCACCGGAATGTCGCTTGGCCCATAAACCTGACCCTCATCGACAAATACGCTCATGCGCACCGATTGCTCCTTGGTCATCCCCGGCATGGGGAACAGCAATTCCTCATTCCCGATGACGCGCTTGGTTCCGCCTAGCGCCAGGTTGTTAACATCGAGCGGACCGATGGACATAGGCGCATAGCCTCGCACCGAACCGGGGCCGCCAGCATAGAAGTTTTTGAAAAACGGCAAAGGCGTACCGCCGTAACCGTTGGCCACCCCAACATCGCCTTTCAGCATCAGAGTCACATTCTGGCTCACCGGATGAAACCACTGCTGCTGGTAGGTCAGTTTCCAATAATGCTGGTTCGATACCGGCAGTCCGACTTCCATAGAAGCATTCTGCACCATCCCTGCTGTAGTGTTGATCGCACTGTCGCGACTATCGTGTCCCCAGCCCACAGTTCCTATTAAATCATTGGTGGTAGGGCCAAAAATATTGATGTAGTCGATAAAACGTTGCGGACTGAGAGTGGTTAGTCCCAGTGTAGTGTGCTCTACCGCCAAGCCATAGCGGATGCTCTCATCCTCGCTGATCGGTACTCCGTAACGCACCCCGGCCCCCTCTGTGGCAGAGGTATACTGACTGATCGCTATGGTAGTCGCATTTACATCGCGCTTATACACATCAAAACCGCGGCTCACACCTTCATCCGTGTAATAGGGATTGGTATAGGACACCGAAGCCACCCGATTGATTTTGCTGGTATTGACTTGCGTAGACAGAATGTTGCCAGAACCAAACAGGTTACGCTCGGTGATCCCGGCGGTTAATATCAGGCCTTCGCCACTGGCCAGGCCGGCGCCGACGGAGAAATCGCCGGTAGACTTTTCCTTCACCGCCAGGTTGACGTCCAATTGGTCATTGGTACCCGGCACGGGAGGAGTCTCGACATTCACCTCGCTAAAGTAATCCAGTTTATCTACCCTTTGCTTGGATTTCTTGATTTTGGAAGCGGCAAACCACCCCCCCTCCATCTGACGGAATTCGCGCCGGATTACCTCATCGCTTGTCTTGGTGTTTCCCGCAACATTGACATGCCGCACATACACACGATGCCCTGGATCGACCATGAAAGTGAATGCCACCAGATGTTTTTCCTTATCCAGTTCCGGCACCGCATTGACGTTGGCGAAGGCATAACCCTCGTCACCGAGGCGGTCGCCGATCTTAGTCGTGGATTCCGTCAACTTCTTGCGCGAAAACGTATCGCCCGGCTTGACCGTAACCAGCTTGCGCATCTCTTCATGCGCCAAAATGTACTCCGGGCCGGAGTACTTAATATCGGAAATCGTGTACTTGGCGCCTTCGGTAAGATTGATGGTGATGTATATATCTTTCTTGTCCGGCGTGATGGAAACTTGAGTAGAGTCCAGAGAAAATTCCAGAAAGCCCGCATCGAGATAATACGAACGTATGATCTCCAAATCTGCGGATAATTTTTGCTTGGAATACTGGTCGTTCTTGGTGAACCAGCTCATCCAGTTGGGCGTATCCAACTTCATCATGCCCAGCAGTTCGCTTTCGGGATAGGTATGGTTGCCGATGATATTAATCTGCTTGATCTTGGATGCTTCGCCTTCCACTACGTCGAAGCTGACACCGACACGATTGCGCTCCAGTTCGGTGACCTTGCTATTGACCGTCACTGCGTACTTGCCTTGCGCCACATATTCGCGCTTGAGTTCCTGCACGGCCTTGTCCAGCGATGACCTGTCGAAAATACGGCCTTCTGCCAAGCCGATTCCCTTGAGGCTCTCAATCACCTTATCCTTGGGAAAATCTTTCACACCATTGATTTCAATGCTGCCAATCGCCGGGCGTTCTCGCACCAGCACGATCAACACGCCCTGTTCCACTTCCAGGCTCACATCCTTGAAAAAGCCGGTGGCAAACAATGCGCGTATCGCGGCAGTCGCATGTTCATCATCCAGCGTGTCGCCCACCTTGACCGGCAGGTAGCTGAACACCGTACCCGCTTCGGTGCGCTGGATACCTTCCACCCGGATATCCTTGACGACGAATGGCTCAATGGCCGCAGCGGAAGTGGCGTAAAGCAACGGTATCAACACCGCAAGTTTCTTTAATTTCATTTATATTTAACCCAAAATCAGGCGACTGATATCGTTGTACAACGCAAAAGCCATTAAAGTGACGAGCAGCGCAATACCCACATTTTGTCCGACCTCCCAAGCCTTCTCGGACACGGGACTGCCCTTCACCAACTCAACCGTATAATACAACAAATGTCCCCCGTCCAATAATGGGATGGGCAACAAGTTCAGCACTCCTAGGCTGATACTGATCAGCGCCAGGAAGCCCAGATACGCGGTCACGCCCATCTGCGCGGACTGCCCGGCGTAATCGGCGATGGTAATCGGACCGCTCAGGTTTTTCATGGAAATTTCGCCGGACACCATCTTGCCCATCATCTTCAGGCTGACTGCGGCGGTTTCCCAAGTCTTGCGCACCGCCTGGCTCAAAGCCGCAATCGGCGCATAACTCACTTCGGTCATGAGTGCATCGAACTCTCGCTGATCGATAAACGGCGCGGCACCGATTTTGCCGACCTGCTTGCCCGCCTCATTGACTGTGTCAGGCGTTACATCAAGCGCCAGTGAACTACCTGCACGCTCGATCTCCAGATGCAGTGCGCTACCGGGATGACTGCGCACCGCCTCGACCAGATCTTTCCATTGTGCAATATCATGTCTATCAATGCGCACGACACGGTCATCCGCGCGCAGCCCGGCGCGCTGTGCGACTCCGCCTTCCACCAGTTTGCCGAAGATGGGTTGCACCAGCGGTTGATAGGGCTGCAAACCGAGCTTTTGCAAAAAGTCTCCATCCAGATCGGCAGGCGCAATGACCTTCAGGTCGAGTACATGCTGCATCGTTGCGCCTTGCAGCGTGCGCCCCTCAATGTGAGCCTCGGCACCTTGCAACGCCATATCCAGCAACGCCCAGCGCACCTCCTGCCAGCTCGGCATGCCAACCCCGTTGATGCTGATGATGGTTTCCTGCTCCTGCAAGCGC
Organism: uncultured Gallionellaceae bacterium; assembly: GCA_964480365.1. Classification (GTDB taxonomy): domain Bacteria; phylum Pseudomonadota; class Gammaproteobacteria; order Burkholderiales; family Gallionellaceae; genus CAIQPV01. The sequence goes on from CAYZPM010000016.1 coordinate 14,888, forward strand.
GCCAATGCGGCAGGTGTTTGCGGCGCGACTTCACCCAGCATGGGTTTCAGCCCCGGCACCCCGTGCATGAACAATCCCCAGTACAAGACAATAGCCAACAGCAGGTTGGATACCGGCCCCGCCACCACGATGGACATGCGCCGCAGCACCGGCTGGCGATTGAAGGCGCGGTGCAACTCATGCTCGGTCACTTCGCCTTCGCGCTCGTCCAGCATCTTGACGTAACCGCCCAGGGGAATGGCGGAGATCACCCATTCGGTTTCGCCGCCGACGAATTTTTTGATATAAAGAGATTTGCCGAAGCCGACGGAAAAGCGCAGTACCTTCACGCCGCACAACCGCGCCACGCAGTAATGCCCCAGCTCGTGGAACACCACCAGCACCGCAATGGCGACAGCGAAAGCCCATAACGTGGTCATGCCGAGAAAACCGGGCTAATCATGCGCTGCACCATTTCTAGCACTGCCGCCCGCGCCGCAGCGTCGGCGTTCAGCACATCTTCCAGCGTATTGACCGCAGCTACCGGCAAGGTCGCTAGCACATCTTCAATCAAGCGCGGAATTGCAAGGAAGGGAATTTGCCTGTCGAGGAAAGCGTCCACCGCGACTTCGTTCGCCGCATTTAACATGGCAGGCGCAGTGCCGCCCGCGCGCAAGGCTTGAAAGGCCAATGCCAAACAGGGAAAGCGCACAAAGTCCGGTGCAACAAAATCGAGCGTCGCTACCTTGAACAAATCCAGAGGCTCTACGCCCGAAGTCATGCGCTCGGGATAGGCCAGCGCGTAAGCAATCGGCGTGCGCATGTCCGGGTTGCCCATCTGCGCCAGCACCGAGCCATCCACGTACTGTACAAGCGAATGGATGACGCTCTGCGGATGAACCACAACTTGAATGGCATCGACGGGTGCGTTGAACAGCCAGTGCGCCTCGATCACTTCCAGCCCCTTGTTCATCAGGGTGGCTGAATCTACCGAGATTTTTCTGCCCATACTCCAGTTCGGGTGTGCGCACGCCTGCTCCGGCGTGACGTTTTGCAAATCGGACAGGGGGGTACAGCGGAATGGCCCGCCTGATGCAGTCAGCAAAATCTTGCTGATCCCGCTGGCGGTCAGGTCGCCGGAATAATTATGAGGCAGTGACTGGAAGATGGCATTGTGCTCGCTGTCTATCGGCAGCAACACCGAACCGCTTGCGCGCACCGCGTCCATGAACACCGCGCCCGCCATCACCAATGTTTCCTTGTTCGCCAACAGAATTTTCTTGCCTGCACGTGCAGCCGCCAGCGTCGGGCGCAGCCCCGCCGCACCGACGATGGAGGCCATCACCGCATCCACCTCGGGCAAGGTCGCTACCCGCTCCAGCGCCTCCACCCCGCACAGCACTTCCGTCGCAAGATTCGCAGCGGCAATTTTTTGCGCCAGACGCGCGGCGGCGGACTCATCCAGCAATACTGCATAACTCGGCTTGAAGCGCACGCATTGTGCAAACAGGATATCGTCCTGGCGCTGTGCGGTAAGCGCCGTCACCCGGTATTTATCGGGATGGCGTGCCACCACGTCCAGCGTGCTGTTGCCGATGCTGCCGGTGGAACCGAGGATGGTGAGGTTCATGTAAGCCTTTGCAACAACAGCGCTAATGCGGCCAATGGCAGCGTGGAAGTCAGCGCATCGATACGATCCAGCAAACCACCATGGCCGGGCAGCAGGGCGCCACTATCCTTGACTCCTGCCTGGCGTTTGATGGCGGACTCGAACAGGTCGCCGATTACAGCCAACCCCACCCAACACCATGAGGCCAACAGGACAATCGGCAAAAACATGAACAGATGCATATAACCGCCCAGACCCCACGCCAGCAGAACACAGACAGAAACCCCCAGCAGTGCGCCAATCACGCCCTCCCAGGTCTTGCCGGGACTGATGCTGGGTGCCAGCTTGCGCTTACCAAACTTGCGCCCGCTGAAATAAGCCGCGATGTCGGCCACCCACACCAACACCATGATACCAAGCAGCAACCACGGACTGTTCTCGCGCAAATCTATCATCGCCAAGCCGGTCGGGATCAATACTGCCCATCCAACCAGCGCCATCGGCAGCGGCTGGCGCACCTGCCAGCCCATTCCCAGCCAGAACGGCACAACGGCCAGCCACAACAGCGCCGATACCCCATAAACCAGCAAATGCAGGCTTGAATGCTGCACGAGCGTATGGTCTGCGTCAAACCACACGATGCCGCCCATCACCGCCAAGGTCAGCCACCAATACGTGTTGCCAAGCCTTGCGGTGAGCTTTGCAAGGCGAGTCCATTCCGATGCGCCCTGCATCACCACAACCATGACCAGTGCTATCCATCCCGGCGCAGGCAACATAAATAGCGCGGACAGGAACAGCAGCAGCAGTATGATCGCAGTGATGATGCGCTGCTTAAGCATCGGCCTTGCCTTCCTGCAACTGCTCACTGGTTCTGCCAAAGCGTCGCTCGCGCGCCTGATAGGAATGGATAGCCTCCTGCAACGCCTCGCGGTCGAAGGCTGGCCACAGAGTGTCGGTGAAATACAACTCGGTGTATGCCATTTGCCACAGCAGGAAATTGCTGATGCGCTGCTCGCCGCCAGTGCGAATGAATAGATCCGGCTCCGGCGCATAGTGCATGGAAAGATAAGGTTCGAGTTCCGCTTCGCTGAAATTTGCAAACAGATCCGGTTTGTCTTTCAACATCGCCTGCGTCGCCTGCATGATGTCCCAACGACCGCCGTAGTTGGCGGCAATGGTGAATGTCAGTCCGTCGTTAGCTGTGGTAAGTTGTTCTGCGTCGGCGATGTGGCGATTGAGCTGATCATCGAAGCGGCTGCGATCGCCGATAATTTTCAGGCGAATATTATTTTCGTGCAGTTTGGCCACTTCGCGTTCCAGCATTTTCATGAACAACTGCATCAGGAACGAAACCTCGTCCGCCGGACGGCGCCAGTTCTCGCTGCTAAAGGCAAACACGGTGAGATATTCCACACCCAGTTCGCGGCAGGCTTTCACCGTTTCGCGCAAAGCCTCAACACCGCGCTGATGCCCTGCCACGCGCGGCAGGATACGCCGCTTTGCCCAACGGCCATTGCCATCCATGATGATGGCGATATGGCGTGGAACACAGGGAGCGTTAGGAATGGTGCGTGTTGAGCTTTGGAATAACGCCATGAAAATCCTTGAGCTGGTAGCTTGTAGGCAGTAGCTTGCAGCTGGATTGGCTACCCGCTACAAACTACGAGCTACCAGCTTCATGTCAGACTGCCAACAAATCGGCTTCTTTAACTTGCAGCGCCTTGTCGATTTCAATAACGAAGCGGTCGGTCAACTTTTGCACGTCGTCCTGCGCGCGACGTTCATCGTCTTCGCTCACTTGCTTATCCTTGAGCAATTTCTTGAGCTGCTCGTTGGCATCGCGACGCACGTTGCGCACTGCCACCTTGGCGTTCTCCGCCTCGTTCTTCACCACCTTGATCAGGTCGCGGCGGCGCTCTTCGGTCAGCATCGGCATCGGTACGCGGATCACGTCGCCGTTGGTCGACGGATTCAAGCCCAGATCGGCATCACGAATAGCTTTTTCCACAACGGGGATCATGTTCTTTTCCCACGGTTGCACACCTATGGTGCGTGCATCAATCAGGGTGACATTGGCAACCTGAGTAAGCAGTGTAGGATTGCCGTAATATTCCACCGATACATGATCCAGAATACCGCTGTGGGCACGTCCGGTGCGCACCTTGCCGAAATCCGCCTTAAGCGTTTCCAGCGACTTGCTCATTTTCTGTTCGGCAGTTTTCTTGATTTCAGAAATCATGACTACACCTCTATCAATTGCAATGAACCAAGGTTCCTTCGCTTTCCCCCAACACCACGCGTTTCAACGCGCCAAGTTTGAAGATGCTGAATACAATAATGGGCAGCTTCTGGTCACGGCACAAGGTCAACGCAGTGGCATCCATCACACCCAAGTTCTTGGCTATCGCCTCATCGAAACTCACGCTCTGATAGCGTGTAGCGGAGGCATCTTTTTTCGGGTCGGCGGTATACACGCCATCCACCTTGGTCGCCTTGATGACAACCTCTGCATCCATTTCCACACCGCGCAATGCGGCAGCGGTATCGGTAGTAAAAAACGGGTTGCCGGTACCGGCGCCGAATATCACTACCTTGCCTTCTTCCAGATAACGCAAGGCCTTGCCGCGTATAAACGGTTCCGCCACTTGCTCCAGATTGAGCGCCGACTGCACACGACACTCCAGCCCTTGCTGCTTCATGGCGTCGGACAAAGCCATGGCATTCATCACTGTCGCCAACATGCCCATGTAGTCGGCAGTAGCGCGATCCATGCCAGCAGCGGCAGGCGCTACACCCCGAAAGATGTTGCCGCCGCCGATCACGATCGCCACCTGCACTCCCATAGCCACCACCTCGCTGATCTCACCTACAATGCGTTCGATCACGGCACGGTTGATGCCGTAGCTGTCATCGCCCATCAGGGCTTCGCCTGAGAGCTTGAGCAGGATGCGCTTGTAGGGTCGTCGTGCGGAGGTCATAGCTTAAACCTGCGCGGCGGCGGCAGCGGCCGCAACTTCGGCTGCGAAATCTTCAACTTTCGCCTTCTCAATGCCCTCGCCCACGACAAACATCTGGAACGCGGACACGGAAGCGCCTTTGGCCTTCAGCAACTGTTCGATGGTCTGCTTGCCGTCCTCTGCCTTGACGAATACCTGGCCGAGTAGCGTCACTTCCTTGAGGAACTTCTGCACCGTACCATCGGCAATCTTTTCCAGCATCGCGTCCGGCTTGCCGGCCTCGCGTGCCTTCTCAATCGCGATACGGCGTTCGGTGGCAATCTCCTCGGCGTTTACGCCGGAAGCGTCGATCGACTTCGGTTTGCTGGCTGCAATATGCATCGCCAGGTCTTTGCCCAAAGTTTCATCACCGCCGACCAAATCAAGCAGCACACCGATCTTGCTGCCGTGCAAATAAGAAGCCAGTTTGCCATTAGTGGTGGCAAAGCGGGTGAAACGACGCACGCTGACATTCTCGCCCAGCTTCATAACCAATTCCTTGCGGGTTTCTTCCACGCTGGCAGAGCCGTTGGCTATAGGCAAGTCGGACAGAGCGGCGACATCTGCCGGATTTTTCTCGGATACGGTCTGCGCCACATTTATTGCAAACGCAATGAAATCGTCATTCTTGGCGACGAAATCGGTTTCGCAGTTCACTTCCGCAACGGCTCCAGTTTTTCCATCCGCACCAAGGAAAGTGCTCACTACGCCTTCAGCTGCCACGCGCGACGCAGCCTTGCTCGCCTTGGCGCCGCTCTTGATGCGCAATAATTCTTCAGCCGCCTTAAAGTCGCCATTGGTCTCGGTCAGCGCCCTCTTGCAATCCATCATGCCAAGGCCCGTAGCCTCGCGCAATTCTTTTACCATGCTTGCGGTAATTTCCGCCATTTCTCTGCTCCTTGAAATTCAAAACTTACGGCACCTTTAAAAAATTTTCGAGGCGCCCTTACAAAAAAAGGGGCTTGCGCCCCTTTCGGACAAACAAAAAAATTTAAGACGCCTGCTCTTCTACCTGCGCCACCACTTCGTTGAGCGCCTGCTCACGTCCTTCCAACACCGCATCGGCCATGCCGCGCGCGTATAGTCGAATCGCCTGGCTGGAATCGTCGTTGCCAGGAATGATGAAATCCACGCCCAGCGGTGTCGTATTGGTATCCACAATGCCGATCACTGGAATGCCCAGTTTTTGCGCTTCCACGATGGCGCCTTTCTGATAGCCGACGTCGATCACAAAAATGGCCGACGGCAAACCGGTCATGTTCTTGATGCCGCCCAGGCTGCGATCCAGCTTTTCCAGTTCGCGCTGCATCATCAGGCCTTCCTTCTTGGAAACCTTTTCCATGGCGGCGCTGTCAGCCACCAAGGTTTCAAGGTCATGCAGGCGCTTGATGGACTGTTGCACCGTCTTGAAGTTGGTGAGCATGCCGCCCAGCCAGCGGTGGTCCACAAAAGGACAATCCGCGCGAACGGCTTCTTCCTTGATGATTTCACGCGCCTGGCGCTTGGTTGCGACGAACAGAATGCTGCCCTTGTTGGCAGCCAGCTTGCTCACGAACTTTACTGCGTCGTTGTACATAACGACGGTTTTTTCCAGATTGATGATGTGAATTTTGTTGCGATGACCGAAAATGTACGGGGCCATCTTGGGATTCCAATAACGGGTCTGGTGTCCGAAATGGACGCCCGCTTCCAGCATTTGACGCATAGTTACAGCCATAATTACTCCATGTGTAAGGGTTAAGTCCTCCACTCGTCAGCCTGACCCTTACGGGCACCCCAACATGAACGAGTGTGCGAATTTCCCGCTGGGCAATTCCAGCAGGGCGCGCATTGTAACACCATCACAACCTCATTCTCAACCTTTAAAACGGATTAAGCCCTTGGCTCGTCAGGCATCTTTGAGCGCAAACGTCGCGTAACAATTCATTGCCTCCTGCCCGCTTGCCGGAGGAGGGCAGGAGAGATGTTGTCTGCCGCTGGCAGAACATGGGTTTTGCTGATAGATTGCTGTCCAATGTAGTAGCCACAGAAGAACTTTGTAATGCGTGCATCTTGTGCAAGATGCCGCTCTTACACAAATAAGGGGCTTGTTATGCGTAAATTTATTTTAATGGCGTTGTTATCTTTTGTTAGCAGCAACGCGATGGCAGGCTGGGTGGCAGTCACGGCAACTACTGATAATTCTGTCACTTTCTACGTTTATCCTGACGCCACCCGCAAGAATGACAGTGTGGTGAAAATGTGGTGGCTTGAAGATCTTAAGCAGGCAGACAAAGCGGGCAACGATAAACCGTATTCATCGGCAAAAGGGCTGGACGAGTTCGATTGCCAAAAAGTTCAACGTCGAACGCTTGCTTTCTCTGAATACTCTGGGAACATGGGTAGTGGCGAGGTAAGTTTATCATCTGATTATGAATCTCCAAAGTGGAGTCCTATTTCGCCTGATAGCGTAGAGGAAGCTTTATGGAAATATGCCTGTAGGCAGTAAGGTTTTCGTGAGCTACTTTCTGGCTATGCAAGCTCCAAGAGGAAAATATGGATGAACTAAAGCCCCCTGCCATCGACAGGTTGCTGAAGAAAATAGACAGCAGCCCTGGATTCGCAGGGTTTGGAGCATCGGTTCAAATTATTAGTCGCCTTAGCGACGATGTTGATTGCGACACCCGCAAAGTTGCAGCCGCTATCCTGCACGATGCTGCGCTCACCGCCCGATTGTTGCGGGTTGCCAATTCAAGTCGCTATGCCCGAGGCAGGCGCAACATTTCCACGATTGATCAAGTTATGGCCATCTTGGGGCTAAGTACGGTGGAGTCCGTCGCCTTATCGCTGACCCTGCTTGATTCACTGCCCAACATGCAACAGTCAAGGCAATTGCATGCAGAAGTCGTCGCCGCTAATTTTTGTGGCAGGCTCGCGTACGAGATAACCCGCCTCAACGGTTCACGTTTTAGCGCCCAAGAGGCACAGGTTTGCGGGCTCATGCAAAACCTTGGACGAATAATGTCAATTTACTATCTTTATGATGACATTGAACGCGGCCACGCACTCCAGATTGAACGGAATCTTGCTGAAAGCGAAGCTGTGACCCAAACCTTGGGGGTAAGTTTTGAGGAGATGGGTGCTGCAATTGCTCGTCATTGGGAGTTACCCGATGTCTTGCAGAACAGCTTGGCACCCGATTCCGGCGATGCTCCAATACATGTTGTAACCAATGCCCTGGCTTGGACCCATCAATGTTCGTCGTTTTGCCGCCGGGTAACCGAGATCCTTTTCCGCCTTCCCGAGAGCAGGGAGAAAATCGAGATTGCTAACGTAATTGAAGTTTTCCAAAGATCGCTCCACCTTAATGAAAAAGATGCTCGCGTATGGATCGAAAAATGCCTTTTTGAGACGAATGCTCTTCTAGCAGAGGTGTCCTTTCCTTACGATGTGGAACAAGTTCGCGCCCTGTTGCGTAAAGGGTCCGAACGGGCATTAGATATAATTTCGTCACAGGATTCTCTCGTCAAGGTCGGAAACTTGGGCAGCGATCTAGCCCCTATCGAATTTATCAAACAGATTCTTCGACTCATTCATGCCCACTACAGTTTCGATCACACCTTGATTTGCCTGCCAATGGGATTATCCGGCATGGTTGGGATAGCTGGCGTTGGCAGGAACGCGGGTATGGTAACGGCCAAGTTCCGCAGCAGTGGGACAAAACCAGATATTTTCCGAGAAATCATAACTCGCAATGTTGACACTTTTATTTCCGACGTCTGCGCTCCTGAGTATGCCAAACTGATTCCAGAGTGGTATCACGAAGTTGTTGGTGCACAATCCTTCGTGTTGCTGCCCCTGATGAGAGAAGGAAAGTTACTCGGTATGATCTACGGTGACTATTCCGAACCGCATGCCAGTGCCCCGTCTGGATTGGCGGAAGGAAACATGCTGGAATGGCGCAACAAATTGATCCATGCCCTTCAGGCTGGCGGCAAGGAAATCCCCGGAAGTTAGAGGCAAGCCCTTGCAGAAAATGGAGCATAAGAGGGCTTGGTGTAGCGCATCTCCATATTGAGTTTTACATTAACGCGCTTGGTGCAATACTGGTTCGGTGAGCGTACCAGATAATATCAGCGGTGTACTACCTGCACGCATTTTCAAATCGATGGACAGCCGCCCGGACAGTTCCTTGTCAGGGCTGACATCGACAGAGCCGTTTGCGCTCATTACCCCGGCTGAAATCTTGATTTGACGCAAATGCTGGCTATTATTTTCCACTTGTAGAGTGCCGCTCAGTTCATCGAAATGAGTGCGTCCACCGGACATGCCTTGGCGATTGGTGGCAGATTCCACCATGTTTATTTTGCTGATGACGCCCTTCTTCACTATGAAAGTTCCATCCAGATCTGGCGCATTGGCCAGTTGAGGCAGCGTTGCACCATTAAGCAGGAAGTTGCTGTCGCCATCCATTTCACCCTCAATGCCGAATTTTGGCAAGGCCTTTTGCAACTCCATCGCCTTGATGCTCAAGTGCCCCTGCATCTGCCAGCCTTTCCGCCAATTCAAGTGTGCGTTGCCTGCCAATCTCCCTCCATAGAGTTGGCCGTCGACCTCGGTGAAATCGGCTGAGCCTTCGTCTGCCTCACCCTTCGCGTTCAGTTCTTTGAACAGGATGCCTGGCAACCATGGCAGGATGCTCTCCTTGATACTCAATGTGATTTGCCAACGCGACTCCTGCGGTTGCAGTTCCACGTCAAGCTTGCCGTCTTCGCTGCGCAACAAGGCCTTGCTGATGTGTCCTTGCGCATCCCAATCGGCACTGCCATTTACTGGCGGCAGGCTGAGCCCCTCGCCGCTAATGTGCACACGCTCCAACTCCATGCGTGCCACCGGATAGTGTGCATCGCCGCCTGCGGCCTGCAACCAACCCAGCGTCTGCATGAAAGAATCGGCGTTCAACGCAAGATCATTCATCTCCACGGTATTGATCGCCTTGGTCTCGGCAAATAACGCCATCACATCGAAATTCAACACCACGCTCGCCGCTCTCAATTCCTGAGCACCGCCCACGGAAACATCTTGCAATTCCAGTTTCGGCAGGGGCAGCAAGGCCCCCTTCATGTGCGCTATATGCACCGGCTGTTGCAGTTGTGCTGAAAGTTTTTTCTCCAGTTGCGCGACGTAATTCTGCATCGGCCAGACATATGGCAGCGCGGCAATCAGCGCCAGTAACAGGACAAACAGGCTGGCGACTATCTTGCCTAGCGACATCGGCTTGCGGAGTGTATGGCTGGCTGGCTGGACAGCCTTGGCTTTCGGCGTATTGCCAGGTTGTTGCACCTCATGCTCCACGTTGGCTTGCGTTGCCATTTGTGCCTTGGCTCGCTGTTCGGCCTCAGCCCACGTTTTGGCCTGTTCATCGGCCATCTGGCGTGCCTCCTTCTCAGCCTTTGCCTTGGCCGCTTCCTGCTCAACCTTGATGCGTGCGGCTTCGGCTTCTTGCAAGGCCTTTTGCTCGGCTAATACTTGCGCCTCGGCCTCGATCTCTTGCTGCGTTTTTTGCGTAACTTCTTCCTGCGCAATTTTTTCCGGTGAGACGACTTTTGTCAGCTCTTGAGCAATGGTCGTTTGTCCTTCTTGGTCGGAAATCTCTTCCGAGGCGATGTTCGGTGATTGGGGGAAAACTGTCGTTGTGTTTTGCTCCAAATTGCTGATAAAAAACGGTTCAAGATCAATGGAAAAGGGGGCGGATTCCTGTTGTCCCCCAGACTGTTCGGCACCACTAAGCCGTTCAACATCCTTAGTATCGTCAACGGTTGCCTCGTAGACCTGATGTTGGCGTCCATGCTTGTCGTTTTTCACGCCGCGATACTGGAACAGCTTGGCGTATTCGGCGCTCAGCCGCGAAACCACATCGTAATAGGAACGGGAAATATAAATCTGGTCAAACGAGGCGAAATTCATGATGCGTTGCGCGTCATTAATGCCATCGCCCACCATGTTGCTCTGCCCGTTCATGTCCTTTACGATATTCACCGGGCCGAGGTGTATGCCTATCTTAACCTTCAGATCGGGGTAATCCCGATGCTTGTTGGCGGTCATAGCTTGGCGAAACTTCAGCGCCACTTCAATTGCGTCCTCGGGGTGTTGCAGAAAACCAATCGCAGCGCCGTCGCCAGTATCCAGAATGATGCGCTGATTTTCTTCAATGTCCGTGATAAATTTCGATACCAACTTATTGAACTGCGCCTTGAGTTCGATCTGCTTGGACACGGATTGTTTGGTATAGCCAACCACATCGAAGAACAACACGGTGGCAATCATGCTGCGGGCAGCAGAGGCATCAGCCTTGGCTTTGGTGCTCAGCGCCGATTCGGCATCCGCTTTTGCTTGGGTAGTCTGGCTGACTTGAGCTTCTGTCTCTGCCTTTATTCTGGCAATCTCTCGCTCGGCTTTGAGCTGCGCCGCTTCGGCCTCTCGCTTGGCCTTTGCTTCAGCTTCTGCGCGCGCTTTGGCAATTTCTTGTTCAGCCCTGAGAATAGCTGCGTCCACTTCTTGTCTCGCTTTCGCCTCGGCTTCGGCACGGGCACTGGCTTTGGCCTTGGCGCGGGCCTGAGCCTCAGCCGCTGCTTTCGCCAAGGCAGCATCGAGTTCCTCTTTCGCCCGCGCCGCCGCCTGCTCCGCTTTCAACCGGGTCGCTTCAACCTCGGCCTTGGCTTTTGCGGCTTCTTCTTCAGCCTTGTGCCGAGCTGCTTCCGCTTCCTGTTTTGCCTTGGCCTCTGCCTCGGCTTTTATTCTGACGGCCTCCTGTTCGGCCTTGATACGAGCTACCTCCGCCTCGGCGCGCACCTTGGCTGCGGCTTCTTCCTCTCTCAGAAGTGCCGCTTCTGCTTCTCGTTTCGCCATGACTTTGGCTTCCACCTTGGCCGCTTCCAATTCTGCACGCGCCCGCTCAGCTTCCAGACGCGCCGCCTCCAGTTCCGCCTTGATACGCATGGCCTCCGCTTCGGCACGGACTTTAGCAGCCTCTTGCTCCTCTTTGAGCCGAGCCATCTCGGCTTCCTGTTTCGCCCTCGCTTCAGCTTCGGCATGCGCCTTGGCTTTGGCTTCTTTCTCTCTCAAACGTGCGGCTTCTATTTCTTGTTTTGCCAAGGCTTCGGCTTTTATTTTGGCGGCTTCCGCTTCCGCACGGAGTTTTGCAGCCTCTTGCTCCGCCCTGAGCCGAGCCATCTCGGCTTCCTGTTTCGCCCTCGCTTCAGCTTCGGCAAGCACCTTGGCTTTGGCTTCTTTCTCTCTCAGGAGTACGGCTTCTGCTTCTTGTTTTGCCAAGGCTTCGGCCTTCATCTTGACGGCTTCCTCTTCCGCACGAACTTTGGCAGCCTCCTGCTCAGCCCTGAGCCGAGCCATCTCGGCTTCCTGTTTCGCCCTCGCTTCAGCTTCGGCATGCGCCCTGGCTTTGGCTTCTTTCTCTCTCAGGCGTGCGGCTTCTATTTCTTGTTTTGCCAAGGCTTCGGCCTTCATCTTGGCCGCTTCTGCTTCGGCACGGACTTTAGCAGCCTCCTGCTCAGCTTTGAGCCGAGCCATCTCGGCTTCCTGTTTCGCTCTGGCTTCAGCTTCGGCATGCGCCCTGGCTTTGGCTTCTTTCTCTCTCAGGAGCGCGGCTTCTGCTTCTTGTTTTGCCAAGGCTTCGGCTTTCATCTTGGCTGCTTCCAATTCCGCTCGTGCTCGCTCAGTTTCCAGGCGCGCCGCCCCCAGTTCCGCCCTTGATTTTGCCGCCTCCTGTTCCGCCTTGGCTCGCTCGGCTTCAAGCTGCCCCCGGATTACGGTGGCTTCTTGCTCACTCTTGAGCCGTGCCATTTTCGCTTTCGCCTGCTCCCCTTCTTCAGCCTTCGGAGGGGGCACGCTTATGCCGCTGGTAAAGTCGAGATCACCCGATTCTTCTTCATTTCTAACCGGGACGGAAATTTTTGGTGTGGCCATCCTCAGCATGTTGCCAGTTCTGGCACTAGCCTTTTCCTGTATGAAGCCGCCGTTCTCCAGTTTCTGCAACGTATCACCCAACGCGGCGCGCAAACTGGGCGCGGCCCGCCTCGCCAGGATTTCTACGGTGGATTCGTCATCAACCAGCACCAAGACGCGTTTGGCATCCTCGGGTAGCTGTCGGGTGTGATTTTTTATTTCGCCCTCTCCCTTCAGGGTTACGACGAAAATTGTTTTGTTATCCATGCAGCATTATCTCACTAATAAAGCTACTGATATGACTACTGCCATTCCGCTAAGCCATCCAAAGACGGTGGAAAGTGGCTGGTTATAACTTGGACGTTTCATACCTAAAGGGTACACACCTCTTTGAGGTAAATTGACGCGCGCAACCATCTGAATGGGCTGTAGCGAAATGCCCGAATGGTCGTTGACCTGCGCCTCGTTCAGCACCCGATACGGGTGGAACTGCGTCAAATTATTCAGATGGTTGATTTTCACTAGGCCGTGCAAATGAACACTCAACATTTACCCCATTTTCGGCGCATACTCATCCGGCGACGTAGGTTAATCGCCATAATCTTCGGCATCACCAGCAAGGCTTCAACAACTAATAATGCTTGGGCCATTTCATCGTCACGGTAATATTACGGCAACTTGGTATTGACCAAAAAGTCCATCGCCGTTAGTATAGCGGCCTTGTCAATTCCCTGATAGCTCAGCCGGTAGAGCGACGGACTGTTAATCCGCAGGTCCCTGGTTCGAGTCCAGGTCGGGGAGCCAAAGAATTCTAAAGTAATTTCTTGCAGTTAGAAAGTGATATGCGGACTATTAGACCACCTTTTTGGGTGGTTTTTGCATTTCTGGGGGTCGTTATACTAAAAGTCCGTGGGTCGGTATAGAGATTCCGGGGGTGGCTTGGGGAAATTCTGGGGTGTAGCTGGGGAAATTCTGGGAGTGGGGGAGGGGTAGCAGAAATTGCGGAGTGGTTTTCTGTGCATCTGGAATTCTGGGGGCGAGGCGAAAAGTGCTTAGTTATGTGCTGGGAGTTTCAGGTATTGATTTCTCAAGAAAGGATTTGCAGACATTTTGTGTTAACGGATAATCTGCCAGATCCTTCCAGTCAAGACGCGGATTTATTGTAATTACATTTTGTGTTGTCAAAATTACTTTGGGCATTTCCTTGCCCTGCCCTGAAATTATTAACTGAACCAGCTTTTGTCCAATACCCAATTCCTCAGATAGCTGTTCTGAAAAATATCTTGTTGACGTCAACCTATTTCCTGCGAACAGTCGGGCAAGAACGTTAGCGAGTACCATGTCAATTTTCGCCCGGCGTTCCTGTTTGACACGTTCATGTTCGGCATTTGCAGACCGTGAATCAGTTTTTAAATTACGATATTCGAATGAGGGGGTGTCGCTTTCATCAAATATGTTGGCAACGTCAGGCAGATGCCCAAGTGAAAATTCAGAACTTGGATAATCTTTTGTGTCTGTGCTTACAGACTCTTCGGTGATTTGTGCTGGCCGATTCTTCTTAGTTATCCAATCATGCATCGCAGTAGTGAATAGCTTATATCGACCTTCCCAAGCAAAGTCTTCTGAAAGTCTATAGAGTGGTAAGTGGCCAGCGACATCCTCAATATCGAGGAAGCCACAGTCAGTGAGTTCAGAAATGAGCGTCACTTGATCACGACCTAAAATACCTGTCTGTCTTTCGATGATTTCTTCGTCAGGAAGGTCACGCGCTTGATTGAAATCAAAAAGATGGACTAGGTGAGAAAGAAATTTATCAAAGGGTGCCAATGCAGGAGGAAGCGTTTCCTTGGTCGATTGCGTAAAGCGGTCATCAATCAGGACAAGTCTGTTCCGAGTGTTTTCTGTGAATACGGATCGCACATGATTGGCACAGTGCTGTAGCAACGCAAAATATATTTCGCGCATGATTGTAGTTGGAAATGCTTGGCGAACATGGGTAACAATCTGGGCAAAGGAAAAACTGTCGCTACTCACAGCTAACACATTGATCGCAGATTCTAGTGCATCTTCAAGGGAGTCATAATGACGCTGCTCTTGAATGATGAGCGTTTGTGCTATGGAGTCAAGATTTAGCGGTGCGCCTTCCAGTTCCAACGCTGTCGGCGATTGTAGCTTAACAAGGTGTGAACGTATTTTCTTACTGGATGCCGATAATGAAAATTTCTCACGCCGCATCGGAGAGCGTTCTGCTTCCTCGTCTAGCCACTGGATAAACGCACTCGTCTCGTCTGCAATGGGCGGTTGTGTCTGTTGCCATAGTGTTTCAAACCATCCGCCCAGTTCAGCAACCATCGTGGGGTCATCAATCAGAATTCCCAACTCGGTACGACCAAGAATGCCGGTATTGGTCAAATTTGCAGAGCCGAACATCGCCAACTGTTGACCAATTACAGCCTTGGCATGAATTGCAGGGTAATGATGGATGCAGTCCAGATTTTCTCGAATAAATAGCCAAGCTTTTGGCCTGGAACGCATGGATAGAGAGGAAAGCCAAGCCTCAATATCTGAGATAAGTCGCCATCCAGCAGAGACTTGAATAACTCTTTGAAGGTAGTCCACACCGATGTATGGGCTGACAATGCCCACAGCGCCGGATCGGGCAACCTCTAATACCGCTTCGTCAAACGGTGAAGATTTGCCCGATATTCCTGAAAGATCGTGATAAACAAGCCGTCCCATATGGTGATGCTAACAGATGATCCATGTGCTTAGCACAAGCAATTCCAACGTGCTTGACCTAGTAACCTATGTAAACTGGTTTAAGCTGACTGCGCTGCTGACCAAGTTTACAATTCCAGCATGACCCACTCCGACCTTATCCAAGTTGAACATCCGCTCTTAACAATAATAACGATACAACACTGAATTGTATATTTATCGCATGATCCAAAAACGCACAAGCTGTTGTCACTTTGTTTCCCTCAGTGTTGCGGCCTTGCTGGTTGCTTGCTCTACCATAGAACCCTCAAAAATCGTCAAACCTATTCCTAGACAGGAAGATGCTAACTTACTCAAAGCGTTTGCCAAATCTGATTTTGACCACTTGGCAGACATTGAGATGCGGGAAAATACTCAAAGCTTGCGAATATTGATGATCAAGCTTTACAAGCGTAATCCTCGCGAACTCAGGAAAAGTTCCTCAGAAAACGCGGAAGAGATGGCAAAGTCAGTATTTGAAAACAAGAATGACTGGATGTTTGAGGAGATTAACAAGGCGCAAGGTACTGACGCAATTCAACAGGCATTTCTTCCTGATTATTCGGGTGACCGCGTGTTGTCATTAATCGTCGGCATACAATCTATGTTGATCAAAGCACATGGTGGGAAATCTGAATTTTATTATACTGACAATATCGACCCACAAAATGTTTACAACGCCGCCCGAAATGTAGAAATCGCAGTGTGGCAGCTTTCTAATAAGCGAGACGACAAAGGGCAGCTTTGCCTGCTAACCAACGAATTGAATGAGAGCGATCGGAATCTCAGCTTTGAACGTGAGTTCGGAAAAATAATCGGTAGCTTAGATTTATATGCAATTGCCACATCTGAAAAATCGCAACGCGGGCTAGTCCGTGTAGTGCAAAATTTGGCTACGGCATTGTTTTTTCCATTTTCCCACTAGCTTCCCCATGTCAAGGATTCACGGGGTTTTCTCGAAGCCAAGCAGAAGGTCGACCATGACGCCTCTGAAAAATATACGTTGGAGGCGGTTAGGGGGAGAAGTGGCTGGATTGATCCAACGCTGGCAAACGGTGTTATTGCACCTCAGCGGGTTTAATACGCACAATTTGGTATATAAGTTACCCAAGAATAGGAGTAAATTATTCCATGATCCCCTCCACAAACCAGCCCAGTGAGGAGTATTTATAATGACTACTAAACTTTACCCTACAGATACGAGGTTTGTCTTCATAATTATTTGCACTGTAATTCTGGGTTTTGTAAAACCTGTATTTGCTAACGAATCCGGAATAGTCAAGACTGTGCGTGGTCAAGTACGGATTGAGCGTGGGGCTGCCAGTTTAGAAGCCAAGGTGGGTGATCCTGTTCAAGAAAAAGACCGTGTCGTCGTGCAAGCGGGGAGCAGTATTGGCATTAGCATGAACGATGAAACACTGCTGAGCCTTGGCCCGAACTCTGCGATGGTCATCGACAGATATACCTATAATCCTGTGACGAGAGAAGGCCAAGTCGAAACTTCTATTCTAAAAGGCACACTTCGCTTTGTTACTGGCCTCATTGGTCGATTGCATCCAAGTGCCATTAAGGTACAGACGCCGACAGCTACAATGGGCATTCGGGGTACTGAATTCATCGTTGAGGTACGCGATGTCAAATAAGCTGTATGTTCCTATATTATTAATCTTGGCAGTAATGCAATTTGCTGGATGCGCCACTCCCTCTGAGCGCGTGACATTATTGCCCCAGCCAGATGGTTCGCCAAGCGCGGTTGTTGTCCAGTTAAAGACCGGCGGTTCCATCGTACTTGATCGCCCTTATATGGTGGCATCGGCGACCGATACCAAAATTGGAACGGAGCAGACTGATGCGGCAACCGTCAATCTACGCTATAAGGAGTTGCTTGAAGCACTTCCTGCAAGGCCTCAATCCTATGTGTTGTTCTTTGATTTCGGCGATACAAAATTAACACCCGAATCAGAAAAACTTGTGCAGGTTATGCTGCGCGACATCAAGGAATTGCCTGCTCCTGAGTTGGTTGTAATTGGACATACCGATGCAAGCGGCAGCGATGATTTTAACGATGAGCTTTCGCGTCAACGTGCTATTAGTGTACTTAATATGCTTAAGGCAAAAGGAATTGATACTAAACGTGTTTCTACAGTAGGTCGCGGTAGCCGTGAACCACTGGTAAAGACTAAGAAGGGGGTCTATGAAGCAAAAAATCGGCGGGTTGAAATACGTTTGAAGTAATCTTGTGCAGTCCTGGAACAGGATCAGGCAACAAACCACCCGATTGCAACAACAGCAACACAGCCGGTAATTCTGCAATGTTATCCGCAACAACTATGGGCGAACTTTTGTTTGTAGTGAAATTCTTGTTTGCTGATTCGCTTATGACGCACAATCACATAAATCACTTTTCAAACTTTCTATAAACTTTGGAATGCGCAATATTTTTATGTAACGTCTTTTCATGCATTATTTCGTCAAAATACTGTGCGCCAGGGAACGAATGCATTTCTTTGGATAGCTTTGAAATATTGGTTTCAGCATCGTCAGAATCGTAGTCAATTCCTTCAGATAACACATTTATGTCTGACGAAGAATATTTCGTCATGGTCGGTTTCTGATGCTGATCTTTGGTTTGCTGCTTCATTAAGGCCTCCTGGTAATAGTTCGTCATTCGCGTCGCATCCGGCGTCGATTCGCTTGCACAATATGCCAGCCAATTCGCTAACACTGTGCGGTAACCAACATAGTGAAGTCATCACTCAGTTCATATAGTTCGGTAAAGCAAGAAATCCCCACTCGTTGCGAGCGATCAAAACCATTGCTCATCACACATTTAAATAGTATGGTTATGGCTTGGATTTTCTGCGTCAGACAATACCAGCGAATATCGATTAACTGTTGACGCTGACAGTACCAACTCACTAAATTGCGAAGGGGAAAATTCACGTTGTCCCGCGCCATAAGCGCGGTAAGGTCAACCACTACCACAAGGAAATCGATATGTCGGAGCAAATTGTCAAACAGTCCGCAGCGCTTTGCGGCCAAGGAAAATTTCAAGAAGCAATTCAGTTGATCGAAGCAAACCTGAGTCTGTTTGATGAAATTACGCGGCTCCCTGCACTATTGCATGGTTACTACGCCGCACAGGAAGCGAACGATATGAGCAAGGCAAAGTCCTTCGCAATGTTAATTGCAATCGAAGATCCCAACGTTCCTTTGTGAGTTTCCGGCGTTAGCTCTCGGCTGTCTGGGTTATTCTTTTATCAAACAAGATAGGCGGCTAGCCATGCAAATGATTTACCAACATTGTCTTTATAGACTGTGATCCATTTCCAGACATCCAAAAGTGAGTTTGGCTCGCCGTGAGCGGCATCTCGCCCAACTTATGAAAGCATCGTAGCAACATAGCTAAGAACTGCGGATGTTGACAGGAAGCTGCCTGCCACGGTGGCGTCATGTACCGAAGCGTCGTGAGATAAACCCTTCCTCCGGCTTTGCCAATATTCAATGCCAGTAGACAGAATGATCAGAATAGCTACGGATGCTGTTGCTAGAAGAGTAAGATTATTCATGGGTACTCCTTAAGGTTAATGTTTCAACAATCTAAACCTGCGGACGCACGCCGATGACACACAAATCACATGGTGAACTTCTGTGATCCCTTGATTCTGGCAGTCCCGCTATCTTAGGAGGCCTCTCCCTTAGACCGGTAACTTTGCGTCCCTACCTTTCGATAGGCTTGCCTTTGCAGATATTAATTTCACTTTGTTACAGATCTAATCCAATCATCAAATGATGGTTGATCTTTTTGTTATGGTATTTATTCTGGATCAATCAAGCTATAGGACGCATTGATAATTTGCCATCAGAGTTTGTCCTATATTCCCAGTCAGACAAATTCTTTAACCATGGCGCTAATCAGTGGGAGCGGCATTCATGCTGATAATCTTGCTTGAATGTTTATGCGAGATGGCGAATTAATTGAGCACAAGTAACCATATAAATTCGTTCGTCTATCCATTCAATCATTTTGCATTCCAGAAAACGGTCACAGCTTAATAAACGGTTTCTCTTCATTTTATGTTGATTCATCTACTGTATTCTGGCCGCTGCTTCTTCCTTAGGTGTCGGGCTATGATCAAGTGAGAAAGTTATTGTAGAGGCAGATGCAGGCTCGCCATGCTTACTCTTCAATTTGATGTTCAAACGCAATTCATTGGCTGACTCGGCGTTGCGTATGGCGTCTTCGTAGGAGATTTGCCCATCCTCATAGAGATCAAACAGTGCCGCGTCGAATGTACGCATACCAAGTTCTTTGGATTTCTCCATCAGACCTCTGATTTCATGAAACTCGCCTTTGAAAATCCGTTCGGAAATAGCCGGTGTGTTTAGCAGTATTTCAAAGGCCGCCTTGCGTCCTTTTCCATCTATCGTGCGTACCAGACGTTGAGAGATAATCGAACGCAAATTAGCAGAAAGATCCATCAGTAGTTGATTGCGACGCTCTTCAGGGAAAAAGTTGATGATGCGGTCTATTGTCTGGACAGAGTTGTTGGCATGCAGTGTACCCAGGCACAGGTGGCCGGTCTCGGCGAAAGCGATGGCGAGCTCCATGGTCACGGCATCGCGTATTTCACCGATCAGGATTACGTCGGGCGACTGGCGTAGGGTGTTTTTTAGCGCGTGATGCCAGCTGTGTGTATCCACGCCCACTTCGCGGTGCGTGACCAGTGAGAGCTTGGATTGATGCACATATTCCACAGGGTCTTCGATCGTGATGATATGCCCTTTGGAGGTGCTGTTGCGGTGACCGATCATGGCCGCCAGCGTCGTTGATTTTCCAGATCCCGTACTACCCACGACCAACACCAGCCCACGCTTGTTCATAACGGTCCGTTTGACAACCTCCGGCAAGCCGAGTTTTTCGAAACTCGGGATTTCTGTGGGAATAGCACGGATGACCATGCCCACATGTTGCTGCTGCATAAACACATTCACACGAAAACGTGAACCGGTGGGTATGGATACCGCAAAGTTGCATTCCATCTCCTTGGCAAATTCATCGCACTGAGTTTCGTTCATCATGGCATGAGCCAGCTTGCGTGTAGTGTCTCCGGTAAGCTTCTTGTTGGACAAGGGCTGCATTTCGCCGTTAACCTTCATGCTGGGGGGAAAATCATGGGAAATGAACAAATCGGATCCGCCAGCGTTACACATCTGGGTCAACAAGTTATAAATGTACATCTTGGATTGTTCGTCGATAAGAGATGACATCGTATTATCCTCACAAAGTATACAAAAATTCGTTGTTCATCCAAGGCCAAATGTAATCACCGCTTCCTTCTTCACGGATGCGTTATTCTCAAGTCTGTTCGGGAGATAGAACGCCCTGCTGATTCTGCAAGTCGCCTCTGGGGGGATTCTGACAGTGCGAGTGTTTTTAAAACATCAGTGCTTTGCTTGATAAGCGTTAAGTAAATTCGGTAATAGTCCATCAGTGTTTGTCCTATATGCCCTGTCAGGCAAATACCTAAAACCGTGGATATGGATTATTCAAGCATATGCGTAGTCTTAAATTTCGCCATGACCAATGAACTCTTTCAGCGCTTGAATAACCCTATTCTGGAAAACGCTGGATTAACCTTGAATCTGTGGCTGGAAGGACTGCAGCATAGCCTGAAATTAGGCGTGGAGCATTCTATGATAACTCTTCTCTATTCTATCTTAGGGCAATAACTGTGGGTTCCATACGACTTCCCACAGATGCATATCAGGGTCTTGAAAATATCCGGCGTAACCACCCCAAAAAGTGTCCTGAGCTGGTTTCACGATAGTTGCTCCGGCATTTCTCGCTTGCTCCATAACCGTATCGACTTCTGACTTGGACGAAACGTTATGTCCAAGCGTGAACTCAGTTGGATTTGGGCTGCCGAGCGGAATGCCCGAGTCGTGAGAAATACTCTTGCGAGGCCAAATTGCAAGCTTCAAACCCGCCTGTAAATCAAAAAAAGCTACGGCTCCATGCTCGAACTCTTTGCCGATAATGCCTTCCGTCTTAAAACCCAGGCCGTTGCGGTAGAACTGAAGAGCCCGCTCAAGATTATCAACACCGATAGTAATTACGGTAATTCGCGGTTTCACGAAGTGTCTCCTTTCAGGTAATGTCGAATCAGCTTAGTCCACGCATTATCTTCACCTGGCAACTTCCTTGTTTCAAAGTGAATGTATATCTTTCAAGCCTTGCTTTATTTCTTGCATGAGGTTCGCGGAAAAATGCGGGTTGAAGTTATTGAGGGCCAACACCGTCAGTGCAGCAACGATTATCGGTTGGATCAGGAAAAAAACGGCGATGCCGCATATCGCAAAAAGGAACTTTATCCTTTCCCCTGTTCGATACATGAGTCGAAGATGCGCCATAATTTTAGGTGCTTGCTTACGTAGAGCAGCAATTTCACCAACCATCAGAAAAAAGGCGAGGACGAAGCCAGCCATTACGCTGATATACATTTCTATTGGAATATTCATTCTTTAATATTGAATGCCCAGAGCTTCACACTGAAACTTCATGAAAGGAGCCGTTACAGCAAATCGCTTGCTGGCCAATTTTACCAGTCCGCCACCCGTGACCTCTGCGATAGACAAGGGCGCTATTGCGATAAAATCTTTGCGCTTTAAATCCTCAATGGCTGGATGCTTTGCATCGTAACCTCGTGGTGGTCGCGTTAGGCTGTCACCCGCAAGTTCCCATTGT
The DNA here is from genome assembly GCA_964480365.1 of uncultured Gallionellaceae bacterium. Taxonomy (GTDB): domain Bacteria; phylum Pseudomonadota; class Gammaproteobacteria; order Burkholderiales; family Gallionellaceae; genus CAIQPV01. The sequence goes on from CAYZPM010000016.1 coordinate 36,921, forward strand.
GCGACAAATTTTCTATCGTTACGCGCAGAAAACCATTTCTCAGATTTCTTCGCAATTAGATCGCGTAACTGTCCCAGAGCATCAGAATCTGGATGCCAACAACCAACCGCGAAAAAACATTCGTCAGTGGCGATATGCACATAAAAGCCAGGTGCATGAACATCCTTGCCCAGAGAGTGCCGAAATTGAATGCCGATGTTGGTTTTATAGGGTGTCTTATCACGAGAGAAACGCGTGTCACGATATACACGCATTAGTGAGCCACCGACCTTGCGAGGTTCTGCACGAAAGCTGGGGGCAAATGATTTTAGTGCCGGTTCCATTGCCTCGATAAAATCCAATGCTGGGCCACGCACCAAGGATTCATAGCGCGACTTGTTAGCCTCAAACCACGTCCTGTCATTGTTGGCTGCCAGCTCGTCCAGAAAATTGAAGGTGGCTTTGTTGAACATAAAGGGAAAAGAATTCCAGTAAATTAATGCCAGTTAAATTTCTGCACATCAAATTGATACTCGAAAGTGGGCAGACTCAATTAATATCGATTTTCTCGACCCAAAACAATTCACAAGAACCGCCCCCAGTATCCGTTCTTGAGAGCGAGCTTTGCCAATGCCAGCCATCATTTGCGTCTACTCTGACCAGGTAGCCCCTCATTTTCACAATATCGTCCTTGCTTACGCTTAATATTGATTTTTCTATGTCTTTGCTAGCCGGAATGATATGCGTGTTGGCGCTATGAGACTCTATAACTTCGCGTGGCAGGGGAAGGCTGTCAGCCGACCAGTGATACCATCTGTGAGATTGAGAAATATTAATTTTCTTTAATATCTCCTCATTACTCATCGGCCCCCACCCAAGGACGAAATCTGCAGGTGATAGCTCTGATTCTCGACCTATACTGTAAGTCTCAACGCCCAATATTTTTGCTTCAAGCTCATATTTTGCTAGCGCATGTATTTTGTATCCGTTCTGAGTCCAGTCTTCGATTCTGGCATTTTCTTGAATGGGGTCATTACTGATCGATGCACTAATATTTGAAAGGTCAGCAATCGGAGGATTTCCAACATTTACTTTGCTTGAGCATGCTATTAAAAGCAAAAATATCAGCCCGATTAAAACATTAACCGTCCGGTCAATAAAGATTCTTGGCAGTAATTCTTCTTTTTGCATCACAGAATAATTCTATGAATTAATTACGTAGTGGAATGGCTATGGGTTTCATCAGAGGCTGCGAATTTTCTTCAACAGGGAGGTAGTCGAGCGATCATACATAAAAGGAATACTACGCACCGTGCCGCCCCAGCCTTGCACTTCACGTGCGCCGACGATCTTGTCCGGAGTCCAGTCACCACCTTTCACCAACACGTCGGGGCGGCAGACGAGGATTAATTCCAGCGGCGTGTCTTCGTCGAAGGGCACGACAAAGCTGACCGATTCGAGCGCAGCGAGCACGGCCATGCGGTCTTCCTGCGTATTCACCGGGCGGTCATCGCCCTTACCGAGGCGCTTTACCGAGGCGTCGCTGTTCACGCCCACCACCAAGGCCGCGCCTAAGGCGCGAGCCTGCGCGAGGTAGGTGACATGGCCACGGTGTAGTACATCGAAGCATCCATTGGTGAATACCAGCGGACGAGTTAGTGCTGCGGCGCGCACCGCAAAATCGGCGCGCGGACAGATTTTTTGCTCGAAGTTCATTACTTGATGAAAACCAAATATTTTCTAATCGAGATACTCGAACACTTTGACCACGCGCTGCACGCCGCTCGTGGTGCTGGCAATCTCGGTGGCTGTATCAGCCTCCTTGTGATAAACCAAACCCATCAGGAACACCACGCCGTTCTCGGTGACCACTTTCACATGGTCGGGCTGGAATACTTTGTTATTGACGAAGCGCACCTTCACATCGCCGGTGATAATGCTGTCATTGCCGCGCGAGGTGAGGCCAGTAGTACCGGACACCACCAACTCGTTACTGACTGCTTTTACATTAGCCACGCTCTCTACGATTTTCGCAATATCGACCTTGGCTTCTTCATTGGGTACTTCGCCTGTAACCAGCACATGACGGTTGAAGCTGGTGACATTCACATGTGCGGTATCTTTGTACTTGTTGCCGATCAGGTTAGCCGCTTTGTCTTCGATGCCTTCATCTTCGATGTAAGTGCCTGCAGTGCGGCGGTCAGCCGCCATCAGCGCACCGGTGCCCACCCCTGCGGCAACTACCGGGAAGCAGCCTTGCAGCGAACCGAGCACGGCAACGAGAAATAGATAATTGAAATACTTGGGATAATTAAAATGACGCATTATTCACCTCCTAACAGTAAATGATCGATGGCATCGCACAGGCAATGAAGAATAAGCAGATGCACTTCCTGGATGCGCGCTGTGCTTTCAGCGTGGACACAAAGATGGAAATCATTCGCTTCGAGCATCTCTCCCATTGTGCCACCTTCGCGCCCGGTAAGGGCGATTACGCGCATGTCGCGTTCGTGCGCAGCATGGACGGCCTCGACTACGTTGATCGAATTGCCACTGGTGGAAATAGCGATCAGCACATCGTCTGCCATGCCTAGCCCGCGCACCTGCCGGGAAAAGATCTGGCTGTAATCGTAATCGTTGGCGATGGAAGTCAACACCGAGCTGTCGGTAGTCAGTGCGATAGCAGCCAATGCAGGACGTTCGATTTCGAAGCGGTTGATCAGTTCGGCGGCGAAGTGCTGTGCGTCGGCGGCAGAACCGCCGTTGCCGCAGGCCAATATTTTCCCGTCGTTCATCAGGCACATCACCAATGCCTGAGCGGCGTCGGCTATGGGTTGCGCTAAAGCGTCTCTTGCCTGCAACTTGGTTTGTACGCTGTCGTCGAAGTGTTTGTGAATTCTGTTGGTCAAATCCATGATGATGAAGGTCTGTTGCGATGAGTGCGGATATTACCCGAAATCAGGCGCCAAAGGCATTCTTGAGCCATTCGATATCGCTGCCATCCACTGTTTGCAGCAACACCGCATCGAAGCGGCAAGGCGGGATGCGCCCCAGCGCGGCGAGGTAATGTTGCGCGGTGCGCACCAGCTTGGCCTGCTTGGGCGCATTGATGCTGGCGGCTGCACCGCCAAAATCGCCTCGGCTGCGCAGGCGTACCTCGGCAAATACCAGCGTGTTTCCGTCTTGCAGGATCAGATCAATCTCGCCGTAGCGGCAGCGGTAATTTTGTTGCAGCAGCTTAAGGCCGTGGCGTTGCAGGAATTGCGCCGCCAGTTGTTCGGCCTGCGCACCGCGAGAACTCATTGCGTTAATGTGAAGCTCGCGTAGCGATTCGATTGCCTCCTCGCTCGCTTGCGGGAGAGGATTGAGGTGAGGGAAACGGGCATGGCAAATTTCATTGTCAGGGGTAGTCGCTCGTCCTGCCCGTTGGGGCTGCATCAGGAGCGGACGCAGGAGAAACACCGCTTGCCGCCGCCGCTCTGGCGGCAGCCAACGCCGCCTCCTGTGCGGCAATTTCTTCCGGGGTAAGGCCGCGTCCCTGCCAGAACTGAGCCGGGATGGCTTCACGCTGGAACTGATGATGGGCGTTCAGGGTGATACGTCCGGTCACTCCGTCCAATGGCAAGCTGCTGCGGTAACTGTTGTCGAGCATCATTTGTAGCAGGCGGAAAGCGTCGATGCCGAGCGCGTAAAACCGTTCCATATCCGGCTCCAGCGGCGGGTTCGCGCGCGGATAAATCATCACCGCCGGGTGGTCGGGCTGCAACAACCACGGCATGTCAATAAAGCGAATGTCATTGAGGTCAAAGTTGGTCAGCGTGTCGGTATTGCCGTTAAACAATTGCGAAGTGGAGTAAACCGGCAGGGCATTGTTCAGATAGGGGCGGATCAGATGCGCCGTTTCGGCATCGGCCGCAAGAAACACCATGTTGCCCTCCGTCGCGGGCAGGTCGGCAAGCACAGAGGAATCATCCTGATACAGAATTTCTTTGGCGATACTGCCACCATGTATTTTCCATTCATCGGCAAAGGCCTGCGATAAGCGCTTGGATAACGGCGTGCCGCTGCTGACTATGCTTGCGCTATGCAAACCGGCAGAGGCAGCAAGTTGTGCGATCTGGCGCGCTTCCATTTCTGCGGTCAGGCCGAAAAAATATAAATTATCCGCGCCTTTGCCCTCGGCGAAGTTAAGTGCCAGCGTCGGCACCGTGATGCCAGCATAGCCCGCCAATGCCGCCACACCGTTGCGCGTCAGCGGCCCGACCACAGCGCGTGCACCACCTGCAACGGCTTGCTGGTAAAGCGCGGTGATCTCCTTGCTTTCATCTTCACATTCATACACTCGCACTGGCAGGGTTTGCTTCTGATTACTAGCCGCCGCCAAAAAGCCTTGCCGCACGGCCTCCGCCGCGCGCCCAAAGGCTTCCGACTTGAGCGGCAATAACAACGCAATGTGCGGCACGGGTGGCACGGCAACGGCGGAAGCGGCAGGAGCCGCATCAGTAGCATAAGCCAGGCCGCTCACGTATAGTGCCGCGACCAGAAAGAAACAAAAGGAAATACGTTGCATAGCGGGCAAAAACAAAATTTGGAATGCGCATTATATGTAGTCGCCACCCCGATTGGGAATTTACGTGACATCAGCCTGCGTGCGCTGGATGTGCTGATGTCTGCGGATGCCATCGCCGCCGAGGACACGCGCAACACCGCGCACTTGTTGACGCATTATGGAATCGCCGCCCAGCGGCTTATGGCGTTGCACCAGCACAATGAGCGCGGCGCGGCAGAAAAAATCATCGCCCTGCTGGCGCAAGGCCAGTCGGTTGCCTTGGTGAGTGATGCCGGAACCCCCGCCGTGAGTGACCCCGGCGCATTGCTGGTGGAAGCGGTGCGCGCGGCTGGCTACCGCGTAATCCCCATTCCCGGTGCGAATGCCGCGTTGGCGGCGCTCTCTGCCGCCGGACTGCCCGCACCACATTTTTTGTTCTACGGCTTTCTGCCCAACAAATCCGCCGCACGCTGCCGCGAGTTACAAGACATTTCCGCTTTACCTTTTACGCTAGTATTTTACGAAGCGCCTCACCGCATCCTCGAATGCGTGGCCGATTTGCGAAATGTTTTTGGAGGTGAACGGCAAATCGTGTTCGCGCGCGAAATCACTAAGCTATTCGAAAGCATCCACCGCTGTACATTGGCTGAGGCAATGGCCTGGCTGAATGCCGATGCCAACAACCAGCGCGGCGAATTCGTGCTGCTGGTTTCAGGCGCGGCGGAAAAGCAGGAAGGTCTGGATGCTGAAGCTGAACGTATTCTGACACTGCTGCTGAAAGATCTGCCGCTCAAGCAGGCAGTACAACTGGCAGTGCAGATTACCGGAATAGGGCGCAACGAGCTGTACCAGCGAGCGCTGGAATTCAAGAACCCGGAATGACTTTCAATTAAAATACCCTCTATGGAACTCAAACTCATTCGCCCCGACGACTGGCACCTGCATCTGCGCGATGACGCGCTGATGCACTCCGTGCTGCCCGATACCGCGCGCCAATTTGCCCGCGCCATCATCATGCCCAACTTGCGCCCGCCGGTGACCACCACCGCACAGGCGCTGGAATATCGCTCGCGCATACTCGCCGCCTTGCCTGCGGGCATGAATTTTGAGCCTCTAATGACGTTATATCTGACGGACAATACCTCGGCAGAAGAAGTCCGCCGCGCAAAACAGAGCGGCATAGTCCATGCAGTAAAACTCTATCCGGCGGGTGCGACCACCAACTCAGATGCGGGCGTTACCGACTTGCGCATGACCTATACCGCGTTGGAAGAAATGCAACGCTGCGGGATGCCGTTATTGGTGCACGGAGAAGTTACCGATCCGGCAATAGACGTATTCGACCGCGAGGCGGTGTTCATCGAACGGGTATTGCAACCCTTGCTGCGCGATCTGCCAAGCCTGCGCATAGTATTCGAACACATCACCACTAAAGACGCGTCCCAGTTCGTGAGCGAAGCGCCAGACAACATCGCCGCGACAATCACCGCGCATCACCTGCTGTACAACCGTAATGCCATGCTGGTCGGCGGCATCCGCCCGCACTACTATTGCCTGCCGGTGCTCAAGCGCGAAACCCACCGCGAAGCCTTGCTGAAAGCCGCCACTGGCGGCGACAAAAAATTCTTCCTCGGAACCGACAGCGCTCCACACACGCAGCAAACCAAGGAAGCCGCCTGCGGCTGCGCCGGTTGTTACACCGCCCACGCAGCTATCGAACTCTATGCCGAAGCCTTTGAACAGGCCAAGGCACTGGACAAGCTGGAGGCTTTTGCCAGTTTTTACGGCGCAGATTTTTATGGCTTGCCGCGCAATGCGCAAAGCGTTACTTTGCGCAAAGAGGAATGGAAAGTACCTGCGACGGTTGGGTTCGGCGAACATCGTCTGGTGCCCTTGAGGGCAGGGGAGATGATGAAATGGAAGCTGGTGGGATAATTAACCATAATTTTCAGACTAGGAATCTTTTATGCCGCTAACCTCTTACCTTAATGCTACCCCTGTTCTCGGTGAACGGGTCTTCATCCATTCTTCATCCCAGGTTATTGGCGATGTACGCCTAGGCAATGACAGTTCTGTCTGGTGCAATACCGTGTTGCGGGGCGACGTGAACCGCATCGTGATCGGGCAAGGCACGAATGTGCAGGACTTGACGATGGGGCATGTGTCGCACAAGACGCCGGAGAAACCGGAGGGTTCACCCTTGCTGATCGGGAATTATGTGACGGTCGGCCATTCGGTCATTCTTCACGGTTGCACCATCGGCAACGAGTGCCTGATCGGCATGGGTTCCATCCTTATGGATGATGTAATTGTTGGAGATCGCGTGATGATAGGCGCGGGGAGTCTCATTTCTCCGGGCAAGGTGCTGGAAAGCGGCATGCTCTACATAGGGCGTCCGGCCAAGTTGGTGCGCGCGCTGACGCCGGAGGAAATTGCTTATCTGCGCTATTCCGCCGAGCATTACATGCAGGTGAAAGATAATTACCTGAATAGCAATCAGACATAGCACAAGCAGTTTAGATTAAATGGAATCCACGAATTGCCCTGCCGGAAAATGGAAAGGACGAAACAAATGACCAGCGCAAATCAACAAGGACCAGTCCCACAAGAAATTTTCCGTGCCAAGGTGAATCTGGAAACCTCGCGCATCGCGTGGAAGGAATTACAACGTTTCTTTGCCAGTGGTGTGGCCGTGGTGGTGGATGCCGAGCTTGATCTGGTCGAAGTGGCATTGCAGTTTTCCAAAGACAACAAGGCGCAAGTCGAGCGATGGCTGTTGACGGGAAAAGTTGGCAAGGTGTCGGACAAACAAGCAGCAGCATGGGTAGAAGCCGATGCTGACATGTGGGCGGTAGTGGTCAGCCCTTGGGTGCTGGTGCAAATAATAGCTTGATTCGTCGTGCAACAATCACCCCTGCTTATCCATTCTCCGATACTGCACCGCCTCGGCAATATGCGTGGTAAGGATATTCTCGCTTCCCGCCAGATCGGCTATGGTGCGCGCAACCTTGAGTACGCGGTGGTAGGCGCGCGCGGATAAATTCAGACGGGTAATGACTTGTTGCAACAGCGCGGCACCTTGCGCATCTGGTGCGCATAATTCGTCGATTTCGGTCACCGTGAGTTGCGCGTTGGGCTTGCCTTGGCGGACAAGCTGGCGCTGCCGTGCGGCTTCCACGCGCAACTGGATGGTGCCGCTGGTTTCGCCGTCAGCCTGCTTGAGCAAGGCTTCCTGCGGCACGGCGGGGACTTCGATCTGAATGTCAATGCGATCCAGTAGCGGGCCGGAAATTCTACCGCGATAGCGCGCGACTTGATCCGGCGTGCAGCGGCATTTGCCGTTAAAATGACCGAGGTAGCCGCAGGGGCAGGGGTTCATCGCGGCGACTAACTGGAACTGCGCGCGGAAATCGGCACGACGCGCAGCACGCGAGATGGTGATACGCCCGCTTTCCAACGGTTCGCGCAACACTTCCAATACATGCCGGTCAAATTCCGGTAACTCATCCAGAAATAAAACACCGTGCATGGCAATAGAAATTTCGCCGGGGCGCGGGTTGCTGCCACCGCCGACCAGCGCCACGGCTGAGGCGGTATGATGAGGTGACCGGTATGGTCGCTGTTTCCAGCGGCCCACGTCGAACATGCCGCCCAATGATTGCATGGCCGCACTCTCCAGCGCCTCAACCTCGCTCATCTGCGGCAGAATTCCGGGAAAGCGCGCCGCCAGCATGGATTTGCCGGTGCCGGGCGGGCCGGACATCAGCACGCTGTGGCCGCCTGCTGCGGCAATTTCCAGCGCGCGTTTGGATTGCCCTTGCCCTTTCACTTCGCGCATATCGGGATAAATCGGCGGTGAGGGCTGAAGGTTGGGAATGTAGCGACTCATCAATTCACGCCCGCTCAGGTGCGCCGCCACCTGCAACAACGATTGCGCCGCGTACACGGTTGCATCTTCCACCAGCGCCGCTTCCGCCGCATTGGCTGCGGGCAGAATGAAAGCGCGACCGCAATTGGCGGCATGGTAGGTCATTGCCAAGGCTCCACGTATCGGGCGCAGTTCGCCGGTCAACGCAAGCTCTCCGGCGAATTCGTATTCGGCAAGATGATCCGAGGGTATTTGCCCCGATGCGGCGAGAATGCCGAGCGCGATAGGCAAGTCGAATCGCCCGCTTTCCTTGGGCAAATCGGCAGGAGCGAGGTTGACGGTGATGTGTTTGTAGGGAAATTCGAACTGGCAGGTCTGCAAGGCTGCACGCACGCGATCCTTGCTTTCTTTTACTTCGGCCTCCGGTAGGCCGACGATGGTGAAGCTGGGCAGGCCGTTGGCGAGATGCACCTCGACCGTGACCTGCGCGGCGTCCATGCCGGAAAGCGCGCGGCTATATAAAACCGCGAGGCTCATAAATTCGTCATTCCCGATAAAACAGGAATGACGGAACTTCCAAATTTTTCTTGCTGCACTAAAATTACTTGCGCTGTGCTTCCAACTCAATCACCCGCGCCTCCAGTGCTGTAAGCTGCTCGCGCGTGCGCGCCAACACCGCCGTTTGTACATCAAACTCTTCGCGCGTCACCAAATCAAGTTTGGCGAAACCCTGCGCCAGAAGCGCACGGGCATTTTTTTCAAAATCCTTGGCCGGGCTGTTTGCCACTGCCTCGTTCAGCTTGGCAGAAATATCGTCGAAAAACTTTGGGTTGAACATTGTGCGCCTCCGAGCAGACTTAATATGTGCAGTGTAGCAAACTTTCCCCGCACCATCATCCGCACCTGATAGGTGCGGACGTACGCAATGCCTGCATTGAATTGGTGCGACACAACAGTTCGCCTTCCCGCTTGTCATCATAACAAATTGTTTAAAAACAATAAAGTCATGTGGCACATAACCTGCTAAGAACATGACGGGGAAATTGTTATCCCGTTTTCAAACCAACTAGAAAGGAAACATTATGCAAAAGAAACTGCTCGTTGCCGCTCTGGGCACATTGTTCGCTCTACCTGTACTGGCAGCCGATGCGCCAGCTACTCCCGCTGCACCAGCCGCTCCAGCTGCTCCTACACTTTCATCCGTTCTTGACGCCTCTGGCATCACGGCGACCGGTTATGTGGATTTTGGTTATACCAACCTGAATGCCACTGGAGCGTTTGCAAATACTGGTGGAGTTGGCCCGTCACGCGTTTTCGATGCGCCCAATCCGTCTGCGGGCAAAAATTTTGACAGTTTCAATCTTAACCAGGCTTCCATCACTGTTTCCAAGCAGCCCAAGGAAGGGTTCGGCGGTGTAATCAACCTGACCGCTGGCGAAGATGCCAATGTGATTTCTTCGTATGGCGCAGGAAACAAAGGAGGTGCTCCATACGCTAATAACCATGATTTCGATGTGACTCAAGCCTATGCAAGCTATGCCGGAGGGCCTGTGACGGTGATCGCCGGTAAATTCACAACCCTGGCTGGCGCCGAAGTTATCGCCAGCCCGTCAAATACGAACTACTCCCGCTCGATTCTGTTCGGATATGCCATCCCCTTTACCCACACCGGTGCCCGTCTGACCTACGCGGCAACCGATACCGTCAGCCTGATAGCCGGCGTAAACAATGGCTGGGATCAAGTTTCAGACACCAATACAGACAAGACAGTCGAGCTTGGCTTTACCGCAGCACCCAACAAAATGTTCTCATTGGCCGGGGCTTATTATGGCGGCAAGGAACTGGCTGGCGGCTTCGTAGCACCTCAGGCAAGCAATGGAAACCGCAGCCTAGTTGACCTTGTGGCGACCCTCAATGCAACCGACCAGTTGACGTTTATCCTGAATTACGACAATGGCACGCAAGACAATGCCTCTGGTTATGACGCTGATGGCGCCTCGTCGGCAAAATGGGATGGGCTCGCCGCCTACGTCAACTACCAGTTCAACGACAAATGGCGCGCATCGCTACGCAGCGAATACATGAACGACAAGGATGGGTACCGTTTACCGGTTGCTGTTGGTGCGACCACTGGGCAGAGATGGGCTGAAACAACTTTGACGTTGGCTTATATACCGGCTCCCAGCTTCGAAATCCGTGGTGAAGTTCGCGGGGACACATCTAACCAGAATGTATTTCTGAATAGCGATGGTACGGCAAAATCTAACCAAACTTCGTTCGGACTGGAAGCGCTCTATAAGTTCTAACCTGGATCTCAATCAACTAAGGAGCTCATCATGAAAATGGTTACTGCTATCATCAAGCCGTTCAAGCTGGACGAGGTACGTGAGGCCCTTTCCGCCCTGGGCGTGCAAGGCATCACCGTCACCGAAGTCAAAGGCTTTGGGCGGCAAAAAGGACACACCGAGTTATATCGCGGTGCGGAATATGTGGTGGACTTCCTGCCCAAAATCAAGCTGGAAGCCGCCGTCAAGGTGGACATGCTGGATCAGGTGCTCGAAGCCATCGAGAAATCCGCGCAGACCGGCAAGATCGGCGACGGCAAGATCTTCGTCCACGACATTGAGCAAGTCATCCGCATCCGCACCGGCGAAACCGGCGTGGAAGCGTTGTAAAGGAGATATGAAATGAAAAAACTATTTGCTGTTTTCACGCTGCTGGCCATGTTGGGTGGATTAGTAGTCCCGGCATTTGCCGATGATGCAGCGGCTCCCGCCGCTGCGGCGGCTGCAACGGCGGCTCCCGCTTCTGCTGCCGCTCCTACAGCAGCAGCTCCTGCTGCGGCACCTGCCGCCGATGCCGCTGCCGCCACCCCTAAATGCGGTGACAAGGGCTTCGACTGCAACAAGGGCGATGTCGCGTGGATGATGACTTCGACAGCGTTCGTGCTGCTGATGACTGTCCCCGGCTTGGCGCTGTTCTATTCCGGTATGGTGCGCAACAAGAATGCACTGTCTACCGTGATGCAGAGCTTCGCGATTTTCTGCGTTGTCTCGGTACTCTGGGTAATCTTCGGTTACAGTGCGGCGTTCACGGCGGGGCATGATGGTAATGTGCTTGCGCCCTTCATCGGATCGCTCGACAAGCTGTTCATGGCCGGAGACGATCCGACTACGGCGGTGGCTGCCACGTTCAGCAAAGGCCAGTACATTCCGGACTTTGTGTACTGCATGTTCCAGTTGACCTTTGCTGCGATTACCGTTGCGCTGATTTGCGGCGGTTTTGCTGAACGCTTCAAGTTCTCGGCGATGATCATCTTCAGCGTTCTGTGGTTTATCTTTGCCTACCTGCCGATTTCGCACATGGTCTGGTACTGGGATGGCCCCGATGCGTACACCTCCGCCAAGGCTGGCGATATTGCCAACAGCCACGCCGGTTTCATTTTCCAGAAAGGCGCGATTGACTTTGCCGGCGGTACCGTGGTGCACATCAACTCGGGTATCGCAGCTCTGGTTGCGGCACTGATGCTTGGTCCACGCAAGGGTTTCGGCAAGGTATCAATGGCACCTCATAGTTTGATGATGACTGCAATCGGTACGGGTCTGCTGTGGATGGGTTGGTTCGGTTTCAATGCTGGATCTGCGCTGGAAGCGACCGGTGCTGCCGGACTCGCCTTCTTCAACACGTTGTTTGGAACGGCTGTTGCCGGAGTTACCTGGACAATCGTTGAGTGGCTCGTCAAGGGCAAGCCCAGCCTGTTGGGTATCTGCTCAGGCATTGTTGCGGGCCTGGTGGCAATTACTCCGGCGGCAGGTTATGTCGGCGTGATGGGTGCGATGGTCGTCTGTGCTGTGGCTGCGGTAGTTTGCTTCTTCGCCGTGACCAAGGTCAAGGTATGGCTGAAGTATGACGATGCTCTGGATACGTTCGGCGTGCACTGCGTTGGCGGTATCATCGGTTCTCTTGGCACCGGCATATTCGTCAATCCGGCACTCGGCGGCCAAGGCATCTATGATTATGTCGCCAACAAGGTTGGGGATTTTGATGCGATGGGTCAAATCATCTCGCAACTGTGGGACATCGGCATCACGCTGGCTTGGTCCGGTTTCGTTGCCTTCGTGATCCTGTTCATCCTGAAAAAGACGATCGGTATCCGTGTTAGCGAGGAAGCTGAAGAAGAAGGTCTGGATCTTGCAGACCACGGCGAACGCGCATACAACCACTAAAGTCTGATGGAACTACTAGCCATCTCACTAAGCTGCACAACACGCAGCAAGTGATTGGTTATACTCCCTGAAGTTCTCTTACTTCAGTTCAAAGGGCGCCGCAAGGCGCCCTTTTTTTATTCCCTTGGATTCGCTACGTCTCTTAGCGACAACATTGGCAAGATCAATTCAAAACCTCCAAGTACCACAACACTCCAGTATAATGCCGAAACTTATGGAACAATCCGCAACAGCCAAACTCACATTCTCATCCTTGAACCTCGACCCGCAGATTCTGCGTGCCGTCGAAGAAGAGGGTTATACCGAGCCTACACCTATTCAGGTTCAGGCCATTCCTCACGTTCTGGCGAGCCGCGACCTGATGGCGATGGCGCAGACCGGCACCGGTAAAACGGCGGCGTTTACGCTACCGCTGTTGCAGCGCTTGTTGCCGCATGCCAACAGCAGTGTATCGCCGGCGCGCCACCCGATACGTGCGCTAATCCTTGCGCCGACGCGGGAACTGGCAATACAGGTTGAGGAAAGTGTAAAGACCTATTCAAAACATGTGATGTTGCGCTCTACCGTGGTGTTCGGCGGCGTCGACATCAGGACACAAAAGGCCGACTTGATGAAAGGAGTGGAAATTCTGGTGGCGACACCGGGACGCTTGCTGGATCACGTAGAAAGTAAGAATCTGATGCTCAACCAGGTGCAAGTGCTGATTCTGGATGAAGCGGATCGCATGCTGGACATGGGCTTCATGCCTGACCTTAAGCGCATCCTCATGCTGCTGCCCAAACAGCGCCAGACGCTGTTGTTCTCAGCCACCTTCTCCGACGACATCAAGAAGCTTGCACAGGATTTCCTCGTCAATCCCGTCACCGTCGAGGCGGAACGCCGCAACACGGCGGCGGAAAACGTCAAACAATCGGTTCTCCTGGTGGATCATGACAATAAATTCAACGTGCTGGCCGACCAGATTCGCTCGCGTGGCGTCAAGCAGGTGCTAGTGTTCACCCGCACCAAGCTAACTGCCGCACACGTTGCAAAAATGCTGGAACGCGACGGCATCCCCTCCGATGCCATCCACGGCGACAAGACCCAGCAGGAGCGTATCAAGGCGCTGGATGCCTTCAAGGAAGGCAAGATTACCGCACTGGTAGCAACCGACGTTGCCGCACGCGGACTGGACATCGACCAGTTGCCGCTGGTAGTCAATTACGAACTGCCGCCCAACGCCGAAGACTACGTGCACCGCATCGGACGTACCGGTCGCGCGGGCGCAAGCGGCGAAGCCCTGTCACTGGTTGATGATAAGGAAGAACGGCTGCTCAAGGACATCGAAAGATTGCTCAAGCGCGAGTTCCCGCGCGAGCGGGCGGTCGTTGCACCAATCGCGCACGCAGCTTCCAGCCACCGGGCAGCCCGGTATTCCACCCCAACACACGGCAAAAAAACTACGCCGGAAGAAGACTGGTTCATGAAGCCTTACGAACCGTCCTTGGTCACCCCAAAAGTCGAAGAACAAACTTCCGTTCGCGAAGACAAACCCAAAAAACAAGTCGCCGCATTGTTCAGACGGTCGGTTGAGTCCTGAACTCAAGCCAAACCGTTAGTTCATCAGGATAGATCGTTTCCCCGAAATTACCTGAACACTATCGTCTTGTTCCCGCACACCAGCACGCGGTCTTCCACGTGGTAGCGCAGGCCGCGCGCCAGCACATTTTTTTCGATGTCGCGCCCGTAGCGCACCATGTCGTCCACGCTGTCGCCGTGGTCTATACGCACCGTGTCTTGTTCGATGATAGGCCCGGCATCCAGATCTGCGGTAACGTAATGGCAGGTCGCGCCGATCAGCTTCACGCCACGTTGATAAGCCTGGTGATAGGGCTTTGCCCCGGCGAATGATGGCAGGAAGCTATGATGGATGTTGATGATGCGCCCCAAGTAACGCTCGCATAGATACGGTGGCATAATCTGCATGAAGCGCGCCAGCACCAGCGTGTCGCCCTGATGCTGTGAGAATAGCGCGGCAATTTTTTCAAATGCTGCGGCTTTGTCTGCAAAGTCCAAATGATGGAACGGAATACCGTGCCACTCGACAAAGTCGCGCAGGTCATCGTGGTTAGAAATCACGCAAGGAATATCTACTTGCAACTCCCCGCTACGCCAGCGGTGCAGCAAATCGTTGAGGCAATGATCCTGCTTGCTCACCAGGATAACAATTCGCTTCTTCCGCGCCGAATCGCTGATGCGCCACTCCATTTTGAACTCATCCGCCAAACCGGAAAACTGAGTGTGAAATTCGACCAAGTCGAAAGGCAGCGAATCGGCCAAAATTTCCTGGCGCATGAAAAAGCGCTGCGTCTCCAGATCGGTGTGATAACTCGCTTCGACAATCCAACCCTTGTAACGGGCGATTAAGCCGCTCACAGCGGCGATGATGCCGGAGCGATCCGGGCAGGAGATGGTCAGGGTATAGCGGCGGGTGGTCATGCTATGCGTCCTAAAATGTGTTACCCGGATTCTAACGGATAACGCTTTGCTACAGGAATTCGTATGGCAACTGCCGTGCAATAACTCTCTCACCCCACAAAATCGATATGATGCGCGAAGCTTGCGCGGCATCGCCACTACTCCAAAATTGCACGTCCGCAATTGTGCCGGGTGGGCGTACCGGCAATTCGGTCTGGATGCGTCTATGGAGTTGCCTCGCCACCGCCGCACCGGTATCCACCAGCACGATTTCCGGCCCGACTACTTGGGCAATGAGCGAAATGAGGAAGGGATAATGGGTGCAGCCAAGGATCAGCGTATCCGCCCCGCATGCCAGTAACGGCGCAGTGTAACGCACTATCAATTCGCGTGTCTGTGTACTGGTAAGGTCGCCCTGCTCGACTTGCTCAACCAAGCCGGGGCAGCCTTGGGTGACGATTTCCACTTCTCCGGAATAGCGTTCCAGAAGTGCAGCAAAACGCGCGCTTTCCAAAGTGCCCACCGTCGCCAGCACGCTGATCACGCCGCTCTTGGTGGCCGAGACGGCGGGTTTGACAGCAGGTTCCATTGCCACGATGGGAATGTCGAAACGCCTGCGCAACGTCGCGGCGGCGACCGCCGTTGCAGTATTGCAGGCGATGACGATGGCATCGGCGCCCTGGTCAATCAGGAAATGGGTGAGAGAAAGTGAACGTTGTTCAATATAGGAGGCAGGTTTGTCGCCGTAAGGCACATGACCAGAGTCGGCGACGTAGATCAGGCGTTCATTGGGCAACGCTTGGCGGATGTGGTGCAGCACCGAGAGTCCGCCTACGCCGGAATCGAATATTCCGATTGCACCAGTCATGCCCAATGCCTCTCGCTTTTTCGTTAAACTACCGTGCCCTGACTACGCAGATACTCTTCATACGTGCCGTGGTAATCGGAAACACCCTTGGCAGTGATTTCGATGATGCGCGTGGCCAGCGACGAAACAAATTCACGGTCGTGGCTGACGAATACCAGCGTGCCTTTGTACAGATCAAGCGCAGTGTTGAGCGACTCGATCGCTTCCATGTCCATGTGGTTTGTCGGCTCGTCCATCAGCAGCACGTTGGGCTTTTGCAGCATCAATTTGCCGAACAGCATGCGCCCCTTCTCGCCGCCGGACAGCACTTTCACTTTTTTCTTCACGTCGTCGCCGGAGAACAGCAAACGCCCCAGCGTGCCACGCACCACTTGATCATCGTCGGAAGGACCGCGCCAGTCAGTCATCCAGTCCATCATGGAAATATCGTCGGCAAACTCGGTGGTATGGTCTTGCGCGTAGTAACCGAGCTTGGCCTTGTCTGCCCACTTGATGGTACCGGTGTCAGCTTGCAGATCGCCCGCGAGACAGCGCAGCAGCGTGGTCTTGCCGATGCCGTTTGGCCCAATGATGGCAACCCGCTCGCCCGCATCGATGCGGAAATTCACATTGGAAAACAGCACCCGGTCGAAGCCCTTGGTCATGTGTTGCACTTCCACCGCGACGCGATGCAGTTTTTCGCGTTCGTCATATTCAAAGCGTATAAACGGATACTGGCGGCTGGAAGGTTTGATATCTTCGATCTTGATCTTGTCGATCTGGCGCGCGCGCGATGTGGCCTGCTTGGCCTTGGACGCATTGGCCGAGAAACGCGCCACGAAAGCCTTCAGTTCGGCGACCTTTTCCTTGGCTTTGGCGTTGTCCGATGATTGCTGCTCGCGCGCCTGCGTCGAGGCCAACATGTAATCGTTGTAGTTGCCCGGATAAACCATGATCCTGCCGTAATCCAGATCGGCCATGTGAGTACACACGCTGTTCAGGAAGTGGCGGTCATGCGAGATGATGACCATGGTGCTGGTGCGCGCGTTGAGTATATCTTCCAGCCAGCGTATGGAATTGATGTCGAGGTTGTTGGTTGGCTCGTCCAGCAACAAAATTTCCGGGTCGGAAAACAATGCCTGTGCCAGCAGCACGCGCAGCTTGAAGCCGGGTGCGACTTCGCGCATCGGGCCATTCTGCAACGTTTGCGCAATTCCCAAACCGTTCAACAGTTCCCCTGCGCGAGCCTCCGCCGTGTAGCCGTCGAATTCGGCGAACTTCGCCTCCAGATTGGCGGCGTGCATGTAGTCTTCTTCCGAGGCATCCGGGTTGGCATAAATCGCATCGCGTTCCGCCATCACCTCCCACATCTCGGCGTGCCCCATCATCACCACATCCAGCACACGGGTGTCCTCATATGCAAATTGATCCTGGCGCAACTTGCCGAGCCGTTCACCCTTGTCCAGCATGACATTGCCGGAGGATTGATCCAGATCGCCGCCGAGAATTTTCATAAACGTGGATTTGCCACAACCGTTCGCGCCGATGAGGCCGTAACGGTTGCCGTCGCCGAATTTAACGGAAACATTTTCAAACAGGGGCTTCGCCCCGAATTGCATGGTGATATTTGCGGTAGATAACATGGTGTGCCTTGCGCACATCGCCAATCCCTTGCTATGGTTTGGCAATGTCCGAAAAAATTTAAGGCGCGCATTCTACCACTTGAACCCACATAAGGCGGAAACCATAGAATGGTTTGCATCCGAACCGTGGCTTTTCAGCTAGAATGTGCCGAGTTAATTTATTTGCAAGGCTTTAAAGCATTATGGTTCCCCATCTCGCTACCGCCCTGAAAGGCCCGCTGCTCGACCTTGAGCACCGCATCCTCAAAGCGCAGCCCATCATCGAACACTGGTTCCGCGCGCAGTGGCAGGAGCACACCATTCCGTTTTACACCTCGGTGGATTTGCGCAATGCCGGTTTCAAACTGGCTCCGGTGGATACCAATCTGTTTCCCGGCGGCTTCAATAATCTCAATCCGGCCTTCCTGCCACTGTGCGTGCAGGCCGCACAAAGCGCCATCGAAAAAATCTGCCCGGCTGCGCGCGGGGTATTGCTGGTTCCGGAAAATCACACGCGCAACCAGTTTTACCTGCAAAACGTTGCGCAACTGGTCACCATCCTCAAGCAGGCCGGGATGCGCGTGCGCGTCGGCAGTCTGCTGCCGGAGATCACCGAGCCTACTCAATTACAATTGCCCAGTGGCGGCACGCTCACGCTTGAGCCAATGCAGCGCAGAGGCCACCGCCTCACCCTTGATGATTTCGATCCCTGCGTGGTGCTGCTCAACAACGACCTATCCGCCGGGGTGCCGGACATCTTGCAGGATCTGGAACAGTCCGTACTGCCGCCGCTGGTCGCGGGCTGGACTACGCGAAGCAAATCCCACCATTTCGCCGCCTACGACCGCATCGCCGACGAATTTGCCGCGCTGCTCAACATTGACCCGTGGCTGATCAACCCCTACTTCGCCACTTGCGGCAAGGTGGATTTTCAGAATCGCACCGGCGAGGAATGCCTCGCTGCGCAGGTGGACACCATCCTGCAAAAAATACGCATTAAGTATGCCGACTATGGCGTAAAAGAAGAACCTTTCGTCATCGTCAAAGCCGATGCGGGAACATACGGCATGGGCATCATGACGGTGAAGGATGCCAGCGAAGTGCAGCAACTCAACCGCAAACAACGCAACAAGATGGCTGTAGTAAAGGATGGCTTGCAGGTGCACGATGTGCTGGTGCAGGAAGGCGTCTACACCTTTGAGCACATCAACGACGCCGTGGCTGAGCCGGTGGTGTACATGATGGACCACTTCGTAGTCGGCGGCTTCTATCGTGTGCATACCGGACGCGGAGTGGACGAAAATCTCAACGCACCCGGTATGCATTTCGAGCCGCTCGCGTTTGAGACCTGTTGCACGCTGCCCAATCCCGACTGCGCCCCGGACGATACGCCCAACCGCTTCTATGCTTACGGCGTGGTGGCAAGGCTGGCAATGCTGGCGGCGGCGGTGGAGCTGGAGGAAATGGATGAGTAAGTGCCCAATCTGTGGAAGCGGAGACGAAGACAAAAGCGTACTTTATGAATGGAACAAAATAAATTGCCCGCGTTGCGGAGAGTTTAGAATTAATGTTGATGCTATCGAAATGCTCAGTGCTAAATTAAAGGGGGCAGAAAGGAAAGTTGCGAATGCCAGTGGGTGGGTTCGAGAACATCAAAATGAACCGATTGATTTGAATGTCGTTGAGCGACTCCTTAACCTGCCAACACCTAGCGTAACTGAAAAAGGCCTTAGATTACTTAACTATTTGGAAAAAAACACTTCTTTTCTGGGGCAGAAATTAAAAAGCGAAGAATGCTTTCTTGCTATCGCATCGGTTATAAACCGCGAAGAACTTAACTACATATTCGACTACCTAAAAGCAAACAATTATATCGAGTTTCATAAAGGTGGTTTATTTGGGGCGGACAATATTTACGTAACCCATGCGGGTTTTGCGTATTTAGACAAAATTAAATATTCAAACGCTGATAGTCAGATCGGCTTCTGTGCCATGTGGTTTGATGATAGTGTTAGTCACTTATGGGACAAAGCCATTGAGCCTTCCATTAGTAGTGCCGGTTATCAACCGCTCAGAATAGACAAGAAAGAACACGTAAATCGCATTGACGATGAAATCTTTGCGGACATCCGCCGTAGCCGTTTTGTGGTTACTGATTTCACTCACGGAGAGAAAGGGGTGCGTGGCGGAGTGTATTTTGAGGCAGGGTTCGCGCAAGGATTAGGGTTGCCTGTTATCTGGACATGCCGCAAAGACATGCTCTCGGAAGATAAGCTGCACTTCGATATTCGCCAATACAATTTTCTTGAATGGACAGACGAAAACCTCGGCGACCTTAAGGATCGTCTACAAAAGCGTATCGAGGCCATTCTTGGGCGAGGTACGTGGAAGCCAAGTACATGATGGGAAACGTTCATAGTCCGTCATTCCCGCGCAGGCGGGAATCCAGCGGGTTAATAAAAAATGCATTTTTAAATGTCTGGATTCCCGCCTTCGCGGGAATGACGGTTTATTGGGGGGTGCGCTTGGTCATGTTGAGTGCAGCCCTTCTCCTGACCGCCTGCGGCAACAAGGAATTGCCGACCTACGAAGAGCAAGGCTATGTGTTCGGCACGCTGGTGGAAGTCAGCGTGTATGGCGAGGAGGATGCCAAGGCACGGAAAGCTGTGACCTCGGTGATGCAGGAATTCCAGCGTCTGCACAATCTGCTGCATGCCTGGAAGCCTTCCGCGTTAAGCGATTTGAACGCCGCCATAGCCCGTGGCGAGAGCCGCGAGGTGACGCCTGAAATAGCCGCGATGTTGAAGGATGCGGCGCAACTCTCCGCGCAATCCGATGGGCTGTTCAATCCCGCCATCGGTGGGCTGGTTAGGCTGTGGGGATTTCACGCCGACGAATTCAAGGCAGCGTTGCCGGACGAGAAGCAGCTTGCTGCGCTGGTCGCGGCGCATCCACAAATGAGTGATCTGGTTTTTTCCCCTGCCCCCGATGGAAAAGGGGAACTGGTGCACAGCCGCAACAAGTCCGTGTTGCTCGATCTCGGCGGCTACGCCAAGGGCTATGCGCTGGATCGTGCGGCGGAATTATTGAAACAGCAGGGCGTCCACAATGCGCTGATCAACATCGGCGGCAATGTGCTGGCGTTGGGACAGCACGGTGATCGCGCGTGGCGCATCGCTATCCAGCATCCGCGCAAGCCGGGGCCGATTGCCACGCTGGAATTACATGACGGCGAAGCCATCGGTACCTCGGGCGATTACCAGCGGTTTTTTGAATTCGGCGGCAAGCGCTATTGCCACCTGATTGATCCGCGAAACGGACAACCGATGCAGGGCGTACAGGCAGTCACCATTCTTACGCACGGCCCACGCGCCGGAACATTGTCTGACGGCCCTTCCAAGCCCTTGTTCATCGCCGGAAGCGCGGGCTGGCGCGCTGCCGCCAAGAAAATGAATCTCCCCGAGGCGCTGCTAATTGACGGCGACGGAGTGGTACACCTTACCGCTGCCATGCAGAAACGGCTAGAATTCGCAGATCAGGCCACGGTCTTGAAGATTGAGCCATGAATACCCCGGAACAAGAACACCCTGATCAGGAGCGCATTGAAAGGAGCGTGCGGCACGCCGCAGGCATACATGCGCTCAAGGAAATTCGTGGCATCGTGGATGAAGACTTGCGCGAGGAGGCGGCACGCACAAAATTACTGCGCGCTTTCTTGCGTTATGGCTGGATCGTTTTGCTGCTGGCGGCCTGGCTACTCGCGCGTCATTTTGGAGTCATTTGAACGTGATTGGAATTTTATTGATAACGCACAATGGCCTCGGCAATAGCCTGGTGGACTGTGTGCGGCATGTAATGGGCAGTGTGCCGCCCAATATAAGGGTGTTATCGGTGCTGGCGAACGACGACCCACAGCGCAAGGAGGACGAAGGGCGTGCACTGATCGCGCAACTGGACACGGGCAAGGGTGTCTTACTGCTGTCTGACCTGTTTGGCGCAACCCCGAGCAACATTGCGCGACGGCTGTATCAACCGGGACGCGTGGAGGGAGTTGCCGGAGTAAACTTGCCAATGCTGCTGCGCGCGGTGTGTTACAGCGGCAAACCGCTGACAGAAGTTGTTAAGAAGGCGCTGGATAGTGGGCGTAATTGTGTTCTACCTATAAATTCGGATTCGGGAAGCTGCGATGTTGCAACAGGATGCACTGATAATTAACCAACTAGGGCTGCATGCGCGCGCCTCGGCCAAACTGACCCAGACGGCCTCGAAGTTTCCCTGCGAGGTGTGGATGACGCGCGCGGGTCGGCGCGTGAATGCGAAAAGCATTATGGGCGTGATGATGCTGGCCGCCGCCAAGGGCAGCACCATCAACATTGAAACCGACGGTGAGCAGGAACAGGAAGCGATGGACGCGCTGCTGGCGTTAATCAACAATTATTTTGGAGAAGGGGAATGAACTTTACCCTTCACGGCATCGCCGTCTCCAGCGGCATCGCCATCGGACACGCCCACCTCATTTCGCACACTGCGCTGGAAGTGGTGCACTACAAACTGCCCAAGGATATGCTGGCTGAAGAAGTGGCGCGCTTCGATGCCGCACTGTCTGCCACGCGCAAGGAACTGACTGCTTTGCGCGCCAGCCGCCCGCAACAGGCGGCAGCCGAGTTCGACGCCTTTCTCGACTTGCATTTGATGATCCTGGCTGATGAACACATCAGCCAGACTCCGCGCGAGATGATAGAGCGCGAGCATTGCAATGCGGAGTGGGCGCTCAAGGTGCAAATGGATGATCTGATCGCGCATTTCGAAGCGTTCGATGACGCCTATCTGCGCGAGCGCAAGACTGATGTGATGCAGGTGGTAGAGCGCGTGCTCAAGACCCTCACCGGCCAGCCCGGCCACCAGCCGCCTCCCGTCACTCACGACACGAAAATGATACTGGTAGCGCACGATGTCAGCCCCGCCGACCTGATTCAACTCAAGCCGCACCAATTCTCCGCCATCCTCACCGACCTCGGCGGTGCGACTTCGCACACCGCTATCATCGCGCGCGGTCTCAACACGCCGTGCGTGGTCGGCCTGCACCATGCGCGCGAACTGTTGCGCGAGAACGACTTGCTTGTCGTGGACGGCGAGCAGGGCGTGGTTATCGTCAACCCGGATAAGCAGATTCTTGCCGATTACCGCTTGCGTCAGGATCAGTTCGGACTGGAACGGAAAAAGCTCAAGCGTCTCAAGACCATGCTCGCCAGCACGCTGGACGGCACGCCCATCGAGCTGCATGCCAACATCGAGCTGCCGCACGATCTGCTGGAGGTAAAGGAAAACGGTGCCACCGGGATAGGTTTGTTCCGCAGCGAGTTTTTATTTCTTAACCGCGATGTATTGCCGGACGAGGAAGAACAATTTGAAGCCTACCGCGCCGTTGCGGAAGGCATGGAAGGGTTGCCAGTCACTATCCGCACTTTTGATCTGGGCGCAGACAAACAACTCAACAGCACTCAGCGTGTCGCCAGCAACCCCGCGCTCGGGTTGCGCGCCATCCGTCTGTGTCTGGCCGAACCCAAACTGTTCCGTACCCAGTTGCGCGCGTTGTTGCGTGCGTCGCACTACGGCAACGTAAAGATACTGGTGCCCATGTTGTCGGGTGCAGCGGAAATCAACCAGACTCTGCAATTCATCGCCAACGTCAAACAGGGACTTGACGCAGAAGGTGTTCCTTACAATCGTAACGTGCAAATTGGCGGCATGGTCGAAATTCCTGCCGCCGCGCTGGCGCTTAACGTGTTTATCAAGAAGCTGGCTTTCCTCTCCATCGGCACCAACGACTTGATCCAGTACACGTTGGCGATCGACCGTACCGACGAGGAAGTGGCGCACTTGTATGACCCGCTGCATCCCGCCGTGCTGCACTTGCTGTCGCATGTCATCGGCAGCGCGAACAAGGCCGGCATACCTGTCGCGGTGTGCGGCGAAATGGCCGGTGACCTTGCCTACACCCGGCTGTTGCTCGGCCTCGGCCTGCGCCAGTTTTCCATGAACCCGGCACAACTGCTTGGTGCCAAACAGCGCGTGCTCACCACCAACCTGCCGGACATCGCCCAACTCACACAGAAGATTCTGCGCGCCGAAGACCCCCTGAAAACCCGTGAGCTGCTGGACAGACTGAATACGCTGTAGCACCTGCAATTGACTTATTTCTGCAAATCCCGGAAACTTCGTTTAGTGCCGATTTGACATCAGCTTGCGGGGCACTTAAAACATACCAGCTAAAGCGAGGCAACCCGTTTTGGCTCAAGCTGAACGGGTTTTGTATTTTGGAAAGTAAATTGAACACATCTGTCGGTATCGTCAGCGCTCAGCGCGCAACTTTTGACACCGCGCTTACCTTCAAGAGTGGCGCGGTATTGCCACGCTATGAGTTGATGTATGAAACTTATGGCGTTCTGAATGCCGACCAATCCAACGCCATTCTGGTATGCCATGCGCTATCCGGCCACCATCACGTCGCGGGTTATTACGCCGATGACCCGAATAACGTGGGCTGGTGGGACACCATGATCGGCCCCGGCAAGCCGGTTGATACCAATAAATTCTTCGTCATCGGCCTGAACAATCTCGGCGGTTGCCACGGCTCCACCGGCCCTTCCAGCATCAACCCGGCAACCGGAAAACCTTACGGCGCGAGCTTCCCGGTGGTAACCGTGGAGGACTGGGTCGAATCGCAGGCGCGTCTGGCGGATTTGCTCGGCATCAAACAATTCGCCGCCGTGATGGGCGGCAGCCTGGGTGGAATGCAGGCCATGCAGTGGTCGCTGTCCTATCCCGAGCGCGTGCGCCATGTGCTGGCCATTGCCACCGCGCCACACCTGACGGCGGAAAATATCGCCTTCAACGATGTGGCGCGCAATGCCATCCTGACCGATCCTGATTTTCATGGCGGCAATTTTTATGAACACGGCGTTGTTCCGACACGCGGTCTGCGTCTGGCACGCATGTTGGGACACATCACCTATCTGTCCGACGATGCGATGGCGGACAAGTTCGGGCGCAGCCTGCGCTCGGGCAAGCTTGGTTACAGCTACGACGTCGAATTTGAGATCGAGTCTTACCTGCGCTATCAGGGTGACAAGTTCGCCTCCTATTTCGACGCCAATACCTATCTGCTGATGACCAAGGCGCTGGATTATTTCGACCCGGCGCGTGACTTCGGCGACAATCTGGATAAGGCATTTGCCGCTGCGCGTGCAGATTTTTTGGTGTTGTCATTTACCACAGACTGGCGCTTTTCACCGGAGCGCTCGCGCGCCATTGTCAACGCACTTCTGCACAACCGCCGCAACGTCAGCTACGGGGAAATTTCCTCGGCGCACGGGCACGACTCATTCCTGATGCCGCACGAGCATTACCACGAGGTGATTCGCGCCTATCTTGACAGAATTGCCGGAGAATTTTTAGCATGAGCGCGCACGATCCAGCCGAACTCGCCGCCGCCCGCCCGGATTTCGCCGCCATCGCGGCGTGGATACCGCAAGGCGCGTCTGTTCTCGACCTCGGCTGCGGCGACGGCAGTCTGCTGCGTTATCTGAAGAACACGCGCAAGGTGCGCGGCTACGGCGTTGAAATCAGCGATGCGAACATTGTGGCGTGTATCCGCAACGGCGTGAATGTAATCCAGAGCAATCTTGAATCCGGGCTGTCCGGCTTCGAGAGCAACGCCTTCGATTACGTCATCCTGTCGCAGACGCTTCAAGCCACACGCCA
Organism: uncultured Gallionellaceae bacterium; assembly: GCA_964480365.1. Lineage (GTDB taxonomy): Bacteria > Pseudomonadota > Gammaproteobacteria > Burkholderiales > Gallionellaceae > CAIQPV01. The sequence goes on from CAYZPM010000016.1 coordinate 62,233, forward strand.
CACCGAGCCGCTGGTGCAGGAAATGTTGCGCGTCGGAAGTGTAGGCATCGTCAGCTTTCCCAACTTCGGCCATTGGAAAGCGCGCCTGAATGTGCTGCGCGGCAACATGCCGGTGTCTGAAGAATTGCCCTACCAGTGGTACGACACTCCCAACGTGCACCTGTGCACACTGCATGACTTCGAGGACTTCTGCAATGGTCACCATGTGCGTATCCTCGAACGCCGCGTGATGACCGGCGACAGCGAAGTTCGCCTGCTGCCTAATTTGCTCGGCAGTATGGCGGTATACCGGTTCAAGCGCGAAGATTAAGCATGCTTCAAACCCAATTCACCACAGAGGCACAGAGACACAGAGGAAAAACCAGAGAAATACTTGATTGGTTGTCTCTGTGTCTCTGTGCCTCTGTGGTGGGATTTTTTTAGATGTCTGTCTGGCAACAACTTTTCACCCGACGCATGCTGATCTGCGTGTTCACCGGATTCACCTCCGGCTTGCCGCTGTATTTGCTGTTCAACCTGCTACCCGCATGGCTGCGCAGTGAACACGTTGACCTGAAGACTATCGGCCTGTTCGCGCTGATCCAGTTTCCCTACACCTGGAAGTTCCTGTGGTCGCCACTGCTCGACCGCTACGTGCTGCCCCTGCTCGGGCGGCGGCGCGGCTGGATGTTGCTGACCCAGATCGGGTTGTTGCTGGTGATCGCTTCGATGGGAGCGTTCTCACCGCAAAACGATCTACACACCATCGCTTGGATAGCCACGCTGCTCGCCTTCCTCAGCGCCACGCAGGACATTGTGCTGGATGCCTACCGCCGCGAGTTGCTAGCAGATTATGAACTTGGGCTGGGCAATGCGGTGCATGTGAATGCCTACCGCATCGCCGGCCTGGTGCCGGGTTCGCTATCGCTGATCCTGGCCGATTTTCTGCCGTGGAACATGGTGTTCATCGTCACCGCTCTGTTCATGTTGCCCGGCATGGCGATGACTTTGCTGGTGCAGGAACCGCACCGCGCCACCCCACCCAAGACTTTGCGCGAAGCGGTAGTCGAACCGTTCCACGAATTCATCACGCGCCAGGGATGGAACAGCGCGTTGTTAATCCTCGCCTTCCTGTTCTTCTACAAACTTGGCGACAGCATGTGTACCGCGCTGGCAACGCCGTTTTACATGGACATGGGTTTTAGCAAGACCCAGATCGGGCTGATCGCCAAAAATGCCGGGCTGTGGCCCGCTGTCATCGGCGGTTTACTCGGTGGCCTTTGGATGGTGAAAATAGGCATCAACCGCGCGCTGTGGCTGTTCGGCGTGGTGCAAGTGGTCGCTATCTTCGGCTTCGCCTGGCTGGCATCGGTGGGACATCACGCCGAAATCACCAGCGTAGAACTCGCCCAACTCGCCATCGTGATCGGCATCGAAGCGCTGGGCGTGGGGCTGGGAACCGCCGCCTTCGTCGCATTCATCGCCCGTACCACCCACCCCGCCTACACCGCCACCCAGTTCGCGCTGTTCACCAGCCTCGCCGCCATGCCGCGCACTTTCGCCAACGCCGCGACTGGCTGGCTGGTTGAGATGATGGGATGGATGGGATTTTTTCTGCTGTGCGCCGCGCTGGCGGTGCCGGGGATGTTACTGTTGCTCAAGGTTGCACCGTGGAATGGATCGGTCATTGAGAATCGGTGAGCAAGTGCGGGAGGGAGGGACATCCATTTTCAGGAGCGCGCCCACGCTGAGTACACATACAAAACGGGCACCCGAAGGTGCCCACTTTCAATTTCAATAATACGGTTAGGTGATCTTAAAACTTGTAACGAATACCGGCTAACAAACTGTTGACCGATCCACCTGCATTAGCAGGGGTTTGAGTGGTGGGTATAACGGCACCATACACGCCAGCGTATTGAGCCCCACCCTTGTTATTAGCGGCGGTAAACTGCGCGTATACGTCTGCCTTCTTCGAGAGCGTGTAGTCAGCCAACGCGCTCCATTCGTTGACGCCGTTCGCCGTATTATCGGTATCCTTGATGGTTGTGTAGCTCAGACCCAATTTGAGAGCGGTGGTGATCTGTTGAGTTGCCCCAAAGGACACAATCCGTACGTCATCAGGGGCGGAACCTCCGGTCGCATTAATCGCTGCCTTGTAATCGCTATCGTAAGCTACTTTGCCATAATCAAGGGTGACTTTAGTATCGCCAAACTTGTAAGAGCCTCCAAGTTGTACATTATTGACTAAGCTGCCCGTGTATGTGCTACCAGCGATGCCGCCGTTACCCACTTTGACCTGTTGATCAGCAAAACGCACGACAAGGGGACCATTGTCGTCATAACTGATTGTCAGGTCGGTTATGCCGCTATCGGTAATGGACTGGCCAGCATTTCCGCTGACTGGGCTATTGTTGCTGCCGAAGGTCTGCAAGAGCCTGACTTGTACGCCACTGAACACAGGGGAGATATAGCTCAAGCCTGATATAAAGAGGTTGGGAGCATCTGTGCCGCCATTGAAATTTAGATTGGTCGCCAAGCTGTTCCCTGCACCTATCGTGCCATGACCGGTAATTAGAACGCTATTAAGAAGTTGGGAGTAAATCCAGGCGTTAGCGAAGCCACCGCTTTGAGAACCCAATGCGTCCAATTGGTAAGCTGCCAAGAAGGATGGAGCTATCTGGCGTCCCAATTTGACCTCACCCCAACTGCTGCCACTCAACCCAACATTTGCTGCGCGGTTATACACTCCACCGCCGCCGGCAGATGCTGTGGGGGTCGCATTAGTTGAACCATCGCCTTGACCACCAGTAGAAAGGCTAATTTCTTCTTCCAGATTGGCATTTACTTTGAGTCCATTACCCAGATCGTCGCTTGCCTTAAAACCCAGCCTGGAGGTTTGCATGTTGTTGGATGCAATGCCATAGGAAGTAGAACTTGTACCACTGGGAGCATTCGGGGAGTGCATGGTATAGACCGATCCATCCAAGATCCCATAGAGCGATAGGTCGGCTCCATTGACATTAAAATCATAAGCTTGAGATGAGCCAGCAGTTGCGGCAAAGCCAGCGATAGCCAAAGCGATAATTTTCCTTTGCATTTTTTCTCTCCTGAAGATTGATGTTAGAAATTTGTTACAAATTTATGACCTTTCTGCAACAATGGGAAAATTACATCAATAAACTTACAATCTGCTGACAATTCATATTGTTCTGTGTGTTTTTCAAACACTTCAATTTTTAGAGGTGTCTTTAATGTTCTAAATTTTCTTTAATTTATGTTCGGCGAGGGTTCTCATGCGATATTCACTGCACCACCCCGTAACGCTGGCTGTCGCATTCCACCTATGCTAAATTCACCCCTTGTTTCGCTGTCATAACAACATCACCGGGGAATAAGTCATGCCGCAAACCAAATTCATTTTGCAAGAAAACGATATTCCAACCCACTGGTACAACGTGGTGGCGGACATGCCGAATCCGCCCGCTCCGGTGCTGGGACCGGACGGAAAACCCATCGGCCCGGAGGTACTTGCGCCGATTTTTCCAATGAGTCTGATCATGCAGGAAGTGTCCGGCGAACGCTGGATTCCGATTCCAGAAGCGGTGCGCGAGGCGTACCGTTTATACCGGCCTTCGCCACTGTTCCGCGCACATCGTCTGGAAGCGGCACTGGGCACTCCGGCGAAAATCTATTACAAGTACGAGGGCGTTTCCCCGGCGGGTTCGCACAAGGTCAACACCTCCATTCCGCAGGCGTACTACAACAAGGAGGCGGGCATCAAGCGCATCGCCACCGAAACCGGCGCGGGGCAGTGGGGTTCTTCGATGGCGCTGGCCGGTCACATGTTCGGGCTGGAGGTGCGCGTTTACATGGTGAAAGTGAGCTTTGAGCAGAAGCCGTTCCGCCGTTCCATGATGCATACATGGGGGGCGGAAGTGTTTGCCAGCCCTTCGATGGAAACGCAGTCCGGACGCGCCGCTCTGGCTGCCGACCCGAATAACCCCGGTTCGCTCGGGCTGGCAATTTCAGAAGCGGTGGAAGATGCCGCCAATCGTGCCGACACAAATTACGCGCTGGGTTCGGTGCTCAACCACGTGCTATTGCACCAGACCGTTATCGGGCTGGAGGCAAAAAAGCAATTCGAGCTGGCGGGCGATTATCCGGACATGATTTTTGCGCCCTGTGGGGGCGGCTCCAATTTTGGCGGTGCCGCCTTTCCTTTTTTTGCCGACAAGGCCTGCGGCAAGAACGTGCGGCTAGTGGCGGTGGAACCTTCGTCCTGCCCGACGCTGACACGCGGCCAATACGCCTACGATTTCGGTGACACAGCCAAGCTTACCCCGATGCTGAAAATGTTCACGCTGGGACACGACTTCATGCCACCCGGCATCCACGCCGGAGGGCTGCGCTACCACGGCGCTTCGGCGTTGGTTTCCCAGCTCTACCACGAGAAATTGATCGAGGCTGTGGCGGTGCCGCAAATAGCCACGTTCCAAGCGGGCGTCACCTTCGCCCGCGCCGAGGGCATCATCCCGGCCCCGGAATCCAATCATGCGATCTCCGCCTGTATCGACGAGGCGCTGCGCTGCAAGGAGTCCGGAGAACCGAAAACACTGTTCTTCAACCTCTCCGGACACGGCCATTTTGACATGGCGGCGTATGACAAATATTTTTCGGGAGATCTGGAAGATTTCGCTTATCCGGAAGATGCATTGCAAGAATCGCTGGCCAATTTGCCCATGGTTGCGGGATAGCACGCAGGATGGGTGGAGCGAAGTGATACCCATGCTGCAGTTGGTCATTACAGCGAAAAGTCGTAATCCACCATCAGCGGCGCATGATCGGAAAAGCGCTGCTCCTTGTAGATGCCTGTAGACAGGGCTTTCCCGGCGATGCCCGGCGTGACGATCTGGTAGTCGAGACGCCAGCCGACATCCTTGGCCCAGGCTTGTCCACGATTCGACCACCAGGTGTAGGCTTCGAGTTCAGGATGCAGTTTGCGAAACACGTCGACGAAGCCGACTTCATTGAATAACTCGGTGAGCCAGGCGCGCTCTTCGGGCAGGAAACCGGAATTCTTCTTGTTGCCGCGCCAGTTTTTCAAATCCTTTTCAGTGTGAGCGATATTCCAGTCGCCGCACAGGATGACCTCACGTCCGCTGTGCTTGAGTGCAACCATGTGCGGCATGAAGGCTTCCATGAATTTGAACTTTACCGCTTGGCGTTCTTCGCCGCTGGAGCCGGAGGGCAGGTACACCGACACCACGCTGAGCTTACCGAATTGCGCTTCGATGTAACGCCCTTCGCTGTCGAATTCGGCAATGTCCAAGCCCTCAACCACCGTATCCGGCTTGCATTTTAAGTAGATGCCCACGCCGCTGTAGCCTTTCTTTTCGGCATAGTGGAAATAACCGTGGAAGCCGTGCGGTGCGAGCATATCCGGGGTCATATCGGCGGCTTGCGCCCTGATCTCCTGCACGCAAACGATGTCGGCGTTTTGTTTACCCAGCCAATCCAGCAATCCTTTGCTGAAGGCGGAACGGATGCCATTGAGGTTAAGCGAGATGATGCGCACTAAATTTCTCCGATTCAAAGGGCTGCCATTATAATAGCGGTTCTTCACCCTTACGACGATTCTCACCATGCACGCTTACCGTCAGGATTTCATCCGCTTCGCCGTAGACCAGAAGGTGCTGCGCTTCGGCGAATTTCAGACCAAGGCCGGGCGTTTGTCTCCATATTTTTTTAACTCGGGTTTGTTTCAAGATGGAGCGGCCTTGCGCGAACTGTGTCAGTTTTATGCGCAGGCGATACTCGCATCAAAAATTGAATTTGACATGCTGTTCGGCCCGGCCTACAAGGGTATCCCGCTGGTTGCGGGCACCGCCATCGCGCTGGCGGAGCAGGGACGCAACGTGTCATACTGCTTCAACCGCAAAGAGGCCAAGGATCACGGCGAGGGTGGCACGACGGTAGGCGCGGCGTTGCGGGGGAGGGTGCTGATTATTGACGATGTGATTTCCGCCGGAACTTCGGTGCGCGAATCTATCGAACTAATCCGTGCTGCGGGGGCGACGCCATGTGGCGTGGTAATCGCGCTGGATCGCATGGAGCGGGGGCAGGGTGAACTTTCCGCTGTGCAGGAGGTGCAGCGCCTCTATGGCATCCCGGTAGTATCTATCGCTACGCTGGACGATCTGCTCGTTTATTTGCAGGATCAGCCGGAAATGGTGCAGAATTTACAGGGTGTGCAATCTTATCGTGACCGTTACGGAGTAGAAAATGACTAAATCGAAAATTCTGGGTGCTACTTTGGTGCTGTGTGCCATCTTTAGTATGTCCGCCGAAGCGAAGTTATACAAGTGGGTGGACGATAAGGGCGAAACCCATTATGGCGAGGTTGTTCCACCGGAATACGCCAACAAGGACAAAGTACAGTTTGATGAGAATGGGCGCGTGATTAAGGGAAAACAATCTGATGAAGCGACCAAAGGTTCGGAAGACAAAACCGCCGAACAAAAAGCAGCGATTGAGCAGCACCGCAAAGATAACGCGTTGCTGAACACCTATAGCAATGAGAAGGAAATTGATCTTGCGCGTGACCGCAACTTGCAACAGGTAGAGGCGCGAATTGCAAGTCTTCAGGAGTTGCAAAAGTCCGCCCAGGAAAGCCTAGATGGTTTTCGCAAGGAAGCAAGTGCAGTGCCTGTCGGCAAGCATATTCCCGTTTCGTTGCAGGCGGACATCACTGCCGCCGAAAACAAGGTGGCCAGACTAAAACAAGATTTGGATACAGCCAATGCAAAAGCTACCTCCGTCAAAGCCAGTTATGATGCTGACAAGGCGCGTTATCGCGAACTGACTGGGGACTCCAAAAAGTAATGTCCGCATGTCCTGTGCTTTGGTGATTTCAAGAACTTCCGCAGCCAGACGTTCCGTGGACTCGGCTGATCATAGTTGTCTGCCAAGACGCTGCAATGATTACTATAGAGCAGCAAATGAATCGGTGATTGCGTCGTACTGCAACAGTTGACCGTGCTCGATGTCGAAATACCAGCCACGCAACGTAAGCGTGCCGTCCTCGACTCGTTCGCGCACCCATGAGAAAGTCATCAGGTTGCGTAGCGAAATCAGGATTGAACGCTGCTCGCAGGCGTGTAGCCGCTCTTCCAGCGGCGCGTACGGCATATTTCGCGCCACTTCTGCGCGCGCGTCTTCGACCAGATGCATCCAGTCGTCTATAAAGGAATCCGGGTTATTCGCACCCTCGGATTCTACCAGCGTGCGGATGCCGCCGCAGTGGGCGTGTCCCAGCACGATGATATGTTGCACGCCAAGATTACGCACGCCGTATTCCAGCGCGGAACTGGTGCCGTGATGACCGGACAGGGTTCCTGACGGCGGCACCAGATTGGCGACATTGCGGATGACAAATAAATCACCGGGCGCGCAATCCAGCACAATGGCGGGATCAACGCGCGCATCGCAACAGGCGACCACCAGTATCTGAGGTGCCTGCCCTTCTGCTACCAGTTGCCGATAAAGCGCGTCGTCGTGGGTGAAATGCTGTTCGCGGAAACGCTGAAAGCCTTCTATCAGTTGCTTCGGCGAGGTCATGCGCCGATCAGTCGCCGCAAAGCCTCGTGATATTTATCCGAGGTTTTTTGCAGTACGTCGGCGGGCACTTGCGGTGCGGGTGGTTGTTTGTTCCAGCCGGAAGCTTCCAGCCAGTCGCGTACGAACTGCTTGTCGTAGCTGGGCGGATTACTGCCCACCTTGTACTGATCGGCAGGCCAGAAGCGCGAAGAGTCAGGGGTCAAGGCCTCGTCGATCAAATACAGCGTCCCCGCTTCATCCACGCCGAATTCAAACTTGGTATCGGCGATGATGATGTCCTTGGTAGCCGCATATTCCGCCGCTTGGGTATAGAGCGCCAAGGTGGCATTGCGCACTTCGTTGGCGCGCGTCTCGCCCAGTAGTTTTTTTGCTTCTTCGAATGAAATGTTCTCGTCGTGATCGCCCACCGCTGCCTTGGTGGAAGGAGTAAACAAAGGCTCCGGCAATTTTTGCGCTTCCTGCAAACCGGCGGGCAGCGCAATGCCGCACACCGCTCCGGTCTTCTTATAATCCTTCCAGCCGGAACCGGCCAGGTAGCCGCGCACAATGGCCTCTATCGGCAGCGGCTTCAGACGCTTTACTACAAAGGCGCGGCCAGCCACCTGCTCTCGATCCGCATCGGTCTTCACAACATCCTCCGGCGCAATACCGGAAAGATGATTGGGAATGACGTGACCAAGTTTGGCAAACCAGAAGTTGGACAGGGCAGTGAGCAGCTGTCCCTTGCCCGGCACCGGTGAGGGCAGGATGACATCGAATGCGGACAGGCGATCCGTCTGCACGATAAGCAAATGCTGATCGTCCACACCATAAATGTCACGCACCTTGCCGCGATGCAGCAGCGGCAAGCTGGTCAGGTTGGATTCGTGTAAGGCAGTCATGTTATTCCTTGATAATTCTTACCCCAACGACGGCAAAGTGGTTGCCGCAATTGTCTCAGCTTGTTTCTTGCGGTAATCGGCCAGCTTGTCCGCCAAGCTGGGATCGATCATCGCCAACATGGACACCGCAAACAGTCCGGCGTTAGCCGCGCCCGCTTCGCCGATGGCAAATGTCGCGACGGGAATACCCTTGGGCATCTGCACGATGGAAAGCAGCGAGTCCATACCCTTGAGATACTTGGACGGGATAGGCACGCCTAGTACCGGCAAGATGGTCTTGCCCGCGATTACCCCGGCCAGGTGCGCGGCACCGCCCGCTCCAGCGATGAAGCATTTCACGCCTTGTTCGCTCATTTCCTTGATGTAGTCGAACAGCAGGTCGGGCGAGCGGTGTGCCGAGATCACTCGCGCATCGAATGTCACGCCGAAGTCCTGCAAGGCGCGTGCGGCCTCCTGCATGGCTTCCCAATCACTGGAACTACCCATCACAATAGCAACCAGAGGCTTGCTCATGGTGTTACGCTCCCTTGTGATATCCGACTACGCGCTCGACTTCATTCTTCGAACCAAGGATCACCGGCACACGCTGATGCAATCCGGTGGGCTTTAAATCCATGATGCGTTCGCGACCGGTGGAGCTTGAGCCGCCTGCCTGTTCCACGATGAATGACATCGGATTGGCTTCATACAGCAAGCGCAGCTTGCCTGCCTTGCCGGGTTCCTTGGTATCGAACGGATACATGAAAATACCGCCGCGCGTCAGAATACGGTGCACTTCGGCCACCATGGAAGCCACCCAGCGCATATTGAAATTTTTCTCCCGTCCGCCGTCCTTGCCCTTGGTGCATTCCTCGACATAGCGCTGAACCGGCTCTTCCCAGTAACGGCGGTTAGACATGTTGATGGCGAACTCTTGCGTGTCGGCGGGGATTTTCATTTGCGGGTGGGTCAAGATGAATTCGCCCACATCGCGATCCAGCGTAAACCCATCCACGCCGTGACCGGTGGTAATCACCAGCATGGTGGAAGGCCCGTACAGAGCATAGCCTGCGCACACCTGTTTGGCGCCGGGCTGCAGGAAATCTGCGGCGGTCGGGTTAGTCACGCCGTCAGGACAACGCAGGATGGAGAAGATGGTGCCGACTGAAATATTCACATCGATGTTGGAGGAGCCATCCAGCGGATCGAATGTGAGCAGGTACTTACCCTTCGGGTATTGTCCGGGAATCGGATAGATCTCATCCATTTCCTCAGAAGCCATCGCGGCCAAGTGGCCGCTCCATTCCGTGGCCTTGATGAAAATGTCGTTGGTAATCACGTCCAGTTTCTTTTGCGTTTCGCCCTGGATATTTTCGCTGCCTGCGCTACCCAGCACACCGATCAACTCGCCCTTGTTCACTGCATGAGCAATGTGCTTGCAGGCGGAAATAATATCGCTCAACAGTCCGGTAAAATCGCCAGTCGCACCCGGAACGCGCCTTTGTTCTTCGATAATAAATTGCACCAGATTCTTGCTCATATTATTTCCTTTTGAATTTGTGATTGATTGGGTTGAATTCAGAATTGCAGGATTTTACAGGTTTTCTTGCCCCCTCTCCATGCTTATGAGGTAAACACGCCTATTTAGTCAGCGCCATAAACAGTTGCGGCAGCCGTTCCGGCAAACGTTGGATGTTGTCGATCACGGTGTAACGCTTGCCGAAAATATCGGCAACATACGCATCGGCCTTGGGGTCGAGGTTGATGCAATAAGTGTAAATGCCTTGCTGATCCAGTTCGCGCACGGCGATGCGAGCATCTTCGATCAAATGGCGCGGGTCTTTGCTGTCGATGTCGGCTGGCTCACCGTCAGTCAATACCAGCAGCAGTTTCTTGTCTGCTTGCTGGTGACCCAGATAATGTCCAGCGTGGCGTAGAGCCGCGCCCATGCGCGTAGAAAACCCGGCGTCCATAGCCGCCAATCGCGCTTTCACTTCATCGCCCCATTGCTCTTTGTAACCCTTGAGGTGCAGGTAACGCACCTCGTGGCGCGTGTCGGAATGAAAGCCGCCGATGGCGAACGGGTCGCCCATTTGATCGACGGCCCAGGCCAGCAGAGATACCGCTTCCTGACTGAGTTCCAGCTTGGACTGCGTGCAGCTTTCCGGCACGTCGCCGAGCGAGGCGGAAAGGTCGAGCAGCAGCGACACTGCGATACTGCGACCATCGTTTTTGTGGCTCATGTTAATGCGCGGGTCGGGTTGCGCGCCGCTTTTGAAATCGATCAGCGAGCGGATGGCGACATCGAGATCGAGTTCCGAACCTTCTTCCTGATAGCGTACGCGCACCTTCTGCTGCGGCTTAAGCATATCAATAATCTTTTTCAGCTTCTTCGCCAGCGTGCTGTGTTTGGCCAGCAACTGGTCGATGTAGGCCGCATCGCCGCTGGGATGTAGGTGCTCATATAAGCTCACCCAGTCCGGGTTGTAGTGCTGCGCGGTGTAATCCCATTCCGGATAAAGACGCGGCGGCATCTTCGCCTCATCGCCTTGCTCGTCAGGCTGGGCTTTGCGCGGACGGGCTTCATAGACTTCCTCGTCGCCGTCCTCGAAGAACCGCCACATCAGGCGATTGTCGTCACGGTAATCGATCTCGGTGTCGTTGAAATATACCTTGGCGCTGGAGTCGCTGCGCAAATGCGATTCCGCAATGAAGTGAATGCCGAGGTCTATCATGGCAGTGGTCGTGGTGTTTCCACACGCCATCAGTGCATGAAATTGCGCGACGTATTTGAGTATCGTTTGGTGGGTGTAGCCGTGACTGGGGTCGAGCAGCGCACGCGACAACATAGCCAGTCGATGACGGATATAGGATACATCCTCCTCATGTTCGATTTCCTGCGGAACCGGGTGCAGCGCGCACCACAACTGGCGCAGACCGGGATATTCGCGCATCGCCAGCCACTCCACGCGGGCGTCTTCGAACATCTCAATGGAGATGCGCTGGAACGGGCTGAAATTGTCGGCCATGATAGGCGTGGTCCAGCGCCGATGTGCCGACACATGCGCCAGCAGCGCGCGGTAACGGTTGATTCCGCGCACGCCGTCACGCGTGTCGTCATACACATCCGGCAAATGGATGCCGTTGTCATCCAGATACGGCGACGGCTTGCGCAATTGGTCAAAGGCCAGCGAGTAGGGCATGAACACGGCATCGCTGCCCCACAGACCGCGCAGGTACAGATCCAGTTTGCGCTGGTGGTCGGTCAGCAGCGTGCCGTGGCGTTCGCGTTGCAGCACCGCGCGGCTGTCCGCCGATTGCAGCATGAAGTAATCGCGCTGGCGCTCAGGATCGTTGGGATATCCCCTGATGCCATAATCCACCCAGTTCTTCAGACCGCCCAGTGCAAGCTGGCCGAGCAGGAACGGCGCACTTCTCAGAAAGTCCGGCAGGCACTCGCTGGTGTACATCGAGTCGATGCCATGCACCTTGGGGCTGGTTCGCTCCATGGTCTGCCACACCAGTTGCAGATATTCGCTAAACATCTGGTGGCTTTCGAGGTGTCGCGCGGCGGCAGCTAGGCTTTGCAGAAACGGCGGAATAGCCTTGCTGTTGGGCGTGCGCGCCAGCTTGCGGGTGAACTCCACCACCTCGGCGATCACGTCTTCACCTACCTGCGCCGCGACCAGCGGCATCTCTTCGAGAAATACCAGCACCGGCTCTTCGCCGCGCCCCATTTTGCAAATGATCTGGGCGCCGTCGATGTAGGCATCCACGCCCACATCCGACAATTTCATCTGCACATGCGCCAGACAATCGTCGAATACGCTTTGTACACGAGCAAAGTTACACACCAGTTTTCTGCGCGTATCCTGCATGGCCGCCAAATTAATAACTACACCTGTGCTCAGGCAAAAACCGCATCAATCGCATGATCCAGCGTATCGCGGATATCCGCGTCGTCGGTGATCGGACGCACCAGCGCCATGCGGCAAGCGTCGCGCGGGGCGATGCCCTTGTTGATTAGCGTGGCCGCATACACCAGCAGACGCGTGGAAATTCCCTCATCCAAACCATGCCCCTTGAGGTTGCGCGCAACCTTCCCGATTTGCACCAGACGATCTGCCGTCTCAGAATCAATCCCCGCTTCCTTGCAGACGATGGAGACTTCCAGCGCAACTGGGGGATAATCAAATTCCATCGCGACAAATCGCTGCTTGGTTGATTGCTTGAGATCTTTCATCAGGCTTTGATAGCCTGGGTTGTAGGAAATTACCAATTGAAAATCGGGATGCGCCGCAACTAGCTCGCCCTTCTTATCAAGAGGCAAAGTGCGCCTGTGGTCAGTGAGCGGGTGAATCACCACCGTAGTATCTTGCCGCGCCTCGACCACTTCGTCCAGATAGCAAATTGCACCATGCCGCGCCGCCAGCGTCAGCGGGCCGTCCAGCCAGCGCGTGCCACTTGCGTCCAGTAGATAGCGCCCGACCAGATCGGAAGCGGTCATGTCTTCGTTGCAAGCCACCGTAATTAGCGGCTTGCCGAGTTTCCACGCCATATGCTCGACGAAGCGCGACTTGCCGCAACCGGTCGGCCCTTTCAGCATTACCGGCAGACGCGCAGCGTAAGCGGCTTCATACAACGCCACTTCGTTGGCTTGCGCCTGATAGTAAGGCTCGTCGCTGATCCGGTATTGCTTGATGTCGAATGGCTGGCTCATGGCGGACTCGGAATTAAATGATAAATGGGGTTTGATTATAACGAATTGCGGAGCCATCCTTGTAAAACTACAATTCGCCGAGACTGGCGGGCTACGGAACTACTTTTTCAAACGGAGATATAAATCTTCCACTTTTTCCCTTGCCCAAGGAGTTTTTCTAAGGAATTTCAAGCTGGACTTGATGCTGGGGTCGCTGGTAAAACAGCGTATTTCGATAAGCTTGCCCAATACGCCCCAGCCATACTGCTCGACCAGTCGGTCGAGAATAGATTCCAGTGTGATGCCATGCAAAGGATTGTTGGGTTGTTGACCGGTCATGTTTCTGGACTTTTTCGGCTACAGGTGGCAATGGACGCTTTTGACCTTGGCGTCCACAAAGTATTTTTTTATAATCCCGGTACTCATCTCAACGTCTCCTGTGACTTTCCCCGTTTCATTCTTGAACACTCCTATGGGCGACGCCTGCATGTTTTTTGTTTTGGTCTCCCCGTTATATATGGGAAGCTGGGCCGTCACCTCGGTATCAAAGTCACAGAATACCCTGCCAATTTTGTGCGCGACATCATAGTTAGTGATGGTAAATGGAACCCTGATGTAGCAATACACTACGCAGTAGTTATCCGGCGTTCCCAACTCGATTACAGGTGCGGCGTTGGCCGCGCCCTCTCCCACCAGAACCAATATCCACAACAATATTTTCAGGCTGGTTGGCATTTCCCCCTCCGTTTAGTAGTTCTAGGGTTCCATAAACAGCATTAAACGTCCAGATTCTTCACTCTTAGCGCATTCTGTTCGATAAACGCGCGACGCGGTTCAACAATGTCCCCCATCAGGGTGGTGAATATTTCGTCGGTAGTCAGCAGGTCTTCGATGCCCACTTTTAACAATACACGGTTCGTTACGTCCATAGTGGTTTCCCACAGCTGCTCAGGATTCATTTCGCCCAATCCTTTGTAGCGCTGGATACTTACGCCATGTTTGGCTTCTTCCAGCAGCCATTCGATGGCTTGTTTGAAGCTGGTAACGGCAAGTTTCTGTTCACCCCGAACGATACGTGCGCCCGATGTAATGAGGCCACCCAAGACTTCTGCTGTCTGGCGGATTTGCGCGTAGTCGTTACCTTTCAGGAAGTCACGATCCATGTAGCTGACCGAGTAATTGCCGTGCTGCAACTTGTCCAAACGCAGACGATGTTCGCCATTTTCATCGGTTTCCACCGCGACTTTGATGCTGCCGCCACAAGCTGCTTCGAGTTGTTGTGCACTGTGTTGTGCTTGTTCTGCATCATCCAGCGACAGCGTAGGCAATATCAGCAAGGCATGGCTGGCTTCCGGCGCGGTATAGCGCGATAAGCGATCAATCACGGCTTCGGCAAGGAAATATTTCTTGGCAATTTCTTCCAGTGCATCAGCCTGTATCGGGCTGGCATTGGCAGATGGATACAGTGCGGCATTGTTGAGCGCAGACTTGAGCATGTAAATTTTCATCTCTTGGTCATCTTTGAGATAACGCTCGTCCTTGCCTTGTTTTATCTTGTACAACGGGGGTTGCGCGATGTAGATATGGCCGCGCTCGACCAACTCGGGCATTTGCCGATAGAAGAACGTGAGCAACAGGGTGCGGATGTGCGCGCCGTCCACATCCGCGTCGGTCATGATGATGATACGGTGATAACGCAGTTTATCCGCATTGTATTCATCCTTGCCGATGCCGGTGCCCAACACGGTAATCAGGGTGGCGATTTCTTGTGAGGAAATGAGCTTTTCAAAACGCGCGCGTTCGACATTCAAAATCTTACCTTTGAGCGGCAAAATCGCTTGAAACTTGCGGTCGCGTCCTTGCTTGGCCGAGCCACCCGCAGAATCACCCTCCACGAGATACAATTCGGAGAGGGCAGGGTCTTTTTCCTGGCAATCCGCCAGTTTGCCGGGCAAGCCCATGCCGTCCAACACGCCTTTACGGCGCGTCAGATCACGGGCTTTGCGCGCCGCTTCACGGGCGCGGGCCGCTTCGATGATTTTGTTGACGATGATTTTCGCATCCAGTGGTTTTTCCAGCAAGAATGAACTCATTTGCTGGCCGATCAGATCTTCGATCACCGGACGAACCTCGGAAGAAACCAGCTTGTCTTTGGTTTGTGAGGAGAACTTGGGATCAGGCAATTTTACCGACAGCACCGCTGTCAGGCCTTCGCGCATGTCGTCGCCTGTGGTATCCACCTTGGCTTTTTTTGCCAGTTGCTCGGTTTCAATATATTGGTTCAGTGTGCGTGTCATCGCGGCACGCAAGGCGGTTAAATGCGTGCCCCCATCGCGCTGTGGAATGTTATTGGTGAAACATTGCACCGTTTCCTGATAGGTGTCGTTCCACTGCATGGCGATCTCGGCAGTGATACCGTCCTTTTCGCCTAT
>CAYZPM010000017.1:0-77381 GCA_964480365.1 uncultured Gallionellaceae bacterium
CGATCTTGCCCTTGGGCGGCAAGGAGCGCCAGAAGCGCCACATCATCGGGCGATCTAGTTCCTCATCGGATGGTTCGCCCATGCCGTGAGTCTGGACATAGCGAGGGTCCATCCATTCATTGAGCAGGTTAACGGTCTCGCCCCGCCCCGCCCCATCTACCCCGCCGATCAGGATGATGACCGGAAATTTGGCCTTCTGCGCCAGCTCGAATTGGGCGTCCAGTAACGCTTCGCGCAGTTTAGGAACCTCGGCATCGTAAGTGGCCTTGTCGATTTTGTGCCCGAGTTCTGCTGATTCAAACATGGTAATCTCCTAACGGGCATGGCAAATGTGCCGCCCAAAATTATTGAAATTCGCTTGCCCGTTCCCCCTGATGGAACTACTAGCCATCTCACTACGCTGCAAAATCCGCAGCAAGTGATTGGTTATCTCCTGCTCTCCCCCGGTGGGAGAGAGTGATTGGGTATCGCTTCGCGATGTTCACGTTATAGTAAGTCCGGCGCGATGACTAGGCGCAGGGCAGTTTCGGAATTCTCTTCGCGTTCGCGGCGATTGAACCACCAGACCGCGCCCTTCTTGATGCTCCAGTATTCCGGTTTGCCGACCATGAGCAGGGCCGCCACCTCTCCCAACGCGGGTTGATGGCCGACTATCAATACGCAACCCTCGTTTTCCAGCCAGTCTGCCGCCTTCAGTATGGCCTGCGGCGAGGCTCCCGGCGCGATGGTAGGTTCAGTGGTGAAATTTTTGGTGAGCGCCTGCGCGGTCTGCTGGGCGCGCTTGGCCGGACTGACCAGAATGCGCGTATCTTGCGGCAGGCGAGTGCGCAAAAAGGCTGCCATCTTGTCAGCTTGCTTCTCGCCTTTCGCGGTGAGCCGCCGCGCCATGTCGGGCAACCCATCCTCTGCTTCGGCGTGACGCCACAGTATCAATTCCATAATTTCCTTCCGCGCCATAATATTACAGTTCAGTTCGCAGGATATACCGGATATACTGTTTAAGCTACATCAAACGATAAGGAGTTTAGACATGTCTGAAAAGACCAGCACAACCGAACGCAAGCCCGCTCTGGCAAAACCAGCCGCCCGCGCACGCAAACCTGTAGCAGCCAAATCAGCAACGACCAAGAAAGCCGTTGCCGCCAAGCCGGTGAAGAAAACTCCCGAGAAAAAAGACAAGAAAGCCAAGAAGGTGAGTGGCAAGGCGGAAATCAAGATGAAGGTTGTTCGCGACAGCTTCACTATGCCGCAAAACGATTACGCGAAAATTGCCGAACTCAAGCAGGTGTGCCACAAAGCGGGCTTGCAAGTGAAGAAAAGCGAATTGTTACGCGCGGGCCTGCATGCCTTGGGCAAGCTGAGTACAGTGCAACTGAAGCAGACGATTGCGCAGATGGAGCAGATCAAGACAGGGCGACCGAAGAAGATCTGATGCGCTTCGCCCCTTCCCCTTTATAAGGGAGAAGGTTGGGATGGGAGTGAGGCTAAGGCCTGCTCCATCTGTCGGTTCTTCATGTTATCTTAAAAGCCTGCGGCAATTGCGCCAGCCAGAAGGATAACCGCCATGCCTTATGTAAGTCTCAATCCAGCCACCAATCAGCTGATTCAAGCCCACGCGAGTTGGGATGTACAGCGTTTGGAACAAGCTCTTGAAAAAGCCCACAGCGCACAGCAAGCTTGGGCGCAAACAACTTATTCCATCCGTGTCGAAGTGCTGCGAAACGTGGCGATGCATTTGCACGCACAGCGTGAGCAATACGCGATTCTCATCACACAGGAAATGGGCAAGCCGCTACGTGAAGCCCGCGCCGAGGTCGAAAAGTGCGCCGGGGTTTGCGACTACTATGCGCAACATGCCGAGGACTTCATGCGCACCGAGCCGGTGGCATCGGATGCCGGTAAAAGCTATGTCGCGTATTACCCGCTCGGAGTGGTGTTGGCCATCATGCCGTGGAACTTTCCCTTCTGGCAGGTATTTCGCGCCGCCGTCCCGGCGCTGATGGCGGGCAACGCGCTGGCACTGAAACATGCGCCGAATGTGCCTCAGTGCGCGCGCGCAATTGAAGCTATCTTCCGCACTTGCGGTTTGCCGGAGGGCGTGTTTACCAACCTGATGATCGAGGTCGAGCAAGCTGCCGAGGCCGTCGCCAGCCCGCACGTGCATGCGGTTACTCTTACCGGATCGGAAGCGGCGGGGCGCAAAGTGGCGGCGTGCGCCGGTCAGCACCTGAAGAAATGCGTGCTGGAACTGGGCGGCTCCGATCCTTTCATTGTTTTGCACGACGCGGATATGGAACACGCCGTCAACATGGCAGTGGCCTCGCGTTTCCTAAATTGCGGGCAATCGTGCATTGCCGCTAAACGTTTCATCGTCGTACCGCAAATTGCGGACGAATTCCTGCACCAGTTAAAAATTAAAGTGGAAGCGCTCAAGCTTGGCGACCCGATGGACGACGCCACGCAAATCGGCCCCATGGCGCGCCTCGATCTGCGTGAAGAACTGCATCGTCAAGTCAGCGATTCCATCGCGCAAGGCGCAGTGGCAGTGACCGGATGCAAGCCGGTCGAGCGCGCAGGATTTTTCTACCAACCCTCCATTCTGGATTGTGTCACCGCCAAAACTCGCGCTTGGCACGAAGAACTATTCGGCCCGGTGGCAATCATAATTCGTGCTGATAGCGAAGATAATGCGCTGCACATCGCTAACCAAACCCGCTTCGGACTCGGCTCATCAATCTGGAGCAAAGACACGGTGCGCGCCGAACAGTTGGCGGCGCAGATTCAAGCCGGTTGCACCTTCATCAACGGCATGGTCAAATCTGATCCGCGTTTGCCGTTCGGCGGCGTCAAGGCCTCGGGCTACGGGCGCGAGTTGTCAAAGCTGGGGATGCATGAATTCGTGAATGCAAAGACGGTGTGGATTAAATAGCGAGAATCCATCAACTGTTTTTTTCCAGATATATTCGGGGTGCGTATGAGCGGGTTTAATTTACTGTACGATTCTCAGGGCGCTGCTGAAATTGAGACTCGAATTGAGCGTCTGGGTATAGTGCTTGGCATCAAATGGGATGATGATACCCAAGTGCAGGCTTTGGCCAGAGAAGCGTTGTATCACTCCCAGGAAGCTTTGGCGCAATTCAGTCAGCATCATGATGACTATCAACTAAAGGCGAAAATTGAACTGTTTGGTTTGGCGGCCTTGATGATGCAAATCATGACGAATAGTGCAGATGAAGGGATTCATACGCACGGTGGCGAGGCCTGGAAATCATTCTCCAGGGCGCTTATGCATGAAAAGAATAACTAAAGTTAGAACGTTTCGTCTTCGCGCAAATAGCGCCATTGCCCGACAGGTAAGTCGCCCAGTCTGACCTTGCCGATACGCACGCGTTTTAGTCCGGTAACTTTCAATCCCACCAGTTCACACATGCGGCGGATTTGGCGCTTTTTACCTTCGCGTAAAATAAAACGCAACTGGTCGTCATTCTGCCAGCTCACTTTGGCGGGCTTGAGCGCTTCACCGTCCAGTTTCAGGCCGTGATTCAACATCTGCAAACCGTTGCCGACAATCTTGCCCTGTACGCGCACCAGATATTCTTTTTCGACAAGAGAATCTTCGCCGATCAGTTGCTTGGCGACGCGCCCATCCTGGGTGAACACCAGCAACCCCTGCGAATCAATATCCAGACGGCCTGCGGGGGCGATACCTTTCAGGTGCGTGGGATGGAACTGTTGCGGTGATTTGTCGGCAGAGAAGCGCGATCCTGCATTAACAAGGGTGATGGCGGGTTTGTGGTTGTCTTCCGCTTGCCCGGAAACATAGCCGATGGGCTTGTTCAGCAGGATGGTCACGGATTTTTGCTGCAGGGCTTGTGCAGAGCGATTCAGGGTAATGCGCTGCGCGGGATCGATCTTTGTGCCGAGCTCGGTCACCGGCTTGCCGTCCACCAGCACCCAGCCGCGTTCGATATAGCTGTCCGCTTCGCGGCGAGAACACAGGCCCTGTTCGGACATCAGTTTGGAGAGGCGTACTTTTTCCACGGCATTAGTGTGATTGATTTATTCGGGCGCCATTTGAACATAAAATTCTAAGGTTCAGTAGGATTTTCGCAGTATAAACCCAGATTGTTCATTAGACCGAAACCCCCGTCGTTCCCGCGCAGGCGGGTATCCAGATTATTAAAAATTTCCTGCGAAGCGGGACAACATCGCGGTTTTGTCCGCTTCGCGGAGTGCTATTCTTGCTGGATTCCCGCCTGCGCGGGAATGACGGTGCTAAGAATTATCTGGAATAAATGGAAGGTTGTTGTCAGGCACAAACGGGGCAATCTTTGTCCTTGGGCAGTTTGACGGTGCGCAACTCCATGTGCAACGCATCCAGCACCAGCAGTTTCCCGCAAAGCGAGGTGCCCGTTTCCAGCAATAATTTAAGCGCTTCGGCGGCTTGAAAGCTGCCGATGATGCCGACCAGCGGGGCAAACACACCCATCACCGCACAGCGCGTTTCTTCGGCTACCGCCTGTTCCGGATACAGACAGTGATAACAGGGGCTGTGCGTATGGCGCAGGTCGAACACTGTCACTTGTCCATCGAAGCGGGTGGCGGCGCCGGACACCAGCGGTTTTTTCAGTTGTACGCAGGCCCGGTTAAGGGCGTAGCGTGTAGCGAAGTTGTCACTGCAATCCAGTACCACGTCGGCTTGAGCCGCCAGTTCCAGCAAGCGTGTTTCATCAGCACGTTCATTCAGCGAGATGACGCGCACTTCGGGATTAATTTCGGCAAGTGTTGTCTGTGCTGAAGCCGTTTTGGACATGCCGATGGCGGAAGTGCGATGCAGGATCTGGCGTTGCAGGTTGGTCAGATCCACCGTATCGCCATCGCATAACGTTAATGTACCAACGCCGCTGGCGGCGAGGAACAGCGCGGGAGGAGAACCCAGCCCACCGGCGCCGATTATCAGCGCGTGGGCATCCAATAGTTTCTGTTGCCCCTCAACGCCGATTTCCGGCAGCAGAATGTGGCGGCTGTAGCGCAGAAGTTGTTGGTCGTTCATGCGCACAGGTTATTTCAGAGACGAAATTAATAGTTTTTCAAATACATCTGCGTTTTTAAAAAGCGGTGACGTGTCACCGCACTCCAAAATAATCTTACTTCTTGTTCAGGATGTTCATGCCTTTCAACAGGTTGAAGGCTTGGTTCAACTGGTAGTCATTCTTATCGCCAAATGCGACCGGTTCCGGTTTGCCGGTCTCATCTTCCTTGGGTTTGGTCGGAGCTTCTTTAGCCGGGGTCTTTGCGCTATCCGCCTTGTCCTCGGGTTGACGATCATTGCTCAGGTGATTTTCCAGATCGGATTCGCGCAGACGGAAAGTTTTGTCTTGTTCGCTGGTTGCCGGATCCTCCACCATAATGTCGGGAACGATGCCCTTGGCTTGGATGGAGCGTCCACTGGGCGTGTAATAACGCGCGGTAGTGAGCTTGATCGCGGTGTTTCCGCCCAGCGGCAGGATGGTTTGTACGGAACCCTTGCCGAAGGTTTGTGTGCCCATGATCAGGGCGCGCTTATGGTCTTGCAAAGCGCCCGAGACAATTTCCGAGGCAGAGGCGGAGCCGCCGTTTACCAACACGACCATCGGCACATCTTTGATCGAGGCGGGCAGATTTTTCAGGTAGTCAGTCTTGCCGTCGCCACGCAGGTAATCGTCCGCATTGGCGTTCAAACGCATCTTGGCATCTGCGGTGCGCCCTTCGGTATAAACCACCAATGCATCTTTGGGCAAAAAGGCGGCAGACACCCCTACCGCAGCGGTAAGCAGGCCGCCCGGATTGTTGCGCAGATCCAGCACCAGCCCTTTCAAGTCACCTTTGTTTTCCTTGTACAGATTATCCAGCGCGGTGGCGAGGTTTTCGCCGGTATGCTCCTGGAACTGAGTAATACGTACAAAGGCATAGCCCGGCTCGACCAACTTGGATTTGATGCTTTTTACCTTGATGACAGCACGCGCCAAGGTGAAAACAAGGGGTTTGGTCTCATTCTTGCGGAGCACGGTCAGGGTGATTTTGCTGCCGGGTTTGCCGCGCATGTGCTTGACAGCGTCGTTCAGTGTCAGGCCTTTCACCAGTGTGTCGTCGAGCTTGAAAATCAGGTCGCCAGTTTTGATGCCGGCCTGGAATGCCGGGGTGTCTTCGATCGGCGAGATGACTTTCACCAAACCGTCCTCCATGCTGACCTCAATGCCAAGGCCGCCGAATTCGCCTTGGGTGCCTACTTGCAACTCCTTGAAGTCTTCGACATTCAAGTAGGCGGAATGAGGATCCAGGCTGCTTAACATGCCGTTGATAGCACCCGTGATCAGCTTCTTGTCTTCGACCGGCTCCACATAATCGCTCTTGATGCGACCGAACACTTCGGAAAAGGAGCGCAACTCCTCAATCGGCAGTGTGGTTAGACTGGTTTCGGCGTCCTTGTCGGCGATGGCGGAAAAGTGCAGGCTGACCAGCACTCCAGCGATCAGGCCCAACCCGACCAAACCAAATTTTTCGACACGACTGCTAATACGACTACGCATGTTCAGACCTCATCAAGTTATGTTGCTAAGTGCTATTTTACTGCCCATCACTAGGTTAAAGCCACAGGCTTTAACCGGTTAGTTTCGCGCGGGTAAACGACTTTAGTCCTCTACGACCGGGCTGTGCTACCCACCTAACTTCTGTCGGCGCTAGCTCAGCGCGTGAACCATTTTAACGGGATATCCACTTCATTGGGTCCATGGGCTGCCCTTCATGGCGCAACTCGAAGTATAAACCGGATTCTTCATTTCCGCCGCTGTTGCCGACTGCTGCGATGGTGTCACCCCCGCGCAAAACGTCGCCCACCTGCTTGTACAGCGTTTCATTGTTGCCATACAGACTCATGTAGCCTTTGCCATGGTCTAGTATCAATAAGTTCCCGAAACCTCGTAGCCAATCTGCAAATACTACCCGTCCTGCTGCCACAGCCTTGACCGGTTGATTGGCGGCGGCGCGCAGGAACAGGCCTTTCCACAGCACCGTGCTGTCCGGACGCGCGCTGCCGAATTTGTTGCTGACTTCGCCTTTCACCGGCAATGCCAACTTACCCTTGAGTTGCTCGAACGGGCTACCGTCGAAGCGGTCATCAGGCAAGTTGCTGTTGCTAAATACGCCTTTGCCTTTAGGCTGCGCCAGCATCCGGGAAAGTTTTTCCACTAATTGCGCCAAACGATTCTCGTCGCGTTGCAGCCGTCCAATTTCGCGGCGTTGTTGTTTGAGTTGCAAGGCGATTTTTTTGAGTACCAGTTGATGGGTGCGCTGGTCTTTTTCCAAAGTTTGTTTCTGAGAATTCTGGTCTGCCTGCAACGAGGCGATTTCGGCGCTTTTCTGTTTGGTCTGCGCGGCGACCGTATGCAGTTGTTCGAGATTGTCGCGCAGAGTGTGAAGCCAGACCGCGCGGCTGCGCGCGATGTATTCGTAATACTGCATTTCACGCGCCATCTGATTGGGGTCGCGGTTATTCAACAGCAACTTGATATATTCCTGTTTGCCGCCCAGATATTGCTGGTAGAGCAATTTTCCTAATAGTGCCTGTTGGCCTTGCAGGTCTTTCTCCAGTTGCCGTCCTTGCTGTTGAAATTGGGTCAGGGTGTGTCCCGCCTCGTGTTGTTGTTGCGCCAATTCGGCCAGCCTGCGGTTGCTGTCGCTGATGGCGCGCTCCGATTCGCGCAGCGCGTCTGCCGCCTCGGATTTGGATTCGCTGGTTTTCTCCAACTCCTGTTGCAAGTCGGTGATGCGCTTGCGCAGATTGTCCAGATCGTCCTGCTTCGAGGCGTAGGCGTTATTTGCTAGCAGGCAGAGGCACAGCAGCAGTAAACGAACGGCTCGAATCACCCCAAAAACCTTTTATGTCCACGAAAAACACGAAAAGACACGAAATAAATCTTAATACTTAGCTCTTCACCCATTGGGTAAATATCTGTAGTTTGGTATCTCATTGCATTTTTCGTGCTTTTCGTGTTTTTCGTGGACAAATTGTTTCATTGGAGCTTGATAAGCGGCTTGCCCGTCATTTCTGGCGGTTGCGGCAGGCCCATCATGGCGAGCAGGGTAGGTGCGACATCTTGCAACGCGCCGCCGTCTATCATGCTTGCCTTGCGGCCTATGTACAAGAACGGCACCCGGTTCAGGGTATGCGCGGTATGAGGTTGGTGCGTCGTGCGGTCTATCATTTGCTCGGCATTGCCGTGGTCGGCGGTGATCAGCACTTCGCCGCCGCATTCCAGCATCGCGCCCACCACGCGACCGATGCACACATCCAGCGCCTCGATGGCCTTGACCGCCGCTTCCAGAATGCCGGTGTGGCCGACCATGTCGCAATTGGCGTAGTTGCAGATAATGGCCTGATATTGCCCACTGCGAATCGCTGCTTCGAGTTTGTCGGTGACTTCGACCGCGTTCATCTCCGGTTGCAGGTCGTAGGTCGCCACCTTGGGCGACGGTACCAGAATGCGGTCTTCGCCGGGATAGGGCTGCTCCGTGCCACCGTTGAAAAAGTAAGTGACATGCGCATATTTTTCCGTTTCCGCGATGCGCAATTGTTTGAAACCAAGACTGGCAACATATTCGCCGAAACCGTTGTGGATGGCCGATGGAGAGAAGGCCGCAGGCAAGTGGCTGAAGTCATCGCCGTAGCTGCTCAGCATGACGTAGTCCGCCAATTTTGGAAAACGCTCGCGCGTAAATTTGTCGAATGCCGCATCAGTCAGGGCGCGGGTCATCTCGCGTGCGCGGTCGGCGCGGAAATTCATGAATACCGCAGCGTCTCCGTCCTGCATGGGAGCCGGTGCGCCGATAACTGTACACTTTACAAATTCATCGTTCTCGTCGCGTGCATAGGCCTGTTGCAAACCTTCTACAGCCGTGGCTGCGCTGAATGCAGCCTTGCCTTGAGTCAGCATATCGTAAGCCGGTTGCACGCGCTCCCAGCGGTTATCCCGATCCATCGCATAGTAGCGCCCGACGATGGAAGCGATGCGCCCGACGCCGAGCGCGACGCATTTATCCTGCAATCGTTGCAGCGATTGTTCGGCGCTGCGCGGTGGTGTATCGCGCCCGTCGAGAAATGCGTGCAGGAATATCTTGTGCAGCCCGGATTTTGCCGCCAGCTCCAGCAGGGCATGAATATGATCTTCGTGGCTATGCACGCCGCCGGGCGAAAGCAGTCCCATGATGTGTAGCGCCGTGCCGTGTTCCTTTGCCTGCGCGATGGCATGGGTGAAAGCCGGATTGGAGTTGAAACTGCCGTCCTGAATCGCCACATCCACGCGCGTGAGTTCCTGATAAATCACCCGCCCCGCGCCGATGTTGAGATGCCCGACCTCGGAATTGCCCATCTGCCCCTTGGGTAAACCCACCGACAATTCGGAGGCGTTAATCAGCGTATGCGGGTAGGCATTCCATAGCCGATCCCAGTTCGGTTTGCGCGCATTAGCGATGGCATTGTGATCCGGGTCTTCGCTGTAACCGAAGCCGTCGAGGATGAGAAGTAAAACAGGAGTGGCTTTCATAGGGAAGTTGTATCAGAATATAAGGGTGTGCTAATCTTTCTCAGATTAGTCATTCTAGCCGAATTTTTAAGCAACTACCGTATTGTCGATGCGGAATACAGGCAGCGTAGCGAAGCCGATAGTCTTAGCGCAATACGGTATTCATGGTATTTGACTACCGGATCAACAGGAAGAGGGAAAGGTAAATATGACAAAACTAATCGATAGAGACGAAGATATTTTGCAGGCCTCGCTGGCAATCAAGGCCATCGCCCATCCCTTGCGCCTGAAAATACTGTGTGTTCTGGGTGACAAGGAAGTCAGCGTGCAGGACATCGTCGCCGATGTAGGCACTTCACAGAGCAACATCTCGCAGCACTTGGCCATCCTGCGCGACAAGGGCGTGCTCGCCACGCGCAAGGACGCCAACCGCGTCTATTACCGCATCGGCGACCCGCGCACTATCAAGCTGGTTGGTATGATGCGCGAGGTGTTTTGCACCGTGTAGTACGTAGATCAACGCGATAGAAGCAAGCACCAACCGATTTTGCTCACCGTGCTGATGCTGGTGGTGATTCAGGCTGCATTACGTTATTCTGTATCGGAAAATCAGGTAGGATTTTTCATCAAGCAAAGGAGCAGCATTAGTGTGCGCTGAACGCATCGCCCATATCGCCGCAGGATTTTTCGTCCTGCTGTCACTGTTGTTAGGTGCGGAAGCCAGCCCGTTGTTGGTCAGCAAATATTTCCTAATCCGGGGTGGCACAATTGTCATGCCCGTTCAAAGCAGCTTCACCAACTTTTGCCCGCTCAGCAACATTCTGGCGAAGTTTGGTATCAAGGGGGCCTGTTGCTAAAACAGGTCACCACCGCTCCGCGTTTGGCCCACTTCAGTCTGATTTTCGTCGGGCTGATGTGGGTTTTGCCGTTTCTGTACTATCACCACGCTTATCCACTCACTACGTTCTATCAGGAATGGGGAGCGGCTGTGCTCGGCCTGTGTGCCATGCCTTTGCTGGTGACACGGCGCTATTGGCAGCAGCCGGAAGTGCCGCGTATTGTCCTGTTGCCTATCGGGTTGATACTGCTTGTTCTGGTGCAGTTTGCTTGTGGCAAGATAGTCTATTTTAGTCAGACGCTGCTGGTTACCTTGTATCTGCTGTGGGCAGCGTTGCTCATCATGTTGGGGCAGCGCCTGCGTGAGGAATTGGGTCTGCCTGTGCTGGCCACAGCACTGGCCGCTTTTCTGTTGCTGGGTGCGGAATTGAGCACTCTGGTAGGTGTATTGCAACATTTTCATTGGCGCAGCTTTCTTGATTCTGTGGTGTCAGTCAAAACCTCCTTGGCCGTGATTGGCAACATGGGACAACCTAATCACTTTGCCAATTACATTTCGCTGGGCTTGATCTCACTCGGCTTGTTGCATACCCGCTGGCAACTGCGTGCTTGGCAGGCAGCATTGCTTACGGCATTGCTGGCTACGCCGATGTTATTCGTTCTGGTATTGAGCGGTTCGCGCAGTGCAGGTCTGTACTTGTTGTTCATGGTTGGCATAGCATTCCTGTGGCAACGCCGCGATAAATCCAATCGGCCCTTGCTGAATTACAGCCTGTTGCTGGTGCTGGGCTTCGGTTTGATGCATTTCGTGGTGCAAATCCCTGGACTGTCAGGAGATTATGGCAGCGTGACGACACTGAACCGCGCAGTTGAGGCGGTAGCCAGTTTCGAGGGGAGCAGCAGCGTGGCTGCGGGAGACGTCGGCGTGACGGAGCGCAGCATCCGGCTCCATATATGGTATGAGGCGTGGCTGATCTTCACCCAGTTTCCTTTGCTGGGGGCCGGATTCGGGCAGTTCGGTTGGCAGCATTTTCTGCTCGGGCCATCGCTGCACAACACCAGCATCACTGGCTTGTATAACAACGCACATAACCTCGTGATGCAGACAGCCGCAGAAATGGGCTTGGCCGGCTTGCTTGTAATATTTGGTACGCTGACGCTATGGCTTCGGCAGTTACGCAGTGCGCCGTACACTATCTATTATTGGTGGGGGGGCGGCTTGCTGGCCGTGCTGGCTATTCACAGCCTGCTGGAATATCCGTTGTGGTATGCCTATTTTCTTGGTGTGGCGGCCCTGACTCTGGGGATGCTGGACAGAACTACTTATCGTCTGGAATTGCGCAACGTGGGGCGTTTATCGGTAGTTTCGGTATTGTTGATCGGTGTGTTGTCCATGACGCAGGTGTGGCAGGGTTACCGTATTCTGGAGAACCTGACATCCTCACGATCTGCATCATTCAATGAGCTTTTCAATGAGTGGATGGAGGTGCAGAAGCAGGTGTTGTTACAACCCTTTGTCGAGGTGGCGCTGAATAGCCTGAAGGAGGTGCGTGTTGATAATCTGGCTGACACGCGTGAGATGAATGAACGCGTGATGCATTACGTGCCGATCGGCTCGGAGGTGTACCGCGAGGCATTGATGATGGCGTCGGCTGGTGAGCAGGCTGCGGCACAGTTGCAGTTGGAGCGCGCCATCTGGGCTTTTCCTGAAGGATTCCCGGCGGCGCTTGAGCAGTTGCGCTCTTTTGCACAGAAAGACCCCGCACACTTCGCCGCTCTGTTAGAATTTGCGCCCAAAAAATACGAGGAGTATAAACTTGCAGTTCATACAAAGTAATATCTGGTTGGTGTTAATCGCGGTGAGCAGCGGCATGATGTTGCTATGGTCTTTTGTGGGCAATCGTCTGCGCGGGGTTAAAGAAGTGGACAATGCTGCCGCCCTGCAATTGATTAACCACAAGAATGCATTGGTGCTGGATGTGCGCGAAGAAAGTGAATTCAAAATGGGCCATATCCGGGGCGCGAAGCTGATTCCGCTCATCAAGCTCAAGGATCGTATCGGCGAACTGGAGCGCTATCGCGAGCAGCCCATCGTGATTGTTTGCCGTAGCGGCAATCGTTCGGCTACGGCAAGCGCGTTGTTGGGCAATCGCGAGTTTGGGCAGACATACAGCCTGACGGGCGGTATGATGGCTTGGCAGAAGTCCGACTTGCCGGTGGAAAAATGAAGTCTGGAATTGTGCAATGAATACCAAAGTGCTGATGTATTGCACGGAAGTGTGCCCGTATTGCGTGCGTGCCGAGCGATTATTACGTGCGAAGGGCGTGGTGGAAATCGAGAAAATACGCGTAGACCTGCAACCGGAGTCGCGTGTTACGATGATGGAAAAAACCGGGCGGCGCACCGTGCCGCAGATATACATCGGTAATTGCCATGTCGGCGGCTATGATGAACTTGCGGCGCTGGAACATAGCGGAGAATTGGCCAAGCTATTGGCGGGTAATAACGTTAATTAAAAACTTGAGGATAAAATAATGAACGAAACAGCAGCATCCCAACAAGCAGCGTCTCAACAACCCATGTTTAACATTGAGAAATTATATGTAAAAGATTTGTCGCTGGAGATTCCTCACGCTCCGGGAGTTTTTCTGGAACGTGAGCAGCCACAGATCGAGCTGCAATTAAACACCCAAGCTGCGAGCGTCAATGAAGGCGTGTTTGAGGTTACCGTTACCGTTACGGTCACTGCCAAGCTGGCGGAAAAGAACCAGGTGATGTTCCTGATTGAGGCCAAGCAGGCAGGCATTTTCCAATTGCGCAACCTGCCGCCGGAAGAACAAGAAACCGTGCTGGGTGTCGTTTGTCCCAATATCCTCTACCCCTACCTCAGAGAAGTAGTGTCGGATGTGGCGGTTCGCGCCGGATTCGCGCCGGTGCTTCTCAACCCGATCAATTTTGAGGCGCTGTACCAGCAACAGAAACAACAGCAAGTAGAAGTTGCGCCCGCTATCACGCATTGAAATGAGCCTCCTCCAACGTTGCTCAGAAAAAGCCCTGTCCAAACTTAGGACAGGGATTCGAACTGTGCTCGTTTTTTTCATTGCTGTGCTAATGGCAACGGGTTCTGCGCATGCGGCAGATTATGTCTCAGTAGCGGATAGCGCCGCCGTCCTTTACGACGCGCCCTCGCTCAAGGCGAAAAAAATATTTGTGGCCAGCCGCTACTTGCCGCTGGAGCAGGTGGTCAATCTGGATAATTGGGTCAAGGTACGCGACAGTTCCGGCGGCTTGGCCTGGATTGAAAAGCGGGCCTTGAGCAACAAGCGTTTCGTGATCGTGACAGTAGCTCTTGCCGCCATACGCCAAGCGCCTGAAGAAAAAGCAGCCGTGGCTGCCCAAGTGAAACAGCAAGTGGCGCTGGAATGGCTGGAAAACACCGGCACAGGTTGGCTCAAGGTGCGTCATCTGGACGGTGCCACAGGTTATGTTAAATCCACCGAAGTGTGGGGCGATTGATGAACCGACTTATCTGTCAGTTAAGCCATCATTCCCGCGCATGCGCGGGAATGATGGCTTAATGGATAATCCGGGATGAATGTCGCGGTGCTCGGCGCAGGTGCCTGGGGCACCGCGCTTGCCATCAGTCTGTCACCACGTCATCGTGTCACCCTGTGGGCGCGCGATGCGGAGCAAATCGCGGCGATGTCCGCCAGCCTTCGCAACCTGCGCTACCTGCCGGAAATTCCGCTGCCGCCGGAATTGCATCTCACAGCCGACCTGAATGCCGCATTGGCCGATGCCGAACTGATATTGGCCGTCGTACCCATCGCCGCGCTACGCGCAACTCTGCGTCGAATCGCAGAACTGCCTAAGCCTATTCCAGTGATCTGGGCATGCAAGGGTTTTGAGGCGGATACTGCGAAATTGCCGCATCAGGTGGTAGCAGAATTACTGCCACAAAATTTTCTTCGTGGCGTGCTGTCTGGGCCGAGCTTCGCACAGGAAGTAGCGCGCGGCCTGCCTACTGCACTGACGTTGGCATCCGACGATGGCGAGTTTGCGCGGCAGACGGCGCAAAGCCTGCATCATGCGCGCCTGCGCATTTATTCCAGCACCGACGTGGTTGGAGTGGAGGTGGGAGGAGCGGTCAAGAACGTTTTGGCCATCGCCGCCGGGATATCAGATGGCCTTGGCTTCGGGCACAACGCGCGCGCTGCGCTGATTACGCGCGGCTTGGCCGAGATGACGCGGCTGGGTTTGAAACTGGGAGGCAGTGCGGAAACTCTGGGCGGGCTGTCCGGCGCGGGCGACCTGATTTTGACTTGCACCGGTGATTTATCACGTAACCGCCGCGTCGGCATGTCGCTGGCGCAACAACAGGCGCTACCAGATATCCTGCGCCAACTCGGCCATGTGGCGGAAGGCGTTTATACCGTGCGCGAAGTACACCAAATGGCGCAACGGCTGGGCGTGGACATGCCGATCTGTGCGGCAGTTTATCGCGTGTTATATGAACAAGTTTCGGCGGCAAGCGCGGTCGAAGATTTACTTAGTCGCACACCCAACAGCGAATTTAACTAGTCCCCACAAACCCGCATTGCCGCCACGCCTCGAACACCGCAACCGCTACCGTGTTGGATAGATTCAGGCTACGGTTGTTGGGCAGCATGGGCAGACGCAGGCGCTGTTCCGGTGGCAACGATTCCAATAGTTCGGCAGGCAGACCACGGCTTTCCGGGCCGAACAGCAGCGCATCTCCGGCTTGATAGTTCACTTCGTGGTAGGCTTGCGCACCCTTGGTGGTAAAAGCAAACAGGCGCCGGGAATCAATAAGTTCGCGTAGCGAAACGTTTGGCCCCTCTCCCTTTGGGGGAGGGTTCGAGTGGGGGAGACGGGCAGTGCAGCCGTCTTCACGTTGATTGTCAGGCTGTACTGACCGTCCCGGCAGCGTTTGCAGGCAGGCGGCAAGGTCATCATGTACGCGCATATTGGCGTATTCGTGGTAATCCAGTCCGGCGCGGCGCAACTGTTTATCATCCAGTTCGAATCCGAGCGGACGGATCAAGTGCAATTGCGCCCCGGTGTTGGCGCACAGACGGATAATGTTGCCAGTGTTGGGCGGAATTTCGGGCTGGTACAAAATTACATTAAACATGGCTGTTTTTTATCTGTTGGCAAGCGTGTCTTCAGAAGTTGGCTACAATGACGATATTAAATCCTTGATCGTCCAAGGCATAACATTTTGTGAGAAGATAAACTTGATCCCGGCTCGTCCGGTTTACGGGCGTGGCAAATGTGCCACCCATGATAATGCAACTTATCATGCCCGTTTCCCCCTCCCCATCCCTCCCCCGATGGGAGAGGGGGACAAGGTCTAGCTTGCGAGTTTCACGTTAAAGGAAGATATTATGGCGCGTCCGGAAAAAATTCGCCTCGGTCAATTACTGGTGCAACAAAAGCTCATTTCGCAAGAGCAACTCATGTTCGCGCTTGACGAGCAAAAGCGTAACGGTCGCAAGCTTGGGCGGATACTGGTAGATAACGCTTTCACTACCGACGACCATGTTTCCCAAATGCTCGGCAAGCAACTCGGCATTCCCTACATCAACCTCAAATTTTATAACATCAATCCAGAAATCGTTCAGCGCTTGCCGGAAAACCATGCGCGGCGCCTCCGCGCGCTGGCATTGGAAGAGCGCGATGGCACCCTGCTGGTCGGCATGGGCGACCCTACCGACCTGATTGCTTTCGATGAACTCAGCCGCATTCTCAAGCGCGACATTGGCGTTGCGGTGGTCACGGAAGGGCTGTTGCTGGAAACTATAGATCGCGTTTATCGTCGCACTGCAGAAATTTCCGGCTTGGCACGCGAGCTTTCCGAGGAACTGGGCGATAGTTATGTCGATTTCGGCGCGGCGGGCGATACGGTGGGTCTCGAAGAGGCGCCTGTAGTCAAGTTGTTGCAGACCGTGTTCAATGAAGCAACACAGGTTCGCGCCTCCGATATTCACATTGAGCCGCAGGAGGGGTGTTTGCAAATCCGTTTTCGCATCGATGGACTGATGCATTTGCAGACCGAGGCGGACAGCAAGATTGCGCCTGCACTGGTGCTGCGGCTGAAATTGATATCCGGGCTGGATATTTCGGAAAAGCGCCTGCCGCAAGATGGGCGTTTTAATATGCGGGTGCGCGATCAGGCGGTGGACGTGCGTATCGCTACCATGCCAACGCAATATGGCGAATCGGTGGTGATGCGCCTGCTTAATCAAAGTGGCAACTTTCTTGCACTGGACAAGTTAGGCATGCCGTCGGCCATGCTGGCGCGTTTCCGCAGTTTCATCCAGCGCAGCAGCGGCATGGTGCTGGTCACCGGGCCTACCGGCAGCGGCAAAACCACCACGCTCTATGCCGCGCTGGCGGAGATCAACACCATGGAGCAGAAAATCTTTACCGTGGAAGACCCGGTGGAATACCGCTTGCCGGGTATCAACCAAGTGCAGGTGAACGAGAAAATAGGCCTGACTTTTGAGCGCGTATTGCGTTCGGTCTTGCGCCAGGACCCGGACATCATTCTGGTGGGCGAAATGCGCGACGTGGAAACCGCGCAGATCGGCCTGCGCGCAGTGATGACCGGCCACATGGTGTTTTCTACCCTGCATACGCGCGATTCCGCAGGCACTCTGTCGCGTCTGGTGGATATGGGAGCGCCGAAGTATCTGGTGGCCTCGGCGGTGCAAGTGGTGCTGGCGCAGCGCCTGTTGCGCCGTGTATGCGAAAATTGCAGCGAGCCGCATAATCCTACCCCGCAGGAAATAGAGTGGCTGACGCATGAAGGCGTCCAGAGAGATCAATGGGGAATCTTGCGGCAGGGGCAAGGTTGCATGCACTGCAACAATACCGGTTACCGTGGCCGTTTTGCCGTGTACGAAATGCTGGAGATGATTCCATCTCTGGTAGAAGCCGCCGCCCATGATGATTCCAGCAACTTCACCCATGCCGCGCGCGAAAGTATGCGGGGGAAAACCATGATTGACCACGCGCTGGAACAGATGAAACTGGGGCATACCTCGGTGGCTGAAGTCATCCGCATCAGCAACCAGGTGGAAGACTAATGGGCGTATTCGCTTACAAGGGAAGGAGCGCGCACGGGGAACTGGTGCAGGGCACGCTGGAAGGCGCCGATACCGGCGTCATTGCCAGCCAGCTATTCAACATCGGCATTACGCCTATCGAGATTGAAGCCACGCAACGAGTAACGACGGAGGTTGCTGCCAATAGTCCTTCACGGTGGAATTTCCGCATAGGGGACGATGTTGAGCCGATGGAGTTGGTCCTGTTCAGCCGCCAGATGTACACGCTGCTCAAGGCGGGTGTGCCCATCATGCGCGCACTCGCGGGTTTGCAGGAGTCGACGCCAAACGCCGCCTTGGTCGCCGTTTTGCAGGACTTGCGTGAAGCTCTGGACAGCGGCCTGGAACTCAGCATTGCGTTGCGTCGCCATCCCAAAATATTTTCTGCGTTCTACGTCAGCATGGTGCAAATCGGCGAGATGACCGGCATGCTCGACGAGACCTTCCTGCGCCTGTATACCTATATCGAATTCGAGAAGCAGATGCGCGACAACATTCGCGCCGCAGTGCGCTATCCGATATTTGTGGTCATTGCCATGGCGATTGCCATCACAATCGTGAACATTTTTGTTATCCCCTCATTCGCCAAAGTGTTTGCTGGTTTTCATGCCGAGTTGCCGTTCATCACCACTATGCTCATAGGCTTTTCCGGCTTCATGGTGCATTACTGGATGTTGATGCTGGCAGGGGTGGCAGGGGCGGCGACAGGCTTTCGATGGTATATCAATACGCCTGACGGCAGGTACAAATGGGACAAATTTAAATTCCACATTCCCCTCGCGGGAAAAATCATCTACAAGGGAACGCTGGCGCGGTTTGCGCGCAGCCTGGCGCTGGCCTTCAAGAGCGGCATCCCCCTCGTGCAAGGATTGAACGTGGTGGGAATGGTCGTGGACAACCATTACATGCGCGCCCGCATCGAGCAGATGCGCGACGGAGTGGAACGTGGCGAAAGCATCTCGCGCACTGCCACGGCGAGCGGCGTGTTCAGCCCGGTCGTGTTGCAGATGATTGCGGTGGGCGAGGAAACGGGCGAACTGGACAGTTTGATGTTCGAGATCGCCGACATGTACGAACGCGAAGTGGATTACGACGTAAAAAATCTGAGCGCCCAGATCGAGCCCATCATGATTACGGTGCTGGGCGGTCTGGTGCTAATTCTTGCGCTGGGTATCTTCCTGCCGATGTGGGATTTGGGCAAGGCGGCGTTGCATCATTAAGGGTTGCGGATTAAAGGAGCGTCATGTCGGTTATCAACAAGATGTTGTTTCATGCAATGCTGTTGTTTCTGATGATCGGCAGCATAGTCGGGCTGTTCGTCGGTGCGGCGCTGGTGTTGCGCCCAGCTTGGCTGTTGTATGCGAGCAGGCATGCCAACCGATGGATTGCCATGCCCTCCATAACCAACCTGCTGGATCAAGTGGTCAAGGTTGACCGCTGGTTTTACCGCCACCACCAGGCAAGCGGAATATCGCTGCTGGCAGGGGCGGTTTTACTGATTTATTTTTTTACCGCCCGCTTCGATAAGCTCTCCCTTCTTGCCGGGTTGTCCAGAAAATTCCCCACCTCGCCCGAACTCACCGAGGTGTTGCTGGATTCTTTGGTTCTCAGCATTCTGTTGGGAGCGGCGGCCACCTTGATTATCAGTCTGTTCCTGTTGATCCGGCCCAGCATGTTGCGCGGGTTTGAGCAGAATGCCAATCAATGGATTTCCATGCACCGCGTCCTCAAGCCATTCGAAGTTTCCCGCGTTGGCTTTGATGAATACGTGTTCCAGAATGTACAAATGACGGGTGTGCTGCTGCTGTTCGGTAGCCTGTATACCTTGGCAGGGCTGACAATTTGGCTGTGAGATAACATGAAACGCGCTATGCGAGTTCCATGTTAAATTATGATATTGTGTTCTAGCTGGTCTGCTATTAAAGCCATAAAACAACATGCTTCTAAAAATTTTCAGCTTGGGATTACGTAGGATGGGTGGAGCGTAGATACCCATCAATTATCTGGATGAGGCGATGGGTATCGCGTTGCTCCACCCATCCTACTGAAAATCATATTAAAACAATGCGGCAGGAGAGCAGCATGACCTCGAATAACCCAACAACCCAACGACCCGATAATTCACCTGTTAGACAGATGAAAAACGATGCTGCCTTATGGGATAGATTGCTGTATATCCTAGAGTGGACCCTCGCCATAAAACTGCGCCATGCCGACCAACTGGATTTCAGCATGGTTTACATAAAGTTCGACGACAAGGGGAAGTTGGGCAATCTATATGGTGCTATGGAGGCTGCCGAGATGCTGTTCAAACTCACTCACGACTTGAACGACGCCATGCGCAAGACCGATGTTGTCGCCCGCAGCGGTTCCAATTTCTGGGTTCTTATCCCTCATATCGAAGCGGAATCCGTGGTATCCAGAGTCGCCAAAATCGTTGAAATCGCAGGCAAGAACGGACTCGATGTCGTCGATTACGACATTTCCATATTCCCGCTCCTGAACAACGAAATCCTCAAACAGGGCGGGCTGGACTCCCCGCTGCTATTTCTCGATTACGTGAAAAGCCATTGCAGCGTCGCCAAGAGCTGGACTGCCGTAAACAGTTAAGGAAGCGCCGATTAAATCCGTTCGTGGTGAGCTTGATAGAACTACTAGCCATTCGACTATGCTGTCAAAAAACGACAGCCAAGTCGCTGGTTATGTCGAATCATGATCGGATATAATTTAAAAAGCACCTTGTAATACTGACATAACTTCATCGTTGCGCAGCCGTTCTGGCATTGAACTTATTTTTTCAAACGCCAGATGCGGCAATCGTTCTTGGATAAGATTAAACATCGCCCGAGCTTGTGCAATATCTCTTGGTTTTTTTACCGGATCGCGATCTTCTTTTTCACTTAGATGCATTTTGTATAAAACGAAAACGCGTGGGTCAATGGTTAGCATTTCAGCCATGCCACCATTAACACCTACAACAACTTGCCGAAATCGCGGGGCACTTAATAACCAATCCATGTTGATAATTTTGGTTGCCCAAAAATCATTTTCATTTTTTATTAATTGCTGAGGTTCCTTGTCATCAAAAAGTGATTTAGGCCGACGTTTGATTAAATCAATCATATACCCGCTTGAATTGACGGCACGATATTCGCCTCCTGGTTGCAATTCAAATGATGCATCTGCTTTTTTGATTATCCCCAGTAACCCATGTTTACTAAAATGTTCATCTCCATCCGAAAGTAAAGTGATGCGTTTTCTTGAATCCCATAAAAGATCAACGTCAGTTGTGGCAGTAATGTCACCATTGAGTCTGACCCCTGCGTGAGTTTCGTAAGCGTAAAGCGCATTAGTGCCAATCACTAAAAAATGATCCTGTAATCCTGCTTTGCGAATTTCCTCAAGCAAATTAATCACGGTGTTGGGTGTCCGTCCGACACGCAAAGCCGTGTTGACGCGCATGTGACGTTTCACAACTTCCAACAGTCCTTTGTAGTTAGAATCCGCTTCAGCCTTGCCTTGTTTAAATTCAGACAAAATCAATTCAGTCTCAGGTGTCCTAGCACCTAGACTTTTGGATTGAAGAGCGTTGTATTGTCGGCACAGATATTCGCGCTCGCCCGTTCTTTTCCAGAACATGCTGCCGCGATAATTGGCTGCGCGACGTTCAGCAACGAGCAGTGCTTTCCATGTTTGTTCGGCGTCGATATATTGTTTTGCCGAAGCTTCGTTTATGTTAGTAAACATATAAGTTGTAGTTAAAATTACGATAATGCTTATTATAACTACAATAGTAAACAAGTCAATAAGTTATAATAATTGTAGTGGAAATAATTAAATTTCGCTAAGTCGCTACAATACGATGTTAATTATTGACTTATGTATATAATACCCTAATCTATACTATAATAATTGGTGCCGCGATCCCTTCGGCAAGCTCACCACGAACGGTTAAGTGAACAATTGATCCCAAATTGTCCGTTAGACCGAAAAACCGTCATTCCCGCGCAGGCGGGAATGACGGGCTAATGGATTATTTGGGTTGATCCTAAGCCGAACGAACCGGACCAAAAATTCACACGGAGGCGCGGAACGAGTGCGCCTCCCCCTGATAAGGGGGACTGAGGGGTTTGTTTTTATTTATGGGGGTGACGGGGATACCCATGTTGGCACAAAACAACACCCATTAGCGTCGCCGCGCTACTTCTTACAAAAACAAACACTTGCAAGAGATTCAAAAAAGGATTATAGTTTTGCTTGACAAATCCGATATTGAACTGTAAGAGTTAGCTTTAATGCCTCAGTTAATTATTGAATCGAACAGCGATATGCACCACCGGTGCGTGTTGCCCAGCGGGGCTGCGGCTCTGCGCAGGGGTACGGGACGGCCTCGACATAACTGTCCTCAATATAAAGAGTTAGGAGAATTAAAATGAAACGACAAAGTGGTTTTACCCTGATCGAACTGATCGTGGTGATTGTGATTCTGGGTATTTTGGCGGCGGTGGCATTGCCGAAGTTTATAGGCTTGAGTTCGGATGCGCGGAGTGCAGCTCTTAAAGGCGCTGTAGCTGCTTTGCAAGGATCAAATACCATGCTCTATGGCAAGTCGGAAGTTAATAATGCGGTGGCGGCAGTGAGTAGCGTCACCGTGCCCCAAGGCACCGTCAATACAGTTTGGGGCTACGCCGCAAGCTTAAATCCAGATCTCACAATGGTCACGGATTTAGACGCAAATACGTTCACATTCCCAGTCGGCAATGTACTTTCGGTGACGGGCGCACAGGTTCCGGCAAACTGTAGTGTTACGTATGTCCCGGCGGCTAGTAGTTCTGTTCCGCCAGCCTATACTACGAATGTGGCTGGCTGCTAATTCGCCCGCATAGTATGTTTGGCTAATGTAATTGAACAAAGCGTTAAAACAAGGGAGGCTTCGGTCTCCCTTGTTTTTTGTAAGGCCTTGGTGAGCTAAAACAAGGGGAATATGTTTTTGATACGGATTTATACGGAATGATCGCAATGTCCAGTATTTTCATCTAGAATCTATCTGTATGTTTTACGTAATGATTCAATTGACTCAGTTGGAGTTGTCGTTGATGCCAAACACGAGCATGCACAAAGTTTCTATCGCCAGTTTAACTTTGGGCCATTTTCCGAAACGCCTCTGATTTTGTGGTTACCTATAGCCGCCATTGCCAGGTTGTTCGGTATGAATTCGGTAGTCGTAGGGCGGGCTGTGTCAATTCCACACGCGACTTGTCGCGTAGTGGATTGCCTACCTTTGGTGTTGCCCGCCGTTAATCAAAGATGTCGGGCAGAGTCCGACCTACACTTGGTTCCGGCTCGTCCGGCTTAGGATAAATAAAAGACCTCTTTTCTTTTCCTTTTTTAAGAGATTCGCAGAACGGTATATTCGTGAATAGTCCTCGAAAATTGGGTGCCGAATTTCAACGCGGCTTTACTTTGGTCGAGCTGATTACGGTCATGGTGATTGCCGGGGTTTTGGCGGTCGTAGCCGTCCCGCTTTTTTTTGATAACGCATTCCAAAGCCGTGGTTTTTACGACCAGGTTATTTCCACTCTGCGCTATGCGCAAAAGGCTGCGATTGCGCAGAATCGGTATGTTTGTGTTTCTTTTCCCGCTAATAACAGCGTCACTTTGACGTATGGCACAACCAATGCCTGTGCTGACGGCACGTTGGCCAGTCCATCTGGAACTCCTTATCCGTTGACGAACAGCAACGCCACTTTTTCTTCTATTCCGGCGGGGTTTAGTTTTGATGCGCAGGGCAGGCCTAGTCCTAATGCTAAGCAAACAATCAACATTGCCGATGTAACAAACTCTATCACCATCGAGGCGGAAACTGGTTATGTACATTAAGCCGTCATTGATAGAACTACTAGCCATTCGACTAAGCCCGCAAGCGGGCAAGTCGCTGGTTATCCCGCGAAGGCGGGAATCCAGCAAGACAATTGCACCGCAAAGCGGACAATGCCAAGGTTCTGTCTCGCTTCGCGAGGTATATCCAATTCACTGGATTCCCGCCTGCGCGGGAATGACGAGACAATCCGGCATCAGCCTGATCGAACTCATCATGTTCATCGTGATTATCAGCATTGCGCTGGCGGGGATATTGTTGGGGATGAACCAAATCACCGGGCACAGCGCCGATACGCTGTTGCGCAAGCAGGCGCTGACGGTTGCCGAATCGGTGCTGGAGGAGATTGAGGCGCAACAGTTTTCTAATATTACCCCGACGAATATTGCCTTGGTGGTTAACAACGTGATGTCGGCTTCCAGGCTATCTGGGTACAGTGCATCGGCGGGGTTGGATACAACAAGCGGTCTGGGCGTTATAGCGGGCACTCATGCGGTGGTTATCACGGTGACGGTCACCGATCCTAGCGGACAAGCAATCACCCTGACCGGATACCGGACGAGTTACTACTGATGCAACGCCATCGAAAATCCCAGTGCGGCTTCACCCTGATCGAGATGATTGTGGTGATGGTCATTACCGGCATTCTGGGCAGCATAATTGCGATCTTTATCAGCGGACCGGTGCAGGGCTATCTGGACAGTGCGCGCCGTGCCGAGATGAGCGACATTGCGGATACCGCCATGAGTCGCATCACACGCGACTTGCGCACGGCATTGCCTAACAGCGTGCGGGTAACCAATCAATCCGGCGGTGCCTGCAACGGTACGACGGACATTTGTTATTTGGAATTCATCCCGACCACAGGCGGGGGGCGTTATCGTTCTGCACAAGATTGCTCGTCAACCTGCACTGGTAATGCGCTGGTTTTTTCTCCCCTCGTTGCTTCTTCGTTTGATGTATTGGGCGCGATGCCAACATTTGTGGCGGGATATTGGGTTGTGGTGAACAACATAGGCACTACAAGTACGAACACTGGTTCAAATGCCACTGGTGCGAATGTTTATGATGTCCCACCCACAAATCGTGCGATAGTATCGATTCCAGTAACTACACCCACGGTTACTTTTGTCCCTCCTTTTACATTTCCCACAGCATCACCGGAAGCTCGTTTCCAGGTAATTTCCACGCCGGTCAGTTATGTGTGCAATCCGGCGGCGGGCACGTTGACGCGCTATGCGGGCTACCCCATTGCCGCCACGCAGCCCACCTCGACATTGGCTGGCGGGAATGTGCTGGCGAGCAATGTGAGTGCTTGCAAGTTTGCTAACCCGGTCGCAGGGTTGGTTACCGTGAATTTGACTATTTCCGAGAGCGGCGAAAGTGTCAGTCTGTACGACGCTGCCAGCGTCGCCAACGTGCCATGAAACATGCAACCATGATAACGATGAGACATAAAGTGCAACAAGGATTCAGCCTGATCACGGCCATCTTTTTGTTGGTGGTGTTGGCAGGACTGGGAGCTATGGCGGTGACATTCTTTGCCGCGCAGCAGCAAAGCTCCGCGCTTGACGTGCTGGGTTCGCGTGCCTATCAGGCGGCATTGGCAGGTAAAGAATGGGGTGCCTATCGGGTGTTGCAAAACGGTATGCCATGCACCTCATCATCTAATCCGCTCACCTTGGCCGGGGACTTGAGCGGATTTACGGTTAACGTGAATGTGGCTTGCATTCCCTATATTGAGGCGACAAGTGCGGTGGCAGTATTCACCCTGACATCCACCGCGACGCAGGGCACGGCAGGCCAGCAAGGCTATGTTGAACGTGCTTTGCAGGCAACCATTGCCAGCGGGGTGCCCGGTGCAGCCTCGGGAATCATCTACCAGAGTGAAAACTACAACTGAGCGTTTTCATGCCAGCTTCAATAATCCCCGTCATTCCCGCGCAGGCGGGAATCCAGCGAGGACAAACATCCCGCGTTAGCGGACAAAACAAAGATTGTTGTCCCGCTATGCGGGGATTTTCAATTATCTGGATTCCCGCCTGCGCGGGAATGACGGGTTAATGGGTTATCCGGAATAAACATGCCCCGTTCTTTGAACGGAGGAATTGGAAGTATTTTTCCCCCTTGTTTATTCAGCTAAATTTAAAGCGTGTCGATATAGTGATGCCAGTAGCACTCTTGCGAGTGGCGCGTGCGGCGCAGAAATGGCTGTGATGCGGGACGGAGTTTATGGAGTGCGGCGACATGTCGCCGCTTTTTCAAAGCGCAGACATGTCTGCGCACTCCAAAATTAAATTTTTACCAGGCGAGTTATGAAAATTCCGGAGATTTTATCCAATCTGTTCAATCGAACCAGCCAGCGCGTTGGCTGGTTCGCTATTTGCGTCAATGCCAACGGCGTGCATTTTGCGCATGTGAAGCTCACTGACGGCAAGCCGCAGGTGCTGGTGTGCGCTTTCTACCCCATGAATAATGCGACCCCGGCCATGTTGGAAAAACTCCGCAAGGATGCGCGCATTGCTGATTTTCAATTTACTACATTGCTTGCTCCAGGCGAGTATCAGATGTTGCCGCTGGATGCGCCCAATGTTCAGCCGAACGAGTTGAAGGCGGCTATTCGCTGGCGCATCAAGGATTCGCTGAATTTCATGGTAGATGATGCCACCATCGATGTATTGAGAATCCCTGCCAACAAAGCGGGGGGGGAGCGCCCGTCATCGTTGTATGCGGTTGCCGCGCCCAACAACACCATAAAGAAGCTCGAAGCGTTGTTTGAGAAAGCGAAGATTGATCTTAATGTGATCGATATTCCGGAAATGGCGCAGCGCAATATTGCCGCGTTATTTGAGGAAGGTGAGTATGGACTGGCTCTGCTGGCATTTGATGAGAACGGAGGTTTGCTTACTTTCACCTGCGGCGGTGAGTTGTATTTGGCGCGTCGTATCGAGATCACTCTGGGGCAATTGCAGGACGCTGACGAAAGCCTGCGCAGGCAATATCTGGAGCGGCTGGAGCTGGAATTGCAGCGTTCCATGGATTATTTTGGCCACCAATTTAGCTATATTTCGGTATCGCGTTTACTGATTTCCGCACCGGAACAGTTGGGTTTGGTTGCGGGCTTGGCGTCCAGTCTGGACGTGCCGATGGAGCAGTTGGATTTGGCGCAGGTGTTGGACATCAGTGCCGTGCCTGAGTTGGCGAACAGTGAATTCGCTATTCGCTCCTTCCTTCCATTGGGTGCCGCCCTGCGGCATGAAAGGCGGGAGCTGTGAGCCAGCAGATCAATCTGTTCAACCCGGTATTCCTGAACCCGAGAAAATTGTTCTCTTTGGTTACCATGCTGGAGATGCTGGGCTTGATCGTGCTGGGTTCGGGGCTGGTCTACGGTTTTGCATGGTATCAGGTACATTCGCTGTCTGCTCAGATTCAGATAACAAATAAAAACTATAACGACGAGCAGGCCAAACTGAGCCAATCCATGGCGGAATTCTCGCCGCAAAAGTCCAGCCAGTTGCTGGAAGATGAATTGAAATCAACCGAAGCCAAATGGGCCGCGCAGAATGAACTCATCGCATCTTTAAAGAGCGGGGCTTTAGGCAATACCACCGGTTATTCGGAATACATGCGCGCATTTGCACGCCAGGCAGTGAGTGGTTTATGGCTGACCGGTTTCGATATTAGCGGGGATGCGGCGCAGATGAGCATAAGGGGGGCGGTGCTATCCCCCGAGTTGCTGGCAACCTATGTCCGCAAATTGAATCAGGAACCAGTGATGCGTGAAAAACCCTTTGCGTCGCTCCAGATGCAAAGGGGCGGCAAGGAAGGGCGCTATGTCGAATTTACGCTGCAATCGGATGAAGCTGGCAAGGCGGAAGATGACAAGACGAAAGTGGGCAAGGCAGAAAAAAAATGAAACAGCACTGGGTGAAACTTATAAGCAAGGTTGACGCAATGTCACTGCGTGAGCGCGCGATGATTTTTGCCGCTGCCGCAGTCGCGCTGGTTGCGCTGATCAACGCGTTATTCCTTGACCCTTTGCTGGCGGAGAAGAAAAAACAATTAACCGAGATGCAGCAGAAACAGGAGAATCTGAAGGCGATCCATGCGCAGGTTGTGGCTTTGTCGCAAGCAAGAAATGATGTTGAAAAATCGCCGCTGCATCATCGCATTGAGCAGGCCAGGCAACAACTCGCGGATAGCGATGTTTTCCTGCAAGGACTCCGTGGACGCCTGGTGGCGCCAGAAAAAATGGCCGACCTGCTGGAGCAGGTGCTCAATCAGAATGGCCGCTTGCGATTGGTTGATCTGCAAACTTCGCCGGTTGCTCCTTTGGCCGAGAAGACGGCGGTGAAACCGGGTGGGGTTGTTGTTACGCCTGCAAACGCGGCAGCAATACCGGACAACCAGGTGTTCAAGCACGGTGTGCAAATTACTGTGCGCGGCAGTTATCTGGATTTGCTGCAATACCTGACTGAGCTTGAGCAATTGCCGACGCAAATGTTTTGGGGCAAGGCGGAAATGAAAGTTGTGGAGTATCCGGAAGTTGAGTTGAAATTGACTCTTTATACTTTGAGTCTGGATAAGATATGGCTAAAAATTTAATGCGTGCCGTGAGAGTAAGTGGCTTGGTGCTATTGTCGCTGAGCGTCATCCCTGCTATCTCCTGGGCACAAACATTGGTCGACCCCACCAAGCCGCCCACAGAACTCAGCGCGCCTGCCGCAGAAAGCGAATTGCAGTCCATCATTATTTCTCC
The DNA here is from genome assembly GCA_964480365.1 of uncultured Gallionellaceae bacterium. Taxonomy (GTDB): domain Bacteria; phylum Pseudomonadota; class Gammaproteobacteria; order Burkholderiales; family Gallionellaceae; genus CAIQPV01. The sequence continues at coordinate 28,166 of CAYZPM010000017.1, forward strand.
CACCCGTCGTGCGGCGATCATAAATGGGCAAACGGTCGAACTGGGTGGAAAAGCGGGCGATGTTAGGTTGATTGAGGTGAGCGAGGGTAGCGTAGTGTTACAGGGGGAGAAAGGGCGGCGTGTGCTGACGCTGTTCCCGGACGTGAAAATAGACAAGAAAGCGGCGTTGCCACCCATGGAAGAAGATGTGAAAAGTCCTGCCCGGAAGAAAAAACTGGTTAATAAACCAACCAGCCAGGCCGGAAAGAAGGAGGAAAAATGATTCGCATGCTATGGCTACTGCCTTTTGGACTGCTGGCGTTGCTCGGCTTATCGGGTTGCGCTGTGCCAAACTCAAAAAATACCACGGCGGAGGCAATCCACCATGAAATAGATGCCGCAACACGGGATAACGCCAAACCCATCAAGATCGAGGCGGTTAGCAATGCCTTGCTGCCGACGCTTTCAATGATGATGCCCAAGACAGACAGCAAACCGCTGGAACCTAGATTTGACCTCACCGTTAACAACACACCGGCCAGCCAGGTGTTCACTGCTATCGTGTCGGGCACGCGTTACAACATGCTGGTTCCCCCTGAGATAAGTGGCAACATTTCGTTGAGTCTGAAGGATGTGACGGTGTTCGAGGCGCTGGAGGCGATCCGCGAATTGTATGGCTTCGAATACAAGGTCGATGCGAACCGCATTTACATCCAGCCGATTGCGCTGCAAACGCGGCTCTTTCAAGTGAGTTACCTGACCGCGCAGCGTACGGGTTCATCAACGTTGTCTGTGCAATCGTCATCGGGCGGTACAGGTACAACAAGTGCAACAGGTTCAACAAGTGCAATAGGTGCAACAAATGCAACAAGTGCAACAGTTACAACAGGTAGTACGGGCAACACGGGGGGATCGGGCAGTAGTTATGTCACCACGACTACTAATGCCAAGGCCAATAATTTCTGGGGGGAATTGGAGGCCTCGCTGAAAGCCATAGTTGGCAACGATGGTGGGCGTACCGTGGTCATCAACTCGATGTCGGGGGTGATCGTCGTGCGTGCCATGCCGGAGGAGTTGAAGAACGTGATGGCCTATCTCAAGGCTTCGCAGATTTCGATTGAGCGTCAAGTCATACTGGAAGCCAAGATTCTCGAAGTACAGTTGAATGATAGTTTTCAGTCCGGGGTGAATTGGGGGGCATTCCAAAATGGTCTAAATAGCCATACCAGTTTAGGACAAGTAACTCCCGGTGGCACGCTTGCTACAACGGGAGCGCTGACTGACGGAACGATAGCTGCTACTGCCGGCAGTAGCCTGGCTTCTTCCTCTACTACGGCTGCGGGGGGATTGTTTGGTTTGGCGTTCCAGTCCAGCAATTTTGCCGCGATGCTGGATTTTCTGGAAACCCAGGGCAGTGTGCATGTGTTATCCAGTCCGCGCATCGCCACTTTGAATAACCAGAAAGCCATCTTGAAAGTGGGCACGGATGAGTATTTCATTACGGGGATTACAACCACAGCGGCCACGACGATTAACAATGTAACGACACCCGGCACGGTTACGCCAAATTATTCTTCAATGTTTTCAGGAATTGCACTGGACGTGACGCCGAGTATCAACGAGTACAACGAGATCATTTTGCATGTGCATCCGTCGGTCAGCCAGATAACCGCGCAAAACGTACCGATGTTAGCTAGTTTAGGAGGAGGAACAGTCCCGTTTGCATTAACTGCCATCTCGGAAACGGACAGTGTAGTGCGCGCACGTGATGGTCAGATCGTAGTTATCGGCGGCTTGATGACGCAGTCGACAACAGACAATCAATCCGGCTTGCCAGGTTTGTCCAAAACGGCGTTAGGTCTAACTCAAAAAACTACGCAAAAAAGCGAGCTGATCCTTTTACTGAAACCTACTGTGGTGGATACCGACAAAGATTGGTCGGATGACATTGCGCATAGCCGCGAGCGCATTAATAGCATGGCGAATGCTTCGGGTGCAAGGCCGTGATAATTCAGAGGTCAATGATTTTGTCTCGGCTGCGCCGCGTATTCTTTTGGAGTGCGCCGCGCGGCCATAGCCGTATGTTTTCTGATTGGGTCAACGTGGCATTGATGGGCGGGGTTGTGTTGGCATGCGCGGCAAGCGGGGAGGAATTACCACAACCGATAGTTGTATCCAAGCCGATTACGATAGTCACACATGAAATTTCGTCAAAGGAAAGTAGGCCAAAAGAGAGCGGACAACAGATGGAAGCCGCAGCTTCAAGTTCGAGTCCGCAACAGGTGGTCCTGCCGCCCGCCAAACCGCTTGTTACTGCAAGCAAGCATAAGCACCACAAAGTTGCATCATCACCTGCGCCCGATACAGGAGTAGCGTCGGACGATTCCCGCGTTCCGGTGGGCGGCGTGAATAAAAAAGTTAAACCGCTCAGTGTGCAGCAACAGGCGGATAACGAGTTTCGCAGGGCAAATGGGTTATTGCAGCAAGGCCGTATCGATGAGGCACTGGCCGGATACGGGGCAGCGTTACAACTCGATGCCGGTCATGACGCCGCACGTCAGGCCATGGCCGTATTGCTGTTGCAAAACAAGCGCAATGCCGATGCCGAGCGTGTGTTGCAGGATGGCCTGAAACGCAATATCAAGAATAGCGGGTTTGCCATGCTGCTGGCGCGTATACAGGTTGACCGTGACGCGTCATGGTCGGCGTTGCTTGTTTTGCAAAAGACTTTGCCTTACGCAGAACAACAGCCCGATTACCAGGCGTTTGTTGCGGCGTTGCTACAACGCCTGAATCGCCACAAGGAAGCCGTTATGCACTATCAATCTGCCGTACAGCTATCGCCCAATTCGGGTGTGTGGCAGATGGGGCTGGGTATTTCTCTAAAGGAACTTCAGCGGAATGAGGAGGCACGTGTTGCATTCAAACGCGCCCTGGAATCGCACACCCTCAGTGCCGATTTGCAGACCTATGTGACGCAGCAGTTGAAAACGTTGTAGGGCAACTTGTAATCGATTTGCACGCGCAAGGCCAAGCCTTCCATTTCAGAAGTCCAGATCCCGCCTGCTTTGCCTACTGATCAGCAGGCATTTATCTCGTTCAAAACCAAAGTCATGGAATATATTGCCTCATAATAATTGCATCCCAGCGAAATATAGTCGCTTAGATTGGCTGTAGAATACAGCGGGGAAACTCCTGCGCTGGCTTCACTTGCAGGGTAACTTAATGGAAGAAGTGGTACGTTACGACAATTTAATCTTTAACAAATAGACTACGTCAACATGAACGATGGCAATAAGCAGGTTTGGCTGGTGCTTTCACACGGCTTTAATATGGATGGGCGCGCAGCGAGCCAGACCATCACAGACAAAATTCCGCATCTGCTTAACCTTGGCGTTGAGCCTATCGTGGTAAGCGCAATTACAGGGAAAAAGGATAAAGTGGTCGAGCATCATCAAGTTTTACCGGCTATGCCGGTAGCCTTACGTTTTGATTTACGCCACTACCTGAAACAACGAATCTCGAATCCATACATTTACCGAATAGCAATGACGGCGATTTCGCTGGTGTTGCTGCCTTTCCTGCTGATTGAAAAAATTTTCATCCGCATTGAAACCCATTGGTCGTGGGCAGTTACAGCCTATTTCACTGGCGCACGCATAATCCGCAAACGCAAACCCGCACTCATTTATTCGACGGGCGGAGCATATTCTGCCCACATAGCCGGTTATTGGTTATCACGCAGATTCGGACTGCCTTGGATCGCTGAGATACATGATCCCATGATCTTTCCCGGTCTAACGAAAAATAAGATGCGTATGCGTTTTTCCGCAAAGTTGGAAGGAATAATTTGCAAGCATGCTGATATTGTTTGGTGGTTTACCGAAGAGGCCTTGGCGCGTGCACGAGTTCGCCATCCTGAACTTGGCGAGCGCGGGCATTGTATTATTCCCGGCGCCAATGCGCCTAAATTCTCACGTACTCCTTATCAGCGCGGAAAACATCTGGTAATCGGGCATTTCGGATCATTGGCAGAAACACGCAATCTGGAAATATTTTTACTGGGCCTGCGCCATTTGCTAGAAAAAAATCCACAATGGGCGGAACATATCCGCCTGCATCTTTACGGCGGCGGTATAGATTCTGTTTCTGCCCGCGCCCTGAGAGAATTTCCACACCCTGAAATGATTGAACAGTTTGGCCGTCTTGAGACTGATCCTTCAACTGGAGAAAGCGGTCGGGATCGAGTGCTCAAGCGCATGAACGCTGCCGATTGTTTGTTGTTGTTACATGGCACCGTTCCATTCTGTGAAGAATACATTCCTTCAAAAATGTATGAGTATCTGTGGACGCAACGCCCCATCCTGGCGCTGGTTTGGCATAACCCGCAAATGGAACGAATGCTTCGAGAACTGGGGCAATGGGCAGTAAAGGCAGATGATGCTGAAGAAATCATCAAGGCCTTGGAAGAACTGTACGCACGGTGGATTCAAAATGATTTAGCTGACTCGGACAAGCCCACACCCTACACCACTTACAACACGGTTCAGACAATCTATTCCTGGACATCCAGCCTGTTGAACACTGCGTCGGCGGACGGCGCTAGGCTTGAACATGGAACTTTATAGGCATCTGCCACTCCTAAGCTGCTACAATCTGTCGTGTAATGCAGCAGATAAAACGAACCGGGGGCGACCTGGCTTCGACGTGGGTTGCAAAGCAGTGTAGGGCATACCGAGGACCCGCCACCTCGTAAATCAGCTGGAAAACCAATAGTCGCAAACGACGAAAAGTACGCTTTAGCCGCGTAAGCGGTTAGACCTCACACCCTGCTGTCCGTGGAGGGGCTTGATACCGCAAGGTTGAGATGAGTGAGGTCATTTACACGGAATCGTGTCATGCAGGGTTACTTTGTATGGCATTAAATTTAGGTGACTCGTCCAGTAGCAGCCTGTCGGTTGGCGTCTGCCGGATCAGATTAAACAACCAGACTAAGTATGTAGAACTGCCTGTAGAGTGCTTGCGGACGCGGGTTCAATTCCCGCCGCCTCCACCAACAATACCCCCAACGGGGTCCAACGCCGTCCTAGTGACGGCGTTTTTCTTTGTACCTACAAGTAACTATCGTCCATTTAAGTCTTGCGCAATCCAACAACATCCGCGCATAATGGGGGTATTGATGGGGGTATTATTGAAAATTGAACCGGAGGATTTTTCATGTCTGGGGGTATCGGCGGAAGGTTGACAGATAAGGCTTGCAAGGCCTTCGTGGCTCAAGAAGCCCGTGGAAAGAAGCTTCCAGACGGTGGCGGGCTTCATCTCTTTATCACGCCTGCGGGTGGCGCCACCTGGCGCATAAAATACCGGATCGACAGCAAAGAGAAAGTTTACTCCATCGGAGCGTACCCGGCCATTTCTTTGGCGGCGGCGCGCGTCGAGTTGACTGAGGTCAAAGCACTTCTCCGGGAAAATAAAGACCCGGTCACCCAACGCCGCATTAACCGGGCGGAAACCAGCGCATCGAGCGACAATACTTTCGAAGCCGTCGCGGGCGAATGGCTGACCATGAAACAGAAAGAATGGAGCGCGGGCCACTTCACAAAATCGGCTCGCGCATTCGAGCGCGACATCTACCCGACCATAGGCAAGCTGCCCATCGCCAGCATTACCCCCGCCATCGTGGCGAAAGCCGTTGAAGACATCAACAAGCGCGACGTGCTCGAAACCGCTACCCGCATCCTCCAGCATCTTAACGGCGTATTCCGCTACGCCCAAGCCAAGGGTTTATGCCGCGATAACCCCGCTCTTGCCGCTCGCGAGATACTCCCCCGCAAGAAAGATACCGGGCGAATGAACGCACTACTGGACTGGACTTCGTTGGGCGACATTCTGCGCCGCGCGGATATGTCCAGAATTTCCCCCTCTGTGCGCATGGCGCATCGACTAATCGCTTTTACAGGAATGAGAATCGGCAATGTCGTCGAAGCAGAGTGGAAGGAGTTTCACCTTGACGACGATCAACCCACTTGGATCATCCCTCGCGCCAAAATGAAAGTCACTTCCCGCCCTATCGACCACCGCGTTCCCCTGAATCCGGAAATTACTGCCGAACTCAAACATTGGAAAACCATTTTTGGTGGCAAGGGCTACGTATTCCCCTCCCCCGCCGGAAACAAGCATATTGGCTGTGAATCCATAGAAAAGGTTTATCGAATAACTTTAGGACTGGCTGGAAAACACTCCCCTCACGGCTGGCGTAGCGCCTTTTCGACTCTGGCGCGCGATAACGGCACAGCCCGCGATGTGGTGGAACTCGCCCTTGACCATGCCCACGACAATGAAGTGGCGCGTGCCTATGACCGTGGCGAACGGTTTGATGAACGGGTAAAACTATTAAATTGGTGGGGAAAACAGCTTGCAGCCGCCCAACGCGGTGCGAAGATAATCCCGCTAAAAACCATAGCGGCTTGATACCGGGCTGATATGCTAGATAGCTCATTAACTAACCGGCTTACTAAACTTAAGGAAGAAAGGTGAAAAAGTACCGATATGAGCTTGATTGAGACGACATATGAAATACCCAAAGGCATGGAAAACAGTCTGCGTTTTTGGCTTGCTAGGGATGCATGGGGAATTGATGAAGCAACTCAAATCATTACCGGAATTGATCCTGACAAGACAATAAAACCAAGCGCAAATAAGAACAGTGGCACCAGCCATATTTTTGGATCCATAACGCTGTTTAATGGATGTCGGTTGCCATATCTTCCTGAGAAGGTATATAAAATCGTTGGCGGAGAATTTTCCGACAGTCTTGAACTTGTCGATGATGAAAATTTTGACGAGTTTTCTGATGATTTAGAGCATGAGAGACACGAATTGGAATCAAATGCATTGAAGGCATACTTTGGGGAGTGCAACAAGATAGCTCGACTTTTCAACAACCCATCTACAACTCCAACTTCCCCGGAAGAGTGGATAGAGAGAGCGATTTCCAAGAGAATCAATATTCCTTGGCTTAAAACGGCACAAGCAAGAGGTATATTGCCGGATGGCTTGAATGGAAAAATCATTGCGATAGACGAAAGCGGATTGGTTCGTCTGATTGATAAGCCAACAAGCGATAAAAATGCCGAAAATCCGAAAGCCCGCCGCGAAAGAATCAGGGCGCGTGTCCGTGAGGAAGATGCAAAGGGAACAAAGGCATTCCTCCAAGTTGTTGCAGAGGAAGAAGGTGTCTCAAAAACTAGGATAAAACAGCTAATTCAAGACGAATCTGAGAAAGGTGACGCACCGTTAAACAAAACCGGCCTTAACAATTCACCATGGACAGACCTCTCAACAAACACTAGACAGACTAGCTCGAAGAAATCCAGTTCCAAGTATTGACGCGGCCTTCAGCCCGATGAACTAGGCAGGTTGCGAGACAGCCCCCTAGCTAGTTCCAAATGGCAGCATGTTCAACAACACCCAAAGGGGTTTAAACATGCTGAATACCATCCTACGGCTTCCTGCCGTCAAAGCAGAAACAGGAAACTCTCGTTCAACGCACTATCTGCGAATCGCTCAGGGACTTTTCACCAAGCCAGTGAGCATTGGCCCACGGGCAGTGGGTTGGCCCGCCATCGAAGTGGCGGCGATCAACTCGGCGCGCATTGCCGGCAAGTCAGATGGTGAAATTCGCACGCTGGTATTGAAGCTTGAAGCGGCTAGGAAGCAACCATGAGCCGTTTATTCAAAAAAATATCCGATTCTGAAAAAAAGTTGGTTCGAATTGAAATTCGTCTTTCAACCAAAAATGCTGAGGCTATTCGTGCATCGGCTTTCTTGAGAAATCTAACAGTTGCAGATTTTATGAGGCGAGCGGCGTTAGGTCGCCGCGCCGATGTCGGTTTCGAAGTCGAAATAGTTTTAACGCTGCGTGATGTAGTGCAATCCATACGTCACCTGCATTCCGATCTCACAGTGCGAGGTATTCCATTTCCAAAGGACGAATGGGGCAAACTTGTTGACGAAGCATTGGCGGCAATGATACGGATCAGCAAGTAAATGACTCTGGATTTTTGATCGAAATTCACAGGAATTTTGCTCAAACTATCAATCAGTTAAAAAGGAAATATACCATGAGCTTTGTAACAACAATGGAAATAGCATTAGAGTTTCATGTAAGTCACCAAATGGTCATCAAGGTGCTCGTCGACCATCATCTTTATGACTGCATGACGAAACGACCAACAAAATTAGCGATTGAAAATAAATTAGCGAAAATTAAAATGGGTTGGAGCAATGTCAAAGGGGAGATTGTCGAATATCCCCTTTGGAATTCAACACACATTGAAAATATTTTTCCTATACATGCAGCAATAGAAAAATCAACTCAGTGCCAAACTTCAGAAGACGCATTCAACGTGATTTGTGATGTATTTTCCGACTTTAGAATCATGCTGAAAATCGAACTAAATGTGCCAATGAAAGGAATAAGTGAAGCTGCTCAAACGGCAGCAATTCAGGGTTTCTTCAGTGACCCTCATTTTTTTAATGGGATTCGACTTATATTCAGATTTCTAAGCCTAGAAGAGGTCGAATCTGCAAAAGAAATCATCCTGCCACTTGCAATCGAATTATATACAGCTGCGAAGGGTGTAAATGCAGCCAGAGCAAAATCGAATCTGCGCGCGATTAAGATCGTTTTGCAGTGGCTGAAAAAGATGGCAAATAAAACTTCTTCGTGAGTTAGCCATGATCCCCGTCATACTTCGCAAGCGCATGTCAAAAGTTAGCACCCGGCAAACTTTCAATAAGCTAATTCTGTACGTTGAGGCGGACAACGGACAGGACAAGCTATCTGCTATTTCCAATGATCAAAAGTTTGAAAATATCCTCAATTACTCGACAAACAATCAGGACATGCAGATCGGCCACGAAAAATGTATCGCGATCCGAACTCACGGCGTTACAGACATTTCGTCAGCATCCATTGAAATGAATTCTGTCGCTGCGCGAAACACGCGCTGCAGAGATCCTGCATTTCATTTTGTTTTGACATGGCCGGAACATGAACGACCCCAGCAAAATAAGATATTTGATGCAGCAGAACATGCCATCCGATCACTAGGTCTGGGCGAACACCAATACGTTCTTGCCGTCCACGTAAACACCGACAATATCCATTGCCACGGCGCAGTTAATCGCATTCACCCTGACACCTATAAATCTAAAAATATAGAGTGGGCAAAAAAAACATTGCACTTGGCCGCGCGCCAAAGCGAGGTCAAGCACGGCTGGACGAACGAAAACGGAATTTACATCGTAAGGCTCAATGACCAGAATCAAAAATATATCGTTCTTAATCCAGATCACGATCACACCATTCCACATGCCCACCTCAATGACGAACAAGAGAGTGAACTTCCTGCATGGCATGATCCAGACAACCTTGATTCATGGCTCAAATCAAAAATTTCTAGAGACTTGAAACAAGCACTCCCAAAAATTGCTAGCTGGCATGCACTACATGCATGGCTGTCAAACCACGACATCACACTTTCGGATAGCGGAGGCGGCGGAATGCGCCTCCATGTTACCTCGCAGGAAACTGGTGAGGTCGTTGACCTACCTGCGAGCAAAGGTCTGAGAATCCTGAAACGCAGCGAACTAGAACATCGTTGGGGAAAATTCACTAATGAACAACCCATACCGCGCATCGTCCCTGATCTTTCACATCTGAGCCATAGCCAAATTGCGAACGGTGTAAATCGTTTCCTCAAAGCAAGTTTTGACAACGGCATCCCTCCTTCCCATATCATTCGTGCAACTGAAATCAGACATAAGCAAACGGCGGCAACAGACACAGGGCTAGGTGCTGATAAGAATGATAGCCGAAGAAGTTTGATCCACGACAATTCAAAACGAGCGGAGCGACGAGAACAACGCGCCGCTGCCCGTGCAGATCTTCGCCACCGATTCTCGCAGTATCAACGTTTCGTTCGCGAAGGCGATGTTGATTACTTAAAACGGTTAAAGGAAATTCGTATCGAGCGTAGCCGCGCACTTACAGCGATTCGCGAAGATGCCAAGGCTGCGAAATTGGCAGCACTAATAAGTAGTCCCGCTGACATCGTGATGCGTCTGCAACAAGTGGTAGAAATCGAGTTAGAAAGATCGAGCCGCAAATTAAAGACTGAAGCGCTCATTAAGGAAAAGAGCGCAACACTGCGCGCCACGAGGCTACCTCCACTGGGCTGGCGGGAATGGCTGTATGAGCAATCCAATCTTGGCGACCAAGCGGCTCTTTCTGCCTTGCGCGGCATTGTCTACCAAGCTCAGCGCGATGCAAAACGTGAAAACGATTGCACTGAGGATTTCATTGAATCTGAGGCCGACACTAAGGAATATCGCGAACATCAATTCCGTAAAGTAATGTCTCGCCTACTCGAAGAAGAAAAAAATGAAGTTGCTATCCGGTCAGCCAGAAGCAATGCAATACGTCCATATGAAGTTGACGCATTGCTTATTCGATACACAAGTATGCAATGGCGTGTCACTGGAAACGGTAACATCGCTTACAGCGATCAAGGTGGTGGGCATCTATTCACCGACCGTGGTAATCGTGTCACTTTTGATCGAGTCCGGGTAACAGATCAAGAGATAAAACTAGCCATCGTCCACGCGCAACAGAAGTTTGGTAAACAACTCACCCTGACAGGAAGCGATTCTATTTTCACTGAAAGAATGGCACGACTAGCTGATGACATGGGGATAGCGATATTGAATCCGGAATTGCAGTCGGTGATTGCAAACCATCGTAATAACCGCGTGCTGAAAATTACTGAAGTACAACGTACCATGCCAGCTCAAAATATATCAACCCTATCTAAAGAAGCTGACAGCCCATTCAACGACTCGGTAAAGCAAGAGGGTTTGCTTCAAGAAATTACCCAAGCTAAAACTGAAAAATTTCCAATTGATGAACCTAGCTTGCTGACATCTCAAGAACGCCTGCGCGTTATGGTTCTAGCAATCGACCCACATGCTGAATTTATCATTCCCGATATATCAGATAGTCACAAGATACACGTTGGCCCCGTTGCTGTCGCCCTCACAACAGATGATAACGGCCATGGTTTCGCTCAACATGTTGCGCGAAGCGTGTATGCACTACATTTAGCGGCGCCTCCCGAGCAGCACAACAATGCAAACGTCGAAATTCAATACCGCGACGGTCTAGCTGTCGCCACTGTCACAGGTGTTGGGAAGGGAAATGAGCGTTAACCTCGCTCAATTACAATGACGCCCATTCGAGTTTGGTTTGGATTGTTATAGTCCTAGCCGACAATACAGTCAGCTCCCCTTGCCATCAATCGCAATATCCACAACAATCATCATTACGAAAGTAAAAAGCGAAAATGAACTCACATGCCAACATCCATATTCTGAAAGATGCGAAAGGCGAACCCGCCTTCGCCGTGCTCCCTTACGCTGACTACTTAAGTCTCACTAGGCAAGGGGCTTCGAACGCTACCAATTCTGTAGTTGGCAAAGTTATTAACACGGATATGAAGTCTATCCGCGATTGGCGCTTACATTTTGGATTCACCCAACTAGACATGGCGCTCCGCCTTGGCATTTCGCGAAACGCCTTCACGCATTATGAAGTGAATGCCCCAATAAAGAGATCCACGCGCGAAAAAATTGCTGGGGCATTAGGGGTTGCACCGGAGAAAATTGATTTCTCAAAAGGGGTTCCGCCACTCCTGCCAGATAGTGATGCATGATAACTTTCATCGCATGCAGCGCAGAATAAAAAACTGTACGCATAAAGTTAAATCGCGTTTGCCCGCGCTAATTCTCCGTCTGATCAAGTGCCACTTGTTGACGTAAAATAAAGTTGTATAGTGAAGCTGTGAGCATAAAAGCAAAATTCTTCCTGTTCACGACTGTCTCAATTTTCATGCCAAACTTTCCTGCTCAACCGTGAACTTGGCCGCAGCAATAGCCTCACCAATAGAAGCCCACCCGGCAGCCGTGGCAAAGTGCACCATCTTACTTACGGTGTTCGCACTTGCAGGGCGTCTATGCTCGACAGGGATATTTTTAGGGTGCATTTTCCACGCCTTAATGACATGGCCTGCTTTAATCGCTTCCTTGGCCAATACCGAGGCAATTCTGAATCCTCCCTCGTCAATATCTCCCCAGTGATAGACTGGAACGTCGGTTGGCAGGTCTTTCAGTATTCTGGCGTACATTGCTCGCCATGGTGGATTGGGCATGCCGGCGGTGTAGATTAGTAATACATCCTCATCGCAACGGCGAAGCGCTTCGCTATGAAAAGTCGTCGGATTCTCAATGGTCATCACCAAGGATGGCTTGCTTGCAAGCCGTTTGATGGCCAATGCAGGCAGTCCTGCGTAAGGAGCGTCAAGATAGGCCGTGACTCTTTCTCGCTCGATGATGACCTTCCCTGCCATCCTGACTGGATGCTCCTCGCGCAACAAGCCGATCTCCCCCCATACTTCAGAAGGTGGTCTGTTCTCTGCATCAACGTCGCCAGCTAGCAATACATCGATCGGGGCAGCCAGTTTCTTGATGCGTTTAGTGTCCTTGAAAAGTTTTCCGCTTGCCTCATTGATGGGTAAGGAAATCACTCCAGGAGCCAGATTCTCTTTTGCGAAATCGATCACCCGAACAGCGTCTACCCAATCTTGAGCATCTGCTGCAGTAAAAGTCCTGACAGACCGGAGTTGCTCCCATTGGCGTAGTACTTCACCAAGAACCGGAAAGCGCTCAATCAATGGTGCCAAAAGTCCTTTAGCATTGGCTAACAAAACTTCTGCGGGCACCTTGCCCAAAAAATCGGCCAGCAAATTGCTGTCGGCAAGCTCGACCCTTTTGATAAAACCCTCCTCAACGCCACGATCTCCAATAACGATATTGATCGCACGAGCCGCACTGGCTGCTTGCATGAATGTCTCAAAGTCCTCTTTCGCCTGAAGAGATCTGCATGAATGATATTCGGCAAAATTTGATTTTGTGAGTACTGGTGGACGAGTGCGTCTTCCCGCCGCAGCCTTCTCAGCATCGGCAAGTAATTTTTCAAGCAGTGATCGCGCGAGTTGATCCATCAGGCTACCGCTCCCGACCCTGTTTTTATCCTTGATGCTCTAATAGCTGCCAGTTCCTGGGCGACAAGCTCTTCGTTGAATTCAGATAGGTCGCTCCTGAACATTTCTCGGTCGAGTTCGGAGACGTCATGACCCTGTATCATCATGGTGCTGTTTTCCGCGTCGCGGAAGATGTCGTAGTAGCGATGCAGGAACGCCGTCAAAGTTCCGAGGTTATCTCCCGGACTGGCCATGAATAGCTGAAGGCCAAGCTGCTCCAGATAACGCATGGTGGCAACGATATTGGCCGCATCCATTTTGTTGAATGCTTCATCTAGCAGGATCAATCGAATCCCGTCTGTGTTGCCACTATCCAAACGATATGCCGATGCCAGCGCAGCACCGGCGATTACATAAAGCGGAGCGCGATGTTCACCTCCAGAGCCTGTTCCAAGACGCTTGCTGAGACTGCCGACAATACTGGTCGCCTTGGTCAAGGAGTCCTCACGAAGTATCTCGATATCAAATTCAAAGAATTCCCTGTAGTCGTCTAGGGGACTTGAAACACCAGCGACGCCGGGTGCGATCTTGTCGTCGAGCAATTGACGGAATTCCTCTGGCATTTGCCCCGCATCACCAAGCAAATCACCAGTTGGCCCGTAGGCTGCAATATCCTGCACGAACTTCAACAAATTCTTAAGTTGAGGCCGTACAACTCTTTTGAAATGATATCGCTCTCCATTGGAAAATACAGGACATGTGCTAAGAACCTGATTCAAGCGGTTCATGGCATTATTCAGGTGGTCGATGTTATTGTTTAGCGCAATCGCCACGTCAGTGCGGAATGTTTCCTGAGATGTTCTGAAAGCTTCTTTCATTTGCTCCTCAAACTCGCTCAGCTCTGTGTCGCGAAGGCGTTTGAGAAGTGCGTTAACCCACTCATATTCATTGCGCCAATCATCTGCCTTTACCGATCCCTGTTCGCGATATTTTTCCTTGAAAGTTCCTAACGCAGTAGACCCACGGGTGATGGCGTTATTCATCGCCTTCATGGAGTCGCCCTCTTGACGGGAACAGTGTTCCTTCATCTCTTGATATTGGTCACCATACTTTTTCAGCAGTGCATCCCATTGATCAGAAGCATACTCACAGTCATAATCCTTATTGTCGGTAACGGCACACGCGTTAGCCGCCACCGAGTCCATTTCTCTAGTCACGAACAGCTCACGTTGGATGCAGACCTTGTGTTTGGCGTCCGCTGTGCCGATGCCAAGCTGCAACTGATCCATGTTAAGCCTGATCGCTTGCGCCTTTTCATTCCATGACTTCTCAAGCTCACCAAGTCGGACATACTCGGTGGCGGCTGAACTATTCAATCGTTGACTAAAACTAATTGCGGTATTTCTTGCCGCATGCATTTCATCGCATGCGTCCAGCATGTGTTTTAATACAATGGATTCGTTGGAAATATTCCCAAGGTTGTCTACCAATTTCTTGATTTCATTTTGCTGCGATATAAGCTTGCGGATACTTTCTTTCAGGACGAGAATTTCTTTCGACAGCGTCTCTTTCTGACTGTTGTCACCGCCTCCGATTTTTAGAGACCCTTTGGTTATTGGCTTTATACGGTCATATTCGCCGGACTGAACGATCATTCCGTCCTGCGTCAAAGAACGCTGACTGGCCAACGCTTCAGCATCAGTTGTTGCCCGTAACATGCCGCCAAAACGTTTGCGTAGATACGATACTGCCGCCAAATGATCGCCATCAATCAACTCGGCTACCGTTCCAGCTCCAGAAGCCACCGCGTTCTGCTTGCTTGCCGCAACGATCTTCGCGCCATAGATCGCACGAGGGCCAGTAAGTCCACGATAAATGCTGAAGGCGGGATTCTCTTCATTCCGTTCAACCAGCAACGCTTCAATATTGCGACCAAGATAGGCTTCGATGATAGGCTGCCATTCCGGATCAGCGATCCTGACCAAATCGCATACGGGTGTTGGATGCAAACCGTTGTTCCTCAATTCAGCCATCAAGCGTTCTGTTTCAGGGCTTAACCTGGATCGCCCTTCTTGAACTCTTTGCATGGCACTTTCGCTTATAACGAGTGTGGCCTCCGCGTCTGCCAATGATCTAGCGACACCCATGCTGACGCTAAATAGTTCGCTCACTGCAAGCGATGCTTCTTTCATCGATGGCTTTAGGACAGCCGATAGCTGTTCTTTGCTCATCTCGTGCGCAGATGGCAAAGCTGAATCAATCGACTTTACGACAGCGTTGATTGCCGGAGCATTGTCTTTCAGGTGTGCCGAATTTGCCGCTTCACTCAACGTATGGCGAATCAACTTTAAATTGCCAAGAATATCCCGTGACTTCTTGTCTGCCTCTTCTGTCGCCTTGGTAATGTCGCGCTGAAGTTCGCCATGTTCCTTATGTGCAGGATGACTAATCCTTAGCTCGCGATTCTGCCTTTCTTGATTATCCGCATACTGCCAGTCGTCACTTGCCTGCTCACGCACTTTAGTTAGCGATGCAAGCTCTTGTTCGGCGGCCTCTTTGGCTTCTATCGCTCGATCAAGATTGACAATAGCTTCCTCTCGGGCGACGAGGCAAGCTAAACCGCTCCATGTCGTTGCGCGAACGGATGAAGCAGCCGCCTTACAAAACTCGGCAGCAACTTTTTCTCCGTCTTCAATCTTTGTTTTGACCTGAGCAATCATTTGAGCAAGTCTGCGGAATGATTCGGTCACTTCCTTGAACTTCTGAATATTTGTTGGCCTGGCTTCAAGAACATCACTACGGACGATGCTATCAATGGATTTATCAAACCGCATCCTCAGCGCAAACCTGAATGCACTCTTGAAAGCTTCAAAAGAAGGTGCCCCGCCGGATCCGCGTAGTGCAAGCAGCGCCGCTTTAATATATCGCTCTGAATCCGCAAAGAACGGATCCTCTCCCGACACTTTTGACCTCTCGACCAATTGATGGCGGAAAGTTTCCCATGCGCGCGGGCGTTCCTCGTTATCGATGATTTCCAAATGATCTTGCATCGCAAGCTCAATGCCGGGGACGATATAACGCCCCCGAACCTCATGCCCGTCTGTATCAACTGAGGCATAAAGGCAAATCCCCATTGAGGTAGGTTCTTTTGTCACCGAGTCGCGCCACACCAAAGTGATGTAGGTTGTCGCGTTATCCCGAGCACGCTTTGTTTCGTCATGCATGCCAAGACAGTAAGAGCCAATTGTTCTGGTTGTAGTCCGCTCATCTGCCTGCGCATTAAGGCTTACAAGACGAGCATTCGCCCCAAACATGGCGATCTGTACAGCATCGACCAACGAGCTTTTCCCACTCGCATTCGGGCCGAAAATGCCGGTGATATCCTTCAAGCGAACATCCTGCTTTTCGAACAGGAAGAATTGCACAAGCTTGATGCTCTCAAGATATTTCATGCTGCCACCTCATCTGGCTCTGGTTCATTATTCGCGGTATCTTTAACTGCTTTGTTTTGTGCCCAATGTCCCAATCGTTGAAGGGCTGCCTCGCCGAGAACATCGACAATTGCCGGGCGAATCAGCACATATAGCTGTGAATCAGCGTCTCTATCCATCTCATCAAGATTCTGTTCGTCCGCCATCTTGGCGATGCCCCATCTCTTGAATTGCCTCAACAACGCGTCAAATTCCATCTTTGACGGAAGCTCGCGCCCAGTCTCAAGGCGATATTTTTCTTCCAGTTCAACCAGATCGCAAAGCACTTCCCCGTTATCGTTCAATTGCCCTGCCCGTGCAGATTCATCATAAAGACTGCGAAGCACAAGTGCGAGCAACGTTTGCGTTACCGAAGCTGTGCCGCTTTTCGCATGCCTTGGTTTGGCGTAGACATATCTCAGCAGCGTGTTCACCATCACCTCGATTCCGAGAGGTTCGAGCGCACGCTCGAAATCTTTCGTATAACGCTCAACAAGCCAATATGCGACGCGGCTGTGTTTGTCAGTGTGGTAAAGGACTTGCTCTGAAACCAGCCTGTAGGCAGCAGTTTCAAATTCATCGGCAGTATTCTGCCCTTCAGTTCGCGCTGCCGATGCCTCCCAATAGATGCTCATTTGTTACTCCGGTTTGGTAGTCGTTTTTCGGGTCACAACAGTGAATGGAGCTGAAGAAATATGCTCATGCGGTGTTTCAGGTTCATCCTTGATAACAACCCTGAATCCCCTTGTCATCGCAAGCGCGTCCATGCGCATCTTTCTACTTTTTGCGCTCATTTGAAGACTCAGCGCGGATAACGTCTGATACATACGAACATCTGAAATGCTGCTGATTTTCAAGCCCTCGTTGCCGATTGAATCTTTGCCGTCAAGTTGGGTTCCAGCATAAGCCGAGAGCTTCAAGGGTGTGACGGTGCGATTATTTCTTGCGCGCAACCTGATCTCTTTTCTTGCCATCTGTTCATCTGAAACAACTGTTTTCCGGAGCGAAGATGGCGCTGAGTGCTCTACGGCCTTCCTGGGTTCAGCAAGCCTGTCTTCGCAGATCATTTCGCTGGGAGCAAAGGGATCGGCCATTAATGGATCGCCGCATTCCAATATCGATTGGATCGCCAGCTTGACCATATAATCAGTCGGCATTAACGAGCGCAAACGATAATCAAGGAATGCAAACGCACGTTTGTTCGCCCTCCTGATTTCATCATCAAGACGATCGAGATACTCATCTATTCTCTGAAGCTCGGATAGGCGATAAATATCTTTCTCGAACAGACGCTCGGCTTTTTGAGGGTCGCCCGGACTGCGCTTGGCCTCATACCAGGCGATTAATCGATTCCGATGCTCATTAGATTCCCGGATGTCCTCGATTCTGGAAAGAATCTGCCCGCGCTTGGAAAGAGGGTGCTCACTTGTTCGCAACTCACGATAGTCGCCGATAAAAACACGCTCGATATAATCATTGAAAAATCGCTGCACATACTGGGAAGTCGTAATATTCTGGTGCAGAGACTCCATAATATCCCGGATGTTGGTGCCTGTATTCCGCACATGCTCCAAAAGATTCCGGGCCTGCTCCGCCGCTTCAGCAAGGGAGTCACCGGAAGCCTTTCCATCAATAACCATCTGAAGGTTCGCATCAATTGAACGGATCTTTCCCGACACGAAGACGGGGCCGGTTTCAGCAAAAGACACCAGCATCGTCAGGAATTGACTGACAGTGGGTTGCATAGTGACATTTTTTCCAAATCGAGGATTGTCTATACGGAACCATCCGCACTCACGAAAACGGTTGAAAATTATTGCCGCACGTTGCTCTATCGGCGTTTCCGGGACGCATAAATCCTCATCGTCCCATGCTTCTTGCAATTCAAGCGCATCAACGATGTCTTGAATGATGACTCGGGTGGAGAACCCGCGACTTGGTGGCAAGGGGGCGTCAGGGCCAAACCGTCGTTCATGAAGGCGACAAAGCAATGCCCAGTATCGATGGCGGTTAATAGACGCAAGCGGTTTAAAAAGGCTATCCGGAAGCCTGTTAAACAACAATGATGCCGCAGAGGAAGAGTTGTTTAGCTCGGAAATAGCCATTTTTTTATTTCCTTGATATTCCAAACCGCCAATTGGTATTCAGGCGGGCGTTGAGTTTTAACATCAACAGCAGCTCGAACATCTTGTATGAAATAGTTTACCAGCGGGCCACGGCAAGTGGTTACGCGTGCGGCGGTGTCTTTGAAGTATTCGAAACGGATGAGTGATTCCTGCTCCGGACTCAAATCTGGATGGGCTATTAACCCAACCTGCACTTCGGTCATCCAGTCTTTGTCATCCTCCATCAGAGCCCCTGAAGGCTGGTCAAGAAGCTTTGCATTTGTGATACGCCCCAGTGTGTAATCGCGGAACTGCTTGTTCAGATCACAATACGCCCTGGCATGCCAGCGCCGACCCGCGCGAACGATGCTATGCGGCGAAATGATTCGCTTATGAGGCTTCGGCTCACGCATTGAGCAATAAGTTATTTCTACCGCACGCTTTGATCTGGAAGCACTTGAGAGAACCGCAAAAACTTGAGGATTAGGCATTGTGATATCAGGAAAGGCTGCGACAACCACTTGCTGACTGTCAGCATCCATAGCGGATGGCAATCCAACAAGAGTAAGGTACTGGGCAAGCGAACTGGCGTTTCCCAGTATTTTGTCGCGGTAAAATTCCGGAGTCGCATCAAAGCTGCGGGTTATTCTGTTCCAGCCAGTCCAGAGAGGCTGGAATTCTCGAAATTCTCTAAGCCACTGGCTTGCTCTTATGGAACTAAGCCCAAGCAAATCCCTTAAGCGAGCATTTCCAACCTGCCCCTCCCATCTAAGCAGCAACTCCAACTGTCGCAATCTTTGCGTATCTGGTTTTTTTGCCATACAGCGCCGTATCTTATGAATAATTATATGATATGATAAATTATATCTTATCATAAATTATATGTAATATTTTTTGTATTAATTAAGCTGAGATAACCGCAAACCGACATCAGCAATGGGTTGTGCGCAACCTGTCACGATGGACATCTTTCGGGCCGCATGTTTACAAGGTTGTCTGGCAGGGTAGAGAGCTTCGCATCACGACTTACCGCTTCAGACGGATTGAATTTGTATCCTGAGGTAGAACTTTATTAAGTTCCAACACCACTGCGTATTGCTAAATCTTTGGCGTGACACATACTCGATTTTTACCAAACTTTTTCAATATTCTTACCCGACGCTTACATAATACTTACGTGTTATGTTCCAGAGCCTTACTATATCCTTGCAGTAATATTACTTATTATTTACGCCTCACTCATCAAATACTTACCATGTTCTTACGAGAGATTTGCTCATAAGTTACATATTATTTATTTCTTGCTCGCTTAAATCTTACGTGTAATTTACATTTTATTTACAACAAATTTACAACACGGCGGCCATCAATGGCTTGGGCAGGATGCTGGATGTACGGCTGTCGCCGTAATCCAGAGTTTCGCCCGCTAGGTCGCTTCGCGCCCGTCGCAGTCGACTCAGGGCTGCGCCCCGAGACCCTCACACTATATCTGCAACAACGCCCCAGTCTTGACGTTAAAGCCTTGCCTTATCCATCCTACCCCGCGAAGCGGGAGCCGTTAGCCTTGCAGTAATCCCTGCTGCTTACTTCATCTGAGTGACGAAAGCTTGCATCCAAAGCTTTCCGAGATTAACCTAGTCACTTATTTATAAGTAACGAGATTAGTCTCATGCTGAAACCGGACATCATTTACCAATTTATTGCCAAACGAGAGGTTGCCACGGTGGCCGATCTGGCTGAGCTCGGCCTGTCTCGTCCGGCTCTTTATCGCGCACTTGCAACGTTGATCGATGGCGGGCATCTGGTGCGTGTGCGCCGTGGCGTCTATAAGGTCGCTGAAAACATGGACGCGGGTGATACTTGGGTGCAGGTCATGCAGCGTTATCCGCAGGGGGTGCTGTGTTTGCTCTCGGCTTTGGCGTTTCATGAGCTCACCACGCAATCACCGCCAGTGGTGTGGCTGGCGCTGCCGAAAAGCGCCTGGCGCAAGCCGGAGAAATATCCGCCGTTGCGTATTGTGCATTTTTCCGGGGAAGCATTTACTACAGGTGTCGAGACGCACCATCGGCAGGGTGGAATGGTGCGCGTGTATTCGGTGGCGAAAACCGTGGCCGATGGCTTCAAGTTTCGCAACCGCATCGGTCTGGATGTGGCGATTGAGGCGCTACGCGAGGGCTGGCAGCAGCGGCGCTTCACGCTGGAAGAGTTGGATGCCATGGCGCGCATCTGTCGCGTGCAGGCGGTGATACGCCCCTATGTGGAGGCGCTGGTGGCATGAAAGAAAAGACCCACATTGCAACCTCGATCCGGCAGAGGTTGCTTAACCTCGCCCGCGAACGCGGTGATGATTTCCAGCAATTACTGGTGAGCTATGCACTGGAGCGACTGCTTTACCGGTTAGCGCAATCGCGCCATCGTGATCGTTTTGTACTCAAGGGCGCGCTGCTATTTCGCTTATGGTTTGATCTCACGCAGCGCCCGACGCGTGATGCCGATTTCCTGGGATTCGGTAACGCCGAACCGGAAGAATTCGCTGCGATTTTTCGCGAGCTTGCAGGCATGAAGATGGCCGAGGACGATGGACTGGTGCTCGACGCTGATGCAGTGCGCGTGGTGGACATCCGTAAGGCTGCTGGTTATCCCGGTGTGCGGGTGAGCATGACTGCCACGCTCGACAAGGCCCGCATTCCTATTCAGTGCGACATCGGCTTCGGCGATGCCGTGACTCCAGCGCCGTTGCAGCACACCTAAGCGCATGATGAGGTCTGATCGTGTCATGTTGAAATTATTTTTATGGTCAAGGCAAAATCATATAGTGGTTACGTCTATCCGTCAGTATCTGGACGGAAACAACATTTTTGCTACCACTTATTCGAAGCCGCTTGCTGTGTTGCATATTGCTGAAGTTTGTCACTCAACCCCTTTGCGATATCGGTAGCTTTATTCAAGTCATGCTGGTCGTAAACACCATGCGATGTTCCACCTGACCGTTGCAGTTGGCGAAAATAAAAGTTCGTAAACGACATTCTAATTTTGCCGTCTTTAGTGTCAATTCGGAGCGAAAAATCGTCTTCCTCCAGCGAACCTGTTACTCCACCGCTGCCGACGATGCGACCGGACTCTTTGTCGTCATCACTGGTTGCTAATATTCGGACTTCTCCGAGCCATGATTTTGCTGCCGAATAAAGCTGGCTTTGTGTTTTTCCAGGCACCTCCAAAATGAATTCAATCGGACGATTCGGGTTATCAATCTTTTTGAAATCAGCAAAATCTGGGAATAAACCAGCGAAAGCCGACGAAGAAACCACACTCACCAACACGGCAACAAACAAAACTTTTTTCATAGCATCACTCCATTAATCAAAAGATAAACCTGTTGTAGCCGTGAATTTTTTCAGTCAGACCAAGCCTGCGATGTATGCAGCACGCGCACAATCACGATGTGCTTTGCCTTGATGCGATAGACCACAACAAAAGGGGTGCGGCTAATCACCAGCTCACGGGTTCCTTGCCTGCGGCCTGCCCGCCCGATTTCTGGATTGTCGAGTAATTGGTCTATTTGTTTCTCGATGCGCTCGTCATGCTCGATGGCTGCGCGAAGATTTTCTTCGGCGATGTGGTCTATCAAGTCATGACGGTTTTGGATCGCCTTCGGTAGCCAAACAAAAATCATTTGCCTGCTGCCTTAATGCGCTGTTCGAGTTCGAGGCGCTTGGCTGCGAATTCTTTTTTGACCACCGCGTGCGGCACCATCACCGTGTTGGGATCGTCGGCTTCTTTGATCCCCTCCTCCACTTGCTGGCGGAACCAGGTGTCGTAGGCGGCGGCTTCGTGGGCATGTTTTAAGCGTGCGGTGGCATCTGGCCGGGTGCTGCGCGCCTTGAGAGCTGCCGGATCGTAGTTGGCCGCGTTCACACGGTACTCGGCAATGCCGAGCGCCTTGAGGTAGCTCACCAGCGTCTCGAACTTCTTGAAATTTCTGACGGCTCCCCGGCGTGCGGCCAAGGCGCGTTCGGTCATGCCGTATTTGATGACCACTTCCCAGCCACCCGGCATCCCGACTATATCGGCCCCGCGAACGGCTCCGGCCTCGACCAGGTGCGCGAGGGTGGCATGGTCGATGGTGTCAGCGGTAATTGCCATGTTAATGCTCCTGTGCGCGGAATTAATAAGCAACAGGTTAGCCGATTAGTAATAAAGTGGCAAGCGGTAGTTAGTCGTGATGCGGGGCTATTTTGCATAAAAGCCGTTGCGCGAATATTCGCGCTGTGGTTTTCCGGTCACCGGCGCTTGCGCGTCGGGCGCGGCGGGCGTATCTTGTCCGTGTGGTGCTCGCCCCCGGCAATTGTAGACGGGCTGCATGAGGCCACACCTTGACGGCAGGGGACTATTCATTTAAAGCAGTCCTTAGCAAGGCTTCTGCCCGTTCATCAAACCCGACGTACCAGATACATGCCACAAGCCGGTCACGGTGTTGCTGGAACTGCCATGCGGCATCGTCGAGGGCAATCCATGGCTCATCGGTGCGGTTGGCGTGGTTGAGCCAGTCCAGAATCTCGCCTTCGCGCCGGGCGGGCAGATAGGTGGCGATGCGTTCCGTCAGCGGGGTCGTGCCGATGATGCGGGCGGCTATGTCGGGAGAAAACCGGGCGCGGAGCTGGTCAAGCGTGAACCGGTAGCGCCACATGGAAGAAATTATGATTTCTACCATGGGAAATTCTCGCATTACGGCCTCAAAGCGCGGCAGGTGGCAAAATATATCTTCGGCAGGGGTCGGCTCGCCGTCATGTTCCGGGTGCAGCACGCCGTCGAAGTCCAGGAACAAGATCATTTGGCATTCCCTCCTTGCGTTAGCTTATCTATGATTTTCTGTACGTCCGCGTCCGTGAGGCCGCAATCTCCATCTGTCAGGTGTAGGTTGGGATGTCCACCAGCGAATAGTTCTGCCATGTCGTCGATGGCAAGCCATGCGCCGGTGTGGGCGTTGGTGGTTAACCAGCGTTTGATTTCAAGGTCGCGCCGCCCGTAGTGGCCTTCGTCTTCAAGGCTCGGCGTGTTGCCGATAAAACGGTGTGCCAGGTCTTCGCCGCCGCCAGCGGTCACGAAGTCCAGCATGTTGTCGAAGTCGTAGCTGTCGCGCCATGTGGTCGAAAAAATCACTTGTGCGTCCGGGCAGGCGCGCAGGATTTGCCATAGCAGCGGTGTACGGCAAAATTCTTCGATGCGGTCATTCGGGTGCAGTACGCCGTCGAAATCCAAAAAGATAATCATCGTTTTGTCCTCAGTTCCTTGCGCAGTAAGTCTTCTTCAGCATCGCGAAGCCACTGGCAAAAGGCGATAGATGCCGTTTCGGTCAAACCATCGTCCCCGATGATGAAAAGATTGTCCGGCGGGTTTTCGGTATCGTCCCAAAATAGTTGCGCCTGATCATCTATGGCAACCCATGGCTGGTCGGCAAGGGCGTTGCCATGCAGGTATGCCAGCACTTCGTTCAGACGCGAGCCTACGCCGCCATACTTGTCGCAGTGTGGTGTCTGGCCTATTACGCGGCAGGCAAGTTCTGCTGGCAAATAGCGCAGAAGCGAGCCGGGAAGGAAGTGCTCGCGCCAAGTGCTTGAGATCACGACCTGCACGTCCGGGTACGGAGCAAGGCTTGCCGCGAGCCGGTCGCAATGCTCAAACAGGTTTGCGCCTTTGACGTAATGGCCGGTGGCCGTTAAATAACGGCGCTCATGCTCTTTAAGAAAGCGCACGGATGATTGCTTAACGCGGTGCAAAGTCACGTTTTCGTGATGCAGTACGCCGTCGAAGTCTAGGAAGAGGATCATGGTTTTTCTTCTTTCAGCTTCGCAATGATTTTTTCTGCGTCCGTTTCGGTCATGGCTAATTTTCCGTCGATCAGGTACAGGTTGGGCGAGTCGGGCGGAAACCACTTCGCAATGTCGTCGATGGCAAGCCATGGGTGGTCGGTTTGTTTGTTGCCGGTTAACCATAATTCGCACTCGATGTGGCGGCGGTGGTAAGGACGGCCAGCTACATATATGAACGCACCTGGCTCCGACAGTCTTTCCGGTGTGGAGCCTATGATCCGGTGTGCCAGGTCTTCACCTCCGCCATAGGTCACGAACTCGATCATTTCGTCTGGACGGTATATCTCACGCCATGACGTGGACAGAACCACTTCAACGTGCGGGCAGGCACGCAGGATTTTCCATAGCAACGGCAAGCGGGAAAAGTCCGGCTCCGAACGCTGGAGCGGGTGCAGTACGCCGTCGAAATCGAGAAAGAGGATCATATCTCGATTACCAAGCCGGGATTGAAGTCGAAGTTTTCTTGTCCACGGTACGTGACATACCCACGCGGGTTGCAGATTACGCGGGTGCCTTTGGCCTCGTAGTCCAAGTTGTCGTGCGTGTGGCCGTGTATCCACAAGTTCATTTTCCCGAACAGGTAATCTAGTTCAGACGCGAAACAGGCTGAAAGCAGATCGTCTTTGAACCTGTCCACAACCGAACGCTTGCTCGGCAAGTGGTGTGTGACCACAACCGTTTTGCCGTCGAAAGGTTCATCGAGCTTGGCTTTTAGCCATGCCAGCGATTTTTCGTGCAACACGATAGAACTTTCAGGGAAAAACCCTAATCTCCCATCATGGATCATGCGGAAGTCATTCAGGCATTGAAAGCCAGCATGGATTGCTATTTCCTTTGTGTCTTCACCGAAAAGGCAAAAATCTGTCCAAAGCGTTGCGCCTAAGATGCGCAGGTTGTCTTGCTGCAAGATAAGCTCAGAATCATCAAGAACGGTCACGCGGCATTGCATGCCTGCAATCTTGATCAGGGATAGCGTCTCTTGGCGCTGTGTGCCATAAAACTCATGATTGCCAGGCAAGTACAGTATGGGTTTGTCAGGAAACTTGTCGCGTGCCCAATACACGCCCTTGTTGCCCTTGCCAATATCTCCGGCCAGAATGATTATGTCGGCGTCGGTGGCAGGCGGTTCAAAAGTCGAAAACTCCAAGTGGAGGTCGGACAAGATGTGTAGCTTGGTCATGATGCAATTCCTTTATTTTGGAACATAGTTATAAGGTCTTGCTCGGCTGCCGGGCGCATTCCGCTGTTCGTCGAAGTCGCCGACGCAAATTATGTTGCCGTTCTGGTCGGTGATGCCGCAAAAGCCCACGCCATAGGCGTTAAATCCCATGCTGTTGCGGTGCGGCGCGTAATCGAGCCGGTCATGCTGGTGGCCGTGGAAGGCTGTATGCACTCGAAGGCTGCGCGCCAGCTCGTCGATGGCCGCAAAGCCGTATGGGTGGCAGCTTGGGGCTTCGTGGGTTACCAGAATGTCCGCACGCTGGCCGACAAGTTCAAAGTAATCGTCCGGAAAGATCGTGCTGCGGTGCGTGAGTGGCAACCATCCGCGCCACAAATTACCTTGGCCGCATTGTTTGGTGTAGGTCTTGGCAGATTCGAATTTAGGGGCTTCTGGCGGATACCATACCTTTCCACGGAATACGCCGCCAAGCCCCGCAATGCGCAGGCCCGCGATTTCAACTATGCGGCCATGCAGGTTGCGGTCGGCAAGCTGGGACAGAAACAGGTTGTCGTGATCGGCCTCGCTGTCGGTGTCGTGGTTGCCGGGGATAAACCAGATTTCAGTTAGCCCAAGGATTTCTTTTAATTCCTGTTCAAGCGGTCGCTGCGCTTGCAGGTCGCCAAGGAAGATAACCGCTGCCGGGCGATGCACGAGCACAGCCTGAACGACAAAGGGAAAATTCCCGTGTACGTCGCCGCAGAAGAAGATGCGTTTAGTTTTCATTTTGTGGCTTCCCATGCGAGGTAGGCAATCCTGTTTGCCTTGGCGTCGTCTAGCGCATGGTGGCGGCGCAGTTTCGGGATATGGTTTGCGAATGCGTCTTCTACGCCTCGATCAAAATAGGGCGAGTCAATCAGGTCGTACAGGCTCGCTGGCTTGCCGTCCACGTTTGCAGGCCAAGTTCCGGGCAGGTAGAAAATCTCCTGTATCCACGGCCAGTCCCATGAAAGGCTATCTGTTGCCAGCCTCACCGGCTGCCCAAAGCTCTCCAGCCAGTTACCGAGGCGCAGGGTGAGCATATCTATGGGCATGAGGGCTTCGCCGCCCGTGAGGTGCGGCAGGACGGCTTCCTGCACGAATGATGAATAACGGATCGGCATGGCGTAATCATCTTTGACTTCGGCATAGAATTCCCTCCCGTCCTCAGAGATCATGCCGATTGAGATCAGGCGCGGGTCCATGGATAGGTCGGTAAATTCGGTGTCGAAAAAAATAAGCATGATTACCTCTATTACACATTTCTAAAAGTTGATTAACACCGCATCGAAAATTGCGCTTCCTTCTTTTCTAAGATGGAAATCAGCGCCGGATTTAACGGTGAAATCGCCTACCAGATGGTTGCCTTTAAACGTGCTTTCTGCCGCCTGTGTCAGCATTACTTCTGTTGGCGTATCAAATTCCATTTCCATCGGCATTAGAACAGGAACATCCTGTGGCATGGATTGCAAGGCTGCTATCAGATCTTTAACTAACATTTCTTTGCTCCTAGTTAACAGCAAAACAAAATCAAAGGCGGTTGGTTGGATGAGTCAAAACCTTAATACATTCCGGCTGGTTTCCGGGTGCTGTATTTCCAAGCGAAAGCCAAGCAGCGCGCGTCGATCAGGGCATGGTGCTGCCGTGCGCCGTGCTCTTTCCAGTACGAAAACTTGCCCACGTTGTAGCGGTGCATCTGGTGCATATCGTCGAAAGCAATTCCGGCAGCCGTTTGGCGCAGGTTCTTCGGCCAGCCGTGGTAGTCGAAAATCTCTTTAACAAAGCTGAAGTCCAGTACCGGAGAATCCGATTGCATGACCACTTGTTTGTCGGTTAGTCCCTCGATCCACTCCTTGAGGCGCACGGCCAGCGTTGCTACGTCCATGACATGCTCGCCGCCTTGCAATAGCGGCAACACGGTGTCGATCACGAAAATGGAGCACAGGGATTCATCCCATGTATCGCTGAGTTCCGCATAAAACTCCTGCCCGTTTGCCACACAGCCGATTGAGATCAAACCCTTCATTCGGTTTGCGTCAAGGCTGGTGAATTCGGTATCGAAAAAACACACGCAAGTTTTTTTCATGATCACACCCCTCTCTTGATGCCCGCTTTCCATGCGAAGCGCAGGCTGCGCGCATCTTCTAAAGCATGGTGCTGGCGTGCGCCGTGGATTTTCCAGTAATCGACTAATGCGGTTTCAAACCGGTAGGTGTGCGCTGCGGTCGGCAACGTGATAGTGCCCGGCGTGCGCCGCAGGTTCGCAGGCCATGCGCCATAGAAGGTGAACAATTGCTCTACCCACGGCCAATCAACGCCGGGGGCATCACTGCGCAAGATGATCTGTTCGCCTGGCGGACATTCGATGCTGTCCAGCCAGTCTCGCAGGCGAAAAGCCAGCACGGATTCGGTCATGAGGTATTCGCCGCCCTGCAACAGTGGCAGCACGGTATCCAACACGAACTGAGAGCACAGTCCACGGTGGTAGGTATCACTCAACTCGGCATAGAATTCACGGCCATCGTGCGCGACAAGACCGATAGAGATCAGGAACGGGTAGCCGTGATCTTTGTCTAGGGTCGTGAATTCTGTGTCGAAAAATACTTGCATCACAATCTCCTTCTTAATGCATGGTGCGGCTTATGCCGTCCGGCTCTTCTGTCTCTGTTTCAGGTTTGGAGACAACAAAATAAATAGGACTGCGGTTGCGGGCATCTGGTTTTTCACCCGTGTACACGTCTTTCTTTATCACCAGTTCTACCAAGTCATTTTTTGCCATAATCGCTTTGGCAAACGATTCCTGGATAATCGATACGGTCACACGCAAATCAATGTCTACCCGATCAGCCAATTTCTGCGCCGAAACTTTGTCCAGATTTATCTTGCTGTCCGTGGCTTCGCACAAGTTCTTTACCTCATTTTCGATAATGCGCAACCGCTGCGCAGGCGCTGGGCGCTGCACATTGAATACGGTTACACGCGAAAGCAAAGGAGCCGGAACGTTTGCAATGCTATTGGCCGTCAATATAAAAATGATGCGGCTCGCGTCCACATTGATCTCGAAAAATTCATCACGGAATACCATGGCCGTTTCTGGCTCAAGCAAGTCCAATAGAACCGGCAACACAGGATAGCGGTTGTCTCCTCCCATCTTGTCGATCTCGTCGATCACGACAACCGGTGAGGCGAACTCGCTTTCCGCAAGCGCCTTGAAGATTTGGCCGGGGCGGCCTCCCGTCCAGCTTGAGTGACTGCCGTTTAACTGAAAACCCCCAGTGGAACCGCCTGCCGATATTTTTTCCATACCTCCGCCCATACTTTTCGACAAGGTTGTGGCAATCATGGTTTTGCCAATTCCGGGATCTCCCAAAAGCAAGATGGGGCGCACGCGGAATTTTTCCGTTTTCATGGCAGAAGCCAACACAAGATTGTGTTGCAAAAACTCGATGGCCTCATGAAGGTTCTCGAATTCGCCTTTTGCCTGCTCAAGGGCTTCGTAAGCTTTTTTGCCGTCCGGAATGGCGCGATAGCCGTTATTGGCTTGCGCGCTTTCCAGAATACGGTCGCCGCCGCCCTTACGTTCTTTTGACACATCGCCCATCAGCGTTTGTGCGCGCCCCAATGCCTCCATGCTGAATACCTGGACAGAGTTGGCCGGGATTTCGTTAGACGATTGAAATGGTGCCGTCGTTGTTCCGATGGCAGCAGGAACAGGAAGATATAAATCGTCCTTGAGCTTCATTGCGCGCTGGATTAACTCGATGCTGCGGAAAATCATGATTTCTTTGCTTTCCGACGACATGGTATTCATTTTTTCATACCATTCGTCGCGGAATGCTCTGTATTTCTCAGAGCCCACAAGAGGCGCGCCATTTTGCCCGGCCAGCCAGTGGATGGTTTGCAGGGGAGTGTCCCAACGATTATCGACCAGGAAAAGGATCGAGTGGCCTATTTTGGGTATGCGGTGTTCGTGGCATACGTTAATCAGCACCAGCACCAGAAGGTTGCCCGCAAAGGCGTAACCGTATGCGTCCGTGGCGTTTTGCACCGGCGCTAAAAAATCGTGGGCTACGGCTGTCGCGTCCTGTAAATCAAAGCTCGTGCCGACGCGGATTTGCGCAGCTTTAAGCTTCCCGTTTTTGTTTTCCTTCTTGTCTGGATCGGCATTTTTCGAATAATGAAAAGGCGAGTCGGCCTGTGCTTGAGGCAAGCCGAATGCTGCGCACCACTGGTAGTTTGCGGCGGAAACAAGGCGCAGAGCCTCGGCCTTACCCATTGTCTTGAGCACATTTTTCAAACGTTCGGCAATAGCAAGGGCTTCGGCATTTTGCATGTGCAACATGGTGATATTCGAAACCAGCTCAAACATATTAAATTCCGAACCGTGTTTTTTATCGGTAATAAATTCGACAACGCTTTTCATTCTTTTGTCGTCTACAGACAAGTGCATGATCACCAGAAACAATAGGTCTACAGAGAACTTATGCAGAGTTGGGGGCAGCTCTTTTTTATAGGGCGCAAGGATGTTCAATGCGAGCGTCTTTGCATCCTTCGCGACTGAATCACCATGCAGGCGGATCAGACTGGACAGTGGGATTGACAACATGTCTCTAGGTTTCATTTTTACTCTCCTTTTACTACGTGACGCGTTTCCATGCGAAGCGCAGGGTGCTAGTATCTTTTATGCATGCATTTGCGATTTCCATTAGTTTTCCAATATTCAATATGAGAACGAGTATCGAATCGGGACCTGCTTTAATTCAATACCCGCTTGATGTATCGTCAAGAATGATGCTCAACCCCGCTTCGCAAGAGCTTCTTCTATTTTCTTGTCTGTTTTATATTGGCTCAATGCGAACACTGACCAGATAGCTGCGGGTATCCATCCGATCAAGGTGATTTGTAAAAACAAACAAATAATTCCCGCAATTGGACGGCCAATAGTGAAAAACTGTAACCAAGGTAAAAGTATTGCCATCAGTAATCGCATGCTAATTTCCTTATTATTTTGTTAATGTAGATATCTTCCGAAACATGCCAACCGTAACTGAACGGCGATTACTCTTTGGTTTGCGCCGCCTTGGCATGTTGCTTTGCGTGATTATTGGCATTAGCTTGATCCTTGGTCTGAACCGGCTCTGTACCCGGCACAGGTGTTACCGATGCCTCCGCCTTCCTCAACTTACAACCCTTGTTCTCGAACATCTCGGTTAGGTGACTGCGTCGCGCACTGATTGCGTCGGTCGCCTTGGATGCATCGTAATAGGTATAGACAAGCCCCGGCAGCCATGCGACAGCCGCCGCGACATTGGTGCCGTTCACCCCTTTATTGCCTTCGACCTTAACCTGACTCTCGTCAAGCTTTGTCATTTCTTCCTGAATTTGTGGACACGAAAGATCATGATCGCCGAGTTGAACAGGCTGAACCTTCTCGGAAGTAGCGCACCCTCCCATAGCAAGCAACGATGCCAGTAGTGCAGGAATAATTATTTTTTTCATTTTCTTCTTTCATGTTGTGCGCAGTTTGGCGCGGTTAAAAAGTGAATCAATGCATTTCTGTCAGCGACCTATTTCATACTCATCTTTCAAAAATCGACTTATCAGTGCGCCCGAAGCCTGCGGCGAAACGTCCTCAACTTTTTCCATCAACGTATTTTCTTGCTTCCTATAATTGCGGTAGACGCTCGTGTTAATTCTTCCAAAGCCCGCTCCTTCAGAATGCGTGAACGTGCATTTTTGAAGTTGGGTACATCGAAAATTAACCCATGTGCTGCTAATCCAGCGACTATTACCTTGTTGCTGGCTCCTTTTGCTTTTGCAGCCTCCACTTCATCAAAAATCTCACGCAAGCGGGCGGTTTTGCTGCGACGGCTTCCACTGGCTATTACACGTAATGTTTCTGCCACATCGTCCAGTTTTGTTTTCATTTGTTGGGCCGTCTGCTTTCGTTTGATTTCGATAGCAACATATTACATGTTACGCAATAACACTTATGCGGTATAATTAAAAATATGCTAGCAATTAAATGTTACGCATTGAATGGGAAATTTAAATGAGTGAATTAGTTGATGGGCAAGTTATGACGTTCGCAAAGTTCGTCGAAAGCGTCATTTCGAAATGCAGATCCAGTGACACGATTAGCTTCGTCAATCCGCAAAAAATCTACCGCGTAATGTTAATAAGCCGAGTAAAAATACCGGATAGCAGGATGACTAATCAACGTTTTGATGAGAATTATTTGCTGCCCATTGCCAAGGAGATTGGGCTCAATCCTACGAAAACTTCGAAATTGATAGCTCTCCGTAACGCATGGATTTCTTACTTTCATGGGAGTAAAGTTTCGCAGACGTTAGACAATAAAATTCAAATACTGATAACGGATGAGGTTGCGGCGGATTATATTGTTCTCACATCCGAAAAATGGTTAGAACACCCTTGGATGGGAAGGCATCCTTGGATGTATCAGGAACAAGGAGAAGATTTCGTCTCTCTAAAAGAAGCCTGGGATCATAAACAATGGCAAGACTGGCAAGAAACACAGGAAGATGATGGAATAAATTCCAGCATCAATGATTTTCTAAACCAGAAGCAGAAAAAAACATACACATCGCTATTTGAAAAGAATGCGGATTATGCGGCACACGACATCAAGCTCGCCAAGAACAGAATCCAAGAATTGCATGCTGAAATTAATGAGCAAGAAGGAATCATTAATGTAGCGATGAAAGCCATTCGAAAATTGCAAAATCAAAAAATGACAGTTAAAACGAGGTCGCCTGGACGCCCAAAGATTTCAGAAATGAAAGATCAGCAACAGCGGAGGGAAGTGGCAATGGAATTTGTCGCACAATGGATTGGCTCTCTGATGTCCACTCTATCAATAACAACTTGTGGTGATCTGGCGAAAATGGTGCGAGGTCAAAAAATGACCTGGTGGCGATGGCTAAACAAAGAAACATTGCCATCACAAGGATCATTAGAGTCTTTGCTCAATGTAAAAATAAAAAGTGGCGAACTCCAAGGTAAAAATCTTCGCGAGATTCAGACATCCCCACCCTTGAACCGCCTGATCACTTTAGTTAATCTTGTTTAGAGCCTAGCAACAACGCCAGACAAGCTTAACCAGTGTGGCTGTCACGCGATTTCACACTTCCTTGCATGAGGATATTGGAACAGCACACAAATGAACCCTTGTAGACGCCAATCGGCTCAATCCATTAGCCGAAATTTTTTCGCATATGCACCGAGGATTGTTTGCGCTGGCTTGTAAACAAGTTTCAGATTATTGAACTTTGTGGAATCGCCCAACAAATTGCTGTCCCCATCCCTCGCCTGCCAGCACAATGGCTTTCTTCCGGGATTAAGTTTTTCCCCTGGCACCCAAAGTTCTAGTGTCACCTTAGTTTCATCGCATGGCGCATATTGCATCAGCAACCAGCGATATGCCTCTATGTTTCCGATGTCTTGGGCTGCTTTGTAGGTGCTTTCGAATTCTGCATATTTTTTTCTAAATGCTAACCACTCATCATCCGTTAAAAGCTTTAGAGGCTCGGGAGTTGATGATAGTTTCGAAGCTTTAGGTCGATTTCCTGCCTCATATTTCTTATTTGATTCGCTTACTGCGTAGTATTTGAAATCGACGATTGTGTATTCATTGACACCATCTTTTCCATCTTTTTTTATCACAAGGTCGGGGCGTCGTGCTATGCCGTTTTTTGCAAATACGCGGTGCCTGTTGTCCTTCCACCTCTTGCGAGTCGATGGATCGATACCCGACAAGAATTCATCGTCACAGGTAAATATCTTATCCGTCCCATGCGGCTCGATTTCATCTATGGCATATTCCAGACACGCCGACTCCCACACCTGATGAAACCCTTTCAAGCCACAGATGTAGCCGTCATGCCCGGAAGGGGCGTAATGCAGCAACTCGTCCAGCAGTTGATGCAGTTCGCGGGCATCTGAAGAGACAGACGGCTCGCGACGAACGCAGATTTCCAGCGCAGCTTGTAAAGCGCGCAACGTATCGCTGCGATTCCCCAAAAACAGCGAGGCATCCGCTTCCAGCTCATGTTCATCGGCAAAGCGGCATTTTAGCTCCTCCCATTCAGCCTGCAGCGCGCCACCAATTTCACGGTCGGCAGAATCCAGGAACAAATGCTCCAGAGCGTCCAGCGCCATCCAACAAGCCAGCCCCACCATGTCGTTGCCGGCGTGGCGCATCTGCGTGCGTGGTGCCCATGTATTCTCAAAAACCGGCGTGCCATCCGTCAGAAACATTGCCCGCTCCAGATTACGCGCAATGTAGCGATGGTCGAACTGTGTCGTCAGCCCCGGTGTTTTAGTGAGCGCCAACAGGCGCGGATCGCGTAACTTGCGGATCAACTGCACGTAACGGAAAAGATGGGTATGGACTGGAGCAGAACCATTGCTATCAAAACTGAATGATTGCCCGTCTGCCGCTTGCAAGAAACCATCGCGCGACGAACGCTTCACTTTAGCGTGATATATCCCGGAGAAGCGCATCACGGCGCGTGTTAGCTCGCCGAGAATTTGTTGTTTATCATGCACGGGAAGTTCGTCGTCGGTGGAATCGTTAGGGTAGCCATGCGGAACCCGTAGCGTGACCTGCCCATCTTTTTCGCACAGACCGACATAAGCCTCCCAATCATCTGGGTTGGGAGATTCCAGCACGAAATTCCAGTCCTGACTTGTCATTAATCCAGCGCGTTCTTGTCTTCGGGCATCTGAGCTATTACGCCCTTGATGAAAACTTCGGCTTTCTCAGCAAACTCGCCAAAGGTGCGCGGTTCTATGTTCTCGCCACCATCCTTGAGCAGCTTGTACAAGGGAGTGTGGTCGCGTGGAAACACATTGTCCCAAAGAAAGAACATCAACTTATTTTTAATATCGGCCAATGCAATATCTGGGTTGCAGATTTTTTTGGTAGCTTCTTCTTTAGACTCGCTTGCGCATAGCGTCTCCTTGATCTTGATGCGCGTAGGTTTCTTTATAAGAATTTGTTCGATTAGGTTTTTAACAAAATACTCGTATTTTTTGGAATCCCAATTAAAACCGGTGCAATCAATTTTGTATTTTTCCATCAAGATATTATTTATATCTCCCACTTTTTCAACTTTAAAATATCCCGTCCAATAATCCCATCCATTATTATCTTTATGGTTGCTTTGTAACAAATCTCGTACTAGCGACACTTGATCTTCTGAAACTAGGATTTTGGCTCGTGTTGTCAACTGTGGCAAGTTGAACGCTTTCAAAAACCATATTCCAACCTGCTTGTCGTCGACGTTGCGCCCCTTGAATTCATCGGCAATGAACGCATTGAGAAGTTTCAGAAATTTATGCCAAGTATGTTCGGTGTCCTGTATCTTTATCTTTGCATTCTTCTGGGATTCGATCATGGCATTGTGCGGAGAATCTGATGTCTCTATCATTCCATCCCACGCCATGTACTTAAAATCCCAGCGGCGCTTGAAAGCGGTGTCCATGTAATACACCGACTCGTCGCTGGTGTTCATGGTTCCGATCAGTGATAGGTTTGGCGGCAAACGAAGCTTGAAATTCTCAGCATCAGTGCGTTTTACTGGCAAATGCTTAAGCGTCTCTTCAATTTTTTTCAGTACCTGATTTCGGTCTGGTGACTCTTCAATCTTTGTCAACTCCTTTTTCAGCGCCTCCATGATCAAGTCGCTCGGGTCGATGCCGTATTCCGACCAGCCTTTATCATCGCGGTCGAGCAACTGGAATATGTCGCCGAAAATCTGCGCGCAGTTACCCCGGTTAATTTCGTCGATGACTAACAGCACATTTTGCTCGGAGTCGGCATAAGCACGCGCCAATGCCTTGATGAGCGGCCCGACGTGGATGCGGTATTCGATGGTGGGTGTGTTGGTGGTCTGGGTGAGTGTGGCGCCATTAAGATGTTCGCTCGGCAAATTCTCCAGCGTGTATGCCACCTTGCGCGAACCTGTCTGCGGCAGCAACTTGGCAACTAAATCGCCATAGCCATATTCAGGATGGAAGGCCGTCTCGATCATGTTTGAGCTAGCCTTATCGATACCCAGTTCCTTTTCTGCTTCCTGTCGTACACGATAGCTCTTCCCACATCCCGGCGGGCCGAAGAATATTTTTTGTATACACTTTCCCATTTCGTTTCCCCTTGAATTCCCCAGCCAAACGCGAGGTAGCAAATGTACAAATTCACGCGTTACCAACAAGCCGCGAAGATTGACTGCCAGCCCATCAATTGTTGTCTCCTATAGTTATAGGAAGACGCGATGATAGAGTAAAGGTGTAATTCCTCCAACTATGGGAGGAATGCTTGGACGCTGGGATTGCTTTTGGGATGGTGTTGCGCCGACTGCGTGAGGCGGCGGGATTAACGCAAGAGCAGCTTGGCTTTGAAGCTGACTTGCGGCGTACTTACGTCAGCATCCTCGAACTCGGCCAGCAACAACCCTCGCTCACGACGATTCTTAAGGTTTCTCAAGCACTCAAGTGTTCGCCAGGAAGCTTGCTGGATATGGTGTCTGAGGAAATCAGCCATCCAAAGTCAGAAAATTGAAGCTGAATATCCACCCCAAGTAGCGACCCGAAAATAATTGACGGTTATAACTGACGCTGAATACAAACATCCGCTACAGATGCAGCACGACAAAAAGCGGGTAGGAATGAGGGTAGGATCAGAAACGCAATCGGATTTAAACGATGGAAACCCGCTTGGTTATTGGATATGCAGAAAATACTTGCGAATAAGGCCATGTACTCTGCTGAAAAATGACATTAACCCCCATATAGGTTGCCTCCCCATCAAGGACATCAAAACTCCGGCTATCTACGACCTGCTAAGCAAAATCGAAGCTAGACAAGCTCCTACCCGTGCCATTCTTGCCCGCCAAATCATTGGCACGGTATTCAAGCTCGCCATCAAATCTAACCGCGCAGATTACAACATAGTTGATCCGCTTAAAGGAGACATCGCTCGCTGTGTCGTTGAGCATCGCAAACATTTGAAAGGTGATGATCTGCCAGACTTCCTACGCAAGCTTGAGGATTACACTGGTCATGTCACTACATCTATCGCCCTGAAACTGCTCCTACTAACAGCAGTTCGTCCAGGTGAATTGTGTGGCGCAAAGTGGGCTGAATTCAATCTCGACAAGGAGGAATGGCGCATTCCCGGAGCGCGCATGAAAATGGGACAAGAACATATCGTCCCCCTATCGACACAAGCGATGGTTTTGATAGAGCAGCTTCGTAAACTGACGGGGCACACGAAATATCTGTTTCCGGCACAGGGTACCAAATCGCAAACCATGCCTACGGCCACACTTAGGAACGCTGTAGCAAAGATGGGGTTTTCTAATCGGTTCAGCCCTCATGGTTCACGGGGTACATTCTCGACCATGTGTAATGAGGCCGGATTCAGGCCGGATGTAATCGAACGACAACTTGCCCATGCCGAACAGGACAAAGTTCGGGCCAGTTATAACCAAGCCGAATATATGCCCGAGCGCCGCAAGATGATGCAACAATACGCTGACACGTTGGATACACTCAAGGTGGGAGCAAATATTATTCCGTTCGGGAAGTTGACTGACGTATTAGGAAAAAATGTAGCTTCGAAAACTGAACCAGTCAAACTATTAAAACATACGGCATAATAGTTTTCTTGTGCCAATCCGCGAGCAGAAAACGGTATCTACTCGCTGACGTGGCTACTGAGTCATGGGCGAAGCGTTAAAAAGGAACAATATGAGCTTAATCGCAAATGGATTGCCCCTGAGCAAAGAGTGGAACAGACTTTTGCCTGACCATCCGTTTTTGCAGCTAGCAATTAGAAATTGCGACGTACCGTTTTCGCACCCCAGCAGCCCGCCAGGAGTGAGCAATGAAGCCCCGCTCCTCTGCATTATGTGGAGCGCTACATAAGGCCGATCAGTGAGCCTTCGATCAAAAATATTTAGCCCAATTTGCGTGTCTCCTTCACGCGGTATAGCGGTCGTTAATTTTCGATAAAAACATCTGGCGTGAGGTCTCTTGCTAACCCGAAAGGGACAGTCGATTATCAAATCTCGCTGCCCGATAACAGCCATTCGCGATGTGTGCAATCCAATGCACTCAAACTTTCGTATTATAAAACCTGACCAAATTGCGCCCGGCATCTTTGGCTTGATACATCGCCATATCAGCCGACTTTATAATATCGTCTAGTCGTACACAACAAGGAATGGAATTTTGTCATGGACAATCAGTTAATATTAATGCCGATTTGGCAACAATGGTGGTGGGAAGGCCCAGTCCCCCTTGGCCGGTTGAGCTATGATTTGCTCCAGTGTAATCCTGAGGGTCAGAAACGGACATACGCGAATGACCGACCGATTGCGACCTGTCCAACATTCTCGCCAACGTCTGAAGTCCAATAAGAGACGATGAAAATTTTACTCAGTCACTGTCGCTACGTAACCGATTAATGCTCACGATTTAAGGCATGGTGAGTACAGGATTTGCGCCCGACCAGGACAGCCGTTGGCGCCAAAATACAGGGTCGTCATTGCCGCAATTAATCAGCACCAATGTTTTGCCATCTAAGACCGCCTGATGAAGTATCTCTAGCTTGTCTTCTGGAATACCCAAACGACGCAGGGCAATGGTCAGATGCGTTACTGCGGCACCTGTGGACATCAGACCAGCACCAAATGCTGCACCAACGATGACATCAATCAGAGGGCCGACAATGAGCACAGACCCGATACCGGGTAGCAGAAGCAGCCCAGCGGCACCAGCCAGCAATCCACCCAGTGATCCCCATAGGGCGCCCTCGGCGCCCCACACCTTAAAACGTTCCTTTTCGTTGGTATAAACGATACCGAGAAAGTCGTCACCCTGCCCACCCGCCTTGTGCAGAATTGAAACCTGATCCATCGGGAAATTTTGTTTGATCATCTCCTCAACCATGTTACTGGCACGGTCAGAATTTTCAAACACTGCTCCAATAAAATTATCGGTAGGCTTATTCATGGTTATCTCATTTCTTATTAGAGTTGACTGGCACCAAGCAGGAGTTCATTTTGCCATGTTGACTTCCGGATAGCAGGCTCCCACGACTGAAAATTAGCTTTACTCAAAACGTACCGGGAGTTTTTGCGTGTGTAATAAGCACCTCACCGACAGCATTTTTTAGAGTGAGCTTGCGCAAACTGATCGTCAATGCCTTGTCCTTCACGACAACTTCGCTGACATGACCCACTATATTCATCGAAAAATGTTCGTAATTAGTGATGGCCGAATTGATGATTGTCCTTGTTTTTGCGTCTGTGCATTGCAGCTTCCGGAAAGTTTCGGCATCGGCATAAAAGTAATGGTAAGGCGAGTTGTCAAAATAATATTTAGTGCCATTGATAAACAAACGGTTCACGATCTGGTATGACTGATTCGCTTTGTCGTAAGGATCCAGCGCGATATCGTCAACTTTGATCAATACATCGGGATGAGTTTTAGCCATCTGAATGAATCGGTCGATC
Organism: uncultured Gallionellaceae bacterium; assembly: GCA_964480365.1. Taxonomy (GTDB): domain Bacteria; phylum Pseudomonadota; class Gammaproteobacteria; order Burkholderiales; family Gallionellaceae; genus CAIQPV01. The sequence continues at coordinate 67,432 of CAYZPM010000017.1, forward strand.
GCCTGCTTTTGCGCATCGCTCGCTTGCACAGGTTTTGGGGTGACGATATTTTCCGTGTTTTCGGTCAGTATCTCACTGTAATCAACCGGCGTTCCGGAATATGCGTAGTAATACACTTTCAGCAGTAAAGATGAATTCAGCAATGCCAGGCCATCCTGAAGCTTGAACGAACCTTCAGTCAAGGATCGGTCAATTGACGTGATTGATGACTTGCTTCCGGGCGTATCGGCTAAACCCGGAGCATTCTGGTTGGTTTCCGTTGGCACCGCCTGAGCGGTTGAAGGTGCTATCGATGCGGTAGCGATGCCACAAAGGGTCAGTGTCGTTGCGAATCGTGCAATACGAAATTTGACAGCGCCGGGAGATGTGTTTCTGTGCATCATAATCATGACCTCTAATCTGTTTGAATGGTCAAACTTTTGCCGAAGTGGATGAAACATTGACCGTGGGTTCTTCATCAACGGTTTCCCAGCCTGTAATCATGGTCTTTATATAGGCCAGTGGAGTATGTCCAGTAGTGGTCAAATACACGTGGGCGATGAAGAACACCAGCATCATGAATGCGCCAGACGTGTGGATCAGCGCCACAGCTTCCAGGCTCAGGTAAGGATCGATGCCCAAGTCTTTCCAATTGGAGAAGAAGAGGTAGAACAGGCCCGAACCCCAGATAATCGGTGAGAGCATCGACAGTAGTGCCAGATACGCCAAGCGTTGTAACGGATTATGCTTCTTGACTGCGGTTTTTTTGTAAGGTGATGGCGCATTGCGGAAAATGCCGAAGGAGTAGTAGCGCACCATGGCGTCCACCTTTTTCAGCGTCGGGATGTATTGCATCCATTCACCCGTAGTGAACTGCCAGAAAATGGTGAACGCCCAAAGTGTGAGCAATGCCCAGGCACAAAGGGTGTGGTAGTTCACTGCCTTTTCAAAACCGAGCAGTTTGTACATGCCATGCACCTCAAAGCCGGTGATCATCATTGCGATGACGAGCGCGGCCTGCGACCAGTGCCAGAATCGCTCGTAACGTTTGAACAGATATATGCGTTGTGTAGACATTGCGACCTCTTTTTTCAGTTATGAACGGCGACGAAGCCACAGTGTGATGCGAATCAGGCCGTGAATAATCACACCTGCGAGAGTCAATGCGACTGCGAGAAAACCCATGCGCTCAATCCACGGTTGATGATCTTTTGAACGCCCAGGCATATAAACCCCGTCAATATTTTGCAGGCGACCGTTGTCCGCATGACACTGCGCGCAACCCAATGCTTTCGTTTTGGGCGCAACCATGTGAGCGATAGGCCAATACATTTGCGTTTTGACAAATCCATACTGCCCTGAATAAGGCAGCTTGGCCGCTTTCATTCCAGTCGTGATGGCTTTTTGCCAGTTATAGGTCATCGTGAAAGAATCTTGATCGAAACCAAAGGAGTGGAACACCGCGAGTATCCCGGATTGCGTGTCGTAGGGCTGGTTGTTGCGAGAGATTTTAAACGGCCATATTTTCGATTGGCCATCGGTCGGGCTACCCTCAATATTATTGATGCCGACGATACCGTTTTGATCGGGCTGTATTTTGTCGCCAATATGCATCCACCGCTCGGTACCATTGAACCAGCGATATTCGGGAACCACGTTATCCTCCCACAGGAAACTGCCTTTTACGCCCCAATAGGTATTTCTGCCGTTCTCATCTTCCATGACCAGAGGTGAACCGTTAGGTGCCAGTTTGCCGGCTGTTGCATAGTTCCAATTCATTTTTGTCGGCTTGCCGCCGCGCGCAAACTCCGGGATATGGCAAGTTTCACAGGCAATATCACGGGTATGAGTGTTGAGGGTAGAGGCAATTTGCTGAGAAATAAGGTCTTTTCCTTTATGTGGAGCCAGACTATGACAAGATTGGCATGCCGTTGCATTACCGTTGTGTTCGCCCCCTGGTATAAACGCGGACTGTTTGGGACTTGCGTCAATAGCGTAATGTTCGCCGGTAACTTTGTGATCCTTGGTTTGATGGCATTGTTGGCAGGGGAAGTTCAATCCTTTCGCATCCATGTGTACGTCGAGCTCATGCGATGGATTAAGGAGTGAACTGTCGAGATCTCCGTGCTTAACGCCATCGCCCCCGCCACCATAGAAATGGCAACCGCCGCAGTTGGAGCGTGTCGGTGCGGTGACACTCTGGGCAATTTTTGCCAAGTCTTGCGGTAAGACATAGGGTTTGTCGGTGCCGTATACCTCATTGCACCCCGGACGCACCGCTATTTTTTCCATCGCCGGATTGCCGCCTATAAATGGAATCTTGCGATAGTTCTTGGTCTGGTCGTGGCAGACCAGGCAATCGACCTTATCCTCGGTGCGTTGATCAAATGGGATGAATTTGTTCGGATCGGTGCTCCCATAGCCAACGTGGCAGACTGTGCAAAACTGTTCGTTGCTGATAGGGCTTACGCAGAAAGTGTTATAGACTTGGCTCTTGCCGACCATTTGCTTGGTCTTTGGATTCCATGCTTTCCAAGTCCAGTGGATGGTGGACATAACCTGCTTTCCAGCATGAGTATGGCAACTCAGGCAGGCTTGGGTGACCTGTTCGGGCGAGGTAAACGGCCCTTGGAGTTGTTTGAAATGGCTGTGATCTTGGGGGGTTTTCTTTCCAACAGGCCCATCGACCTCTTGGGGGACAAATTTCGCAATCGAAGCCTGTTCCTGCGGCGCAGATTGGGCGTTAAGTAAGGCTTGTGACTGTTCCGTGCCGAACGCGGGCGCGTAGTTCGCGAACACAATGATTGCAAGTAACGCCAGTCCCCTGCTTACATATCTGTCTAAGGAATGATTGGTTTGGTGTCTAACGAACGCCATTAACGTCTCCTAAATGATGCGTGATTTGTGCGGTCGTGGAAAGACGCGTGCCAGCAAAAATTTGCTCCAAGCCCAGGCCGTCAGATAGCTGATGCATTGGCTAAATCGGGCGCTTGATACTAACCGCGCCACGGATCTGACCAACGCTATATCCTGTTGCTTTGTCATGTGGATAATCTTCACTCAACTTCGCTTTTACATTGACGGGTATTTGTTCGGCATTGCCGTGACAAGCGAGGCAACCGGGTTGCATGACGATGGCTTTCATATAGCGGAAATATTTTCCATCCGGTTCTTGCACAATTTCCGCCTGTTCCATGGATTCTGTCTTTTCACCCTTTGTGGCGCGATCTTCAAACGCTTGCAGATTTTTTTGTTCCCATGCATCCGGCATGCCAAGCAAAGGGTTGCGTACTTTCAAGCTGACGCGAGTCACCTTCCAGCCATACTGACGGGAAACTTCACCCGCCAACTTCGGTGCAATTTCTTTACACACTTTAATAGCCGATTCAGCGCCGCCTTCTTTGATTGCTTTCTGATTTTCAGCAGCGAGTTGTTTCAGGAATGGCATCGCCACGGCGCGGCTTTCTTCCTGATATTTGTTCACATCCTCTGCATAAACTGCGGAGGTTGTCAGTGCGAGTAATGCAATTAGGGTAAGTCTTTGTACACGATCAATACCGCTTGCTGAGTTGCATTTCATTTTGGTCTCCTCGTTTCTATTTTTTGATTTGTAATGTAGTAAAAATTTTTCGCTACTGTCCGCGCTGCGTTTCACCCATGGCAGTTGCAAATGTGAGCTTGTTCGATGCCATGAAAGTGATGACTATCTTTGGCGAGATCGCCATGTTCGTGATTGCAACCTTCACTGGCTGACTTCACACGACCAGCAAGGAAAGTTGCCACTACCAATCCAGGATCGCTCTCTCCCGTCGCCACAACCTGCACACCACGCGCCCTCAGATGGCGGATAACCACAAGCCAATCAACTTGATAGCGGTCACGATGGCGATCTATCTGGCTCGTGGGTTGTTAAAACAGCTTCTCCTGCATTCCAGGATTCTGTTCTCGCGCGATCCATTACGCAGTATGCGTGCCATCTCTCTATGTTATTTAATAATTAATTGTTATATCACGACATTTTGCTTTTACAGCAAATACAAGAAGATTGGATCAGCAAACTAAAACAATAAATGGCAGTTGAAAATGATGGGATATAAGTGCAAACTGCCAATTTTGGCGGATCGCCACAGCGCGGCTTTCTTCCTGATATTTGTTCACATCCTCTGCATAAACTGCGGAGGTTATCAGTGCCAGCTCAGTACATTCGTGTTGTCAAAAACGGACCACGTCACCGTTTCCGGGATGGTCTGTTTCAACCGAGCCGTCGCGTGCCGTGCCACCGACCAGTGGATAGTCGAGTTCGCGCATCAGAGCGATGGCCTTGGCGCCAGTGCAATGATTGGCGGCGATCTTTTGAAAACCGTAACTACCAAGCGTGCGGACAATATCGGCCTGAGCCTCTGTCATCGCCGCGAATGGAGCGATGTGCAACCCCCCATAAAGTCCATAGGGTTCCCCCCGGCTTCCAGGTTCTTTGCAGCGTAGTCGACAAGATTGAGGACGCCCTGATGACAACAGCCTGTGATGTAGACCAGCCCTTTCTCGTCAACATTGAGGTAGAGCGACTGCTCACCCCGGATATCGAGCAGTGGGCAGATCGAAGGTAACCGACGCCAGACCTGGCAAAAGGCGGTGTATGCCACCGCTCATCATGCACACAATAGGCCCACGGTGAGGTAACCGGTTGCTGATTCCGGCTGCTGCAAAAGTGGCGCCGCGCAGCCAGTCTATTCCTTCCTGGTGCAAGCCACCGGGAACCAGAATGGGAATCTCAGGGCAAGTCTAAGAACCGCCTCGATGCCCCAGAAGTGTTCGAAGTGTTCGTGAGTGAGAAAAAGAAAGGCAATGTCGCCGCTCTCCAGCAAACGGTCAACGCCCGTAGCACGAAAACGCTCGCTCATGTATTCGGGATTCCAACCGGCATCGAGCAGGATGCGGGTGACGCTGCCGTCAAGGGCTTCGACTTCAATCAGAGAGCAACTACCGGCAGCATTATCGGCATCAAAGTGAATCCCTCACTGGCAGGCTTCAGGTCCGCCATCGGCTGTCATTTGTGCCCGCAAGCGAGGTGTGTCCCACCAGCCGACTTCGGAGACAGCCTTGATTTTGACAGACCGGCAGGCACCGATATCGACGGGGGAGCTTGCCGAGACGGCGAAAGGCTGGCGCTCCTCGATCATGTTAGTTCTTACTCTGTACAGTTGTTGAATATCGGGCGTTGCCTTGCATGAGCCCTAACTGCCTGCATGTCCACAGGCTTGAATATTCCCGCCCCGGTTGCGCATGTGTTCGCCAAGCGCGACAAACTTGTCATACAAGTCATCGCGCAGAGAAAAATCCTCCACCGTTTCTCCCAGAGCCCGTTTCATGCACATGAGCCATTGGTCACGTTCTTCGGGGCCGATAGCATAGTGCAAATGTCGGCGCCTCAGCATCGGGTGGCCGTATTTTTCCACGAAACGCTGTGGCCCACCAAGCCAGCCGGAGAGAAAATCGAAAAATTTGTTGCCGGATTCGGTGAGGTCGTCCGGATGAATTTTGCGCGCGGTGTAGGCCTCCGGAAGTTCATCCATCAATTCATAGAATCGGTCGACCAATTTGCGGATGGCGGCATCGCCGCCAATGCGTTGGTATGGGCTTGCAGCGGCTTGATTGCTTACTTGCACGTCATTTCCTTAAAAATAATAAAACAAGTGAGTTATTCAACAACGCCGTGATCTATGCCTCACCAATAATAATTTTATCTGCGGATACGAACTTGACGGGGGGAACCGGCAAGTTCAGTGGAGCGGGGCCGTGCAGGATACGACCACTGTTGTCATATAGACTGCCATGGCAGGGGCACAACCAGCCTTCCTCGATGCGTGAAGGGATGCAGCCCATGTGCGTACAGACTCCAACCACCACCAGCCATTCCGGCGTTTTGGTTCGGTCGGCATCGGACTGCGGGTCTTTTCCGCCTTGGGAAGTTTTCATGGCGGCAATTTGCTCGGGCGTGCGATGCACGACGAAAACCGGCTTGCCGCCCCATGAGACAGTTTGTGACTGACCCACTGCAATTCTGGAAAGATCAACTTCTGTTGAGGCCTTCTCCAACGTGTCCGTGGACGGGTTCATGCTGCTAACAAACGGCCAGCATGCCGCTGCGATTCCCGCCACACCCATAGCTGTTGTTGCTGTTCCTAGAAAATCGCGGCGATCCGCGTTATCTATTACGTTCACTTCTGACATAATTTCAACCTCCTTCATGGTGCTGCTGAATAATTAAATTGCAATAAATAAAGTTACATACAAGTGCATATTTGACGAAGTTAGCGATATATACTCAATTGCAGCGATAGTATTCACTGACATGATCGCTGATTATAAATTGGTGGAAAGCGAAAAAGACGGGGCCAAAACAGGACTCAATTCCTGCAGCAACGATATCTCCACTTCAAATGATTAGATATAGCAAATGCCGTGCCTCTTCATGAGATTAATTAATAACATATTGATTATGATAGTTATAAGCCAATCTTACGGCCGAATTTAGCGGGGCAGGATGAGTGAATAGCCTGTATTGTTCTGCCAATATGGCAGGGTGCGTGCCATGTTGGCATATTGTTTACGCTTTGAGTTTATTCAATCTGCGATAAAGTGTTCTCTCGCTTATCCCAAGTTCGTCCGCCAGCATTTTGCGGCTACCACGATGATGCGCAAGTCGGGCTTCCAGTGTCTGGCGTTCCAGTTCTACCAAGCTCACTGGCTTGGCGGTGATGGCCTCACGCCTGACGTGACTACTGCGGACTTCTTCCGGCAGATGCGCTGGCTGGATGGCTTCGCCATTGCATAGCAAGCTTGCCCGCTCGATGATATTGCGCAACTCGCGCACGTTGCCGGGATAGTCATAGCGGCGCAGCAGTTCGATGGAATCTTCAGAAATGATCAGGTTCCGATCTGCGGCAACACGAGCCAAGAGCGATTTCGCCAAAATAGGGATGTCGGATGATCGCTCTCGTAGGGGCGGCAGTTCGACCGGAAACGTATTGAGTCGAAAATAGAGATCCTGCCGGAAGCTGCCGCTTTTGACCATTGCGCGTAAGTCGCGGTGAGTCGCTGAAACCAGCCGGATGTCGGCCATGTGAGGTTCGGTAGAACCGACGCGCCGATATGCACCGGTTTCAAGTAGGCGCAGGAGTTTGACCTGCATAATCAGGGGAATATCACCCACTTCATCCAGGAATAGCGTTCCACCGTTTGCTGCCTCGATCAAACCTTCTTTCCGTGAGGTGGCACCGGTAAATGCGCCGCGTTCATGGCCGAAAAGTTCGCTCTCGAAAAGTGTCTCGGTGAGTCCCGAACAATCCAGGGTAACGAAAGGCTTGTCGACTCTGCGACTCGCATCGTGTATGGCCTTGGCCACGAGCTCCTTGCCGCTGCCTGATTCTCCCAAGAGCAGCACCGTGGCTTCAGAGGGTGCAACTCGCGCGACCATCTCCAGCATACGTTGAAAGGCCGGAGCGCGTCCGACAAGCCCTTGAGCATTTGAAAGTCCTCGGGCTACGGCGACAGGTTCAATCTTCTCAATGAAGTAGGCGAAGTTCCCTTTGCCGTCGCGTACCGGGGATAACTCGATGTTGACGTAGGTCTCTCCCTGCGGGGTATGATGAAGATGAAGCACTCGCTCCCGCTGTTCGGAGAGGAGGCTCCGCTGGAGAGGGCATGTCTCGCCAGCTTGATCGCAGGGTACTGAGAAGTGGTGGGAAATGTCGAAACAGGTTCGTCCGACGAAAACTTGATCTTCGCCGAAACTGCGTCGATAGGCTATGTTTGCCGCCAGCACATGGTACTGGCGGTCACACAAAATATGCGGTTCTGGCAGGGTTTCGATGAAGGACACCAGTTCAGGAAGTAGCGGCGATTTCATGGAGGGCAAATCCGATTCCCGTTTAGGGTGACAGATGCTGTCATAATGGCAGTGCTGACATTGACATGCAAGTGTCTATGCTAAAAGTTAGCGAGGCTCAGGTAGCGTGTCAAGATAGGATATGGCAGGGCAATAACAAAATTGTCTGGTAGCAATCACGATTTATCCCATAAATAAACTTAATGTTAACAACAAGCCATGCAACAACATCGCGGCAATGGTCAATTTTATCGCTTCACTTAAATGTTGTGGATGCGAGGCATGACGGAACAATTGCCTTGCAGCCTTAATGCTTAATGGCAAGGCTAAACCAGCCGTCAACGCCAGTGGCGGTAGCCAACCGTATATAACTGACAACACCAGCCAGCCATTCGCCAATGCCATGATCAGCACATATCCCCAGCGCGCCTGCCACACGTCCAGCCGGGCAACCCAGTGTAGTTTTCCTACAGCAGTATCGGCTTTACGATCCGGGAATTGATTGATGTAGAGCAGATTAGTCACTAACAGCGCGTAGGACAAACCTGCGATGAATGGAGCGGCAGCAAAGCCTTTGCGTTGTACAAAATCTGTCCCCACAGTGACCAATAGAAAGCCTACCGCCACACATACCTCGCCAAATCCACGACTATTCAAGCGGAAAGGTGGCGCCGAATACGCCCAGCCGATGAACAGTCCTGCACCGCCGATATATAACAATTGCGCAGCGGAACGCAGCATCAACCATAGCCCCGCAAGTACCACGCCAAACAACAGCGCAAATCCAAAGCGCGCAGTCTGCGCAAGAGTCAACACTCCGTTCTGAATGAAGCGGCTACCGCCAGTGAATGGGAATACTCGTTCTACGTTGCACGCATCTGTACCGTTTAGCGCATCGTAATAATCGTTCAGTACGTTCACTCCGGCGTGCGCCATCAATCCGAACATCAGAGTGAATGCCGCCAGTCCAGGAGAAAGCGTAATGTTCCCGTGGCTCGCAGTCGCCAGCCCAATCAGGCATGACATTAAACTTGCACTGAGAAAGGCTGGGCGGGTCGCTGAAAAATAGCATCCCAGCGGATTTTGAAATGTTGTAAAAGTCGGCTCTTTCGGTGGCATTTTTATACCAGACTACAGTGTGTTATTCAAAATGTTTTAGTGGGCAGCGCAGGAAATCTGCTGTTCGCGAACAGCAGCTATAAGCCGACTAGATGCAGTCAGCCTTTACCGCTGCCAATGACTTTTTCATTATAAGCAGCCAGTGATTTTTTTGCTTGCTATCTGTCGCTGCGTATCCCATAACTGCCCTTGAACCGTGTAAATTCACAGCCACAAAACGGTCACTTAGGGGCACGCTTTACCATGCTGTAGCGACGATTGCAAAGACGAATACAGACCTGCTTAGATTTACGTCTCAGGCTGCTTTGCGAGTTTGCGTTGCAGGCTGCGGCGGTGCATGTTGAGGGCGCGCGCGGTGGCGGAGATGTTGCCTTCATGTTCAAGCAACACGCGATTGATGTGTTCCCACTCCAAGCGATCTACTGTCGTAACTTGTGCATTGAAATGCAGGTGAGGGCTGGGTAGGTGTCCGAACGCCTCCACGATTTCGTCCGCATTTGCTGGCTTGGTAAGGTATTGCGTCGCACCCAGTTTGATAGCTTCCACTGCCGTGGCGATGCTGGCATAGCCGGTCAACATCACGATGCGCGTGGCCGAGTCGAGTTCATGCAGAGCATGCACGAGCGTCAGTCCTGATGCACCGTCCATCTTTAAGTCTACCACCGCATATTCAGGCGGCTCGGTCTGCGCCAGTGGCATAGCCTGTTCAACGCTGTGCGCAACAGTTACTGTGTAGCCTCGTTTTTCCAGTGCGCGACCTAGCACCTGACAGAAAACATCATCATCGTCCACCAGCAATAGCGAGGCTTGTTCGTTGATAAAATTGTTCATAATTCGTTTCCTGAAATTCTAATAAGCGGGGAAGTAGCTCACTTCTCAAAATATCACCATGCGTTGATTTTATTTGTCCAAGCAGTTGATACCAAGCGCTTTGAGCATGTATTTCTCATAGATAGGCTCTGAG
>CAYZPM010000018.1:0-74455 GCA_964480365.1 uncultured Gallionellaceae bacterium
TGAGCTTGCCCAGCGCCTCAACCGAAGTATCGGCGCGCGGCCCTTCGTCCTGCGATGCGTCGTGCGCTTTTGTTTTTACCTCGCGCGCATGCAAATCCGGCACATGATCTTCGATGCGGTACGGCGTGATCTCGTCCTTGAATTCGCCCTTCGCGATGGCCTGCACGGCACGACTATGGCTGTTAAATGCAAACTCATCCTGCGCTTCGCGCGAAATTTTCCAGCGCTCCGCCACCTTCTCGGCAGTGATGCCCATGCCGTAAGCGATGCCGAGATTCTCATCGTGCGCAAAGATTTCCGGGTTGAACGCGATCTTATTGCCCATCATCGGCACCATGCTCATGCTCTCTACCCCCGCCGCGATCATCACCTCCGCTTCGCCCAGTCGGATGCGATCCGCCGCCAGCGCCACCGCCTGCAAGCCGGAAGAACAGAAGCGGTTGACGGTCAAGCCCGGCACCGTGTTCGGCAGCCCCGCCAGCAGGAGTGCGATACGCGCCACATTCATCCCCTGCTCCGCCTCCGGCATCGCGCATCCGACGATCACATCACCGATACTCGCCGGGTCGAGCGACGGCGCCTGCGCCAACACACTGCGCAACACATGCGCCAGCAGATCGTCTGGACGAGTATTTCTGAACATCCCGCGCGGCGCCTTGCCCACCGGCGTGCGCGTCGCGGCGACGATGTAGGCTTCCTGTACTTGTTTGCTCATGGCGCTCTCCTTATTCATTGTTCCGTTGGGTGGGCTACGCCTGATGTCAGCAACTTCCAAATATAGAAATGCAGAATTCGGATGTGATTACCAAGGAATCACTTGACCGTCATAATCAAAGAATTTCCCTGAGTCAGCTATGGTGAGCTTGCTGATCACTTGCCGCATGCCTGATACGCTTTGCTCTGTTGAGATCAATGCGTTCGGCCCACCCATATCAGTCTTGACCCAACCGGGGTTGAATGCTACCACATTGATTCCGTAATGTTTCAGGTCAATTGCAAGACTCTTCACAACCATATTAGCCGCCGCTTTGCTGGAACGATAAAGGTAATTTCCACCGCTGCTATTGTCCGCAATGCTGCCCATTTTGCTGGTGATGATTACGATGCTTTTTTGCTTGCTGCGAGTGATTTGAGTAGCGAATGTTTCGGCCATTTTGAGTGGCGCCATGGTATTGATACAGAATGCCTGCTGCCATTCTGCATAATCGGTATGGCCAAAACCGCTTGCATCGGAATCCGGATAGATGCCAGAATTGTTTATGAGTAGGTCGATGGATTCATTGAACAGTGCCTGCGCCAAGCGCTCAATCTGCGCATGGTCAGCGACATCAAGCGCCTGAATTTTTATCAGTTCAGGATATTGAGCCGCCAGTTTGTTGAGCGCATCTGACTTTTCAGGGTGGCGACTACAAGCAAAAACACGCCAACCATTTGCGGCATATTGCCTGGAAAACTCCAGTCCGATCCCCCGGTTGGCTCCCGTAACCAAAAGGGTTCTCATTGTTGTCCTCAATATTAGTTTCGGATATCAAGCAGGCTCATCAAGGTTTGACGAAGCGCAACGCGAAATTGTCTATTGGTATATTCATCTTGAAAATAACCTGGTCACGAGGGTCGGACGGATTACGCAAAAAGTCAGCCTCTTGCTCAAGCTGGAAACCGGCTTGGTGTAACTCGTTCACCACGACCGTTTCTTCAATACGGTGGAGTGATTTTGCCACTGAAATACCAGCGCCAGCCGTGGCCGCATGATCAATTACAACGAGATGTCCGCCCGGTTTCAACGCGTTGAACAACCTCTGGTTCATTTTCGTGCGGTCAACGGGCATATAAGCGATATCGTGGTAATTCAGGATGATGGTGATCAAATCCAGCTTGGGCAAATCATTGGGTATCGGATCTTCAAAAGACTGTATAACCGGCACGATGTTCTTCTGTGGGTGATCGGCAAGTCGCTTTTCAAATGCTGTCCGTAATTTGTCGCCTTGCGCCCATACGGTGCCGTTGCTGCCAACGGCCAGCGCAAGAAGTTGTGTGGTGTATCCACCGCCTGTCGCAACATCCAGTACCAGCATACCGGGTTGCACATTAGTGAACTGCAAGAACTCCAGCGGTTTGCGCTTGGCATCAGCACTCCTGTCTTCATCGGTTCGTATCGGGCTGGAAATCACCTGTTTGTAATTTTCGGATACCGCTTGCGAGCCATCCGATTGACGTAATGCGTGTCCCCAACCTACGGGGTTAAATGTCGTGATTTCTGCTGCAACGGTTTTCGTGTTCGGCCCCAGATCCTTCTCGTAGATCACACCATCGTGATTGACAAGAAAGCTCGTAACTCCCGATGCGCCGTAACGTGCCGGATACGCGATGACAGCAAACCCGCCGATCATCTTGCCTTTAACCAGATAATCTCGCGCACCGTCTGGTGCGCCTTCTCCCTGGGCTGTCAGAATGCGATAGTAGTAGCCGTGATAGGGATTGCGCCGCAACACGCCGGGGCGCGCATATCCCTCATCGGCTGCGACGGCAAGCAGCGCACCGAGAGGACTCGGCGCTTCGTTCGCTTGGGTCGGCCAATACAATCCATCTTGTTTACCTTGGCTGCTGGTGAACCGAGACGCATAGACCGGGACGCCATCACTGTCGAGGTGCCCCGCCGCATACTCGCGTTCTGCATCGACGATTGCCAAGCACACCTGCATTGTCTCAAGTTCGTTACGACCGATTCGCCGCTTGAGTATTTCATCCTCCCCCTTGACCGTATCAAAGCGCCAGCCGTCAGGATATTTAACCAATGGGATCGGCATCGGCCATTCATCCTTTCCGATAACAAGGGTCGCTTGCATTTCGCCTTCCAATACAACTTTGTGAGCCTCGTCGTAAGCTTTGCTGAACACCGCACGGTTGTGCGCATCCTCGACTGCGTCGCCCGAACTGAGCAGCTTGTTGCCCTCGGATCCGAAGATAGCGCGCAATGTGTGTTTGTTGTTCGCCTTCACGGCCTTTATCAACGCAGTGACCCCCGCCTGCGGCGATTCAAAGGCTCGCTGTGCCACTGCCGCGAAGGAACCTGTCGGCGCGATAAATACCAGTCCTAATGCGCAAATAATGGTTCGCGCGATGCGTTGGTATGTGCTCATGCGCCAAGATATTGTTTGCGAAATGTTCACTGCCTGTTCCTCCCGTTTGCCCTGCATATTGAGGTCATTAATCATTGCATTTTCGCATTCCATTTGCTGCGTATGGTGGGAATATTCGGCTACCAACAACACAAGAATCAATGGTGCGCAGAATGTGATGCCCCGCGCGATGGCGCAGGCGCAATAGATCTACCCGATAGGCTGGCATTGCCGCGTGCGCTAAAATTATGCACTTCGGCACCACGCCCAACATTCTCAAAAGCATGCGCCCTTGGTTCAGCGAACGGTTGGCTCACCCTTTGCGGTGCCGTCGTTCCCCGCGTTTCAGGCAGATGCGCTCTTTGGGCAGACTGCGTCGATAAGTGATTGCCAGATTCGCCAGAACGAGAGTTTACTGATGCCTCATGCCCACGAAACTCTGCGCGTGACGCCGGTGCTGCGGCAACACGACCGAATTGCCGATTCAGCGATGCGTCACGATATGGCACACCGTGACGATGCTCCGGGCTGTGCTGCCACGTATGAACCTCGCCCAAATGTCGAGGGTCGCGAGCATAGACGCGATGGTTACGCCAATCCCACACCCCGAAAAAGAAATCGGCGCCAATGCCAATACCAATGCCCCATGCGAATCCGCCATTCCAGCCATAGCCCGCCCATGGCGCCCAGAACACAGGCGGATAATCCGGCCACCACCAATATCCGTAGACCACCGCAGGGTTGTAGTACGGCACATATATCACGTCGGGATTCGCCGCCGCGACTTCGATGCTGCCGCCAGATTGGTTTACGAGGATTTGCGAGTTGGAACTCAGATTGCCGGCCCCTTGCGCTTTCTGGCGCAGCTTCTGAACTGTGTCCATCACTTGAGATTGTTGCGCAAGAAACGCATCTCCCAAGCGTTCGGTCCAATCGATTTTTTGATCCATCGTTTGCAGCACTTGCGGGAAGGCTACCAACGATTTGACGCTTGAATCCCAATTCATGCCGTCGACAGCATGAACCGCCACATCGCCCTTGAGCGCGGGATTGGCGTTCGACCAGCGTGCCGCTTCGACGACCTCCAACGGATAGGTCGCCGCCATCAAAATCTGCGACAACAAGGGGTCCGGATACAGCGCAATCGGCGCCAGCATCTGATCCAGTTCCTGTTGCGTGAAGGTCGGATTGCCCACTGCGGGAGATGTAGTCTGGGCGAACGCCCCCGTCAGTACCAGTAGCAGCGAGAAGATAAGATGCTTTGCGTACTTTTTCATAAATAGCCTAATCTTATAGACAAATACGACCCACATTCCCGCCGCCGCGCATCACTATCCGTTTGCACCATGTGCAAACGGAAGAGTCGGTTAGGCAGACCGGATATTGGAAGCTTGCTTACCCTTGGCGCCTTGAGTTACATCAAAGGAAATTTTTTGACCTTCCTTGAGCGACTTGAAACCGTCCATGTTGATTGCGGAAAAGTGCGCGAACAAATCCTCGGTGCCATCATCCGGAGTAATAAAACCAAAACCCTTTGCATCGTTAAACCATTTAACTGTACCGGTTGCCATGTGATAAATTCCTTTTTCTGCGATATAAAAAATCACGACAAAAAGTCGTGGCTAAACTCAAATGTTAGCGTTTGTGGTGAGTCCTTCGATAAACTCAGGAGAGTCTTGTTGAACCGCCAGCTAGAGCAACAGGCTGTTTCTGCTTTTTTGGCTTCTTCGCTTCCTTGTTTTTACGTTGCTGTCCTTTAGCCATCATTATTCTCCTCACAGTGCGAGCATTAATCTTAATATCATGGCTTACTATTTTTGTTCGCCATGAACCTCTACAATACGCTGTAGCGCCATGATAAGCGATAAGAGAATCATGCAATACGGCATAGGTGTTTGTCCTATGCCTGCTCGACCACCTTACTGCCTTATCACAGGAAGCCCCTTAAACAAAGCTCTCCCCCCGTTTCATTTCAGCTCAATTAGAATGCGTACCCTAAACCAAGTTTGACCGTTGTGTAATATGTGGTGCTGCTAGGCTCCCATTCGACAAAGCCCGTGCCGACAGGATACAGCGCGCTGATGCCATACTTGAAACCCGTATAATCAACAGCGACGTTCCCATGGAACTTTTGCGTAAACGCATAATCTCCGGAGACACCCACCTTGTACAGGGTGGAATTGTCCAATCTGCCCGAAAATCCATTTGGGCCACCAAAATCATTCACCGTAATAGTCGAACTGAATGTGCTCCCTAACATGGCATTGGCTGAAAATACCAACTTGCCGACAGGCGAGAACTGAGCCAGCCCACCGATCCCATAATAATTGTGAGTATAGCTTTCGCCCGCATTGACCCCCCTGTCCCATGAATGATGGCCAAGTTCAAAATAGGGTGTCAGCATAAATTTGTCGTTAACAATGAAGCCTTTTCCATAACGGGCGTTGTAATTAATGAGTGTTGCACTGGAGGTCGAAACTACTGAACCATATACACCACCTATTAACGAGCCTGTATAATTCGTGTTACCGCTGGAATGGTCGTACTCGGCTTCGAAATAATCATTTTCGAGCCAAGAATTCTTCATTGCGGATAAATCCTTCATCACGGATAGGGACAAGGCATAACCGTGCACATTGCCTGTCTCCGTGTCAGCCACCCCGGTCGTAGTACCAAGTAATCCATTACCTGTTTCTGTGTAATCGACATGCGTCGACATAACCTGAATGCCAATCTGGTTGTTAGATGCCTTGATATCGGACGTGTCCGCAAACGCAGTTGCAGAAAACATTACGCACCCCATTGATAAAGCGACCTTACAAAACATGACATTCCTTTCGGGTTAAGTTTTGACTCAATTTTTAACAACATTTTAACGAACTTGGCTAATACCACCGCCCATCCCGATCAATATATCTTTACCTTCAACTGTAAAGACAGCCCCCCATGCAGTTGGTCTTTGTAGCTGGGGACAAAAACTATGTTCGCACCAATGCTATTGTATTCCAGGCTGGCAACCGGTACAACAACAGGGAACCAACCGCCATTAACTATTCTAGAATAGCCATCAATTCCGCCTACTTCCGCACCCAAGTGTACCGGGCCCAATGTGATCGGACGCCAATACCAGCCGACATAATCAGATGTTTTCCAGTCACTGTTCTGGAAACCGCCAACCACTATTGAGCTTGTTGTTGAATAGCGATATTCCCCGCCAAACCCCAAATTGTTATTGTTAAATCCCTGATCACTTTGAAAGTGATAAGTGTAAAAACCAGGGTTGAGCCAAAGCTCGCTTATTGGCCTTGATTCAACGATTGCAAAAAGTTCTGAGGTATCAGCAGTAGACATTGAAGAAATTGAAGCCAAGCCTATGCAAGTCAACGTTTTTAAAACTTGATGGAATGTCATTATTTTCCTTTAGTGGCGGTTGGACATTCGATCTTATCCAATCAACTTTAGCACCTGTCTGTTTGCAACGCCATTATCGCTATGTGGCAGCAGTTGTTCAATTTTATTAAATCAAGAGATTTAAATCCTTCAGCCCCGCACCACACCTTCGTCGTTCACAGCGACAACATCGCTATGTTGGCTTCCGTACAGAGCTTGCGATGAATCGGGCGTACTGTGGTTCTTCTTCAAAGTCGGACGCAACGTTAATGAAGAACTACTTATTATTAGGAGGCTTTCATGGCCCAGAAAATAAATGATCAGCAACAGAACGGCTTATTGAGCAGAATCCGTGACTTGTTTTCGGTGGTTTCTTTTTGCCTGTTGACAGCAATTATTGTGGCCGGATGCGGTGGTGGGAGTTCAGGCGCTTCAGGCGGATCAGGTCCGGCAGGCGCTTCCGGCGCTCCAGGCCCTACAGCATCAGGCTCTCCAGGCTCTCCGGGCGCTCCAGTTGGCCCACCCGCCACTCCGCCACCTCTTGCAGCGCTCATCACTTACGCGTTGACGACGTCCGCCGGGCTGACTACCTCCATTGGCATTGCAACGGGTGTTGCCAATAGCGCCACGTTTGGCGGAGACGTTGCGATGGATGCACCCGTTTCGACGTGTATGTCGCTTCCCGCATCACCGGCGTCCGGCGTCGCTGCGGTGGTGGTAGGTATTGAGGAGGTAGATAGTTGTGGACTGGAAGTCGGCTTAATCGACGCAATCAACGGCCCGATTGATATACCAAGCGGGTTGAAGATAACCGGTTCGACAATCAGGTATTTCGCCACCAACAGCAATACATTTAATACAAGCGTATATGCTGTCAAAACCGCCCTGAACACCGCGTGGGCCAGTGCCGCGCAACAAGCCGGAGCTACTGTAATTCCTGGGCCAGGTGCATTGGGCGGTCTCCACTTGACGCCGGGTATCTATAAGAGTGCAAGCACAATGGTTTTAGGGAGTGGAGAAACGCTCACGCTTGACGCCTTCGGTAATGCAAATGGAGTCTGGCTCTTTCAGGTTGGGAGCGACCTCACCATCACAGGATCCACCGTCGCTTGCGTTGCAGGGCCGGTATGCACTCCTACCCAAGTCGTGCTCCTCAACGGTGCCCAAGCCAAGAATGTATTTTGGCAGGTCGGAACCCCGAGGTTAGCAGATGGGGCTCCGCTTGGTGGTGATGTGAGCTTCCCCGCCGCAACTGGACCGGTAGAAAACAATACTATCTTCGTGGGAACCATCCTGGCTGGCGACTCAATCACTTTTGCCGGAGGCACAGCGGTGACGGGCAGAGTATTGGCAGGGGCGGATCTATTAGGGACGCCCAACACCCAGACCGGTGGTACGGTTACCGCCGCTGGCGGAAGCACCGGGCCAGTGACCGTTACTCTGCCATAGAAAAATTCAGGCAAGTTCGTCCATAGCGGATGCAACGCGAATAAATAAGTATTTATCAGGAGACTTCCATGACTCAGCAAATCAAAGATCAAGAACAGAACGGCTTATTGCGCAGAATCCCTGACTTATTTTCAGTAGTTTTTTGTTGCCTGCTGACCGCAATTATGATGACAGGATGCGGAGACTTGAACTCAACGGCCCCCGCCTCCGCATCCAGTCGTGTTATCTTGGGAAATACCCTAAATGCTCCACTGAGTGCGAGCAGTGAACCAGCCATCGCCAAAAAACTCAGCAACCTGCGCCAACTTGCAGCGACAAATGGGTCAGTGCGGCTCATCGTTGGGGTGCGCGTCGCCTTCGCCCCGGAAGGAATGATGTCTGCCACCAACGCAGCACTGCAACGCGATCAAATCGCTGCTGCGCAGTCTGCGGTGCTGAACCAGATTGTAACGCTCAAGCAGAAACGGGCAACAACCAAGCTCTTTGCAAACATTCCTTTCATGGCAATTGAGGTCAACCCATCCGAACTGGAAGCATTGGTCAGCCTGACCGAAGTCACCTCCATCGAAGAAGATCGGCTTGCTGTACACTTCGATGCCCAAAGCGATTCCGTAATGGGGGCTACGACCGCTTGGAGTAGCGGTTACAGCGGTGCCGGGCAGACTATCGCCATTCTGGATTCAGGCGTGGACAAGACTCACCCCTTTCTGACGGGCAAGGTGGTTTCCGAAGCCTGTTATTCGTCCAATAATGCCGCCGATGGCGCCACCTCGGTCTGTCCGGGAGGCGTGACGCAATCTACGGCAGCCGGTTCCGCCATGCCCTACGCAGGAACTTGTCCAGCGGGAGCGTGCGACCACGGCACCGTTGTGGCAGGCATTGCAGCGGGAAATAACGGCACCTTTTACGGCGTAGCCAAAGATGCCTCGCTGATTGCCATCCAGGTATTCTCCCGGTTCGACAGCGTTACCAGTTGCGGCTCGGCCACGCCCTGTGCTCTGACCTATACTTCAGACCAGATTCTGGGGTTGCAACAAGCTTATGCTCTGCGCAACACCTACCACATTGCCGCTGTCAATATGAGTCTTGGCAGCGGACAGTATTCCAGCCAGAGCGCTTGCGACTCGGCTAATCCATCTATCAAAGCCGCCATCGACATCCTGCGTTCCGTGAACATTCCTACCATTATTGCATCGGGCAATAATGGTTACTTGAGTAGCATGAGCGCGCCGGGCTGTATCTCCAGCGCCATCAGCGTTGGTGCGACTTTTGACGTAGCGGGCTACAGCAACAACTGCGCGGGAAATAATCTTGGCATGTCCACTGTGGACGCTATCCTCTGCGAATCGAATTCTGCGTCCTTCCTGAATCTGCTGGCACCCGGCGCTGAAATTACCTCTTCCATTCCCGGCGGGAGTTATCAGGCTTGGTATGGCACATCAATGGCGGCCCCCCAAGTTGCCGGTGCCTGGGCCATCATGAAGCAAAAAAACGCGAGCCTTGCCGTTACCACAGGCCTTAGCGCCCTGAGTTCAACTGGCGTACCAATTACTGACCCTCGGAATAGCATCGTAAAGCCGAGGATACAAATTAATACCGCCGTCAGCGCCATTTAGCAGCCTTATCAGTAGTTACACCAAGAAACTGCACAAGCTACACATATCGTTCCCACGCATAACCAGCGACTTGGTTGTCGTCTTTGGACGGCCTAGTCAAATGGCTATAACCAATCACTTGCTGCGGTTTGTGCAGCTTAGTGAGATGGCTAGTAGTCATATCAGTAGCTTCATCAGAGCGTGGGAATGGCCAATTGGTATTTCCAACCTGATGGCATTGTTATAGTCACCTTTAAAAAATATGCAACTAAATTTAGTTGCAATACTCAAAACAATTGGGTAGGATTCACGCATGGGAAAACACGAAAAGCTGCTGGCGAGGCTCAAAAGCCGCCCGAAGAACTTTACCTTTCAGGAGGTCACCGCCCTATTGGCCGGGTTCGGTTATGTACTCAACCAGAAAGGCAGCGGATCACGGGTTAGGTTCGAGCATGAGTATTGCGCGCCGGTATTCATGCATAGGCCGCACCCATCGCCAGTGCTGAAACCTTATCTGATTGACCAAGTGCTGGATATATTGAGACAGGAGGGTTTGCTATGAAAAACACGTTGGAACACAAGGGCTACACCGGGTCAGTCGAGTACAGCGACGAAGATGGTATTTTTTTCGGCAAGGTGCAGTTTATACGCGCCCTGATTAGCTACGAAGGCAGCAACGCCGAAGAGTTGCGCAAGGATTTCCACGATGGTGTGGATGATTATCTGGCGATGTGCAAAGAAAAAAATATCACGCCGGAGCAGCCATTCAAGGGGTCATTCAACGTGCGGGTTGGCCGTGATCTACACCGTCAGATTGCGCTCGAAGCGGCGCGGCGTGGTGTGAGTTTGAATAGTCTGATTGTTGCTGCCCTGAAGAAAGAGACACAGCACGCGGCATAGGTGGATTTTCTTTTACAATTCCGCAAGCACACGTTATTCCAAGCGGGTTACAAGGCAGAGGATTATCATTGATGAAGACCCTGCGAGACCCCAAACGCCGCCCGACGCACCCAGGTGCCATCCTGCGTGAGGACGTTCTACCTGCACTTGAAATAACACAGACCGAGTTTGCGCAGAGGATCGGTGTATCGCGCCTTTCGGTATCCGAGTTGCTTCACGAAAAGCGCGGTATGACTCCAGAGATGGTGGCACGCGTTGCCAAGCTGCTCAACACCACGCCGGAAAGCTGGCTGCGCATGCAACAGGCCGTAGACCTATGGGAAGTCGAGCAACAACCAGAGAAGCAGGCAAACATCAAACCGATCAAAGCTGAACTGATGGCCGCATAGAACTCTCCCCTCCCCCATGCGGATCATGGGAAAAGCGGCGGGCAAGGTGATTGAAACTTTATAGGATCTGGCAGCGCAAGGAGCAATTGGGGAAGTTCATATGAAAAAAGGCCGTCTTGCGACGGCCTTTTATTTACTGCTTTACCTCTTAAACTACCTGCCTTATGGAGCAACCGTATTACGGGTAAGTATGGCTGAGACCATCAGTGTAGGTAAGGGTAAGCGGAGACGTACCCGATGCAGTCACTGTGATATTGCCATTTCCAGTGTTGGTAACTGTTACCTGAGCAGTGTCAGTGCTGGTAACCGTCATTACACCATTGCCGGTATTGGTTGCGGTAAGCCCGGCGCCATTATTGACGACGTTGACCGTTCCCGTTCCGGTTTCAGTAGCGATAACCGCTGCACCATTATTGGTTACATTGATGCGTGCGGCGTTAGTGCTGTCGGTAATCGTTGTGGTTACACCCGTTGTATTGCTGCCAGTAACTGAAGTATTGGTTGCGTTACTGCCACCGAGGGCGGTACCGAGGCCAACTCCAGTCCCTGCTGCCGGGTATGTAAATGCATCATCACCGGTGTGATTGAGGGTGATCGGAGCAGAACCTGACGCAGTCACATTGACAGCACCGTTTCCAGTGTTGGTCACTGTCACAGCAGCAGTCGCCGTACTGTTGATCGTCATCGCACCATTGCCATTGTTGGTCGCCGTAACTCCTGCACCCGTATTGGAAACGGTGATCGATCCCGTTCCGGTTTCAGTAGCCGTATCAAACCCCGAACCATTGTTGGCCACATTGATTGTTGCGATGCCGGTAGGGTCGTTAATCGCTGCGGATACAGCGCCTGCATTGCTACCCGTCACCGTAACATTGGCATCATTGGTGGCAGCGCCGAGGCTGGTGCCGAGGCCTGGGGCCGGGGCTCCGTTAGTTATACCGTTAGTACAAACTCCAACACCAGTAGCAACACTTAAGATGACATTGTAGTTAAGACCATCGGTGAAGTTACAGGCAATAGCGCCCGAACCACTCGAAGTCACTGTGATATTGCCATTTCCCGTGTTAGTCACTGCCACAGAAGCGGTGTCCGTGTTGTTAATCGTCATCACGCCACTGCCCGTGTTGTTTGCAGCCACAACCCCACCAGGAGGAGAAACGTCAATGTTAATCGCACCCGCTCCGTTTTGAATCGCTGCAACATGGCCGCTACCATTATTGACTACGTCGATGGAGCCTCCGCCAATTAGCGCCGGAGCCACATCGCCCGCATCGGTACCGGATACTGTGATGTTGGTGTTGGCACTAATGGAACCCAGGCTGCTGCTGGCGTTGACGCCGCCTGTGATTGTTATTTGTGCTGGATATGTGACGTTACCATCACCATTGAAAGTGAGGGCAAGCGGAGTCGTTCCCGTTGCTGTCACTGTGGTATTGCCATTCCCCGTTCTCGTTACTGCAACAGAACCCGTATCCGAGTTGGTAATCGTCATTGCACCCGTGCCAGTGTTGTTCCCAGCCAGCACGCCACCATTATTGGTAATGGTGAGCGCTCCGAGTCCAGTTTGAGTAGCTGCAACATGGGCGCCATTATTGGTCACTGTGATGGTGCCGCCACCTGTTATCACTGAGGCCACATTGGCCGCAGCAGAGCCAGTCACGGTAACGCCGGGTATGGTGCTAACTCCAAGGCTGGAGCCGAGGCCTGCATCAGGACTAGCAGCCAAAGCCAATGGGTAAGTGTGGTTAAGACCATCGGTGTAGGTGAGAGTGAGCACCGCATCAGCCGGAACTGCATTCACTGTAATATTGCCATTCCCAGTGTTGGTAACTGTCACAGCACCCGCAGTGTCCGTGCTGTTAATCGTCATCAAACCACTGCCAGTGTTAGTTGCGGCAAGCACAAGACCATCGTTCTCAATCGATAGCGTTCCTGTTCCCATTTGAGTAGCTGCAACGTGAGCGTTGCCATTATTGACCACGTTGATGAAACCGCCGCCAGTCAACACTGGGGACACTTTTTTCGGAAAGAGACCGGACACCGTAACGCTTGGTGTTGCAGGCACTATCGAATAGGTTGCGGCAGCTCCAACACCGCTCGCAGGACCGGACAACGCAAGGTTGACGGGATTGCTTGATGCAGCGGCGGCGACTCCCGCAGCAGGACCTGCGGCTGGCGATGAACCTCCACCACCTCCGCAACCGGCCATAATGGCGGTCATCAGTATGGTCATCGACCACACCATGGGTTTATTAATACTTTCAAATTTGTTCATTTTTGGTTCTCCTAATATTTAAGAAAAAATCACTGTTACTTACCTTGGTGTGCTATGTCATATTCGCTGTTGATCTACTTGGCGAATATTGCGAGCCTCCGTTTGACCTGTTCCAATTCCAAATCAGATCAACCGGAACCAAGGCAATTTTTCACACCGATTGCACTATCCTGTTTCCGTCCATGACATTCCGTGCGTTAACACACATAAAGAAAATTATTTTTTGGAGCAGTAACTGTAATTGCGATAGCCATAAATGAGCGAAGCCCACATGAAAAAAGGCCGTCTTGCGACGGCCTTTTATTTACTGCTTTACTTCTTTTAGAGCTAATGCCGCAACCCGCTGTTATGGGTATGTAAAGTTAGCATTACCGGTGTGAGAGAGGGTGATCGGATTAGAACCAGCAGCAGTCACAGTCACCGTACCGTTTCCAGAGTTGGTCACTGTCACATCAGCAGTCGCGGTGCTGTTAATCGTCATCACACCATTGCCATTATTGGTCGCAGTAACACCTGCACCCGTATTGACAATAGTGACCGTTCCCGTTCCAGTTTCAGTAGCCGAATCAAACCCCGAACCGTTATTAGTCACATTAACTTTTCCGACGCCGGTAAGATCGTTAATCGTTGCGGCTACAGCGCCCGAATTGCTACCCGACACGGTAATATTGGGGTTAGGGACAACGGCACCGAGGCCTCCGTTGAGGACGCCTGAGGAAGCGACATTGCAAGTGTGGTCAAGACCATCGGTGTAGGTACAGGTGATAGCAACAGCACCCGTTCCATTCACCAGGATATGATTGACACCCACGCCAATACCGGTGTTGCTAACTGTCACAGCAGCAGACGCCGTGTTGGTAACAGTTACTATGCCACTGCCAATGTTGGTTGCTGTAAGACCGCCAGTACCATTATCTGTAATGGTGATCGTTCCCGCTCCGGTTTGAGTAGCGGTAAGCGTGCCAGTGTCAGCATTGACAATGTTGATCGCTCCCGCTCCGGTTTCACCAACTACAACCGCCGCACCATTGTTGGCTACGTCGATAGAGCCAGCGCCAGTTAGCGTTGGAGATACACCCGTTGGATTGGTACCCGACACGGTAATGTTGGCGCTAGCGCCGAGACTACTACCGAATGTGGCTCCTCCAATTGCTGGGTAAGTGACGTTACCATCACCATTGAAGGTGAGGGCAAGCGGAGTCGTTCCACCCGCAACCACTGTGGTATTGCCATTCCCAGTCCTCGTTACTGCCACAGACCCCGTATCCGTGCTGGTAATCGTCATGGTACCCGTGCCAGAGTTGGTTCCAGCCAACGCACCACCATTGTTGGTAATGGTGAGGGTTCCGGTTCCAGTTTGTGAAGCAGCAACATGTGAGACGCTATTCTGGGTCACGTTGATGAAGCCACCACCTGTTAACACGGAGGACACATTAGGCAGCGTACCAGTACCAGACACGGTAATGTTGGGATTGGGAGTAGCAGTGCCGAGGCTGGAGCCGAGGCCTGCAAGGGGAGTGACAGCTAAAGCCAATGGGTAAGTGTGAGAAAGACCATCGGTGTAGGTGAGAGTGAGTGTTGCATCAGCCGGAGCTGCATTCACTGTGATATTGCCATTTCCAGTGTTGCTAACTGTCACAGCACCAGCAGTGTCCGTGCTGTTAATCGTCATCAAACCACTGCCGGTGTTGGTTGCCGCCAACACGCCACCCGTGTTAACAATCGATACCGCTCCTGTTCCGGTTTGAGTCGCTGCAACATGGGCGCTAGCGGGGCTATTATTGACCACGTCGACAGAGCCGCCACCAGTTACTGTTGGGGACACATTGCTCGCAGCACTACCAGATGTCGTAGCGTTGGGCGTTATATCTCCCATCGAATATACCCCTGGAGCTCCGGTGGATACCGCTTGGTTTCCGCTGATAACTGCTGCAGCAGCTCCTGCCGCTGCAGCTGGAGCTGCTGCGGCAGGTGATGAGCTTCCTCCACCTCCGCAACCGGCCATAATAGCGGTCATCAGTATGGTCATCGACCACACCATGGGTTTATTAATACTTTCAAATTTGTTCATTTCGCTTCTCCTATATTTGATAAAGAAAAAATGGTGCAATCGATCGACTCCTTGCTGGTACTTTCCCTGGAGTGCTACGTCAGTATTCGCTGTTGACCTGCTTTGCGAATAGGCGAGCATCCGTTGGGTCAATTCCAATCCAAAATCGAATCAACTGGAACCAAGGCAATTCTTCACACCGATTGCACTATCCTGCTTTCGTCCATGACGTTCCGTGCGCTGACGCACATAAAGAAAATTATTTTTGAGAGTAATTACAGTGATTGCGGTAGGCACAGCATGTAGTGCGGAAATGCACGACTGGATGCCGTTTGAATTAGGAAAGCCCATATGAAAAAGGCCGTCTTGCGACGGCCTTTATTTACTTCCTTACATCCCGTACTGCATGCCTTACGGAGCGGTAACCGTGCTGCTATCAAGAGTGGCCGCAGACTGCGCCAACAGCCTTCCGTTGATCGTTGCGCCCGTCTGTAGTGCGATATTTGTTTGCGCCAATATCACCCCCTGTATAGTTGCAGTCGTTCCAATGGTCACCACATCGGAAACCTGCCAGAAAACATTCTTGGCCAGTGCTCCACCGGTCAAGTTCACACTTATACCGTTAGCTTGAGTAAGCATTCCCGTAATCTTGAAGACCCAGACATCGGTTGCGCTACCATTGAGAGTGAGAGTTCCCGGTATGGTCACATTAACAGCACAGGTGTACACGCCAGCGGGAATGCCGGTGACGGGAAAGCCGCCCCCGCCTGCTAGCGCATCGGTCGTGTCACTCATAATTCCGACCCCTGGACAAGCAGCATATGTTAGCCCACCACCTGCTGTTGCCATCCCGGCAGCGGCGGTGTACGCAGTTCCCATGTCGAGTACAGCGGCACCCAAGTCAGCAGAGGTTGTACCCCCCACCATGTCGGATGCGTATAATTTTCCGGGTGCGGCCACTTGAGCGGATGTATAGAAGGTATCCGATGGCTCACTTATTAATGACCATCCAGTTAAGTAAGTACGGGCGGCTGGACTTACTCCAACATTTCCAGTCACTACGGAGGTTGGAACGGTTGAGACACCTGTTTTTGCCAGAATCGCATAATTGGCAGCCGTTCCAAGATTCACGCAACTTGCTCCCGAGCATGCGCCTCCCGTTGCGCCTGTGGCTGCGCTTGCGCCTGCGCTTGAGCCTGCGGGTGCGGCTGGGCGTACGCTACCGCCACCACTACCGCCACCGCCGCAACCGGCCATAATAGCGGTCATCAATATGGTCATCGACCACATCATGGGTTTTTTAATACTTTCAAAGTTGTTCATTTTGCTTCTCCTATATCTGATTAAGAAAAAATCGGTGCAATCGATCGACTCCTTGCTGGTACTTTCCCTGATGTGCTACGTCAGTAATCGCTGTTGACCTGCTTTGCGAATAGGCGAGCATCCGTTGGGTCAATTCCAATTCAAAATCGAATCAACTGGAACCAAGGCAATTCTTCACACCAATAACACTATCCTGCTTTCGTCCATGACATTCCGTGCGTTAGCGCACATAGAGAAAAATTCTTTTGGAAAGGCCAAGGGAGCAGCATTCGATATGCAATAAGTGGCGGCGCGGATCAGAAACTGATCGCGATGGCGTGGAACTTGATTGTCATTTTAAAGCACCTTATACTGTACATGTGCTGACCATGCCCATAAAGGAGCCATAAAATGGCAATTGCTACAGAACGAATCCCGGTGCTTGTTACCGCTAAAGAAAAAAGTCAAATTTCTATAATGGCGAAAAAATCCGGCATTTCAATGGGTGAACTTCTGCGACGGGCTGCGTCGTCGTATCGCCCATCTGAGGATGACAAGACGCTTGAAGGAATGATCGACCAGATGAACAAAACTACTGCTCAGGCAAATGCTGCTATCGACAAGGCATTGGCTTTCGTAGAGGCATCGAACATACGGATTGCCGCGATGGAACGAAAGGCCGCATGATGGGTGTAACTGACAAGATGTGGGACGCGATCACCACAGTTATCAAAATGAATGACAAGATTGAACGAATGGCCGCAACGATCATCGTCCAGCAGCAGAAAATCGAGAGCTTGACGGAGCGTATGATCCGTCTCGAAACAGCATTGGAAATTAGCTTGGCGCGGGGTGACAACGTAAAGCCGAGCCGTCGAATCGGGCATAAGGATTAATGCAATTGCCAGTTTCACGTTAACCGGAATAAAAAAGGCCGTCCGAAGACGGCCTTTAGTGAATGCCACTTACTGCTGTGGAGCGGGATAGGTAAAGTCATCATCACCGGTATGGCTGAGAGTGAGCGGATCCGAACCCGTCGCAGTTACATTGACGCGACCGTTTCCAGTGTTGGTCACTGTCACAGAAGCAGTGTCCGTGCTGTTAACCGTCATCACGCCGTTGCCGTTGTTGGTCGCGGTAACCCCAGCACCCGTATTGGAAACATTGACCGTTCCCGTTCCGGTTTCAGTAACCGTATCATCCCCCGAACCATTGTTGGTCACGTTGATGAAACCGTCGCCAAGAATCGTTGGGTGTACAGCGCCCGCATTGCTGCCGGACACCGTAATATGGGTGTTGGCACCGAGGCTTCCGGCGACTGATCCGGCGGCTGAGTTAGGTGGGTAAATGACGTTAGCATCACCATTGAAGGTTAGGACAATCGGAGTCGAACCCGTCGCATTCACCGTGGTATTGCCATTTCCAATTCGCGTAACTGCAACACCACCCGTTGCCGTGCTGTTAATCGTCATCACACCGCTGCCCGTGTTGGTCGCGGCCAGCACCTGACCATTGTTGATGATCGAGATCATCCCTGTCCCGGTTTCAGTAGCCGCAACATGGGAGCCATTGTTGACCACGTTGATGGAGCCTCCACCAATTAGCACTGGAGACACATCGCGCGCATGGGTACCGGACACCGTAATGTTGGAGGTGGCGCCGAGGCTTTGCGCGACTGAGTGAGGATAAGTGACATCGCCATCACCATTGAAGGAAAGGGCAAGCGGAGTTGTTCCAGCCACAGTCACGGTGGTATTGCCATTCCCGGTTCGCGTCACTGCCACATTACCCGTGTCGGTGTTGTGTATCGTCATCACGCCACTGCCCGTATTAGTCGCGGCCAGCACCTGACCATTGTTGACGACCGAGATCAAACCTTTTCCGGTTTGAGTTGCCGCTACATGGGCGCCATTATTGACCACGCTGATGACGCCGCCACCCGTTAGCACTGAAGATACATCGCGTGCATTGGTGCCTGACACCGTAATGTTGGGGTTAGTGACGAGGCCTCCGGCGGCGGCGCTGCGCTGAGTGCTTTCAACAACACCGTTGTAGGGGTTGGCAAAAGCGCCATTGGCGCCTTCGACGCTTGCTTTGGGGTAAGTGACGTCGCCATCACCATTGAAGGTGAGGGCAAGCGGAGTCGAACCCGTCGCAGTCACCGTGGTATTGCCATTGCCATTTCTAATAATTGCCACAGCACCCGTAGCCGTGCTGCTAATCGTCATCACACCACTGCCTTTGTTGGTCGCGGCCACCACCTGACCATTGTTGACGATCGAGAGCTTTCCTGTTCCTGATTGACTAGCCGCAACATGCGCGCCATTGTTAACCACGTTGATGGAACCGCCGCCGGTTAGCACCGGGGACACATCGTTCGCATAGACACCGGTCACCGTAATGTTGGGATTTGTAGGTGTTATCGAATATGACCCCGATGGGGCAGCGCCAGCAGTGCTACCGGACACCGCGAGGCCTTCGGCGATTGAGTTGCCAACATATGCGGCCATAATAGCGGTCATCAGTATTGTCATGGACAACACCATCGGTTTATTTACGTTTGAAATTTTCTTCATTTTGCTTCTCCTAAATTAAAATATGATCCAAAAAATTCGAGAATAATCTAGCCTCGTTTGGGTCTGTTTTAATTCAAAATATGATCAACCGAAACGGGGGCAATTCGTTACTCAGAATGCACTATCCGGTTTCGGTCCATGACGTTCCGTGCGCTAACGCACACAAAGTATTAATACTCTCTAATCCAGATCAGCTTGGTGGTCGTTCCATTGCGCTCGATCAACGCCTGCATCTCCAGCTCGGCTCGGCTCATGCGTACTTTGCCTTCGACCAGAAAATAATTGGTCATGACCGATACCGTGCTGCCTAATGAGGTAAGAGGATTTCCCGGTAAGCGGCTGGTAAAATCGGGGATGTCACGAAAACTGGCGGTGCTGCGCCTGGTTACCAGTGTGGTTGCATCGGCAAGCGCAAGCCCATCGATTCTGGCGGACAATACTTCCGCCGGTGCGGTGTTTACATTGACCGGCGTGGCGCGCGGCAGGAAGATCACAAAATCTTTCAACTGGTCGAGCATCTCCGGGGTAAAACCCGGTACGGCGAGCAGATCATCCACTTGAGTAAGATTCATGGGTTGCGCGCCGGATTGGTTGTTGCCGCTTGCAGTGTTGGCTGCAGAATTTATTTGCGCAGCCGCCATCTCATTAGCAGTTGCTTGCGCCAACGCCGGATTCAGGTGGACATTGTTGAGCAAGCGTTGAAAAGCGGCGACCTCAACGGGGTCAATGATTCCATGTGGGCACAGGTTGGTCAGGTTATAACGTGCTTGAGCATCGGTGATTCTGCCCGATAAAGTCGTGTCGGAAACATCGGCATCAGCGCTGCCATTTTCAACATATTGATCGAGTCGCATTTCCGCGAGCGGAACCGCCCACGGTTCATCCAGAGTATCGGTACTCGAATACTTCGCATCTTCGCGCAGAATCAGGCTGGCCCAATCAATCGCGCCGAGCAGTACCCACTGCTTTTGTAATTGCAGGCGCTGATTTTCGATAGAGCGCACCTGCACTTGTTGCTGCCAGAAAAGACTGGCGACAATGGTGATCGCCAGCGTCGTCAGCAATAGTGCGATGATCACCGCGACACCGCGTTGCCTGTGGCGTGGGGTTGGGTACGCTTTCACACTGCCCCCAGCATAAATATTTTCAGCATACCGGTATCGCGCCCGCGCAGTTGCATCGTAACTTCCAGTCCGGTCGCTAGCGGAGGAATCGCAGTGGCGACGACAGAGGAAGCTGCTATCGGTGCGTTAGTAGAAACTGGCATCGGCGCGCTGACATCTGAGCGCCAGCCACTGCCGTCACTGAGCCATAGCCGCATCGTCAGCGCGGCCACATCCGATTGCAGCACCACTGCCTGACTCGTATCGGTGTCGTTCTCGGCAGTCAGCCACTGGTTATCCAGTTCCCTCAAGTCGCGCGTCGCAACCGATTCGCGACGTGTCAGCACGCCGTCATTGACACGATAGGCAATGACTTGCAGGCGTGACGGCTGGTTGTCGGAAAACACCGTGCGCACCAGCGTGAGCCGTCCTTGCGCGGCGTCAAGCGGTACACGGTTCGGCAGGATGGAGGGATTGGCCAAGTGCGCGCAATCGCTCTGCAACTGAGCGAAGGCAAGCTGGATTCCGCGCGTCTGCTCAAGGTCGCTGGTGAGCGCGACGCGCGCCCGCACGATGCCATCAAGCCCGCGCCAGCCGAGTACCGCGACGAACCCGAGCACGCTGATGGCGACCAGCAGTTCGATCAGGGTTAAGCCTTTGTTGTTATTGTGCATTGGCTACCACCTGATTCAGTTTGATGATGCGCCGCCCGGAATCTTGCGCGTCGAAGACACTGACTTCGACGCGGCGGAAAAAGGGGTTCGGTGTGGCGATTACGTTTTCTTCGCACATCAGATGCAACTCGCCTTGCGAACAATCGAAACTACTCTGACCCAACTCTGGCCATTCATGAGCCAGACGGATTTGTGATAGCCGGTTTTCTGCCGACCAGGTCGCCATCATCGAGGCGCGCAAGTCGCTGCTGTTTTGCGTCAAACTGCTGATCGCACGCAGACTGGCGCCCAATGCCGTGCTGAGAATAACCAATGCCACCATGACTTCGAGCAAAGTAAAACCTGCGTTGCGATGATTCAGGCGCATGTCATTCCACCACAAAGTGTCCGATACCATCGGCGCGGATTGCGACTTGTGCCTCACCGACGGTAAGCGTAAAAACAAAAGGTTTGTCGACAGGTTCGCGACCGAAAATGATGCGCATTGGAAGAGTCTGCTCTGGCAACGACGGACTCATCGTGAACGTGACCGGTGAGTGTTTGAATTCACGCTCGCGCAACAAATCATCTTGCAGGAGAACTTGCCAGGTTTTGTCTTCGCGCATCAGGAAACGGTAACGATCAGATTCCGCCTCGAATGCAATCGGGCGGTTGCGCACAATCGCCTCATCGCGCGCCAGTTGCAGCAACAGCGCGATCCGTTGCGCATCGTTTTGCAATACTTGACGATCACTCGGCATCGCATTGAATGACACCGCACCGAGCGTGATGCCAGCGATCACCATCACCACCAGCAATTCAAGCAACGTGAACCCGCGCGACAGTCGACTGCCTTTCGCGTTCTGATAAGCGCGCGAAGAATATGTAATTAGAGATCCCACGAACCGATATCGGCATCGTTACCGACGCCTCCCGGTTGTCCATCTGCGCCATACGAGAACACATCGAGTTCCCCTTTGATGCCGGGATACAGATACTGATAAGGATTGCCCCAAGGATCTTTCGGCAGCTTGTCGAGATAACCGCCGGTTTTCCAGCCATCGGCAGCGGGGCCTGTAGTCGGTTTGACAATCAGTGCCTGCAAACCCTGCTCAGTGGTCGGATAGCGCTGATTGTCGAGCTTGTACAGTTTGAGTGCTTGCATCACAGTGGCAATGTCCTGCTTGGCCGCCATGATGCGTGCATCATCGGTGCGCCCCATCAATTTAGGAACAATCAGCGCGGCCAAAATTCCCATGATGACTACCACCACCATGATTTCGATCAGGGTAAATCCGCGTGTACGCGAACGACGAGCAGAAGAGATGAGAGTATTTTGCATGGCGATTAACTTTCAAAAAGTAACGATTGAACTGTAAGTATAAGACCAAAGCAGGGTTTCCAAAATTGTCATACAGTTGAACCGGGAAAACCCAATAAGCGATTTATCAGGAAAAATTCGCTTATCTTTTATCTTTGAGTCAATTTGCATCAGTTACGTTATACATTTAACCTGTATTGTTCATATGTTCGGTAGCGCACCGAGCGCAGTATATTTAACGTGTAAATTTATAACTGACTCCATTGGGGATTCAGCCAATTCAGGCATTTCAAGCATAATATTCAAGGGCTAATGTTAAGATATGAGTATAAGCATGACGAGCATTAAATTATTCAATCCACCCATTAATAAAGTTAACGAAACGCCGTGAGTACACTCTATATCCGCTTACCACCCAGCTCCGTCGCAGACAGTGCACCGCACTGGCCTGCCTTGGCTTGCCCGTTCGCGCTGGTGTCGGCTGGTGGCGCGATTGAACGTGAAGGCATAGAGCAGTTGTCGAATCTGGCAGAAACGATAGCCAAGATTCAACGCGTTGCGCTATTACTGGACGGCAGCAACGTCACCGTACTGCGCGTGCAGGTACCGCCGCTATCGGCTGCCAGGTTGAAGGCTGCATTACCCAGCTTGGTGGAAGAGCAGTTGCTTTGCGATCCTGCAGAATGCGTAATCGTACCGGGCGGATTATCTGATGGATTGCGCACCATCGCGGTGATGCAGCGCGCGTGGCTCGACCTTTTAGCCAAGACATTCATTGCATTGGGCGCGCGCCATATCGCGGCGCTGCCGGCGCAGTTGTGCTTACCTTGTCAGTCTGGGGAACCGGGAAGCGTGACCGCAGCCATCAACAAATGGGATAGCGATATCGACATGACACTCCGCCTGTCTGAACAGGACGGTCTCGGCTTGTTGATCGGGCCTGTCCTGAGCGTAACCGAAGGGGACGAAGTGCATGACCAGAATGAATCTGCGGCAAGTGTAGCGATCAGAACATTGTGCGCGGTAGTGCCAGAAGCGCCGATCACTCTGTATGTGCCGCAATCGGCGGTGCACGCTTATCAGGAAGCGGTCGCACTCAATAAACGTATCAACGTTTTGGCCGATAACTGGTCGCACTGGATTGCCGGTGCCCGCGTCACGACGCTTGATCTGATGGCAGGATTGGGCAGAGGAACTAGTCCAAAATTGGATTGGCGTCCGTGGCGCTGGCCGCTGGCGCTGGCTACTGCGGTTCTGCTCATCAATGCCGCTGTATTGAATATCGACTGGTGGCGCATGAAGAGTGAAACCAATGCGCTACGCACGGTCATGAACCAACTCTACAAGTCGGCTTATCCGAAAGAGTCCGTGATCATCGATCCACTCGCACAAATGCAGCAAAAGCTCGCGGTTGCCCAACGCGAGTCAGGGCAGGCCGCAGCGGATGATTTTACGGCGATCACAGCGGCCTTTGGCGAAGCTTGGTCCAGCGCCGTAGTGGCGGCAGGCCAAACATCTGCGATTGCCGCAATCGAATATCGCGACCGCAGCCTGTTCGTGCGCTTAAAGCCTGTCCTGAGCCATGCCGAAGGAACTGGTGGTGAAGCACCGACACAACAGATGAAAACCGCATTGGCTAAACGCGATTTGGCACTTGAGCTTGCGCCTGAACAATCAGGCGCAGTCGTCTGGCAAATCAGGAGCGCGAAATGAATCTGACTGGTCTGCTGGATCAATCCAAACAATCGTTCTCGGAATTCTTGGCGGCGCGCGATGCGCGCGAACAGACGATGCTTGCTGTGGCTGCTCTAGCCGTGGCATTTGGCTTGGCCTACGCCTTGCTGATTGATCCGGCCTTGGCAGGTCGCGGCCAATTGAACAAAAATTTGCCCGTGCTGCGCCAGCAGGTCGCGCAGATGAAGGAATTGTCGAAAGAAACGGCGGTACTTTCCGGAAAATCTGCTGCGCCGTTGATAACGATGTCCAAAGAAAATATCGATGCAGCGCTTGCACGCAATGGCTTGAAGCCGCAAAGCGTGGTGCTTACAGGCGACTACGTGAAGGTGCAATTTGCCGCAGTCTCTTTTGCCGGCACGTTGAATTGGCTGGACGATATGCAAAAAAACGCGCTGATTTCCGTTGTCGACGCCAATATCGTTGCGCTGGCTCAACCCGATATGGTCAATGCGACGTTGACGTTGCGCCAACCCAGAAATGAGTAATCCCATGCCATTCATTAAAACTATTAAAACTTTGGAGCGCGGCGACCTTTCGCCGCTTTCCGGTATGTCCTGTAAACGTAATGATGGATTTCCATTGCGCCATATCGTAATGTGGTCGCTAGCGGGGATGGTTAGTATCACGTTCACCGTGCTGGCATTTTTTCCGGCGGCCTGGATGACGTTAGTGCTAGAGAAGCAGACTGCGGGCCGCTTCACGCTCGGGGATGCGGATGGCACGTTGTGGCGCGGCTCGGCGTTCATCGGCAGCGCACCGAGAGGTAGCGATCCGGTAACGCCACTGTTGCCGGGGCGCTTTTCGTGGCGTTTGTCCCCGATGGTATTGTTGGGGAGTGTCGATGCCGAACTAGAAAACGCCGAGGCACTGTCGCAGCCGATCAGCGTGAGGGGCAATTGGCATCAATGGCAAGTAAGTCCTGCCGCAATTTTATTACCGGCGGAAAGATTGACCACCTTGGGCGCGCCACTGAATACAGTGCAACCGTCCGGCCAGATGCGCTTATCTTGGGAACCGCTGCAATTGACGCAGCAGAATGAAAAAATCGAAATGGACGGAGCGATGAATCTGGAAATGAATGATCTCGCATCGCGGATGTCGCCGATTAAACCACTGGGTAGTTATGATCTGGCGCTTGATTGGCACGGAGCACAGGCATCGGTGAAGCTGAAGACAGTAAAAGGGCCGATGTTGCTGAGCGGTTCCGGGGTGTTGAACAACGGACAATTGCAGTTTTTCGGCACGGCGCGAGCCGAGACAGGGCAAGAACAGAGGCTGGCGAATTTTCTGAATTTGCTGGGACAACGCCGTAAAGAAGGCGACAAAGAAGTTATCGCGCTGGAGTTAAAATGATGAAAAATATAATACAAGAAACAATGCGCTGGAGCGCTGCGTTCATATTACTGTGCATAATAACGGGCGTGCAACCGGCGCATGCGCAGGAGTCGAACACAAATAAAATTCCCGGCAAACACGAAACTGCGGCCAAGAACGATATCGCAAGCGCAAATAAGGAGATGGACTCGAATAAGACCCTATTCAATTTCGTCGATGCCGATATCGAATCGGTGATTGTGGCGTTCGGCGATTACACCAATACGAGGTTCATCATCGACCCGCGTGTTAAAGGCAAGATAAATCTGGTATACGATAAGCCGCTCAGCAAAGCTCAGGCATTCCAACTATTGACCTCGGTGTTGCGTTTGCAGGGTTACGCGGTAGTGCCTGGCAACGGCTATATCAAAGTGGTGCCGGAAGCGGATGCCAAGTTGCAGGAGATTCCGATTCAGATCGGTGCAGTACGCGGCGACCAGATCGCGACTCAAATCTTTCATTTAAATTATGAATCTGCAAACAGTCTGGTGGCGGTGTTGCGTCCGCTGATTGCACCTAACAACATCATCAACGCCGATACTGGCAATAACACGCTGATCATCACCGATTACGCCGATAACCTGTTGCGGTTGGGCAAAATAATCGCGACACTGGATGTCCCCGCGACCAGCGATCTGGATGTAGTGCCTATCCGTTATGCGGTCGCCACCGATATCGCAGCGATGGTCAATCGGCTGCTGGAGCCGAGCGCGACAGCCGGAGGCGATGCCGGGCGCGTCACTCTGTTTGCTTATCCGCGCACCAATTCGGTCGTAGTGCGCGCGCCGTCCGAAGCACGTGCCAATCTGGCGAAAACGCTGATTGCAAAATTCGACCAGCCGACCGCACAGCCGGGCAATGTGCATGTGATTTATCTGAAGAATGCCGAAGCGACAAAGCTTGCACTAACCTTGCGTGCCATCGTGACATCCGATACTTCCGCGATAACTTCAGCATCACCATCCTCCTCATCATCATCTTCATCACTATCCTCATTATCATCACCGTCTTCTTCATCAGCACCTTCATCATCAACGCCATCGTCAACATCGTCGCCAGCGCAGACATCACTGCCCAGCGGAGGAGCAGCCGGATTCATTCAAGCTGACCCAACGACTAATTCACTGATCATCACCGCCAGCGAGCAGGTCTACCGCGACTTGCGCACAGTCATCGACCAGCTTGATGCGCGCCGCGCCCAGGTTTATATCGAAACGATGATCGTCGAAGTGGATACAAATAAATCCGCCGCTTTGGGGGCGCAATTGGCTGGCTTGTCGGGAAGTACCACGAGCAATGCTCGGGTCGGTGCCGTGACCGGATTCAGTACAGGAGGCGACAATCTGATCAGCCAGGCCGCCGCAAAATTAAGCACGGGCATACCTCTTGCACCGAGCAACGGTTTGACCCTCGCCGTTCTTAACCAGGCTGGAGTGGGGGCATTGATTCATGCGCTTGAAACCGACACCAGCGCAAATATCCTGTCGATGCCCAACCT
Source organism: uncultured Gallionellaceae bacterium (assembly GCA_964480365.1). Taxonomy (GTDB): domain Bacteria; phylum Pseudomonadota; class Gammaproteobacteria; order Burkholderiales; family Gallionellaceae; genus CAIQPV01. Next base: position 26,732 of record CAYZPM010000018.1, read on the forward strand.
GATCACGCTCGACAATGAAGAAGCAAAGATAATGGTCGGCTCTAACGTGCCTTTCATTACCGGCCAATACACGACGGCGGCATCGTCTGGCAGTGCGGGGGTGAATCCGTTCCAGACGGTCGAACGCCATGATATCGGTTTGACGTTGCGGGTGCGTCCGCAGATATCGCAAGGCGGCACGGTCAAGATGGCGATTTATCAGGAAACATCGGCTATTACGGATACGACCAATCCAGCCGGAATCATCACCAGCAAGAGATCGCTCGACACTAACGTGCTGGTGGACGACGGGCAGATCATCGTGCTGGGCGGCTTGATCGATGACAACTTTCAAGACAGTGTCGAAAAGGTGCCCGGCTTGAGCAGCATACCCCTCATCGGCAATTTGTTCCAATACAAGACGCGCAGCCGCGTCAAAACCAACTTGATGGTGTTCTTGCGTCCGACCATAGTACGCAGCAATGAGCAGAGTGTGAGTCTGGCTGGAGATCGTTACGATTTCATCCGCAAAGAGGGGGTCAACACGCAGCCGGAACCGGCAATCGTATTTCTAAACACGGGCACGCCGCAGTTGCCGCCGCTACAGGATGGCCGTTTGAACGGAGGTCTTTTGTTCAACAACACCGCGCCCGGCGCTCCGGCGAATACGCCACCTGCCCCGCCACAAAATCCATTTTCACAACCCCCTGCTCCACAACAACCTACAGCAGTACCACAGCAGTAATTCTGTGATGGATGCTCGCCTTCTCCCATTTGCATTCGCCCGCGACTTCGCGTTGCTGGCACGACACATCGGTACAGTGGATGGCCCTGTCGAAGTCTGGATATCGGAAGCCACCACGCCCAGAGCGATTGCGGAAGTGAGCCGCTGTTTCGGACGCATCAAGCTGAAATTGATGCCGCGCGATGAACTGGCAGCAGCGATTGCCAAAGCCTATGCTGGCTCGGGCGGAGATGCGGCGCAGGTCATCGATGAATACGAATCTGATCTCGACCTGGCGAAACTGATGCTGGACATGCCGGCGGTCGAAGACTTGCTGGAATCTGCCGATGATGCGCCGGTGATCCGCATGATAAATGCGCTGCTGACGCAGGCATTGCGCGAAGGTGCATCAGATATTCATATCGAACCGTTCGAGCAGATTTCGGTGGTGCGCTTTCGCATCGACGGCAGTCTGCGCGATGTGGTACGACCGAAGAAGGCGATCCATCCATCGCTGATTTCGCGCATCAAGATCATGGCGCAACTCGACATCGCCGAAAAACGCTTGCCGCAGGATGGTCGCATCAGCCTGCGCGTTGGTGGCAAACAGGTCGATGTGCGAGTTTCCACCCTGCCGACCGGATATGGCGAACGCGCGGTATTGCGCCTGCTCGACAAACAAGCCGGACAGCTCGACTTGCAGAGTTTGGGCATGAGTCCGGAAGTGCTGACGCAATTCGACAAACTAATCACGCAACCGTACGGCATCGTACTGGTCACCGGCCCGACCGGTTCCGGCAAGACCACCACGCTGTATGCCGCGCTGTCACGGCTGAATGAGATCAGCACCAATATCATGACGGTCGAAGATCCAATCGAATACGAACTGAACGGTATCAGCCAGACTCAGGTCAATGCACGCATCGACATGACGTTCGCCAAGGCGTTGCGCGCAATTTTACGGCAGGATCCGGACATCATTATGATCGGCGAAATCCGCGATCTGGAAACAGCGCAGATTGCGGTTCAGGCATCCTTGACCGGCCACTTGGTGCTGGCAACCTTGCACACCAATGATTCTGCGGCAGCGGTCACGCGTTTGCTCGACATGGGCATCGAGCCGTTCCTGCTGTCGTCGTCGCTGCTCGGTGTCGTCGCCCAGCGTCTGGTGCGAAAATTATGCGAGCACTGCAAACGGCATGATGGCGAATTTTGGCAAGCAGCCGGGTGCGACAAATGCGGCCACACCGGCTACCAGGGTCGTGTCGGCGTATATGAGTTATTGCTGACCACCGATCAAATTCGCGCGCAAATCCATAACCGCGCATCGGAAGCCGACATCCGCGTCACCGCGCAACAAGACGGAATGCGTACCATGCGTGAAGATGGCGAGCGCTGGCTGGCAGATGGCACGACGACGCAGGCAGAATTATTGCGCGTCACCAAAGAATAAATTGCTAGCTGTAAGTTGATAGACGTAAGTCGTAAGTTATAAACCGCGAAGCGACAACACCAACTACCAACTTGCGTCTTACGACTTGTAACTTGTTTAGGATTAAGGACACACCATGCCAGCATTCAGTTATGAATCTGTCGATGCACTTGGCGCCACCAAAAAAGGTGTGGTCAACGCCGACAGCGCGCGTGCTGCGCGCGCAAATTTGCGTGCGCAGGGTCTGGTGCCGATCAGCGTCGATGCGATTGCGACCCAGATCGATGCATCGGGACAAACAAAACGTAGAGCATTCGGCGATCATCTGTCTACCGTTGAGTTGGCACTATTCACGCGCCAGCTATCGAGTCTGCTGGAAGCGAGCCTGCCGCTGGAGCAGGCATTTTCCGCGTTGCTGGAACAAGCCGAACGCACCTATGTGCGTGATTTGATCGCTTCGATACGCTCAGAGGTGATGGGAGGTGCGTCACTGTCCGATGCGCTGGCGCGATATCCGCGCGATTTTGCCGATATCTATCGTGCGCTGGTCGCGTCCGGCGAGCAAATTGGCCAATTGGCGCGTGTGCTGTCGCGGCTTTCCGACTACATCGAGCGGCGCAATCTATTGGTGCAAAAAGTCAAGCTCGCGTTTACCTATCCGGCTATCGTCACTGTGGTGGCGTTTGCGATCGTGATTTTTTTGCTGACCTACGTGGTGCCGCAAATCGTGTCGGTATTTGCCAATACCAAACAAAAGTTGCCGTTCCTGACTACAGTAATGCTGGGGGTTTCAGATTTCGTGCGTAATTATGGAATATACGTTTTTCTGGCTGTCGTAGCACTGGCTTTCGCCTGGCGGCGAGCACTGAAAGACCCCGCAATCAAGATGCGCTGGCATACCTGGCTGTTGACCGCACCGCTGTATGGGAGATTCGAGCGCAGCCTCAATACCGCGCGCTTCGCCAGCACTCTGGCGATCACCACGGGTTCCGGCGTACCGATATTGCGCGCGTTGCAAACCAGTCGCGATACGCTGACCAATGTCGCCATGCGCTTACAAGTCGAAGAAGCGGCGAACAACGTGCGCGAAGGCATCGGTTTGGCACGCGCGCTGTCGGAGCACAAATATTTCCCGCCGATGCTGATCCACATGATCCGCGCCGGTGAAGTCACCGGAGAATTACCGGCGATGTTGGAGCGCGCCGCCAATGCGCAGGAGCAGGATCTGGAACGACGCGCAATGACCATAGCCGGACTGCTGGAACCTGCACTGATACTGGCGATGGGAGTAGTCGTGCTGCTGATCGTGCTGGCGGTGCTGATGCCGATCATCGAGATCAACCAGTTGGTGCATTAATACAAAACAATCCGTAGGTCGGGCTACGCCCGACAACCAAAATCCGGCGGGTAAAACCCGCCCTACGAAATCGGAATTAAAGGAACACCATGAAACGCCTGCCCATGATTGCAAGTTTTGTACTGTTTATCGCCCTGTGCGTGTCGGTTGCCTATTGGTCAATGCAATTGCTCAAGCCGCCAGTACGTTCGGTTGTTGCACAACCCAAGACAATTCAGCCTGCCCCAAAGCTGGATGCGGCGGCAAGCTTGTTAGGTGGTCATGCGAATACTGTTGTCGCCAGCAATTTTCAATTAAAAGGCGTGGTGGTCGCAAGCAATCCGGCGGAGAGTATTGCAATACTGGCGGCTAACGGCAAGCCCGCGCAAGCGATCATAACCAATGCGGAAGTAATGCCCGGCGTCACTCTCAAAGAAGTAAATCGACGTTATGTGTTGCTGTCGGAAGGCGGCGTGATCAAACAGGTCGAATTGCCGGAAGATATGAAAGCTGCCAGGGTGGGCGCAGATTTTGCGCCCACGCGGAAATAGACTCTCTCGGGTTCAAAGCTAACCAGTGATTGCATAATGTGCTATAAGTTAAATCCGTTCGTTATATCCACAATGTGCGGTAACGCACATATAACAGCATGTCTGATGGTGTAGAGTTATAAGCAAGCGTGGATTAATTCACCAATTGGCAGTTGCGTTCCGCTGTTTCATTACTTTTACCCTATTGCTTGCATGCTCACGAGACAAGGAAATGATCGCTAACTGTTATGATTTCCATACAGCATAACCCCAATCAAAACCACCTTCTCGCTGCCTTGTCTGGGGAAATATCCGAGCGCATTTTCCCTCATCTGGAGCTGATCTCGATGCCGCTTGGTCAAGTCCTCTACGAATCCGGCGGCCAATTGCAACACGTCTATTTCCCGACGACCTCCATCTTGTCCCTGCACTACATCATGGAGAGTGGCGCATCAGCCGAAATCGCGGGTGTGGGCAATGAGGGCGTACTCGGGATTTCGCTTTTCATGGGCGGCAATACGACGCCGAGCCGGGCCACCGTGCAGACGGCGGGCTACGGTTACCGATTGAAAGGGCGATTGATGATGGAAGAATTCAATCGTGCTGGACCGATGATGCGTTTGATGCTGCGTTACACCCAGGCCTTAATGACTCAGATGTCCCAGACTGCGGTGTGCAACCGGCATCATTCGGTGGAGCAGCAACTGTGTCGCTGGCTGTTGTTAACCCTCGACCGTTTGCCCTCGAATGAATTTACCATGACGCAAGAATTGATTGCCAGCATGATCGGCGTACGCCGCGAAAGCATCACGGAAACTGCCGTGGTTTTGCAGCGCGAGGGGTTGATTAAATGCCGTCGTGGCCACATCACCGTGCTTGATCGATCAGGGTTGGAGTCCAACGTTTGCGAATGCTACAACGTAGTCAAGAAGGAATTCCATCGCTTGCTCCGCGATACAGGCACCGTCGAGAGGCGGTAGATACCAAAGATATATTTGTTGGTAGCCGGATTAGCGTATAAGTCGTTTAAGTATTAGAGCATTTTACGATTTCCATAAAGAAGGTAGTCCATGTCCGAAGAAATCCGCGATGCCGTCATTCTCAAACCCGCCGCAGGTACGACGGAGGGCATCGCTGAGTCTAAACGCCAGAAAGCCTTGCTTAAAACCGGTGCCTTGCAGAACGCGATTCTCAACAGCGCTAACTTTTCGAGTATCGCCACCGACGAGAAGGGCGTGATTCAGATTTTCAACGTCGGCGCCGAGCGCATGCTGGGCTACGCGGCTGTAGACGTGCTGAACAAGATCACCCCGGTCGAGATTTTCGATCCGCAGGAATTGATCGTGCGCGCGCAAGCGCTAAGCGTCGAGCTTGACACCCCGATTGCGCCGGGCTTCGAGGCCTTGGTGTTCAAGGCCTCGCGCGGCATCGAAGATATTTACGAGCTGACCAAAATCCGCAAGGACGGCAGCCGCTTTCCGGCCATAGTGTCGGTAACGGCGCTGCGCGATGCTCAAGGTGAAATCATCGGCTATCTGCTGCTCTGCACCGACAACACCGCGCGCAAGCAGGTCGAAGCGGAGCGCCAGCATTTGCTCGAAATTCAGGAGGAGACGAATAAACAACTGCAGCAGACCAACCTCACCTTGCAGGTCAGCGAGGAAAGGCTTGCCGTTACGCTCAACTCCATCGGCGATGCCGTGATCGCCACCGATGCCGAAGCGCGTGTGACGCTCCTGAATCCCCTTGCCGAACAGCTCACCGGATGGACGCGAGCAGAAGCCATCGGTCGCCCGGTGGACGAGGTTTTTCACATCATCAACCAGGAAACCCGTCAACCCGCCATTATTCCGGTAATGGAAACCTTGGTGCATGGCACGATACAGGGCCTGGCCAACCACACCGTACTGATTTCAAGCGATGGCAGCGAGTGCGCTATCGCCGACAGTTGTGCGCCGATACGCGACCGCGACGACCAAGTGATCGGCGCCGTGCTGGTGTTCCGCGATGTCACCGAGGAATATACAGTGCAGCAGACCATGGAAGAGCAACAGATCGAACTGGAGTTGCAGAACGAGGAACTGCGCACTTCGCAGGAAGCACTGCACATCTCGCAGGAGCGCTATTTCGATCTCTATGACTTCGCGCCGGTGGGCTATTGCACCATCAGCGAGCAGGGGCTGATCCTGGAGGCCAACCTCACCACCGCCAACTTGCTGGGCCTGCCCCGGGGCGAGTTGGTCAACCAGCCAATCTCCCGTTTTATCGTCAAGGAAGACGCAGACATCTACTACCTTCTGCACAAACAGCTCAGCAAGATCGGTGAAGCGCAGAAATGCGAGTTGCGGATGGTGAACGACGGCAAGCAAATCTGGATGCAACTGTCCATCACCACCGCGCAGGACAATGGCGCGCCCGTGCTCCGCATCGTGATGAATGACATCAACGAACGCAAGCGGGCCGAAGAGGCGCTGTTTAAGGCGGGGGCTTTGCAGCGCGCGATTTTCAACAGCGCCAATTTCTCCAGTATCGCCACTGACGCTAAGGGCGTGATTCAGATTTTCAACGTGGGAGCCGAGCGCATGCTGGGCTACACAGCCGCCGACGTGATGAACAAGATCACCCCAGCCGAGATTTCCGATCCGCAGGAAGTAATCGCGCGCGCGGAAGCCTTGAGCGTCGAACTCGGAACCCCGATTACACCGGGCTTCGAGGCCTTGGTGTTCAAGGCCTCGCGCGGCATCGAGGATATTTACGAATTGACCTACATCCGCAAGGACGGTAGCCGCTTCCCGGCCATCGTGTCGGTTACTGCGTTGCGCGACGATGAAAACACCATCATCGGCTATCTGCTGATCGGCACGGACAACACCGCGCGCAAGCAGGCGGAGGAAGCACTGCTCAAGGCGGGAGCCTTGCAGAGCGCGATTTTCAACAGCGCCAACTTCTCCAGTATCGCCACTGACGCGAAAGGCGTGATTCAGATTTTTAACGTGGGGGCCGAGCGCATGCTGGGCTACGCGGCTGCCGACGTGATGAACAAGATCACCCCAGCCGAAATTTCCGATCCGCAGGAAGTGATTGCGCGCGCGAAAGCACTAAGCGCAGAACTCGAAACCCAGATTGCGCCGGGCTTCGAGACCTTGGTGTTCAAGGCCTCGCGCGGCATCGAGGATATTTACGAACTGACCTACATCCGCAAGGACGGCAGCCGCTTCCCTGCGGTCGTGTCGGTCACGGCGTTGCGTGACGATAAAAACGCCATCATCGGTTACCTGCTGATCGGTACCGACAACACCGCGCGCAAGCAGATCGAAGCCGAGCAAAAGCTGCTCGACCAGCGGCTGCGCGACCAGCAGTTCTACACGCGCTCGCTCATCGAGTCCAACATCGACGCGCTGATGACTACCGATCCATCCGGCATCATTTCCGATGTCAACAAACAGATGGAAGAACTCACCGGTTGTACGCGCGATGAACTGATTGGCGCGCCGTTCAAAAATTACTTCACCGATCCTGAGCGTGCCGAAGCAGCCATCAAGCAGGTGCTGAGCGAAAAGAAGGTCTCCAACTACGAGCTTACCGCGCGCGCCATGGACGGCAAGAAAACGGTGGTGTCTTTCAACGCGGCCACCTTCTACAATCGTGACAGGAAGCTGCAGGGCGTGTTCGCCGCTGCGCGCGATGTCACCGAACGCAAACGCATGGATCATGAACTGGAAAACGCCAAGTCTGTTGCGGAAAACGCCAACCTCGCCAAATCGGATTTCCTCTCCAGAATGAGCCATGAATTGCGCACGCCCCTGAACGCCATCCTCGGCTTCGCCCAATTGCTGGAGGCCGGTACCCCGCCGCCAACGGCCACCCAGATTGTAAGGCTACACCAGATTATCAAGGCAGGATGGTATCTGCTGGAACTGATTAACGAAATACTCGATCTCGCGGTAATCGAGTCAGGAAAACTGTCACTGTCGCGCGAACCGGTGTCGCTGGTCGATGTCATGCGCGAATGCCAAGCCATGATCGAACCGCAGGCGCAAAAAAGCGACATCCATATAAGCTTTCTCCCATTCGATGAAACCTGGTTTGCCTATGCCGATCGAACCCGTGTGAAGCAGGTTTTGATCAACCTGCTTTCCAATGCGATCAAATACAACCGCGAGCATGGAACGGTCAAAGTGGAGTGCACCGAGAGCACCCCGGAACGCATACGCGTCAGCATCAAAGACAGCGGTGTGGGATTGTCTCCGGAAAAGCTGCTACAGCTGTTTCAGCCGTTCAATCGCCTCGGGCAAGAGGCTGGCACCGAGGAAGGGACAGGCATCGGCTTGGTGGTAACCAAGCAACTGGTCGAACTGATGGGAGGCGCAATCGGAGTGGAAAGCACCGTCGGAGTGGGCAGCAAATTCTGGATCGAACTGATCCGGGAAGTTATGCCACAGTTTGCCGCTGAAAGTATACTGCCCTCAGAACTTGCACTACAAGTTCATGGAAACGCGGCGCGGCGCACCCTGCTCTATGTGGAAGACAATCCGGCCAACCTGATGCTTGTCGAGCAAATAATTGAGGATCACCCACATGTAAATATGTTGAGCGCGCGCGATGGCAGACAAGGCATCACGATGGCGGTTGCCCATCTTCCGGATGTGATCCTGATGGATATCAATCTGCCCGGCCTCAATGGTTTCCAGGCGCTGAAACTCCTGCGTGAAGATCCGCTAACAGCGCACATTCCGGTGCTTGCCATCAGTGCCAATGCCATGCCACGCGATATAGCAAAGGGACTGAAGGCCGGATTTTTCAGGTATCTCACCAAACCCATCAATGTCAATGAATTTATGAACGCCTTGGACGGTGCACTTAAATTTGCTGAAACAGGATTGGACGACACCAATAAAATGGATAAATATGATGATTAACCAACAAGAAATTCTTAACGCCAGCATTCTGATCGTTGACGATCAGCAATCCAATGTGCTTCTGCTTGAGGAAATGCTGCGCGACGTCGGCTATACGCGCATTGCGTCGACAAATGATCCCTTTGAGGTTTGCGCGCTCAACCAAAAAAACCGTTACGACCTGATCCTGCTCGACCTTCAGATGCCCGGAATGGATGGCTTCCAGGTGATGGAAAATATGAAGAAATTTGATCCGGACGGCTACCTTCCGGTACTCGTGATCACCGCCCAACCGGATCACAAGCTGCGTGCCTTGGCCGCCGGTGCGAAAGATTTCGTAGCCAAACCTTTTGATCTGGTCGAAGTACAGACGCGTATTCATAACATGCTTGAAGTGCGGCTGTTGTACCAAAAACTCGAAAATTATAACAAGGTGTTGGAACAAACGGTGCTGGAACGTACCGCCGAACTACTTGCAAGCGAGGCACGTTTTCGCCGCCTGACTGAGCTGTCGTCCGACTGGTATTGGGAACAGGACGAAAACGGACATTTCACCAAGATTTTCGGCCCGGTGCTTGAAATGCTCGGAGTCCGGGTCGACGAAGCCTTGGGCCACGCAAGGGATGACCAAGGGGCACTATGGAATGAGGCCGAGCGAGAAATCCTTGAGGCGAACCTGGCCGCCAGACGACCATTTCTGGATTTCGTCTACAGCCGAACCAATCCGGACGGCTTGTTGCAATATTTAATGGTGAGCGGGGAACCGATGTTCGATCTTTCCGGTCGCTTTACCGGCTATCGCGGGATCGGCAAGGACGTGACCGAATCAATGTGTTCCAGCGGTGAAACGCCTGCGACGTAGGATGGTGCAGATAAACTACGTGCCCACTTTACTTAAACATGATGTATTGACCTACAGTACCTAAGCCGGACGAGCCGAAACCCAATGTAGGTTGGGCTCTGCCCGACATTTTTTTATTAACGGCGGGCAAAGCCCGCCCTACAAAAACGCTTTTGCCGCAGGACAATCTGCTCAATATATGTGAAGAGTTGAGTCATAAGAGACTCAAGAGACAAGGGTTAAGTTTGGGGTTCCGTAAAACCACAGATGGGAATCGAAGAAATAATCGAGTCTACCCCTGATTCTTGATGGATGTTTATGGGATAGTCGTGCTGGCAAGATCCCATGCAGTTTTAAAATCGTAGCCTTTGCCTAGGTAAAAGCGATAATCTCCAATGAAGCGTGCGAACCTGACAAATGTGCGTGACATGATTGCTCCTTTCCTTACCTGTTTTTTAATAATTTTTTCAATCTTCAGAAACAACATCCATATCTGCGGCAATGTCCACTTCTCGTTCACTCTGCCAAACTTTCCGTCAAGGTAATCAAGTCACGACCTTAGGGTGGGCAGCTTCGGGATCATGTATTTCTTTAGTTGCGAGCGAAAGCGCCAGACTCGTTACGGAAGGGTTCAGGCTATCGACCATCGAGCTCGGAATCAGGATCGTGGCTCCGCGCTCCTTTGTGGCCTCGTAAATGATGTTCATGGCCCGAAGCTGGAGTGCGGCGGGATGGCCGGCGTAAATATCGGCGGCCTCGACAAATTTTCCCGCGATGGCGGCTTCGGCTGAGCCAAGTATCACCCGCGCCTGTTTCTCGCGCTCGGCCTGGGCCTGACGCGACATGGCATCCTGTAATGCCTCCGGAATCGCAACGTCACGAATCTCCACCGAACTTACCGAGATGCCCCATGGAGCAGTTTTTTTACCGATTTCATCCTTCAAATGTTCGTCGGCTTCCTTGCGGTCAGACAACAGGGCGGCCAGCATCGAAGAACCTATCATCTCGCGCAACGTGGTTTGCGCAACCCGGTCGATGGCCTCACGGTAATTGGTGATGGCTAAAGCCGCTTTTTCTGCATCGTGCACGTGCCAGAAAATGATCGCATCGACGTTGACCGGAACGGTGTCCTTGGTCAGCGCCTGTTCGGCGTTGAAAGCTGTAGTCTGTATACGTTCGTCGATGATTGCGACCACATTATCGATGACCGGAATAATGACGAACAAGCCAGCGCCCTTGACGCTTTGCAGCTTCCCCATCCGCAAGATGACGAACTTCTGCCAGGCGTTGGCCATTTTCAACGAGAAGGCGATGATTGCGGCGGCACCGAAGAACGCGAGTGCAAGGTAGCCATCCACCATTTGGCCGAAGGCGAGGCCCGCGAGAACACATACGGCAACCAGAAATGAGGTAATTGGATTCATGTTCATTGCTCCTTTGTGATACCCGATGGCTGCGTAACCATCCGGCAATCACGCGTAGCGAAAATTCCTATGGTTAAGCTGCGGCAAACGTTATGCATTTTTCATAATTTTCTTCATGACCAACGCGGATACTGGCTGCGCTACATTCAAAATCCGTGTTATGGCGATGGCATGTCAGGCCCTTTTTGAGTTGTAAGCGCATTCGGCAATAGCGCATTCTGAAACACCAGGCAATTTATTTGTCTGCAACAAATGAACCTCCATTGGGTTTATGGGGAAAATGTATTTTGGCGCGCACGGCTACATGCCACCAATTATTGTGGGGTGATTCTGACGACACGGCAGTTTTTAAACCATCGGCGCTTTGCTTGATAGGCGATAAGAAAATTCGGTAAAAACTCATCGGTGTTTGTCCTATACCATCAGCCCGTCAAACCCTGTAGTCTTCAAACTCACGAAGTGGGCCAATACCATTGTCAGGTCAAAGCAAAGCGCAGAACCAACGTGGCGTACTGTTCTTCTATCTCCCGCGTTTGAAAATTGCGGTGCGCAAAGTAAAAACGATGACACCATTCCTTGCCGATGCTCTGTGAGTTAAAGAACATACGGCGCATAATCTCCACCTATTCTCGATGACACAGGATGGAATCCATGAACCTATCGCCCCCCATGTCACAAACTCCCCACGCCGAACGTCATTTTCGCGCCACAAACATGGTGCGCGACATCGTCATCGGCATGGCGGACGGACTCACTGTTCCATTCGCCCTGGCAGCAGGGCTATCCGGCGCGGTCGCATCCAGCCGCATCATCACCACGGCGGGACTCGCGGAAATCGCGGCAGGTTCAGTAGCAATGGGACTCGGCGGTTATCTCGCTGCACGCGGGGATGCCGAGCACTATGCACGCGAGTTGCTCCGCGAACGGCAGGAGGTACAACTGACACCGGAGCAGGAAGCCGCCGAGATCGTTGAAGTGTTCGAGGGTTATGGCGTGTCGGCGGAACAGTCTGCGCCGATAGTCACGGCACTACGCAACAACCGCGAAGCCTGGGTGCGCTTCATGATGCGTTTCGAACTCGGACTGGAGCTTCCGGAACCCGGTAGAGCAGTGCAGAGCGCTGTGACGATAGCCTGCGCCTATATCGCAGGCGGATTGATCCCGATTGCGCCGTACTTCATGGCAACGGGCATCAATGCGCTGCTAATTTCAATTGCCGTCACCCTGATCGCACTGGCAGGGTTTGGCTACCTAAAGGGAGGCTTAACCGGAACGCCCCGCTTGCATAGCGCCGTACAAACACTGCTGGTTGGCGGCACTGCGGCAGCGGCGGCATTTATTTTGGCCAGAGCGATTTCATAGGGTGTTTGTTTCCAGCTTACTTTGCCAAGCCAGCAATAAATTCTGCCATGGTTTGAATTTCAGCGTCAGTTGCTCCTAGGCCTTTTGGCGGCATAACTCCGAGTTTCCAGCCAAACGAACCACCAGTGTTAACGCTGGCAACGATTTTACGGACTGCGTCCTTATCGCCTTTGTATTTCGCGGAGACATCCATATATGCCGGTCCAACGATTTTTTTGTCGACGGCATGGCATGCACCACACTTGGCCTTACCCACCGCTGGCATGTCTACTGCCAATGCGGAACCGGCAATAATCAGCCCTGCTGTTGCAACCATGCTTACGATACTAGATTTCATGTTTTCTCCGATTAATAATGTTTTGGGCTTGATTACCCGCCAAGCATTTTAAACAAATCCGCATGGTTTGTGCGTGCTCATTTCTGACATTATTTTCTCGCAGCTAACTAGAAACCCAGAAAACGCCATGGAACAGCTTATAAAGCCCAAAGGGGAATAAATACCTCCTCCATTTAGTTGCGAGCGTGTGAGAGACTGTAATTCTCGACGCCTTCGAACCGGGTTAGTTCTCCTGCAAGTTCTGAAATCGGTGCGGCCTTCTTGTCCAGCGCAACCGCGACGAAATGCCATTCTGGTTGCCCGTCCTGAAAACTGATGGCAATGGTTCCGCCAGCAATCTCATAACCGCGTTCGAGTGCTACGCGGCGCAGCACGTCCTCGTGCGGCACGAAATCCTTACGGAAGCGCATGAAGATGGCAACTGCCTGGCGCGACGGTAACCAGCCTTCGAGACGCGAAATCCACATCATGCTCAAGGCGGACAATATCGTCAGCAGCATAGCAGCTAAATAGAAGCCTACACCGACAAGAACTCCGATGGCCGAGGAAGCCCATATTGACGCAGCGGTGGTGAGGCCGCTGATGCTGAATCCTTCCTTCATGATGACCCCGGCTCCGAGAAAGCCGATGCCGGTAACGATGCCCTGAATGACGCGCGTCGGGTCGGCAGTAGCTACCACACCGATGCGACCGCCATACCAGTAGGCGGAATAGCCAACGATGACGGTCAGCGCTGCAGAGGCCATGCAGACAAGCCCATAGGTGCGCATGCCGGCGGCGCGACCGTGGTATGAACGTTCATAGCCGACAATGAGTCCGAGCAACAAAGCACCCAGAGGATTCAGGAAAACGACGATATTGGCCGCCATCTCGGGAGCTGACCAGTATGTCGCCATGGAATCGTAAGACAATGCTGTCATTAATAATCTCCGGGTTCGTGGATAGGCGTTGCTTTGCGTGTGGAGCCCCAGATAGATATTACTCCCTTCTGCCGATTACTGTTACACACGAGCCATGGTCGTGAAGTCAGTACACTCAGGAAGCAATCATGTGGAAATCCTGGAGATATTGTGCAACGAGAACGGAAAGAAGTTCGCCCTCAAAACTCACTGGAATTTATTGCGAAACCATAGCGCATAGCCCTAGCCGGGCCAAATGAAGAACTAGCTAGACCGCAACAGTTGGCTACCCTGGCTTGCGTAACATCTTTTCTACCTCATCGGCATGAGCCACTTCAGTAGCAATCATGTTCCGCGAATATTCTTCCAGTCGGATATCCTTGTGCTCTACGAGCGCGAAAAGATCGTAATAAGCTTTTAGAGCCTCATTTTCATGATCGAGGGACTCTCTCAGAATATCGCCGATATCATGCTTATACGACTCCAGCATTGAGCCAATTACAAGTGAAGGGTGTCCGTCCAACCAAGTGACCAGCTCCCCTGCCTGCCTGGCATGGACAAGACTCTCATCCGCCTGCTTCTGAAGCCAATCGACAATCGGAATACGGTTATAGCCGTAGACCATCAAAGAATAATGGGTATATCGCACCACTCCAGCCAGTTCCAATTCCATGATGCGATTCAATGTATTGATAACAGCGTCTTTATTCATGGTCGGCTCCTTCAAGTGAAAAAGTTGATTCAACTGATCAGAATCCCCTGATGAGTGCGCTTGCGAGTATTAATGATTTATCTCGCCCCGCGTCACTATCCGTTTGAGCAATGCACAAACGCAAGAACCGGTCAGATGGCGCGGATATGGAAACCTGCTTAACTGCGCTATTTATTGTGAGGCGATTTTGACGATACGGCAGCTTTTAAACCATCGGTGCTTGGCTTTATAAGCAATAAGAAATCCTGTAAAACCCCATCGGGGTTTGTCCTATATAGGCCAGATCAACCGGTCGATGCAACACAGGCATTAAATCTTTCTACGGGCGTTTCGAAACCTGTTGACTGAGAAAACTGGCAAGCGGTTTGTCCATTTCCAAAATATGCGGGAGTAGCCAGTCCTTGATGTATTGCAGTACCAGCAATTCACCCCCATCGGTAAATTTCCCACGCAAATAATTTGCCTCTCCCATCAGGCGTTGATGCATTTTCTTATGTATCTCATAACCGGCGTATCCATATTGATTCATCATGCGTTCCTCGGCTTCAAAGTGAGCGCGGGCGTATGTGATCATTTCATCGAACTGATGAATAGCGACCTCCGTTGGCACATTGTGTTTTACTGCATCATTTAGTCGGTTGATGATGTTTACCAGCTCCCGGTGCTGCTGGTCTATTGTCTGCTCACCTAGCAAATAGTCTGCATCAAGAACAATCCAGGATAAATGGTCGGCTTGTCCACTCGCTTTATTTTTGAAAAAAGTATAGGTTTTTTTGCCGCCAGACTTGCTTTCATACATCGCACTATCAGCAGCCGTCATCAGCTTATCAATTTCATAACCGTCATCCGGATACATCGCAATTCCGATACTGACACCGATATTACAATTAGCCATACCATACAAAAACACCGGCTCAGTCAACTTCTGAATGATCTTCTTCGCAATATTGTTTACGTCAGTCTTATTATCCACTTCTCCCAAAATAATGGTGAACTCATCACCCCCGAGGCGTGCAACCGTATCTACCCCCCGTACGCATTCCTTCAAACGCATTGCCACGGCCTTCAATACGATATCGCCAGCTTCATGTCCATAACTGTCATTAACAGCCTTGAATCCATCAAGGTCCAAAAAGAGGATGGCCAAGCGGTCATGCTTCCGTTTTGCCTGTGAAATCGCTTGGGATAGGCGGTCATAAAACAATTCGCGATTGGGCAGTTTTGTCAGCTTGTCGTGGTAAGCCAGAAACTTGATTTTTTGATTCGCCAGCTTGCGTTCCGTGATGTCTTGCCAAATGCCGACCAGCAGACGCTTGCTGGGCAGGTCTAACATGCGTGCGTAGATTTCGACGTCCAGAATGTCTCCGTTCTTGCAGCGGTGACGGTTCTCTATTGTCGTTCCGCCTGAAGCGTCAACTTGCCGCACTGCGGCAATTAATGCCTCTTCATTTAAGTCAGCCTGGATATCTATCAGACGCAAACGGAGAAATTCCTCATGCGTATAACCGAGCATACGGCAGGCAGCAGGATTGGCTTCGACAAAATATAAAGTTTCGGGGTCTATCAATTCAATACCGATGGACGCCTGATTGAAAACGGCTCTGAACAAAGCTTCACGCTCTGCCAGTTGATCTTCCAAACTCTTGCGTTCGGTGATGTCCTGAAAAAAACCATAGACTCGCTGGTGCTCCAAATCCGTTTCACCAATGGCATGAACGTCCCGGAGGTTTCCTTTCGCGGTAACTATTTCCAGTTCGACATCAAACGCCTCGCCATACTCGATCGCCCGATTTATAGCCCGTTCAATAATCGGTCTGGATGCAGGCGCATAGAAATTAATTGCTTTTTCCACCGTCAGCTCGAAGGTAGTATCGACTTCATGAATATTGTAAATCTCCTTCGTCCACGTCAGTTTCCTGGTGTCTGCATAAAACTCCCAGCCACCAACTTTTCCTATCTGTTCGGTTTCATTTAGTAACCGTTGGATTTTATTTAGCGCCTCATCGGCTTTATTGTGCTCGGTGACATCCTCTGTTATGCCCATCAATTTTTTAACGCCGCCATTCTTGTCTTTAATGGGGACGAAACACGACTTATAAATTCTCCCAAGCGGCCCGCTGGAATTAAACTCGAACTGGCTGGTTTCTCCGGCATATGCTTGTGCAAGCAACGTCCCTATGCGTACCCTGTCGGGGTCACTTACTGCGTCCAGGTATAACAAACCCTGAACCTCGCATTCCTCCTTGAGTCCCAACATGCAGAGCCCCGCCCGGTTCATGGAGGTTAACCTGCCGTTCATGTCAATCTCATGGATACACATGGGAGAGTTTTCGATGAGCAAGCGGTTGTGATTTTCGCTTTCGCTCAAGGCACGGGTAATTTTCTCGTTTTCCCGCAATGCCGCTTCCAGTTCATCGGTGCGGTGGCGCACCTGATCTTCAAGCGTAATCGCTGTCTGAAACAGGTTGAAGTCAGAACCCTGAATACTCGTGCTATTTTCAACTCGATTCATCAATGCCTGAATGATCTTATTCAGACGCGCGATCTCGGCAAGCAATGCCTGTTCGCTTATATCCAGGTCAGGCATTGTGCGCACCTGAATCTGACTTCTGTGTGGTGCCGATGGCGATCCCGGTAAGCGTCTGGTTGACGTGTATTCCGTTGAATTGCTCACCATAACTGTTGAAACCTATGGTGTTGTTGCGCAGGAAAATCTCCTCGATGCGATCTTTCAAACCATTCTGTGAAATTTCAAGATTACGCCAGATACAGTCGCAACCGATGACCAGTTGTGGCGACCCGATCTCCGCGCGGATTGTGTCGAATAAGTGCTCTAGCTTCTTCACTATATCCACGCCATGCGCCACCCTGAGTACCAACCCAACCTCAATGGCGCAAGAGAAAGTCAGGCTGCCGTCGGCATTCGCCTTCTGGATAGAGCGCACATAATCCGTACCGCCCATTTTTACAACCACGGGCGAAGCGGCGAAACCCGAACGCATAGAATTGAGGTCATGAACATCAACGCCAACCATTCTGGCATATTCTGAAGCTGCCGGTAGCCCGTTGATTTCTTTAACAATGCGTCTGGCGGGATCTGCTTCAGTGACTACGAGGCGTTCACCAAAGGCAACAAAATGCTGGGACATGAATATTTTGAAGGGCAAGGAAGTGCTAACCAGGATCAATAAGGCGCTATCAGAATGGAAACGACCATCGCTATAAACGTAGGTCTTTTCTAATTTCAGGTCATCACCTGCTGAGCCGCCAAACAACGAGATATTGCCTAAGGAATTTTGCAACGCACGCGTCACCGACTCTTCGCGCATGGCCATGGCATCAATCAGTAGTAGTGCAAAGCTGGTATCTGGACGTAAGTTGGGAGCTTTACTTTCAAGTTGCTGTAGCAGGCCTTGGGCAAAACGGTGTCCTTTGCCGAGATCGAACTGACTTAAATTATCCAGCAGTCCACAGACGGCAAGACAACTTCCTTTTAGAAAGCACACACCAGACAGGCTATGCTGGCGATACCCGACTGGCCCAATTTCACCTGCCGTGGTGCAACCGACTACTTGAACCCCTGCAAACAAGCGGCGCATTTCTGCTGCCAACACGTCAAGGTCATATTCACTTGAGCAGAAGAAAACAACAAGTTCCATGTCCGGCTGCTCTACCGCCGCGTAAAATTCCTGCACCGCCTGGCGAGCATCCATTGCACAGGATTGCGCCCTGACAATACGCTGAAGACTCATGTCGATCACCTGCACTTTGAAACCGATGTGATACCCGGTTAATCAATTATCATCATTGCTCCCCGACTTAGTTATGGTACTCCGTTTTTTCGTATCTTGGTCGCCATAAATTGAGATGGGCTATGCTTGATCCCAAGACTCATAGTGATGTAGCCAACAAGCCACAACAAATTTCTCTCCCCCGCGAGTAATCACCGGTTGGTTCCATTCCTCACCATAAAACACCTTCAATGATGCCTCGCTTTCCCATTGGGAGATCATTGAATACTCATCCGGATTCCATTTCGTTGGTTTGTGAATTGTGGCAGAAATGTAGCCAGCGGCTTCATGAACTCGATGAAGGGCAACTGAAGAAAATAAATCCTCAAACTCTTGTCGGAATGCATTATCAACTCGCACTCGAAATATCCTTGTAATGCTCATATTCATAAACCCCTAAAATCCTCTAGTCTTAATAGTTTACTTTCAATCTTGTCTTTTGTTGTACTGATTATTTTACCCTTGAGCTTCTTAGTCTTAATTACTTCTCCTGAGAGATAGTTGGTAGTGGTTCTAGATTAACTACCGTGTTTTTTATCGGCAAGAACGTAAAAAATCTCTTCTTTCCCAATCAGGAAAACACCACCGTCTCGAACTTTAAGATGTAGCGGAAGTCCGTGGATGGGGCTGGCGACAGTTATTTTGAGGTGGGCCTGGGAATGATTATTGGCTTTTTGTACTTCCAGTCGTTGTTGTACATTGACTCGACTGTATCCTTGATAATTTGCTGCATGAACGCTCTATCTATACGAAGCCAACGATCCCGCAACGTCTCCTCCACACCCGCTTCTATCAATGACTCCTCCAACAATACATGTCGAATGTCGAACAACTCTTGTGTTATGTACATAACCTCATGAACCATCTTTATTTCTTTGCCTAAATAAGGAACATTACTGCCCATTTTCTCGGCCATAAAACTGGACTGTTTGTCCTCAATCACCTTCTGGTCGTGGCCTTCAAAAAATTTCCCCAGCCATTCGTGAGCATAAATTTTGTCATAGAAAATCTTATGTGCCTTTTGTAATGATTGCAGACCGCCAATAGCCTCATAAAGCGTTGGGTTCATATTCGTGCTCCTCAATTCATTTAGGATTCTTGCATCCTTCAGATACTCGTTCGTCGCTATTCTTGCGGCAAGAATCCTTGCGTCCGTCCTGTGTCGGTGGGCATGGTCAACATTTTTGTTGTAACCTTATCTTGGAAATGTCAGCAAGAATTCAAGTTGTGGAGGCGGATTCATAAACCGGCTAATGAAGCTTCGGGCTGGAGTCTTCCGGGTATTCAAAATCTACACATTCATCAACCACTCCCCAGTCCTCTACCGTCAGCGGTTCTTTGCCCAAATCCCACACCATCGAATGTACATCAATATCAAACCACTCCAGGAACATCTCAAGTGAACGATTTTCAGGCCACATTGATTCATCCGCAGCCCAGTCAAACAATATAGAATCGAACAGGAAACGCCACCGATCTTCTGCCCACTTTATGGCATGAAGAGGATCGTCGAATTGAGGGATTAGGAAGGTATCGTTATCAATACGCAACATTTCCAACGTCAGAGACAATGGGTTTTGGTCGGCAGCGTTCAACCAATCAAGAAAAGGTTGCTTGAATATCAGTATCAACACTGTGCGGTTGAGTACGAATCTTGGGTAATCAGTCACGGGCGATTCTCCTGTAAATCCTGCTATTTTATTTGCTCACCCTCTATCAACCTCGCCATATCTCCTTGGCATTCTGCACATTTTCCAACAAGCAGCAAGTTACCGGCTTTGACTGCCCCGGAATAGTTAATAATAGTAACCTCATGCTGACACTTGCCGCACCAGACATTGGAGAGCAGTCGTTTTCTGGTGTCGACGGCGATAGCTGCCCAGAGCTTTGCGGCAGGTTTGGTAAAATTCGGAATGGATTCTATGGTCATAAAATAATACTATCATGACAAATGAATAGCACACCATTGGCTCGATCTACACGGTCTTCAAATTGATAATCGAATGAAAATAACTTTGCTGTTAGCTACCCGCGTGCTGGATCGGGTTGGGTTGAGGGGCGATGCGGGGCTGATAGAACCGGTTCGTGGGCCTCGTTCCTGAACTCATTCGTTAGGCGACTTCGCATGATGACTTTCGACACCGTCAAGAGCCTGGGTAAGTGGACGCCGATTCGGCATTGTCCCGGTAGGTTTGTGCTGCGTGGTGTATCACCAGCATTTAGCGTTGTCGATTTGCTTGGGGGCATTGCAGGTGTTCAGCAGTTTCAGTCACCAAGAGCCATAGACTCGGTCTGGGTTGCTTGCCTTGAGGATGGCGGGGTGATTTCTTATCGTCGGCTTGCTGGCACTTGGCGTCACACTCTGAACACGGAAGAAGGATTCAGACGGAAATTGGAACAGCTTGAGATTAGCTTGCATGAGCCTGTCGCCTAATTAATATTGGACAGTCTGAGTCCTTAGAATTATCGCTAGGTATAAAGCAGCGCATTTATTGCAACTCAAATTCCGCATATAACCAGTTCATGTCATCAGCTGTTCTAGTACGAATTCATTTTTCAATAATAAACAAAATTAACAGGTTTTGATTCATATGGCATGGGAAAATATAGACTCAACCACCCAACATAACCCGAGATGTCCATCTCAACACCAGCCAAACCTAGTTCCGCTAGACGCATATCCTCTCTTCGAGATTTGTGGCCATTCCTGCGCCCCTATAGTGGAAGAATTGCGTTGGCATTTGTATTGCTATGCCTTGGCTCTGGCACTCTACTATTGGTGCCGTTGGCTTTTCGTGACCTGATTGATTTCGGTTTCGGCCAAAAACAAAATGCCAGTGGTGGGCTGCTAGGTACGCTGAGCTTGAATGGACACTTTGCCGCACTGTTCGGATTGGCAACCTTGTGGGCTGTGACGGTAGCTTCGCGCTATTACACCGTGACTTGGGTAGGTGAGCGGGTAACAGTAGATTTGCGTAGCGCTGTTTATGCGCGGGTGATGGCGCAATCCCCACAATTCTTCGAGACATTGCAAACCGGCGAAGTGCTATCTCGCCTCACAGGTGACACCACACTCATCCAGACCGTGGTCGGAAGCTCTATATCGATGGGCTTACGAAGCCTTTTCCAATTCATCGGTGGCATGGCCATGTTGGCTGTGACCAGTTTTTATCTGTTCTCACTCAATCTTGGTCTGATGGCGTTGCTAACTCTCCCCATCCTGGCCATTGGCCGCAAAGTTAAAAAACTCTCGCGTGAATCACAAGACAAAATTGCGGACGCTTCGGCGCTGGCAGCCGAAATACTCAATGCAGTACCAACCGTGCAAGCCTATACGCAGGAACAACGCGAAATCAGTCGCTTTGCCGACCGGGCGGAATTAAGTTTCATTACTGCGATTCAGCGCACCCGCGTGCGTTCAGCAATGACGGCCCTGATCATTACTGCTGTGATGGGCTCAATTATTTTTGTGTTATGGGTCGGTGCTAACCAGGTTCATGAAGGCAGCATGACGGGCGGGCAACTGGCTTCGTTCGTCTTGTATGCGGTTCTAGTAGCGGGTGGCGTAGGCACCATGTCGGAAGTATGGGGGGATGTGATGCGTGCAGCGGGTGCAACTGAGCGATTATTGGAATTACTCAATGCAAAGCCAACGATTGTCGAGGCCGCCGCACCGCAAACCATTCCGCAACCCAGAAATGCAGAGATTCAGTTTGATAATGTCACCTTCAGTTATCCCTCGCAAATGCAAACAGTTGCGCTGGATGGAATTACTCTCAATATTGCTCCGGGTGAAAGCATCGCGCTAGTTGGCCCATCAGGTGCTGGAAAGACGACGCTGTTTCAACTCTTATTGCGCTTTTACGATGTGACGAATGGCACGATACGCTTTAATGGACAGGATATTCGTCAACTTTCTTTGCATGACTTGCGCGACAAAATATCCATCGTGCCGCAAGACTCAGTGATTTTCTCTGCCAATGCTATGGAAAATATTCGTTATGGTCGCCAAACTGCCAGTGACGAGGAAGTCATGGCAGCTGCAAAGTCGGCCCAAGTTGAAGAATTCATCAATCGTCTCCCAGAAGGCTACCAGACATTTTTGGGAGAGCGCGGCACACGTTTGTCTGGGGGGCAGAGGCAACGTATTGCTATCGCGCGTGCGATTCTAAAAAATTCTCCTTTGCTATTGCTTGACGAGGCCACCAGTGCGCTGGATGCAGAATCAGAAATTCTAGTACAAGAAGGATTGAACGCAGCGATGCAGGGGCGAACAACAATTATTATTGCGCACCGGCTTGCTACCGTGAAGAAGGTCAGTAGGATTATCGTGCTGGAGCATGGCCACATCGTCGAAACCGGTTCACCAGAGGATTTACGAAAACAGAGCGGACTGTATGCGCGACTCGCACGCTTGCAATTTGACGTTGAATAGTGCGCTGCCCAATAAAGGTAGGGGAAACTGGTCAACTAATCGGTCTTGCCGGACGCTAGTGATTTTCTGAAAAGGCCGTAGCTCATCCTGCTGCAATGTCCGTTTCCAACATTATCGAACCAATTGCTTTGGCCCTTTCTGTCTTGCTACTGCCATCTTCAACCCGGCGACCTGATATTCGCTGGAACTCCTGAAGGTGGCGGTCTAGTCAGCACAGGGGATCATATTGATGGCATGAAGGTATCAGAATCATCTAACTTAAAGTCGGCGTCTATAAATCATAGCGCTGATTTATCCTCACCCCTTCAGCTTGGCAAATGCTGTAGCCAATGCACTGTTAAGTGCGGGCTGTGGCGCTGATTGTTTGTGTTGCGCCAAGCGTTTTGCATCAGTGGCGCGATCTCTTGGCGGTTCCGCTTTGATACTCTGTGGTGCGCTATCACCCAAGCGCATGGTTAAGGCAATACGCTTGCGTTTTTCATCAACTTCCAACACCTTAACCTTCACCACCTGTCCTGCTTTCACCACGCTATGTGGGTCTTTGACAAAACTGTTGGACAGCGCTGAGATATGTACCAATCCGTCCTGATGCACGCCGATGTCAACGAATGCACCGAATGCTGCGACATTGGTTACCATGCCCTCCAGAATCATATCCGGCTTCAGGTCTTTCAGCTTTTCCACGCCCTCCTTGAAAGTGGCACTGGTAAACTCGGGGCGTGGGTCACGGCCAGGCTTTTCTAATTCCAGCAGAATGTCGGCGATAGTTGGCACGCCGAATTTCTCATCTGCGTATTTGATTGGGTTCAGCGCTTTCAGCAGCTTACTGTCACCGATAATTTCCTTGATGTCTTTCTTTAGTTCGGCGAGGATTTTCTTCACCACCGGATAAGATTCCGGATGCACCGCCGATGCGTCCAACGGATTTTCGCCGCCCATGACGCGCAGGAACCCGGCAGCTTGTTCGAAGGTTTTTTCGCCCAGGCGCGGCACTTCGCGTAGTGCAGCACGCGAAGTGAACATGCCTTGAAGGTCGCGATAAGCTACGATGCCTTGCGCCACTGTGCTGCTGAGCCCGGAGACACGCGCCAGCAGAGGGGCCGAAGCAGTATTCACATCCACGCCCACAGCGTTTACGCAGTCTTCGACGACCGCATCGAGTGCGCGAGCGAGTTGGAACTGTCCGACATCGTGCTGATACTGCCCGACGCCTATGGATTTCGGGTCGATCTTGACCAGTTCTGCCAGCGGATCCTGCAAGCGACGGGCGATTGATACCGCCCCGCGTAGCGCGACATCCATGTCAGGCAATTCGCGCGAGGCGAATTCAGAGGCGGAATATACCGATGCGCCCGCTTCGGACACTACTGCCTTGGTCAGATGCAGATCCGGGCGCTGTTTGATCAACTCTTGTGCCAGTTTTTCTGTTTCGCGTGAGGATGTTCCATTGCCAATGGAAATCAGTGCCACCTTGTGCTTCTCCGCCAGCTTGGTCAACGTATGCAACGATCCATCCCAATCGTTCTTGGGCTGGTGCGGATAAATGACGGCAGTATCAACCACCTTGCCAGTGGCATCGACAACCGCAACTTTGACGCCGGTACGGATACCGGGATCAAGCCCCATTGTGGCGCGCGGCCCTGCCGGTGCTGCCAGCAACAAGTCTTTCAGGTTGCGCGCGAATACCTTGATCGCTTCGGTTTCAGCGCGTTCGCGTAGCGCGCCCATCAGCTCGGTCTCCAGATGCAGAAAACTTTTCACGCGCCAGGCCCAGCGTACCGTGTCAGCCAGCCATTTGTCGGCGGGCCGGTTCTGGTTGCTGATGCCGAAACGTGCGGCGATGCGGGCTTCGCATGGGTTGAGAGGCGCATCCCATTTTGGTTTTTTTTCCTCGCTATCGAGACGCAAGGTAACGTTCAGTAAATCTTCGCGGCGACCACGGAACATCGCCAGTGCACGATGCGAAGGGATGGTATTTAGCGTTTCGTTATAATCGAAATAATCGGCATATTTCTCTGCAGCCCCTTCCCTGCCTTCTATGACTTTGGCTTCGACCACGCCATGTGCTTGCAGGTAGTCGCGTAAGCCTTGCAACAGCGTGGCGTCTTCGGCGAAACGTTCCATCAGGATTTGCCGCGCGCCATCCAGTGCCGCTTTGATATCCGCCACACCTGGGTTGTCGCCGTTGTCGGTGGAAAAAGGCGGGCGCAGATATTTCGCCGCTTCTTCTTCGGGGTTTAGCATCGGGTCAGCCAAGAGTGAATCGGCTAGAGGCAACAACCCGGCTTCCAAAGCGATTTGCGCCTTGGTGCGGCGTTTGGGCTTGTATGGCAGGTACAAATCCTCCAGACGGGTCTTGTCTTCGGCATGAGTGATCGCATCAAGCAACTCAGGCGTCATCTTGTTCTGCTCCTGGATAGACGCAATGATCGTGGCGCGCCGCTCTTCCAGTTCGCGCAAATATCGCAGACGTTCGTCCAACATACGCAACTGGATATCATCCAACCCGCCCGTCGCCTCCTTGCGGTAGCGCGCGATAAAGGGCACGGTTGCCCCCTCGTCGAGCAAGGAAACGGCGGCGGCAATTTGGACAGGCTTGGCTGCGAGTTCTAGGGCGAGGCGTTGTTCTATGGGTGGCAACATGGAAATATAAATAATAATAGGGTAGCCCACACTGATGGAGCGACCACGCGCGGTTATATCCGTAGCCGTGATGTACCTATCAGTGAGGTGATAATGACGATGCGGTAATTTTCAAATCATATTGGCGAAACCGTCAATATAAGTCTGAGTGAATTTCTTGGGATTTGACTTAACTATTTGAATAATCTGGTCGGGGCGAGAGGATTCGAACCTCCGACCACTTGCACCCCATGCCAGCTTTCAAATATACATTAAAAGTTTGATTATATTTCATTTATCTATAGCTGTGTCTAATACTCTGCCTAATTTTTGCACTGCTGTAACCCGCGCCAGTGCAAGAGGCATTTTTTAAATTAGACGCTTATCCTTTGAAATTGTATGCAGCCATCGTGCCCGTTCAGGCTCAATCTTTTTTTGCAAGCGCCTTCCAACTTGCCACCCTGCAACCCTCTCGATCATACTGCCCTTCGCCGCCGAAAATAATCCCCGGCTGCAGAGCAGCATCTCCGAACAAGTCCGAAAGTTTGCGTAGCGCTGTCGTCCAATCAGAGCTGAAAGTCGCACCGGACTTTATTTCCACGGGTGTAAACCTTCCTCCCTGCGGAATCAGCAAATCCACCTCGTGACCCACGCTGTCACGCCAGAAATATAACTCGGCGGGATGACCAGCATTGAATTCGCGCTTGACCCACTCCGACACCACCAGTGTTTCGAACAACGCCCCGCGTGAGGCATGCGTGGCGAGCGAATCTGTATCACGTATGCCTAGCAAGTACGCCATCAAGCCGGTATCGAGAAAATACAGCTTAGGCATTTTCACCAGTCGTTTGCCGAAATTTCGATGATAGGGACGTAGTAGGTACACAATGTAACTTGCCTCCAGCACCGTCAGCCACTCCCGCGCCGTTACATGAGAAATACCACAATCTGCCGCCAGTGCAGAAAGATTAATAAGCTGGCCTGAGCGTGCAGCGCACATCTTGAGAAAGCGCTGAAAAAGCGACAAATCGCGCACCGCCAGTAATTGCCGCACATCCCTTTCCACGTAGGTTGATACATAGTTTGGAAACCAGTCCCCAGACGAGACAGGACGATCATAAAGCGGCGGATAGCTGCCTTGAAACATAGCCGCATCCAATGTGGAAGGAAGCATTCCGCCCTCCTTCAGTTCCGCCAGCGAAAATGGCAGCAACTGCAACAATCCCACTCGCCCCGCCAGCGACTGCGCGATGTTCGACATCAGTCCGAACTGCTGCGATCCGGTGAGAATGAACTCCCCCATTAGCCGTCGCTTGTCCACTACCCCTTGTAGGTAAGAAAATAAACTTGGGCAACGCTGCACCTCATCAAATATCGCCCCCTCTGGAAATCGCGCCAGAAAGCCACGCGGATCACTATCGGCGAACTCACGTTCCTCTGGGTCTTCCAGCGTAACATAAGGTTTGTCCGCAAACAGCGCACGCGCCAATGTCGTCTTGCCAGACTGGCGCGGACCGGTGATCGCCAGCACAGGAAATCCTTGTGCCAGACGTTTTGCAGTTAAAAACGCTACTCGATTTAGCATTTAGCAATTTGCCCATATCATACAATCTGAAGTTTTATACTTCAAATTGTATGATATGGCAAAATTTGTTGAATAGGAAGCTTTGGCATAACATTTTAGCCCCGTATTAAGAAGGTGGGATATCGCCCAATGCAGATACGCATCCCATAATGGGTCTTGTATTAAGTGCATGGATTCAGAATTCTCAACAGTCTGTAGAAGAGTCGCAATCACGCAAAGAATCGCACTACCTCCACCATCGCCTGCGTGTCCCGTTCGCAGTATTTGAGCAGGTTGCGAATTTTCTGACTACGGATGGCAGGATCGGTTTTCGGGTCAGTGATCTCAAGGTAGGCCAGTTGCGCCAGCGTGCCGTTCTGCACATCTTCGAGTTGTGAGTAATCGAGATGCGGCGCTACCGTGGGCAGTACGGCCTTGATCGACCATGAGCCTTTCATGGCGGGATGGTAGTAGTAGCTGCGCAGCCATGGCAGCAGGTCCACCAACCGATCAATGATGCCTTGCAATTGTGCATTGAGGTTTGGACAGAATCGGATAAGCTGTTTCAGCACGGTACTCTCGAATGTACCGTAGACAATGATCGGGCCATCGTTTTCCACAGCAGCGATCAGACTTTCCGCGAAGACGCGCATGGGAGCATTGCCGCTGGTGTCCAGGAACTCGCCGTGTTCCAACGACCCGCCCGCGCGTTCGACGTGGCATGACCACTGAAACGGTAGCTGCTGGTGCGGACGTGTGCCTGCCCATCTCGG
Source organism: uncultured Gallionellaceae bacterium (assembly GCA_964480365.1). Taxonomy (GTDB): domain Bacteria; phylum Pseudomonadota; class Gammaproteobacteria; order Burkholderiales; family Gallionellaceae; genus CAIQPV01. The sequence goes on from CAYZPM010000018.1 coordinate 54,391, forward strand.
GATAGCGAGGTTGATGGTCTCGAAATCCAGATGGAACCTTGGATAGGGCAGCTTGGAGAGTTCTTGCTTGAGTTGCGGCGACACGAATGGCTGGTTGTCTTTCGTTGCCTGCCAGACCATGATGTGACGTTCGCTTTGCAACATGCCAGCCGGGATGTCGCGTATATCCACAATGCCCGCATCATGCAGTTCAGTGAGGATTTTTCTGGCATTGGGGAGGATGGATACTGGGTATTCCGGCAGATCCTTTTCGCAGTGGGCAAGAAACTGGCAATCCGGATTGGTGCATTGCCGTCCCATTCGGACGGCAGGCATGGGGTTAGCCAAGATGTCACGATGGGATGCTAACCATGCTGGCACTTCTGGCAGTAGCGCCCTCACCTTCTCCGTGACATCTTCTTCAACGATCAGCCCGTGGTAGTTGCCGTCACCTGCATACTCGAAGCCGGTATCGACATGCGCCACGCAGATTTCCTGTACCGTCATCCCAGCATTTTCCAATACCCAGAGCTGCACGGCGCAGTCGAGCAGGTGATGATCCTTGATGCAGCCGGACGATTTGACCTCGATCATGCGCCAGCCACCATGGGTTGGCACCAGTATATCGGTGCGCACCAGCTTGTCGTCATGCAGGAAGGCGGCTTCAAACAGGGGAATGTGATTTTTATCGGCAAGCAATCTGGACGCTTCCATAACCGCCTGCTCCGGTTCCTCTACATGACCGATCAGTATGCCGCCGGGATAGTTGAGCCTGGCAAGTCCGCCCAGTTCGATGCCTGCCGCAATGGTTAATTGGGTGGTGGCGGATTCCTCTGCCAGTTCCGGCTGAAAAGTTTGCAGCCACAGACGCTTCGGGCATCTGAGTCCTGACAGGACACGGGATTTGGTGATGTAGCTGGGCATGGCGGAATTATATTCTGTGGTGTCCGATTTCGATGGCAGATGTGGTGCATTCACTGTTCTTTGCGGACACAGTGCATTCTGGATGTCCTGTCATTCTTTCCAGAAATCCTTGAAGCGCTCAGCCGATAATTGGGTGTAATGGACTGTGTTCTGGATGCTCTTGTGGCCAAGGTAATGCTGAATGGCGCGCGTGTCCTGCCCGGCCTGCGCAAGCTTGTAGCCGCACGCATGGCGCAACATGTGCGGATGCACTGAAAACGGCAACTTGGCCTCCTCCCCTGCCCTGCCAATAATCTTGCGAAAGGCGTCCGGCGATAAGGGCGCCTTGCGCTCGCTGCTGAAAACATAAGGCAACATTGAGTAGTCGCGCTGCAATCGGCGCAAGGCACGCAATTCCGTCCCACCCAATGGATGAACACTGGACGTGCCATGCTTCAGGCGATTGACATGCATCAGCCCCGTTTTTAGGTCAACTTGCTCCCAGCGCATGTTGACCAACTCGGTGACGCGCAGGCCGTGGCGGAAGGACAACATGATGAGGGTGGAATCGCGATGTCCGTGCCGCCCTATTTGGGCGGCGGCTTCCATCAGTTGCCCGACCTCTTGTTCCGTGAGGTATTCGCGGCTGCGGTATTCGGTGTTCTTGCGGCGTAGCGGAATTTTCCGGTTTAAGGTATGTGGCGTGCTCCGCCGGGGTTGCGGCAGTGCCGCGATTTTGCTTGATGCCATTATGTGAACTCTCCATTGAAGGGCTCTTGTACGGAATGTGTTGCTGCCTGATTCTGTAGCCGAGCACGTTCACACAATCTACACAGGTGCGAGTGCAACCCAAAGAGTTTTCGCACGCAGGGGAGCAATTCAGCTAGAAGCCGGGCTGCGCTGTGAACGCAGTCCGGCTTGAGGGTTAGTTGAACCGATTACTTCTCGGTGTAGACAACGTCTGAAACCACGTCATTTTGGGCAAATATCACTTTCCGTAACTTGGCCTTCTTGATTAGCTCGCCCGGAGTCGCGCCTGATCGAGTTGTGTTGTAACTATATTCAAACGCATTGACCAGTAGGGCAGTGGATATACCGCGAGGACTGCCCATTAATTTAACGACATCCTCACGGGTTGATTTCCTTTACTGTTTAGATTCGTTCTCAATAAGGAATTTCGCAACATTATCCGCCAAGCGTATTACGCTTTGTTGAAGTCCCTCATAAGATTTTCCAGTGTCCTTGCTAAGGGCATCAAAATTGTTGTACGAATAAGTTCCTGCATTTTCCGGGTTAGCGTCATCTTTTTGCACTATTTGTTGAGGCTTTGCAGAAGGATTGCTCGTATCGATAATCGAAATTAAAGCAGCCGATTGCGGAGCGTAGTTATCTGTTGAACTCGGTGCCCAGTATTGGGAGGTCAGCCCGTCAATTACGACCACAAACTTTGTTTTAACCTCGGACGGATTTACATCATATGTAACTTCCTTTTGATCATTGACTTTTTTGACCGCAGAAACCTTTGTCAGGTTAAGCCCACGCTTAAGTAAATCACTTTCCAATTCACGGTTAAATGCATCCTTGAGGGACTGAATTTCAGGATGATCCTTATGATACTGAGAGTAAGAGGCGCTTAACTCTGCAGATTGAGAATTCATCTTGGACACGGCGGCCGCCACAATGGGAACGCTAAAAATTGTATATCCTTTCATTGCAAACAATGCACCAGTTCGCTCCTGATTATTTTGAAAACTTATGCTGACATCTGTAGAACCCTTGAGTAATCCTTGAGGGGTCTGCTTTATTGGAGCGGAACCACAAGCACTCAAACTTAAAATTGCAACACCCATAAGTACAGACGATAATTTATTCACAGCTCTTCCCTTCTATATGTTTTTGTTAAAAATGAAAATCTATTTACGTACGTCAATGCTCAATCTCACAGTCAGCAATCAGTTCTTGGCAAGTCTCCTTGAGACCATGATTCCCGCTGCAAAGCCATATGCCCAGTTTCCGTCCCGGCTAAAGTAAACATCGGCTTTGCCGAGCGGAACGGTATCGGCAACGAGCTTTAAAATCCGCGCCCCAGCTTGCAGGTTTTCAACAGTGAATGTTTTCTTTACCGCTTCGACCTGTTTAGAAGCCGCTTCGCGAACTTTCAGATCCGTGATCGTAGAAAGGTCCGGATTCAGGATCACGTCAGGGTTCTGCGTAATTCGGTCATAGTAATTACGGAAATCCTCTAAACTCAGTTGTACATAAGCACTTTGATTCTCTGGATGCATCAGCGTGGTCATTGACCATGCAGCACCGCCTACTATCATTAAGTGCTGATGCCTGCTGAGAACCGGATATTGTTTAATGTCACTGGCGAATCGAGGGGCAATGTCTTTTTCGACGACACGATTCAATGCCGTGATATAACTCTCCCCTGGTGCCTTGGAGTTGTTCGCCAATTCAGTTAGCGAAGCGGATCCGGCACGCAAGTCGATGACGGCCTGTCCAGATTTGCGATCCCCTTTCGGAGAGATCAGGTATCCGATACGTCCATTACCGCTGCCGATATCAAGTAGCGCAGTTTTATAGAGCAATTTCTCCGGGATTGATCCCCCCATGGCAAATATCAACTCCTGGGCGGAATTGATGAAAATGGGTTTGGCACCTGTCAGTTCTTTAACCTTATTGCCCAGTTCGTCTCGATTCATTGCGGATGACAGCGCGCTACTACCCGCGATAAAAATATTGTCGCCAACGTTCTTGGCGTTGGCCCGAATCTCGGCAACCAGATCGCTGACCGCTTTGGCGGTATTCTCAATGGCCTCCGGCGAAAACTCTCCAGTATCGACCACACCCTGAAGAACGTCAGTATTGATCGATTTTTTGAAACCGGTTAGATAGCGCAGCCGACCTTGATCGTCCATGAAAGAAGTCACAACCGCCGCTTTCACGCCTTTTGAGCCAATTTCCACGACACCGTAGGAAATCGTCGTGGAATCTTTTTGCAACCCGGAAATCTTGCGCGCAATCGACTCCGCCTGGCTTGTCGCGCCAGCGGTGCGCGCCAATTGCAGTGCTTCTTGATACTTGCTCTTGGCCACATCTATGGTCCCACGAGCTTCCGCCAATTGACCAAGGTATCCTAAAGCAATGCTTTCCCAATACTGGTCTCCGACTTTGCGGATTGCCACCAATCCTTCATTAAGGGTTGTTTCCGCATCATCGAACTTTCTTTGATCAGTTTGAACAGCCCCCTTGTTAAGAACTTTTATGGCGGCACCGTGATAATTGCCGAACCGCCTATCAAGAGTTATAGATTTATCGAGATAATCGATCGCCGTCACATAGTCTTCTCGGTCAGAATAGACCATTGCAATATTGTTATACGTACTGGATTTTTTTGATTCTACTGGCTCGATAGCCAGAGATTGCTGATAGTAATCCAACGCTTTATCAAGGTCGCCACGGTCACGAAATATTGAGGCAACGTTGCTGAGCCCAGTCGCTTCACCTGCGTTGTCCCCGATCTCTCGATCAAGTCCGAGTGATCGGCTGTAATAATTTAGTGATTGTTGAAGATCACCTTTCAAACTTGAAATAATTCCAAGTTTGGAATAGACAATTGCTAAATCACTTTTGCTGGTATACAAGCGTTCTGCCTGCAAAAGGTTTTTGAATGACAGATCGAGATCGCCAAGTTGACGATACGAATCGCCTAGACACAGGTATGCATCGCCTGATTTTGGCGTGAGACGTACCGCTTCTCTCCCTGCCTGTACAGCCCTTGGATAATCCTGAGCCTTTATGTAGTTAAAGCAACTTTCAATCGGAGTTGCCAATGCAGAAATTGCAATTAGGTACGCCGTCACAAATGCCACAATCATTGATGTGATCTTTTTCATTAGGTCTCCCTGATATATATAGTAATGGTGCTTTGTTGAATTAAAGTTTATCTTTTTGTTCTTGCTCTTTCTTCGCGTTGGCTTCGGCAGTATTGTGTTCAACAGTGCTCAAAAAATCTTTCGTTGCATACACAACACTCATCGCGAAAGACAGGTGGTCGGCTTCGACAATAACAAAGCTGTCCCCTTTTTGAAGCTTCGCACTGCCATAATCCATGAATTGATCAATATTGTTACTAACGGGTGTATATTTTTCGGACAGCTTTGAATAGGTATCTTTAACACGTTTAGGCATAGTCATAGACACCGCCACAAGTGTTCCGTTTTTATCGAAGATGGTGACAAACTGTTGCAGTCCATCCACACCTAACCCTTGACCATCAGATTGCAATATCACTCCACCTGTATGATCACTTGTACCCGCGTTAACAAGATTCGTTACACCCTTGAACTTGTGCTTTACGCCATCCAGATTCGCATAACCGATTTCCACACCAAGAGGAGATGCGTTTATAGCGGGATCTCGACTGATGCGGGGACCAGAGGCCGGTTGGATTAGTACAGGCGGAGTGACGTTAGGATTTGTGGCTGGATCAATTTGCGCAGGCTTACTTGAACCTGAATCTGAATTTAATTTCTTATCAGAACTACCATTTGATTCATCCTTTTGACATGCAACCAAAACAACTGCAAACAACATGACAAAAACTGTTCTAAACACACTCATTTTATTTTCCCTAAAATATTAATTGATTTTTGTCGTCATATTCCCACCTTGGGTTTCTATTCAATCTCATGAATCGCAATGGGATTAACCTGTTTAAATGACTTGTAGGATCGAATTCCAACCTGAATAAAGCAGCCTATTAATCCGACCAGCCCCCATTCAATTGAAAATCCAGACTCAAGAGCAATGATCAAACTGATTACCAGTCCCGCACCTGCTGCAATCATGCATGGCTGATATTGTTCAAACCAAGCTGTAATGGCGATAACTCCACCAGCTAGAAGCAACAGATAAGCGATGCCGCCAAAATTTTCTCCGTTCTGTGACATTTCAAAACCCATGAAAGTTACAGTGCGGAACGGCATGAACCACAAGACCAGAATTGCCGCACCGCTGATAGCGCCATATGTTTTTGTATTCATTTTATTCATGGATTTCCTCCCCTTTATATAAATAACCTCAGCCTGAATAGGTGAGGCCTCCAGCAACAGCCTCTTTCTCTACGGCAGTTGATCGCCTCCGACTTCTATTCCACACTATCAGGATGGCATTATAAGTAATTTTTGCGCTTTGCCCAATATATTGTGAAGACGTAAACGCCGCCCGGACGTACCTTCCCATAAACAGGAGAGGCGATTGGAACCGGAAGAAGCGTTTGGGATAGTATTGAGAGAGCTAAGGACGAAGCATAGCCTGTCTCAGGAGTCGCTTGCCCATGATGCCGGCCTCGAACGAAATTACATCTCCCTGCTTGAGCTTGGCCGAAACAGCGCCAGCATCAAGACCCTATTCAAGCTCACGCCCATCCTGGGCGTGACCGCGACAGAGTTCATGAGAAAGGTCGAGGCCAAGCTTCGAAAAACTCAGGAATCTTGATTGTTGTCGCTCAATTCAGTAATATCCCCGCACCAAATTAGTTCCATCGACTAATCTACATAGGTGCATGTGCAACCCAAAGAGTTTTCGCGCACATGGGGAAAGTTAAGGATTCGTCGCCGGCACGGCACTGAAATTCCGGTAGTGAAGCCAGGTGCGCGAAAACTCTTGGGGTCACCTATCGGATTTGCTATTTTGGTCTGGTATCACTTTTCTAAAGGATGCCATGACAAAACCCAAACAAAAATCTGCCGTATCAAGCAGCCCTGCGCTGACCGTCAAATCTAACTGTAGCAGTCCTATTGTTCGACCTCTGGCGGAAGAACTCCTTCAACTCGACGATGATTTCACGGAATTCAGCGAGATCGGCGCATTCCTATGTCACGCCTTTGCGGCTGCATTGATTGACCATGAATCAATAAACAAGGATGTCATCTCGGGCGCCCGACGCTGCTCCAACTGGCTTCAATTCCGGTCGATGGAAATAAGGGATGACATCCGGCAGGTGCATGCGCGCTATACCGCCGAACATAAGAAAGCGGGGACACCTTCATGATGAAGAAACCCTCCAATAAGAATCCTCCGGATTCGCCGTATTGGGCGGTAGTGATTACCGCGTTGGCGCTTTCCTTGGTTTCTGCCTGGTTGGTATTCAGTCGTCACTGGGAACCATGGCAAGCATTTGCTGTTGTCGGTTTTTCTGCATTGGGAATAGATTTGATCCTGCTGACCGCCCTCTTGATATGGTCTGGCAAAAGTTCCTGCACACGTGCCGGGAGGACTTAGACCTGTTGCTCAAATTCTTTCGGATCAGGCGCTAGCGATGAAAAGGGGACAAACGTCATCTTTTTATTGGGGTTCCCTATCGGATTTGCTATTTTGTCCGTGTGGAACATTTTGAAGGGAGATTAACTTGAAAGTCGAATACTTCGTCTACGCCGGCATTGCCGTGACCGCCATTCTGGGACTGATAGGCGAATACCAGATCCGAAAAAGCAGGCGGCGCAACAAGCGGCACGATCGCAATGGCTGAGGAAGATGCAAGCGCTCCCATGACTGACAAGCCCTTGCTATTGCGTCATACAAAGGCCGACCACAGCCGTTTGGTTCGGGCCAATTTTAACTCTGGGAATGAATAATGGACAATTATTACCACGATGATCAAGTAATGCGGGGGTTCCGCGACTTCCGCAGTGACATTTCGCAGCCTCCAAGCCTGAACACGATTTTTTACATTGTGCTGCGGGTAAAAACCGGGAATGCGGTCTGGTACCACCACACCGCCATGGCAATCGATGGCGGTCTGTACAGCCATATTGAGTCATTGAAATGCATATTGCGCGCCAGCCTGAACCGGCCCAAGGCCGAGATGGCGTGTGTGTTCGTCCGCAGTTTTATCACACGAGATTCGTCAATTATGACGTCTGCAGATCAGCAAGGCATCATCAAACAAATGAAAGACAGGATTGAAAATGGGCCGATATTCTGCGACGAGGTTAAACAAATCCTCGTATTAGGGTTTGTCGGTAATGACAAGATCATTTTGTTTAATGTCACGGCCACTGATGCGCTGGATGCAACCAAAGATGTAATAAAGACATGCACGGAGCAGTATCAAGAAAACTTGAATCCAATTGACATCATGGCGGTATCGCCCGCCATTCCAGGCATCATCAACCTGTTTGAAAAAAGAGCGCCGCAACTTTTGGCGCACGTCAATTCGACATGCAGCGCTGGCTGAGGAAGAAAAGGTATGTCATTGCCGCGACTGTCTTTCAGTCGCATGGCATCTTGATCCCTTGCGTACGAAAACTCTTTGGGTTGCAAATTGAGGTCGGTATAATAAACCCCGAAGCACATATAAATAGTTCACAGGCCCAGTAAATATGCATTCATAAGAGATTGGTTATTCAGCGCGTTGAGGATTCTGACGGGAAAGTTGCGCCCGGAATCTGAGACTGAAACTGAAAATCAACTTCTAAAAGGAATGCATTATGAAAAGCATCAAACCATCGGACCGCCATGCGCGCCCGAACCAAGTCATACAAATCGTCGCAACCCGCACCATCCGGAACGAAGCTGCAAACGATAAAGGTGCATTCCAGCACCTAAAATCAAAGCCCCCCATCAGGCGTATCCGATATCTAGTCGGCAGGGGCCGGTACCTTGGCGATAAAAACCAGATCACAGCGTTCGTCTGGCTTGACGACGAGCCGATCGTCCTGAAGGCGGCATAACCAGGAGGGCGGTAACCAACCCGCCCCAAGCTGAAATGCTCGCGGCACAACGGCGAACCCATTCGTTCAGTGCGCTGAATTGTGTCCGACATTCATTCGTACTTATAGAACAACAAAATTATTTTGGAAAGGAACCACCATGCTTCACTACAAACCTGTAACCGTTGAACGACTAATCTGTACCTGCGACCGCTGCGGAAAAGCCATGGAGCAGGACATCGCAGAAATAGAGTGGCAAGAGCGATTCATCATTTCATTCCGCGCCGGCTATGGCTCAGATTTTGGAGATGGCAATTTAGTTGAAGGCGATTTCTGCCAGGAATGCATCAAATCCGTTTTAGGCAAATGGTTGCGCATAACAAACGATGACTTTCTCAATACCCAGCATAAGCTAACCCATGATGCTGAAAAAATCATGCAACCGTACCAGCATCAAAAACGGCTTGATGAGAGCCGTGTGCGTGCAGAAATCTCGGCTATTTTTAAAGCTGGCATCGATAACCCGGAAAAGAGACAGCAACTGGCCGAACGGCTGGGTGTTCCCGAAGAACAGGTTGCTTCCATCGCTTACGACTATCTGTTACACGCAACCGAGCCAGGGAAAGAGGGTTCGCAAACGGGCAAGACCGAAGGATGACAACCGGAGATAGGAACAGTTAACCGGTTAGTAGCGATGGGAACCGGACAAGCTTTTGTTCGGCTTCGTCCGGTTCCCCATCAACGCGGCACAATTTATTTGGGAGAAAATAATGTTTGGTTTTATAAAAAACTGGCTGTTCAACGATGACAGTGCCGGCACATTATCAACAATGGACGACCCGCTGGGTATGGGGAGCGGGAGCCTGGACGACACGTCCAGCCCGGCTGTGAATATTGATGGCACCCCGATGATTGGGGGGATTGGGGGGGTCGATATTCATGGACATCCTTACGGAGTCACTGACACGTTATCAAGTGCCACTAGCATGTTCGACGATGCAACGGGCATCCACGGCGGTATCGGATGCGGCACGGACGACATGTTTAGCAGCAGCACATCCGGCGGGTTTGATGATTCGTTCACCAGCGGGTGTGGCGGGAGCTTATTCGACGACTAGAATTCACGAACGAGTTTGAATTACAAACTCGTGCTGGACTTTAATCGGCGTCACAAAAACCTTTGGGTTCGAAATCGACATACGTATTATTGCAGCACTAACTTTTAAGAAAGGTATAACTATGACAAATGAATTAGACCCCGTGGTCGAAGCAGCACTCAAACAAATGCCGTGCCCCGAGTGCGGTCGCGTTGGGCACTTGGCGAGCAGTGAACTGTCCATCAAGGCCCATTACAAAGATCAGGTCATCCAGGTGGAAGGTGCCGGTTGGATTTGTGAAGGCGGATGTGATACTGGCTTCATGACCGATGCAATGGTTGAAGAATTCGCTAGCAAGAAAGAGGACATCGATGGTGGGCAGCAAAAGTTTATTGAAGTCGACCGCACGTCCGGCCGCATGGTCGGCCATTCAGCGCACTAACCAGGTATCCAAACGTTATGCGTCAAACAAAAAGACATATTGCCGATCCACTGGTTCGAGTCTACGCGCACATACATTATTTGACATGGCACGCACCGGAAATGGTGCGCCGCCGATGGAAGCAAGCGGAGGTGAGGTGGCGAAAGCGTACCCGGTGGATTAAGGCTGGAATTAATAACAGGCTTTAAAGGGTGATAAAGGTTGCTAAAGGTTGCTTTATATTATATATTGACACGCACCAAAACAAGATAAAGGAATCATCATGGCAACCGCATTGAAATTATCGGATGAGTTGGTAGAGATAGCTAGACCCCATGCTGCTGCACAACACAGATCAATACCCAAACAAATTGAACATTGGGCCAGATTGGGGAAGGCTGTAGAAGACAACCCCGAGCTGCCCGTTCAGTTTATTAAAGAAACGCTGCTTGCCGTTGAGGAGGTAAAAGCGGGCCAAGTTTCAGAATATAAATTTGGTGCGTGATGGTGTTGCGAGTCCTCAATACGCCGACTTTCAATAAGGTCGTAAAGAAACTGTTCGCTAGAGACAAAATAACTGTTGATGCGGCGATCAAGAAAATAGCCAACGATCCATCGCTTGGAGAAGAAAAAAAAGGCGATTTGGCAGGAATATTTGTTTTCAAATTCAAGATGAATAAACAGGAGGTTTTGTTGTCCTACGCCCTGTTGCCAAGCAAAGAAAGCCCGGTAGAGATTGTGTTGTTAAGCTTAGGGTCGCATGAAAACTTCTACGATGTTTTAAAACGGCAGGTATAAGAATGGTACGGTCAGCGGCAGCATTGCCCGATTCCGTCTGTTTGGCCAGTTAAATTAAATCTTTCCGGAAAACAGTTATTGGTGGAAATTATCCTGACGGAATCCCTTATGTTATAAGGGTTCCAAGCGACTTTCCGATTAATGCTTATTTTACGGAATGTTTGACCCGCTCCCCTCCCCTTCCCTCCCCGTCATTGTCCACGCATTCCACCGTTGCGTGGTCTCTGGAAATAATTTCTTTCAGACGCTCATTGGAAATTCTTTCCATTCACATGCCCACAAAAGATTGCCGATCTCTTCAGCATACAACCGGATGGTACCGCAGGCTGATCCACTAAGGCCGAATTCCGGAAGGTTGAACCCAATTTAGCCCATTTTGAGCGTCTCTTATGGGGCGGACAACGGTCGTTAATTTTCGATAAAAACGATCGGCTTGACCGTCCGTTAGTAACCCATAACGGCCATCGCACTATACGAATTCATTGCCCGATAAGAGTCATTCGCGCACGACGCAATCGATCCACACTGGCTAGCGCCATCCGTCTCAGAGTTCATGAGTGGTTGAATGGGGTTGCTCGAATAAAGAATTGAAGCGTCAGCAGTTCGATTACTTCATCTTTATTTAGATCTTCAAGGGTGATCTTGCCAGCTTTGACGCAATTGATCTTACTCAGATCCTTATCTTTAAAATTATGGATCAGGCTGGGGTCGGGGTTGACGCGTATTTCTGACACTGCCCAACCAGTTTGCTGAAGCATTTCTAGTGATTGAGCTTTGGTGAAAAAGCGGATGTGTGTAATGTCCAGAATCCCAAAGCTTGCATAGCGCCATTCACCACCAGCGAGGCCCATCAAAATGTTTAGGTTGCGAATATTGGGCAGGCTGATATATATCGCACCTCCAGGTGCCAATAATGGCTTGAGGCGTTCGAGCGCTCCCCAAGGGTTGTAGAGGTGCTCCAGTACATCGGCAGCAATGATTGCATCAAACTTGCTTTGCCAGACATTGGTTTCTATGTCCTCGAACCTGCTGATAATCACTGTATCGTATTTTTCACGAGCCACATTTGCAGCTTTATCAAGCATCTCAATGCCAGTTAGCCTGACACTAGGGAACTGTTTCTTGAGCCATTGCCCTGAGCCCCCGCAAAAACAGCCTACATCCAGGACTTCGCGAGGCGGTGAGGAAACCATTTCCAAAAGACCCACCGGTGCATAGTCATGCCTTAAAGAATTAAAGTGTAGGTCAGCATCAAGCTGTTGCCATGGATAGTCGGAGGGAATTTCGTTCATAGGTATGTTCCTGAGATTTAATTTGCTCTGTGCGTTCCACCACATTAATTAAAAAATCTTCCAATGCACGCACAGGCTCAATATCGTCGAACAAAATTTGACGGGAAGTTTCAATGCGTTTGCGGATATCCCTCCTATATGCCGTATCTTGAGCTATTTTTACAGCCAAATTGACATACTCGTTTTCTGAATTTGTAATTAATTCTGTTAACCCAATACGACGTAAAATCCCGCTTGCCAGCCTGCCCCGCATGAAACGTCCCTCCCTTGTCACAATGGGCAAACCACATTCAACTGCCTGCATGGCTGTGTTGAAACCAGAAAATCCTATCGTATCCAAAAAAACATCTGCCCTCTCCATCAAGCCATAGAACGCAGCTTTCTCCTGCCATGGAATGAATGTGCAATAGTCATTGAAATTCATGTTGTGCTTAGCAAATACAAACTCCAGGCGTTGACACAATTTCTCAGACAAACCACGAAAGTGATATGTGAAAAATACAAATTGGCACCCACCCAGCTTATTGGCTATTTCCACAAAAACATGATCGTGTTGCGGTGCATATTTGAATGGTGCGCCAGGGCACAAGAGGAGTGGAACGCCGGCATCAATACCTAAACCTGCGAAATCAGGGGCTGAGCTATTAACTTGTTCTGGATGGTAGTAGCATCCCAAGTTAGGCAGGCAGATCAATTTTTCAGTGTAATTGTTTTGCGCATCCGGAGGCTCAAGGTATTCAGCTGACAAGTAATAATCAATGGTGGGTAACCCTGTAGTCTCCGGATGTCCCCATGACGCCATTTGAATTGGCGCTAGGCGCAGACTAGCAAGCTTCCCTGTCATTGGATCCATGCCAATTTCCGGATAAATAAGCACATCAACATTCTTTTTCTGAATAGATTCCGCCCATTGCTCCATGCTTCCTTTCCACTGCTCAAAGCTGTCTGATTTGGTATTAGCCCAATTGGTTTCATCGTCCTGCTGGGAGCCAACATGGAATATATGAAGTTCGATTCGATTGCGATCCAGATGCGTAAGCCAGCCTTTTACAATTGCATGCCACACTGAGTGTTTGTGAATATGTGCAGAAACAATTCCAACGCGGATCAAGCCATTTGAGGTGACGGGAATGTGGGTGAAAGTCTGCTTGTCCTGCCAATGCTTCATTAACCGGGCACATAGTGCTCCATACATGAATAAAATGTCCCTGTTGTAATCTTCCTGATAGGCCAGGAAAAATGGCTGGATATTTCCAACAGTCTCATATCCAATCACTGCTCGTTCAGTATCAAACCACTCGTTCAATTTGACGAGTTCGTCTATAAACTTTGTCCTGCACGCCTCTATCTCTTCATGTGCATATGGAATTAAGGGAATCTGGGACATTGTAAGAGTCCAGCGAACCTCTGCAAAATCGGGTTTGATTTTCAGCGCCCTATAGAAGCTTGCCATTGCTTCATCAAATTGCCCGAGGTCTTGTAATGCAAGGCCCAGATTGAGGTGTGCCTCGGCAAAATCTGGTTTTATTTTTAACGCGCAGCCGATAAGCTTAACAGCGACCTCGGCTTTACCAATCTGCATGGCAACCAAACCTAGTAAATGCAGCGCATCCATGTTATTAGGTTCGATTCGGAGTATTTGCCGACAGATAGCTTCTGCCTTAGAAAGGCGTCTGGCTTGGTAATGCTCAATCGCTTCCTGAATTGCCATGGGAATGTAGGCATTTATGGGAGATATTGTCGTTTGCTGCGAAGATTCTTTACGCAATAGACAACACTTCTTGTATTTCTTGCCACTACCGCACGAGCAGGGATCGTTTCGTTCCGGTTTCACTTTCGACTCTTTTGTCATATTGACTATTTGCTATCTCTCATGATTTTCAGTGTGCTTTTACCTGTAAAAGAGCACCAGTAAGGTTGAGTTAGCAGTGACTTGCTGAACTGAATTCACTCAATGTTTGCGTTACTCTGCAATCGGGAAAGTCTCAAGATGACGCATTGAGAATGTGCTTTAAGACACCGGACCGACAGCCAAATATAATTCCATATTTGCATAACCGTACAATTCCACAATTTCATCATCGTATAGTTCCAACATTGCGGAAATATTAAATAACAATTTGATACAATTTAGATACAAAGCGGGACGGGAAATTTTTAAAAATTAGCTGGTGTTGAATTGCTGACGCTGAAAGAAAAAGTGTCAGTTGGAGTTATGGAAATGCTGAATAAGTCAATTTATTCTGGGTGCCAGCACGTAGCCATGCGAGCTTGCAAGGTACTCAAGCCACTTGTACTGTTCTTACTTAAATAAATTACTATTGTAAAAAAGCCTAGTTCAGCAGTTACTTATTTTTAGAAGGCCAAGAGATGATACCTATTAGAATTATGCTTGGCCGACAATATCAAGGAACCAACTGTGATAGTCCCTTTTGTCCGATTGGGAGGTCTGCTACCCAAGGCACCAATGCTGTGCGTATTGATAGTTCATCTGCCACTAGCCGAATGAATGGAACTTCATAGGTTCCTCGCAAATGCAAAAGAGGATCGTTGGTGTGACTGGCGAACAAACTCTGGTTGATTACCCAAGCATATGGTTTTATATCAGCACGAGCCAAATCCTTCTGCAAGCGCTGTGCCTCATGTACAGGCGTTGCTTCTGGCAGGGTGACAATCAGGATGCGTGTGTAGTTCGGATCACGCAGGCGAGGTAGAAGGTCTACGACGCTTCGTGGCATATCACCTTGTGTGCGCAGCACCTCGCGATGGTAGGCTTCGGCAGCGTCCAGTAGCAGTAGTGTGTGGCCAGTGGGCGCTGTATCGAGAACGACAAAACCATCGCGCCCATCCTCTATAACTTTTGCGAATGCCCGGAAAACCGCTATTTCCTCAGTGCAGGGAGAGCGTAAATCCTCTTCAAGTAGTGCTCGCCCAGCCTCATCGAGTTGGGAGGAAGCACGAACCAGCACTTCTTCAGTATAGCGCTCCACTTCTAGAGCAGGGTCTATACGACTTACTGTCAAACGAGTGAATGTGCCAGCCACAGCCTCAGCGACATGCGCTGCTGGATCGGTGGTTGATAGGTGAACTTTATGGCCCCGCCGTGCCAGAGACAGCGCAATGGCGGCGGCCACCGTTGTTTTGCCGACACCCCCCTTGCCCATGGTCATGATGACACCACGACCTGATGCTGCAATCCCATCCACCAGACTCGCCAAGTTTGGGGGCAACTGCATCGAATCATCGGGAAGTGCTACATGATTGATAAGCTTAGTTGGATTGGAATTAATTAACTCGCGTAGTGCATCGAACCCAACCGTGCCACGCGGCACGAAAGGGGTCGTGCTTCCAGGAAGCAGCGCCAAATCATCGGACATGGAGGCAAGAGCCTCAGCACTT
This sequence comes from uncultured Gallionellaceae bacterium, assembly GCA_964480365.1. GTDB lineage: Bacteria > Pseudomonadota > Gammaproteobacteria > Burkholderiales > Gallionellaceae > CAIQPV01. Next base: position 69,998 of record CAYZPM010000018.1, read on the forward strand.
CGTTGCATCAAGGCATCGGCCACGACATCGCCCTGCATCGTGGCGGAGAATATCCCATTCATGGCTAGGTGCAAATTTTTAACGCCCAGTTCGGTTAATTCCCCGCGTGTGCGTTCTGCTTCACGAAGAGAAGCCGATTCTGGGCGGCTGACTAAAATCACAGTCGTTAACGCGGGATCAGATAAACGGGTTACGGTTGCGGTATAGAGTGCTTTTTGTTTTTCCAATCCTGCTAACGGCCCAAGACATGAAGCCCCACCCGATGAGGATGAGATAAATCCACTCCATGCTGACGGCAAAGTGAGCAAACGAAGTGTGTGGCCGGTAGGAGCAGTATCAAAAATAACGTGATCGAAATCGGATGTGGCACGCGCATCGCCAAGCAATTTTGAAAACTCATCGAACGCGGCGATTTCCACAGTGCAAGCGCCGGAAAATTGCTCCTCCATGCTGGCGATGGCCGCCAACGGTAAGACACCTCTATAGGGGGCAACCATCCGTTCGCGATAATCGTGGGCTGCCTTCTCAGGATCAATGTTTAGGGCATAAAGCCGAGATGTGCCAGTGACCGGCATCGGTGTCGAAAAAAGTGTGGTTCCCAGCACTTCGTCGAGATTGGATGCGGGATCGGTGCTGACAATCAGCACCCGCTTGCCAGCATCGGCCAATGCAAGACCCGTGGCGCAAGACAGCGAGGTCTTGCCGACGCCGCCCTTGCCGGTAAAGAAGAGATAGCGCGTTCGCGCCTCTGGCAATGCCATCTGGATTGCTCAGCAGCAGTCGGACTTAGGCGAACAGCAGGATTTCTTTGGCGCTACCGCCGATGCTTCGGCTTCAGACAAACCTAGCTTCTGTACCAACTGCTGGCGCGATGGATAGATGCCTGTAGTAACGATGTGGCCGTCTACTACCAGAATGGGTAGGCGATCCATGCCTGCTTCCATCTCTTTAACCACCGCAGGGTTGGCGGCGAAAGCTTGAGGCTCCTGACTGAGATTGTATCGCCGCACCAAAACGGATTGTTCCTCAACCCATTTTAGATCCGCAGAGAATTGTGCCAACACAGGATCAACGTTCACACCACAGACACCCGTGGAACAGCACATGGCAGGATCGAATACTTCGAGATTTTTCATGATTAACTCCTTAATTTCTGGTCGGACTCATACCAGCCCTTGCTGGAATTAACCACTTTCACCACCAGCAGCATCACCGGCACTTCAATAAGCACACCGACGACAGTAGCCAATGCCGCGCCTGACTGGAATCCGAAAAGGCTTATGGCCGCTGCCACGGCCAGTTCAAAGAAGTTGGAAGCGCCGATCAAAGCCGAGGGGCAAGCAATATTGTGCTTCTCGCCGACAGCGCGGTTGAGATAGTAGGCAAGTGCGGAGTTAAAGAAGACCTGAATCAGGATTGGTACTGCCAGCAGCACGATAACCAGCGGTTGATCGATGATGGCCTTGCCCTGAAATGCAAACAGCAGCACAAGCGTCACGAGCAATGCAGAAATTGACCAAGGACCGATTCTGTCCATGGCAGAATTAAAATGTGTCTGCCCCTTGCTTAAAAGACTCTTGCGCCACAATTGCGCCAAGATTACCGGAATCACGATGTACAGAACGACCGAAGTAAACAATGTATCCCAAGGCACATGAATACTTGAGATGCCCAGCAGCAGGGCAACGATAGGTGCAAAGGCGAAGACCATGATCGTATCGTTGAGCGCCACTTGAGAAAGGGTGAATAGTGGATCGCCGTTCGTGAGACGGCTCCAAACAAACACCATGGCCGTGCATGGTGCGGCGGCGAGAAGTATCAGGCCGGCAATGTAGCTGTCGATCTGCCCGGCGGGTAGCCAAGGTGCAAACAAATTGCGAATAAACAGCCAAGCCAGAAACGCCATTGTGAATGGCTTGACCAGCCAGTTCACGAACAGCGTCACACTGATGCCACGCACATGTTGTTTAACTTCGTGGAGTGCGCCAAAATCGACTTTGACCAACATAGGAATGATCATCACCCAAATCAGCAGGCCGACTGGCAGATTGACCTGCGCGATTTCCATACGGCCAATCGACTGGAACATTGCCGGCGCTAATTGGCCCAGCGTAATGCCTGCGACAATGCAAAGGAATACCCAGACAGTCAGGTAACGCTCGAAGACGCTCATTGGAGCTCCGCCTCCTGCTTTCACAGCGATTTCGCATTGAGCGCTCAAAGCGTTACCTCAAAGACCGAGTGCTTCACGGACAGCGGGCAGTAGGCGAGATCGAATGTCTTCACGCACATTGACAAAACTGTCCAACGGTTCGCCATGCGGGTCGTGGAACGGCAGGTGAATGCGTGGGACAGGGCGCGGGAAGATCGGGCAAGCTTCCTTAGCGTTATCGCAAACCGTTACCACCAGATCAATATGTTCGTTCATCACGGCTTCTACATCTTTGGGATACAGCCCATCTGTTGGAAGGCCAGCAAGCTTTAATGCCTCAATAGCACCATCGGCAACCTTGGGTTGAGGGCGAGTTCCTGCGGATAAAGCTCGAACCTTGTCGCCAAGGTCATGGTTAAGGAGAGCCTCTGCCATTTGAGAACGGCAGGAGTTACCTGTGCAAAGCACAAGGATAGTTCTACGTGTGGACATGGAGTTCCTTAAGCGAAATAAAAAGTTGGTTATTGATCCTGCTCGCGCAGGTGACCGATAGTGTCAAGTTCACTCTTCAACGAGATCGCGTCAAGTTTCGTGAATGGGAGATTTGTGAAAATGGAAATACGCCTGTTCAACTGTGCGAAGGCTGTCGAAAATGCGTGCTTCTTTTCTTCATCGCTGCCTTCGACTGCGGCTGGATCTTCAATACCCCAGTGCGCGGTCATAGGCTGACCAGGCCAGACGGGGCACATTTCTCCAGCCGCATTGTCACAAACCGTAAACACGAAATCGAGTTGAGGCGCTTCAGGAGAGGCAAATTCGCTCCAGTTCTTGCTGCGTAAACCGCCCACCGGCAATCCTGCACGCTTCAACCGCTCTATGGCGAATAGATTCACCTTCCCGGCAGGATGACTTCCAGCGCTAAATGCTTGGAATCGACCATTCCCGAGACGATCGAGGATGGCCTCGGCCATGATGCTACGTGCCGAATTACCCGTGCAGAGAAACAGTACGTTGTATATGCGGTCGTTCATAAACTCTCCTTTGAAACTGCCTTTTTGGCAACTCGCCGAGGCTTCTCAGTGGAGTTGGCCGCCGCCGTTTTGGGTAGGCAGGCATTCCCTTGACAACAGTTTTGTGACAAAAAGGCAATCAGGTCGTCCATAGAGGAGTATTTCACCGAGTAAAAGATGAAACGACTTTCCTGACGGGCATTAACAAGCCCGGCGCGGGCCAGATGCGCCACATGAAAGGACAGTGTAGCGGGTGCAAGATCAAGAGCTTCGGCGATGGCTGAAGCGTTTATCCCATCCTTTCCTGCCTCGACCAGCAACCTGAAAATCCGTAAGCGGGTTTCCTGAGCAAGTGAGGCAAGTTTTACTACAGCTTGTTTTGTATTCATGATTGTATAATTCCAATATTGCGGAAATGTCGAACTATTGTATCGCTTCACCGAGAATTGTCAATAATACCTGATGCCCGACATTATTTTTGGCAGTGAGCATATGAGTGACACAGTAAATTGTTTGTGTAATGAATTCGCTGAGCGGACAACTCTTTGTGGAAAGGTGGAAGCTGTCGATTGCTTTAGAGCAACATTCTGTAATTAGAGTATTACAGTAGTATGAATTACCAAAAAAAGATAAAGTGCCGTATAAAATTTAAGCTTAACATCGCGTCCAGAAAAGAGGGAGACATCTTGTGTCTCCCTCTGCGAATCTATATTTCATTATTCCTTTGGATACATTTCGTTAATAACGTATTTGACACCAGGAGTTTTCTCCGCTGCCAAAGCGGCCTTGTAAAGTTGTTTCCCTGTATCAGGGTGCCCAGCGAGCGTAATAGTGCCGTCCTTGTTAGTTACTTCAATCTTAATACCTTGCAGTGCTGGTTCGGCAGCAAGTGCCGCTTTCACCTTTTCGACGAGTTCGTCTGTTTCCGCATAAGCGATGGCACATGTGCCAAGAGCAAGAGCAAACATCATATTCAATGCGATTTTTTTCATCTTATTTCCTTTAATAAAGTGGCGAGGGAGTCGAGATGGTATGTTCTAATTATTGCAATAATATGAAATCATAAAACGCGAGATTTAAGACGCAGTTCTAAATCAAAGATGGGGCCGTATTCGGCAAAATTTATGAAGTTGTTACCTAGTCAGGGATTGAAATTACATGTTGAACATACAACTATGAGGACACGTGGCAGCACCCTGCGATCTCGTTGCCGGGAACCGGACGGTGGTGACTGGCAGAAATTGTTAAGGGTTGTCAGATGCCTGCCCAACCGCAGTCCGATCAGGGCACAAACTA
>CAYZPM010000019.1:0-74204 GCA_964480365.1 uncultured Gallionellaceae bacterium
ACCCCGAGCTTGAGGCGAGACGCCTGCTGGATTATCTGGAACTGCCATGGAATCCAGCCTGCATCAGGTTCCAAGAAAACAAGCCAACCATCCATGCGTCACATGTCACTCAAGCACGCAAACCCATTTACTCAAGTTCCGTGGATCGCTGGAAGCATTTCGAAAAGCACTTGGCGCCTTTGCTTGAGACAATCCATCCCACAAAGTTGCCAGGAAGCGTCGCTTCTGACGATTGAGTCGGGTTGCTCGCCGATAGTCACGAGCGTTCAGTATCGGACAACGTATTAACAAGATTGTCCGAAACGTTAAGCTGACAGCGCAGTGAATGTATGGCCACGCGATACCCAGCCAACAGAATCACCCCACCCATTTCCTTGCATTCTGGAACATCCTCAGCCATGCTCCGTTTTCCTTCCACTCACGTGGATACCAGGAATTCTGCACGGCACGGAACACGCGCTCGGGGTGGGGCATCATGATACTGAAACGTCCGTCCGGAGTGGTGAGTCCGGTAATACCTTGCGGTGATCCGTTGGGGTTGAGCGGGTAAATTTCAGTCGGTTCGCCGCTGTTGTCCACGTAGCGCAACGTGACCAAGGGTTGCGCGGCTTGCAGTTTTTTCGCGTTGCCGAAATCGGCGTAGCCTTCGCCGTGCGCCACTACGATGGGCATGCGGCTGCCTGCCATGCCGTCGAACAGGATCGAAGGCGACGCTTGCACTTCCACCATCACGAAGCGCGCCTCGAATTGTTCGGACTGGTTGCGCGCGAAGTGCGCCCAGTGCGCCGCACCGGGGATAATCTCGTGCAAGTTGCTCATCATCTGGCAGCCGTTGCACACGCCCAAGGCAAAAGTGTCGTTGCGCTGGAAGAACGCCTCGAACTCGTCGCGCGCCCTCGGGTTAAACAGGATGGACTTGGCCCAGCCCTCGCCCGCGCCCAGCACGTCGCCGTAGGAAAAACCGCCGCAGGCCGCCACGCCTTTGAAATCGGCCAGCGCAATGCGCCCGGCGATGATGTCACTCATATGCACGTCCACCGCCGAGAACCCGGCGCGGTTGAAGGCTGCGGCCATTTCGACCTGACCGTTTACACCTTGTTCGCGTAGGATGGCGATTTTGGGGCGGGAATGAATGAGGGATGGAGCAGTAGGAAAGAGCTCTCCTCCTGCCTGCCCTCCCCCGGTGGGAGAGGGTTCTACCCCCTCTCCCACCGGGGGAGGGTTGGGGAGGGGGCTTTCGTTCAGGTCGTAACTCAGTTTCACATGCAGACCAGGATCGTTGGCTTCCAGAATGCGGTCGTATTCCTGTTGTGCGCAGGCAGGATTGTCGCGCAGCTTCTGCATCTGGTGCGTGGTCTCCGACCAGATGCGTTGCAGCACGATTGCATTTTCGCTGAATAAGGTCTTGCCTGCGCGTTTGATCTCGATGGTGCCGTGCGTATTCAGCCTCGCCACTTCATGCACCGCAGTCAGTCCAGCCTCATCGCACTCTACGAAGATTTCCGCCAGATCGCTACGGCGCATTTGCACCAGCGCGCCAAGCTCTTCGTTGAACAGGGCGCTAATGGCGTCGCCTTTCAGTTCGTCCAGGTTGATGTTCAGCCCGATGTGGGAAGCGAACGCCATCTCGCACAGTGCGGCGAACATGCCACCATCGGAACGGTCATGATAGGCCAGCAATTTTCCCGCACCATTCAGGCGCTGGATCACAGCGAAGAATTTCTTGAGTTGCCGCGCATCGTCCACATCCGGCGCGACATCGCCCACCTGTTTGTACACCTGCGCCAGTGCCGAGCCGCCCATGCGGTTCTTGCCCTGCCCCAGATCGAACAGCACCACCACGGTATTGAGATCGGCGGCGAGTTGCGGCGTGAGCGTCTGGCGCGCGTCGGCGCAGGGCGCGAAGGCGGTCACGATGAGAGATAGAGGGGCGGTAACAGTCTTCTTCTCATCGCCCTCCTGCCAGGCAGTCTTCATGGACATGGAATCCTTGCCCACTGGAATGCTGATGCCTAGCTGCGGACACAGTTCCATGCCTACCGCCTTGACAGTGTCGAACAGCGCAGCATCTTCGCCATGATGCCCCGCCGCCGCCATCCAGTTGGCAGAAAGTTTGATGTCGCCGATCTTTGCGATGCGCGCGGCGGCGATGTTGGTGATCGCCTCGCCTACCGCCATGCGCCCGGAAGCCGGGGCATTCAGTACAGCTAGCGGCGTGCGTTCGCCCAGCGCAAATGCTTCGCCGAGATGCGTGTTGTAACCCATCAGCGTTACCGCTACGTCGGCTACCGGAATCTGCCACGGGCCAACCATTTGATCGCGCGCGGTCATGCCGCCCACGGTGCGGTCGCCGATGCTGATCAAGAAAGTCTTGTCCGCCACGGAAGGCAGGCGCAGCACACGCTCGATTGCATCCTTCAGTTCAATTTTCCTGGTATCGAACGCGGACAGCTTCACTGCTTCGCGCTTCACCTTGCGCGTCATCTTCGGCGGCTTGCCGAGCAACACCGACAGCGGCATGTCCACCGCGTTGTTGTTGAATTCTGCGTCATGCACGATCAGACTGTCGTCGTCTATCGCTTGACCCAGCACGGCAAATGGACAGCGTTCGCGTTCGCACAACGCCTTGAATTCTTCCAGCCGTTGCGGCGGAATCGCCAGTACATAGCGCTCCTGCGCCTCGTTGCTCCAGATTTGCATCGGCGACATGCCGCGCTCCTCGCTTGGCACCGCGCGCAGTTCGAAGCGCCCACCCTTGCCGCCGCCATGCACCAACTCCGGCAATGCGTTGGAAATGCCACCCGCGCCGACATCGTGGATGGACTGGATGGGATTGTTGTCGCCCATCTGCCAGCAGCGGTCGATCACTTCCTGCGCGCGACGTTGCATCTCGGGGTTGCCGCGCTGCACCGAATCGAAATCCAGATTTTCCGCGTTCGCGCCGGTGTCCATGCTGGAAGCCGCGCCGCCGCCCAGACCGATCAACATGCCGGGGCCGCCGAGCTGGATCAACAGCGCGCCCGTCGTCAGCGGATGCTTGTGCGTGTGTTCCGCCCTGATGCTGCCGAGGCCGCCCGCCAGCATGATGGGCTTGTGGTAGCCGCGCATCTCGCCGTTGACGTTTTCTTCGAAGGTGCGGAAGTAACCACACAGGTTCGGGCGTCCGAATTCATTGTTGAACGCCGCGCCGCCGATAGGGCCGTCAAGCATAATTTGCAGGGCGGAAGCGATGCGACCTGGACGCCCATATTCATTGGCTTCCCACGGCTGCACAAACCCCGGAATATTCAAATTGGAAACCGAGAACCCCGTCAGCCCCGCCTTGGGCTTGGAACCGATGCCGGTCGCACCTTCGTCGCGGATCTCGCCGCCCGCCCCCGTCGCCGCACCGGCAAACGGAGCAATCGCCGTAGGGTGATTATGCGTCTCCACCTTCATCAGCGTGTGTGTCAATTCTGAACTGAAAGCATAGCCGCCATCGGCGCGCGGGTAAAAGCGATCGATCGTCGCACCCTCGATGACGGAAGAGTTGTCGGAGTACGCCACCACCGTGCCTGCCGGATGCAGCTTGTGCGTGTTGCGGATCATGCTGAACAGCGAGATGGCTTGCTGCTCGTCGTCGATGATCCAGTCGGCGTTGAAAATCTTGTGGCGGCAATGCTCGGAATTGGCCTGTGCGAACATCATCAGTTCCACGTCGGTGGGATTGCGTTCCAGCTTCTGAAAATTTTCCACCAGATAGTCGATCTCGTCGGCTGAAAGCGCCAGTCCCAACTCGCGATTGGCTGCTTCCAGCGCGGCTTTGCCGCCCTTGAGTATGTCCACGCTTTTGAGCGGCTGCGGCGTGCCGTGCTGAAATATCTTCTCTGCTACGCCATCAAAACTGGAGAGTACAGATTCCGTCATGCGGTCGTGCAGCAGCGGCAGCACCGCCTTGCGCTCCGCTTCGGTCAATGCCTTAGCATCTTTAGTCTTGAAGTAATAAGCCACGCCGCGCTCGATGCGTTCCACCTGCGGCAGTGCGCAATGTTGCGCGATGTCGGTTGCCTTGGAAGACCACGGCGAGATCGTACCCAGACGCGGCACTACCAACAGACGCTGCAGTTTGTTCGCGCCGTTCGGTTCGCCCGCCGCATCATCCAGCCCAAGCAAGCGATCCAGCAACGCAGCATCCCCCTTTGCCGGCGCCATATTTTTCAGAGCTACAAAATACCAATGGCGCGTATCTAGCAGCGCAACATTCGGTGCAGCATCCTTGAGGGCGGCGCGCAGCTTTTCGAGACGGAAGGATGAGAGGGCGGTTTTACCGGCAGAGACTCGGAACATGGGCATACGATGCGATGAAATGTCAAAGCGCGATTATACTATGCGCATCCGTCACCTCGTGCCCCCTTAAAACATGAGCAAACGCATCCCAACAATCACGCAGAAACAAGTCGCATCCTTCCTCAAACCGCGCCCGCAGGACAGCCACAAGGGCCAGTTCGGTACGGTGCTGGTAATCGGCGGCGCTTACGGCATGGTTGGCGCGGCATTGTTGGCCGGACGTGCCGCGCTCAAGCTGGGCGCGGGCTGCGTGCATGTCGGCCTGCTGGCAGACGATACGCCAGCGGTGGATATGGTTCAGCCGGAATTGATGCTGCACCGGGCGGCAGATATATTAAATATATTCGGCAAGCGCCCCCTTCCCAAACCTTCCCCCGGCGGGAGAAGGGCTTTGCTTCCCTCTGACAAAACAACTAGCCATTCGACTAGATCATCAAAAGACGAAGACCAAGTCGCTGGTTATCCCACCGGGGGAGGGATTGAGGGAGGGGGAAGCGTACTCGCCATCGGCTGCGGTATGGGTACCTCGATCCCCGCGCAGAAACTTCTATTCGACACACTCAGGCGGGATACCGCGTTGGTGCTGGATGCCGACGCACTCAACTTGCTCGCCCGCCACCCCGATTTGCAAGACGACCTGCGCGCGCGCAAGGCCGCCACTGTCATCACCCCGCATCCCGGCGAAGCCGCGCGCCTGCTCGGCATGACGACAACAGAAGTACAAGCCGCACGCACCGAAAGCGCGCAACAGCTTGCGGAAAAACTGCATTGCACCGTGGTGCTCAAGGGCGCAGACAGCGTGTGCGTCACCCGCAATGGCAAGACGTATCTCAACAAAACCGGCAACCCCGGCATGAGCGCGCCCGGCATGGGCGACGTGCTGACCGGCATGATCGCCGCTTTCATCGCGCAGGGGCTGGATGCGGATCGGGCGCTGCTGCTGGCGGTGCACCTGCACGGCGCGGCGGGCGATGCGCTGGCGGAAAAAGGAATTGCCATCGGCATGACGGCGACGGAACTAACGGAATGGGCAAGGTGGCTGATAAACCAATGGCAATCTCAATAGATATACGCGAAGAAGCCGGCGTGCGTACGCTGCACTTTGGCTCCGAGTGGATACAAGGCGCGATGCGCATTGCGCGTCCGTGGAATCTGGAACTCGATTACACCAAGGAGATGATGGCAAGCCTGCTGCTGCGTGAGGAATCGCGCTTCCCGCGAAAAGTTCTCCTGATCGGTCTCGGCGCGGCTTCGCTGACCAAATATCTGTACCGCCATTATCCGCTGGCAAAGCTGACGGTGGTGGAGATCGAGCCTGCGGTAGTGGCCGCCGCGCGGCAATTTTTCAAGCTGCCGGAAGACCCATTAAGGCTCAACATCGTGATCGGCGATGGCGTCGAGTATGTGATGTCCAGCGATAAAAACTGGGATCTCATTCTGGTGGATGGTTTCGATGCCGATGCACGCGCCGGGGCGCTCGACACTTTACCTTTCTATCAGGCGGCACAGGCGCGCCTGAGCGGCAACGGCATCATGGCCGTCAATCTGCTCGGACGCAGCAAAGGCTACAAGGCCAGCGTGGAACGTATCCATGCCGCATTCGATGGACGCGCCCTCGCCTTCCCCTCATGCGACAGCGGCAACACCATCGCTTTCGCGGCAGCGGGCGATGTTATCAGCATCGCACTGGACGATCTCAAGGAACAGGCGCTCGAATTGAAGGAAGCTACCGGCCTTAATTTGCTGCCAACATTGACACGACTGGAACAGGCGCAGAGTTGTACGGGCGGAATGCTGGAGTTGTAATTATTCCTGGCTGGCAGTGCAACATAGACGTTTTGTCAGATAACCTGCCAGCAATGGCATTCATGGGTGCCCTCCAATTTATACATTCAGAACACACATCCTCTGTATAAATATATCTGCATTGACCGTCACAAGATCAGTTGGAAGGGTTGTCAGTTTATTCGTCGGCACAAACTGCTGGTGTAGACACATCAGGGAAACTGCCGGATTCATAACCTCATCACCGTATTCTGCCTCCGCTGAACCGCGTTCTATTTCGTAGTTGCTCATGTTCATTACGATACTCATGACACGCCTCCTCTCAACCTCTTGAAACATTGATCACCATGTGGATCACTGTACGCCTTCCGCATCGCAAACTCAGTGCGGTAGAGTACATAGGGATGGCAATGACTTTCGCGATGAATGGCATGACCTACACCACCCGCTCATGGAACAAATCGAATGTTTCTTTTTAATCGCACAGCATCCATCGTCCAACAAGCAATTCAATACTTGTGGATTTTGTGAATGCTTTTCAACTTTATTATTGCATAATGGTTTCGTATTTATGGTGAATCCGATCCATTGAAATTTCCAGACTACTATGCTCAGGTGAACTCAGTATTCGGCTTGCATCAAGTTTTGTGTGGGGGTATTCTCGCCGAAGATAAATAAATTACAGATGCTCATTTCCAAGATGTACTTTCGGTATTGTTGGGTAGTATGGGATCACTGGCGTGATAAAAATTGATTTTCTAATGCTCCGTTATCATGATTTTTAAACACACACTTTCCGTTGGCGCACAGCCGCTGGTAGCGATGATCATGGTATCCGTACTGGTGGCAGCATGCGGAGGCGGGGGCGGAGGGGGTGCTGCACCACCCCAGACCCAAACCCAGAACGCTTTTTACCCTCGTAGCGGTTCCGGCACATTGACATCCCCCCCAACGACCGGAGGAAATGTTCTGTCCATTGTGATTGACGCGGGGCCGGCACCCGGGGTCAGAGAAATCAATATACCCTACGTCTCGGTCACGGTCTGCACTCCGGGTACTTCAGGAACAACTGCCGCCTGCCAAACAATAGATCACGTACAGTTGGATACGGGCTCATCCGGGTTGCGGCTTCTAAATTCCGCGCTATATTCCAACTTGAACTTGCCAGTTGTCACAAACGGCGGTAAAGCGGTCGGCGAATGCTTGCCTTTTGTGATCGGTACTAATTGGGGCTCAGTGCTTCGCGCGGATATCTACCTTGGTGGCGAGGTCGCGCGATCTGTTTCTATTCAAGATATAGGGGATCAACCCGGTGGAGCAACTACAGTTCCAAGCGATTGTTCCGCTACAGGTGCCCTTCAGAACAGTCAGGCTCAACTTGGCTCCAATGGAATACTTGGCGTTGGGCTTTTCACGAATGACTGTGATCTCTGTCTAACGCAACCAGTCCCTGCCGCCTATTACACTTGCTCCTCAATCGGCTGCACAGGTTCTAGCGTGACTTCCGCGCAGATCGTAACAAACCCTGTAGCCCTCTTTTCTCAGGATAACAACGGTGTTCTAATTCAACTTCCTGCGGTTTCCAATGCCGGTCCAGATTATGGCGCCACCAGCCTCCTCACCGGCTCTCTTATTTTCGGCATCGGCACCGAGACAAATAACGCGCTTGGCACCGCCACCGTATATGCAACAGACTCAAGCGGCAACTTTAATACCACATTCGATGGCGCGCTCATGGGCAGAAGTGTCATTGACAGCGGATCGAATGGTCTGTTTTTTTACGACAGCAGTATCCCTGCATGCGCGCTCAATACATGGGCTTACTGTCCGACACCATCGCCGATGAATCTGAGCGCGACCAATGCCGCAGCAATTGGAGTTGCCAGCGGTGTTGTGAACTTCAGCATAGTCGGCGTCGACAATCTTAACCAAAACGTCGTTGCCGCAAATATCGGTGGCCCGAATATAAGCAGCCAATTTGATTGGGGCCTACCCTTCTTTTTCGGTCGGCCTGTGTTCACTGCCATCTCGGGCGCGAGCACGCTATATGGCACCGGCCCCTATTTTGCGTACTGATAAATGCATAGGGTTTTCGGTAGCCTCCCCGCTGCGTAAATTTCCAGTTGTTAGCCAGATGCGACGCTTGAGGGATACCAGTTTTGCAGGGCCATTTAAGTTCAGAGGATAATATGCACTTCCACACACTGATAGTTACACTGGCTGCGGCATGTTATGTCGCTGCGGCTCACGCGTCCCTTGGCGGCGACCGTGCCAGCATTGAGGCGGATCGGGTACACATGCAAGTAGATCATGCGGCTCGCCAGACCCCGTCATCTAATGGTAGCTACACCATTCACGAAACAACTTTGCCCACTGGCACGATTGTTCGGCAATATCTATCCACGGCGGGAGTGGTATTCGCCGTTACTTGGTCCGGACCATTCAAGCCAGATCTTCGACAACTCATGGGACCACATTTCGACACAATGATTGCTCGCCAAGCTGGACAGGTTAACGCCGGTCATCGGTTCGTCAGCCAACATGAGGCAGATTTGGTGGTTGAGTCGGGCGGCCACCCGCGCAGCTTCGTGGGGCGTGCCTACTTGCCGAGCGCACTTCCTGCGGGCATTGTCGTGCAAGATATCCAATAGAAAAGTGGGCGCGCTCGAAATCTAAACTTGTCGGCATAAGTCATGCATCATTGTTACCACCTACCCTTCAGAGAAGGCCGTCAGATAAATAGGCATTTAGTTAACATTCGGCAAAACTGTGGCAAAATTACTCCCCAAAATTGAGTACGCTAGCCAAATAGCGATAATGCTATAGACCAATCGCGGCAACCATTCTGCTAAAGCATCATCTTGCAGGCGGATAGTTTCTGATTCCAGTTGGGTGAAGTGCAGTATGCCGCTGGCTAGCTTGCCACTTTGTTCGCTGCTGTTCACAATATTCAGCATTGTGGCATTGATACTCGGCACTTTCGCCAGCGTGTCTACAACACTGGCGCCGCTTCCAAGCATCGTTAGCGCCGGAATAAAATGTTCTCTCAAACAGACGTTTCTAATACTCGCAACTGCTTTAGGCAAGGCTTCATCAAAGGGTAAGCCGCCTTCCAGCATCATCGCCAGAATATAAAAAAACTCGTTGACTTGGCGATGAATAATCCACTTGGCAACAACAGGGACTTTCAGTTGCAAATTATGCCATTCTGCTTCTACGCCAAGATTACGTAAAATTCTTGGTAACTGAACCAACATAGACACGCCTATACCTATAACAAGTAATCGCCCAAAAGTAAGTTGTAAAAAATCAAGTACATTTATTTCCGAGCTAATAAATTCGGGTAGAGGTTGAATGAACATCGAAATAATCAACATCAATGCTGGAAAGTACAAACGTGATTTTATTTTTTTATTGCGGTTGGATAAGTCAGTGTAGTAGCAGGCAAGTTGGCCGTAAACTTCTGCCACTCGACCACTGATTTCTGCAGCGTGAATTAACGTTTTTTGTGTGTCATTGAAAATACCTGCCCGGAAACCCGCTTCGGAAATTTGTCGTCCTGATTTTAATTGTTGCAGCATCGATACCAGTGGTTTTTTTAGCTTAATCTCTGATTGCATCAAAATCGCATAAGCTTGAAAAGCAGGCAGTCCTGCAGATTCAAGATGTTCTAATTGGGTAAATAATGTGGCAAGTTGTTCCTTGCTTAATGGGGAATCTTTATTGGACATGGAACGGCTCTCAAGTTGCGAGGGTGGATGCCAAGCATCTTACTACTTACCCCCGTCAAGTATCACGGGAGGCTACCGACCGCCAGTAAATAATCTGATCTTTGAATTGGGCCAAGTGCATCCTGCCCGTCTGCAATGCCCCATCGGTGTTTGTCCTATGCCGCCAGCCAAGAAAACTCTGTAAACTCCCCACCTATCAGGAACCACACAATCAGTCATATAAATACATTCGTCAAAAATCTGATCGAAGATTGTAGAGTTACGGGCCCATTACACTCAGAAAAAATGCCTCCAATTTGTAGTACACTGGTTTGGCGGCAACATCTCACATATCCTTGTAGCTAGACCGACCAGACATAAAACAACGCTGTTGTGAAGGAGTCGGTTTGAGTAAGACGCCAAACGAACAAAACCAGTTGCGAACAAACGCCGAGGCGCAACTCGCACGCGCGCCGGAGAAGAAACTGGGGCCGCGCCCAGCCGAGAAACTGCTGCACGAACTCCAGTTGCATCAGATCGAGTTGGAGATGCAGAACGAGCAATTGCGACAGTCACAGGTTGAACTGGAAAAATCCCGTGACCGCTACCTGGATTTCTATGATTTTTCCCCAGTCGGTTATCTCACCCTCAATCACGGGGGGATGATCGACGAAATTAATCTCACCGGTGCAGCGATGCTCGGGGTCGAGCGCAACAAGCTTCCATATCGCCGCTTCGCCAATTTCGTTGCCACGGAGGATCGCGACCGCTGGCACCTCTATTTTCTGAATGTGTTAAAAAGCGACGATACACTTGCTTGTGAGCTGACACTCCAACACGACGACGCACCCTCCTTTTACGCTAGGCTGGATTGTCTTTGCCTGAAAAATGGCGACAAAGAATCAGTGGTGCGCGTCGTGTTGACCGATGCGCAGCTTGAAAAAACCCATAGGCAAACTTTGAGGGATATAGAGTATCAAAAATTTGCAATGGATCAGCATTCGATCGTGGCAATTACCGATGTAAGCGGCACTATTACCTACGCCAACGATAAATTCTGCTCGATCAGCCAGTATTCACGCGATGAACTGCTTGGGCAGAATCATCGTTTACTTAATTCCGGGACGCATTCGAAAGAGTTTTTTAATGACATGTACCGCACCATTGCTGCTGGTGAGGTCTGGCATGGGGATATTTGCAATCGTGCCAAGGACGGCAGCCTGTATTGGGTGGCGACCACCATCGTTCCAAACTTAGACAGTGATGGGCTTCCGTTTCAATATGTTGCTATACGAACAGATATCACCGAACGCAAGAAATCTGAAGAGGCGCGCACCGCAGAGCTGGAGCAAGTGGCGGAGAACATGCGCATTTTCGTCAAGCATGCCCCAATCAGCATTGCAATGTTTGATTGCACCATGAATTATCTGGCGGCGAGCGACCAGTGGATCGCGGATTACGGACGTGGCTATGCGGATTTGGTTGGGCGCAACCATTATGAAGTTCATCCTGATCTGCCGGATGGGTGGAGACATGTGCATCAACAATGCCTGGCAGGGGCGACGCTTAAGAATGACAATGACCTTTGGTACCAGAGCGACGGCAGCAGGGAATGGCTAAGCTGGGTCGTCCTGCCTTGGCGCTATCCCAGCGGCAAGATCGGGGGCATCATCATTTCCGCTGAGAACATCACTGAACGTAAGATCGCTGAGGAGGCACTACGGAAAAGCGAAGAAAATTATCGCAGCCTGTTTGCAAACATGCTGGATGGATATGCGCATTGCAGAATACTGTTAGCGCAAGGCATTCCACAAGATTTCATCTATCTAAATGTCAACAGCCAATTCGAGAAGCTGACCGGGCTGAAGAATGTAGTCGGTAAAAAGGTCAGCGAGGTCATTCCGGGCATACGAGAATCCAACCCGGAACTGTTAGAGATTTACGGAAGAGTGGCTTCAACCGGAAATCCGGAATCGTTCGAAACTTATTTGGAGCCATTGCGAATATGGTTTTCTGTTGCTGTCTACAGTACGGAAAAAGAACATTTCGTTGCAGTATTTAAAGACATTACCGAACACAAACAATCTGAGCAAGAATTGATTGTCATGAATAATCAATTGACGCACGAAGTCGCAAAAAGAACCGCCGACTTATCCGCGCTCACCGCGCATATCCAGAAAATAGCGGAATCGGAAAGGTCAAACTTGGCGCGCGAATTGCACGATGAATTGGGCAGTACGCTGGCTGGCATAAGCATGGAGCTCGGACGGCTAAAAGGAAAAATTTCCGCTCCTGAACTGTTACAGGATATGTCCTTGATCAAAGAACTTGTATCACATGCTACCCAGACCACGCGGGGGGTCATCGATCAACTCTACCCAACCGTTCTGGATACCTATGGCTTTGTTGCCGCAGTTGAGTGGCTGGTTAATGAGTATAGAAAGCACTCTGAAATTGATGTTGAACTCGCCTTGTCAAATGAAGAGTTTGTCATGGAACCAACTTTTGCCTTGGCGGCATATCGCATCACCCAAGAGTGCCTGACCAACGTTGCCAAGCATGCCGGGGCCAGCAAGGTGCACATTGATGCAAAAGCCAGCAACGGTTTTCTTGATCTGACCATACATGACAACGGGAAAGGCTTGTCCGGCAGGATAAATACCGGCAGCCACGGGATTTTCGGAATGATCGAACGGGCGCGTTATCTGGGAGGTTTGATGGAAATCGGGAGCGAGGATGGGAAGGGAACGACTGCCCACCTCCACCTTCCTCTGGCATCCGACCGACCAACATACAAAAAAAGGGTATTGGTAGTCGACGATCATGCCATCGTCCGTGATGCTCTGCGGCAGCTTCTGGACAGGGAGACTGACGATTTTTCAGTCGAGGGAGAGGCTGCGGACGGAAAGGTCGCCGTCCAGATGGCTATTGAAGGCGAGTGGGATCTTATGCTGCTGGACATCACCCTGCCGAAAAAGAACGGTATAAAAGTGCTGGAAGAAGTCATTGCGGTCAAGTCTAATCTGCCCATCATCATGCTGAGCAGCCATTCGAAAGATGAATATGGAGAGCTCGCGCTTTCGAAAGGGGCGGCTGGCTATATTGAGAAAGGGGAAACAAGCAAATTGATTGAAGCGATGCGGCGAGCTACGCTGATCCAACAATAGCAATATCGCTGTCGCTAGGTATCTGTTTTTATTTTTACATTTACTAAATATAGAGCATTGAAAAATGGCTGAATTCAAGAATATAGATGTGATGGAATTGAAGACCTTGCTAGAAAAAGGAAACATCTGTCTGGTAGATGTGCGTACCGAGGCGGAGGTCAGGCAAGGATTTATTAAAGGGGCAGAAATGCTGCCTTTGCATTTGTTACCTGTACGTATGCATGAATTTGATAGTGCTGTACCGACCGTGTTCTATTGTCGCGTTGGCGCACGTTCGGCGCAGGCTGCGACGTTCGCCGCAGCAAAAGGTTTTGCAAATGCTTATAACCTGCAAGGCGGAATCCTTGCGTGGGCGCAGGCGGGTTTACCGTTGGTGACATGAGGAATAGTATTAATGTTTTACTGCTTGCTGTCTTATGTACCCCGTAAGCGCTAATCAGACGTTTCGACCGTACTATCACCGTTGATTAAGGTGTCAATATGTGTGGACGCTTCCTCTTCCATGGCTAACTGTCAAGCGAAACTGAACCATATCGCATTCCAGGAACAATCGTGGGTATGCCATCGGGGGTGAAGAAGCCAGCTACGAATGTGAAAACATAATCCATGCGGCAACGCGGCAAGGAGGATGAGATGACCAAACAGGCAACAGTCGTACGACCAGGGAAACCGTATCCTCAAGGTGCGACTTGGGATGGCGAGGGAGTGAATTTCGCGCTTTTTTCAGAGCATGCGGAAAAAGTGGAGCTATGCCTGTTCGATGCGCGCGGTCGGCGCGAAACAGATCGTGTCGAGATGCGTGAACAGACCGACCTGGTGTGGCACTGCTATCTGCCTGGAGCAAAACCTAGTCTTTTGTATGGCTACCGTGTTTACGGCCCCTACCAGCCGCAGCAGGGACACCGTTTTAATCCCAACAAACTTCTGCTGGACCCATACGCCAAAGCGGTGGTGGGGAGGCTGCGCTGGAGCGACGCCAATTTCGGTTATAAGATCGGAGCCAAGCAGGAAGACCTGTCTTTCGACTGGCGTGACAACGCCTTGGCCATGCCAAAATGCCAAGTGATCGATCCGTCTTTCGACTGGGAGGGTGACCAACCTCCAGATACGGCTTGGAACGACACCATCATTTACGAGTTGCACGTCAAGGGCTTTACCGCGCTTCATCCCGATATTCCCGAGGCTTTGCGCGGAACCTATTCCGGCCTTGCCAGCGCTCCGGCGATTGCACATTTGCAGCGCTTGGGGGTGACGACCGTGGAACTGATGCCGGTGCATTTTTTTGTGGACGACTTCCGTTTGCAGCAGCTTGGGTTGCGCAACTACTGGGGTTACAATTCCATCGGTTTTTTCGTACCGGAGCGGCGCTATGCTGCGACCGACGACGCGGAGCGCGAATTCAAAACCATGGTCAAGACACTGCACCGGGCGGGGCTCGAAGTGATTCTTGACGTGGTGTACAACCACACCGCCGAAGGCAACCATCTCGGGCCGACGCTGAGTTTACGCGGGATCGATAACGCCGCCTATTATCGTCTGACGCAAAATAACCGGCGCTTTTACATGGATTACACCGGCACCGGCAACACCCTCAACATGATGCACCCGCGCGTGCTGCAATTGATCATGGACAGCCTGCGCTACTGGGTGCAGGAAATGCATGTGGACGGCTTTCGTTTCGATCTGGCGGCGGCGCTGGCGCGGGAATTGCATGATGTGGACAGACTCGGCGCCTTTTTCGACATCATCCATCAGGACCCGGTGCTGTCTCGGGTGAAGCTTATCGCCGAACCCTGGGATCTTGGGGAGGGTGGCTATCAGATTGGCAATTTCCCGGTGGGATGGACTGAGTGGAATGCCAAATACCGTGATGCGGTGCGCGCCTACTGGAAGGGTGGTGGAGGGCTAATTGGCGATCTTGCCTACCGCCTCACCGGATCGAGCGACCTGTATGCCCACAATGGTCGTCGGCCATATGCCAGCATCAATTTCATTACCGCCCACGATGGCTTCACCCTGCATGACCTGGTTAACTACGAACAGAAGCGTAATCTGGCCAATGGCGAGGAAAACCGGGATGGACTCGACAAAAACCTGTCATGGAACTGTGGCGTCGAAGGACCGACCGACAAAGCGGACATCCTCGCGTTGCGCGCCCGGCAAAAGCGCAACTTTCTGGCCACCTTGTTTCTTTGCCAGGGTGTTCCAATGTTACTGTATGGCGACGAGATGGGGCGCACCCAGCAGGGCAACAACAATGCCTATTGCCAAGACAACGAGATTAGCTGGCTCAACTGGGAACTGAAACCAGAAGATGAAGAACTGCTTGCGTTCGTCCAGCACATGATCGGCTTGCGCAAAGCGCACCCCGTTTTCCGCAGAAGCAGCTTTTTCCAGGAACAGAGGCTACGTGGGAAAATCAAGAATATCCTATGGTTTAACCCCGACGGGCTGGAAATGTGCGACGACGAGTGGAATCTGGGTTTTGCCCGCTGCCTCGGCATGTATCTCGCGGGAGACGCCATCGGCGAGGTCGACAGGCGTGGAAGCCCTGTTGGTGATGACGATTTCCTGCTCATGCTAAATGCCTCTCCCGACGAGATCCCTTTCACGCTGCCGGGCTTTCGTACTCACGTTCGCTGGCGCCCTGTTGTGGACACGAGTTTTGAGTCAGAACATTCAGATATGAAGCATTATGCTCGTGGCAGTACCTATCCTCTACAGGGACGATCACTGGTACTGCTACGGCAGCCGAGATCGGCAAATCAGAAGTGACGCCTCCCGACATTATGGGTGGCGGATTTCATTACAGACGTTCACCACAAATCTAAATCAACCATGAAATACGATTTGATTACCGCGTGATCTTTCATCCAGAAACTCATAATCAACTACAGATTACGAATACCCCTAATTTTCTGGCACAGCCAACAGTTCATCCAGTCTGTCCCAGTTTGCCAAGTCTGCGGGAATGCCACCCTGTTCTACATCATTTAAAAATTCCACCGTCCTGGCAAGTTCATGCGGCATCAAGGGTTGCTGTCCTGCTTGCAGCATTTGCAATACGCCGAGATCGGCTTCCGATGCGTTGTTTGCCTCATTCCGTCGTCGCACAATGCGTGCGCTCAGCGTGGCGGGGCCAGCCTTCATGGAGACAACGACAAACGGCACAGATAGGCTTAGAGCGAGCGCATGGAACTGTTCGCGCTCGCCTTGTTTGAGGAAGGCCGCATCCACAATCACCGTGAAGCCTGCATCAAGCAAATCGCGCGCGAGTTCATGCAGCCGGATGTAAGTGCGCCGAGTTGCATCGCTGCTGTAAATGCCTTCGCCTACACGCGAGCTACTGTCGTCAAGCGGGTTCATACCGAACAAACGTTTGCGCTCCACATCGGAGCGTATGCGTATCGCCTGCAACCGTTCCAATGCGGCTTGGGCAAAGGTGCTCTTGCCTGAACCCGGCAGGCCATGGGTGATAATCAGTGCGGGGCTGCGCTTGGCTAAACACTCATCGGCCAGCGCCAGATAGTTGCGGCAATCCGTCAGTGCCTGCGTCTGAACCAGTTGACTGTGATCGGGCTGATAGGCACGGATGGCGCTGACCTTGGCGCGCACCCCGGCGCGGTAGGCCAGATAGAAACGCAACACCGATACGCCCGCGTAATCGCCCGTCGTCTCCAGATAAGTATTCAGGAAGCGGTAGGCCAGATCGGAACGCTGGCAGTGCAACAGATCCATAACCAGAAAGGCAACTTCGTCCATCACGTCAATCCAGCGTAGTGCGGGATTAAATTCGATACCATCGAAGGGAACGGGTTGGTTACCGATGAGAACAATATTTCCCAAATGCAGATCGCCGTGACATTCGCGCACGCAGCCCTGCTCACGGCGCTGGGTGAAATATTTTTCGCATGCGGTGTAGGCATACCCGGTGGATCGACTTAGCTCTGCCACTGCATCCCGGTCAGTCTGCGCTGTCAGCAACAACAATAACGCCTTGAAATTTTGCATGGCCGCAGCACGAATTGTCGCTGGCGTACCCAATACCGAGTCTGCGTCAGCATGAGACAAGCCACCATGAAAAACTGCCAGCATGGCGGCAAGCTTGTCCATATATTGCGGCATAACCTTGTCGCGTGCCAGCAAGTGATCCAACTGTTTTGTGGTTGCGAAACGCCGCATCCTGACGGCGTATTCGATGGCCGGTTGAGCACCGAATTCCGGTGAAGCCGAATTCCCACCGATGGGGATAACATCGAGATAAATCCTGGGCGCCAACCGGCGGTTGAGCCTGATCTCTTCGGAGCAATAGAACTGGCGCGCCTCCAGGCTGGTAAAATTCAGGAAACCCAAATCGAGCGCCTTCTTGATTTTGTATGCGTAACGTCCTGCCAACAGCACCCAGGAAATGTGCGTTTCAACCAGCCGCACGCCATGCGCCGCATGAGGGAAGCGGTGCCTGTCCCGCAAGGCGGCAACGAGAGTCTGTTGGTTTGCGTAATCAGTTTGATTGGTTCGCGCAGGCATAATCCAGAATTATCCATTACTTTACAAACACCACTACTCTACCGTAAATTGCAGCATATGAAGAAACTCCTGTTCATCCTGTTGCTACTGCTATGCAGCGCCTGTGCGACTACACAGCGTGATGTTCCTGCCACTTCGTCCGAAACGGAAAATTTTCCGAGTGAAGCAATGAACGATCTGGCAATTTACGCGATTAGTCTGGCCGAAACACCGTATCGGTATGGCGGCACTTCCCCTGAGAGCGGATTTGATTGCAGCGGGTTTGTGCGTCATGTTTTTTTGAAGTCGCTCGGGTTGCAACTGCCGCGCACAACCCTGGAAATGAGCCGCATAGGTGAGCCGCTACAGGAAGGGCAATTACGTCCCGGCGACCTGGTATTTTTCAATACGCAGCAACAACCCTATTCGCACGTCGGCATCTATGTGGGTGAAAACCGTTTCGTGCATGCCCCCAAAAGCGGAAAGGCCATTACCATAGTTAGTATGCGGGAGAATTATTGGCGGAGCCGCTACGATGGCGCGCGGCGCATTACCTCGCATTGACCCGATTTTATCGGGTGCACATAGCATAAATTGTCATTTGCTGCTAGATTTCCAAAAATTGATTTCACCCGGATGTTTCATTGTTGCGTAAACCTGCAAGAAAAATCAGATTGAATCGCCGATGATTAGTAACTGGTGGCATTCCTTAGGCATCCAAATCAAGCTTACGCTTTTGATTCAGGTAGGTCTTTTCGTCGTTCTGGTTTTTGCCCAGCGCTGGATAATGTCCAGTTTTGAAGAAAAAATCCTGGAGTCCACAAAAAATCGCGCCATGGAAGCCGCCGATGGCATTATCAACGGCATGAACATGCTGATGGTGACAGGACAAATCAGCGACCCGAAAAACAGGGTTCTTTTTATCCAGAAAATGGGCCAGTCTCAAGGTGTCAGCGAACTGCGCATTTTCAGGGCAGAGCAGGTGAAAAAACAGTTTGGTCCAGGCCTTCCGGAAGAGCAGCCCGTAGACGAAATCGACCAGAATGTCCTGCAAACGGGTAAGCCCTATTTCAGCCGAATGGATGATAAAACCCAATCGCTGAGGGCGGTGATTCCTTTCATCGTAAGCCACAATTTCAGGGGCACGGACTGCTTGGCCTGCCACGAAGTAAAAGTCGGGAGTGTTAACGGAGCCGCAAGCATTCTGCTTGACCTGACTGAAGAATCGGAAACGATAAAATCGATCAACCGCTGGCTATGGCTAGGCCAGTTCGCGCTTCAAGTAATCCTTTTCTTTGTCATTGGCGTAATGATCCGCGCCTTTACCAAACCGATCAAAACAATTCAGGAAGTAATGACGGCAATGCAGGTCGATGGCAACCTGTCAAGGCGGGTAAGCATAACCGGCAAAGATGAAATAGGACGAATGGCAAGTGCCTTCAACGCATTGGCTAGCAGTCTGCAAAAAAGTGTCGCCGAAGTCAAGGAGAGTCAGGAACAACTGAAGTTGTCCGCCCAGGTTTTCGTGAACAGCATGGAAGCCATTGTCATTACCGACATCGAGAACAACATTATCCAGGTCAACAAGGCATTCACCGAGATTACCGGTTACTCGCCGGAAGAAGCCATCGGAAAGAATCCTCGCATACTGAAGTCAGGCCAGCAAGGCCCGGAATTTTATCAGGCCATGTGGGAAACCTTGCTCAGAACAGGGAACTGGCAGGGCGAACTGATGGATCGGAGAAAGAATGGGGAAATCTACCCGAAATGGCTTTCAATCACCATAGTCCGGGACGAAAAAGGCGATATCACGAATTACATCGCGTTATTTTCAGACATCACCGAAAGAAAAGCTTCCTACGAGCGTATCCAGCACCTTGCGCATTTCGACGCGCTTACCAATCTCCCCAATCGGGCGCTATTGAACGATCACCTTGATTTGGCCATCGCGTTGGCGAATCGTAGCCAAACACAACTCGCAATCATTTTTCTCGATTTGGACCGATTCAAGATCATCAACGATTCTCTCGGCCATCATGCGGGCGATTTGCTTCTGCAAATCGTCTCTGAACGGCTGAAAAACTGTGTAAGAGAATCGGATACGGTTGCACGCCTGGGGGGCGACGAGTTTATAATTTTGCTTAACAGCATCAGCGATCCCAGCGATGCAGCGCGTGTAGCGCAGAAAGTGGTCGAAGCCATCGCCATTCCATTCACGCTCCTCGGACAAGAAGTCAATATTGGCACGAGTATCGGAATCGGCATCTATCCGGATAACGGGCTAGACCGTCCAACCTTGATCAAGAATGCCGATGCAGCGATGTATCACGCCAAGGAAAGCGGAAGAAACAACTTCCAGTTCTTTTCCTCGGTAATGAACGACAAGGCTTTTGAACGACTTGCTCTGGAAAACGACCTGAGGCGGGCACTCAAGGGTGAAGAATTTTTTCTCCATTACCAGCCCCAGATAGATGTGTTGACGGGAAAAATCGTCGGGGTTGAGGCTCTGATCAGATGGCAGCATCCTGAAAGAGGGCTCGTCCCACCGTTCAATTTCATTTCTCTTGCAGAAAAATGCGGGCTCA
This sequence comes from uncultured Gallionellaceae bacterium, assembly GCA_964480365.1. GTDB lineage: Bacteria > Pseudomonadota > Gammaproteobacteria > Burkholderiales > Gallionellaceae > CAIQPV01. Next base: position 20,080 of record CAYZPM010000019.1, read on the forward strand.
TCGTGCCCATCGGGGAATGGGTGCTCAAGACCGCATGCGCCCAAAATATAGCTTGGCAAAAAGCGGGATTGGCTCCGCTCCTGACCGCCGTAAACATTTCCGCCCAACAATTCCAGCAGAAAAATTTCAAGGAATCAATAATGCAGATATTGAGCGACACAGGACTCGCCCCGCATTTTCTTGAACTCGAAATCACGGAATCAGCCTTCATGGATAACGCCGAATCGATGCTTGAATCGCTCAATTCCCTGAAAGAAATTGGATTGCACCTTTCAATCGACGATTTCGGCACAGGTTACTCCTCTTTAAGTTACCTCAAGCATTTCCCGATCGACAAGCTAAAGATTGATCGCTCGTTTGTCATGGACATCACAGACGACTCCAGAAACAACGCGATTATCGAAACCATTATTCACTTGGGACACAACCTGAAGCTCAAGGTAATCGCAGAAGGGGTTGAAACTGCCGAACAGCTTGCCACCCTTCAGGAACTCCGCTGCGATGAAATCCAGGGATATTTCTTCAGCCGCCCCATCAGCCCCCATGACTTCGTCGCATTTGCGAGAAAAAATCAACAGGGCTAGCAGGGTGTACGGTGAAAATTACTTAACGACGTTATGCTGCAGAGCCGCCTAGACACTCCAATGCCTATCACCACGAATTGCAGTGATCAAAACGGGCATGGCGAATGTGCCGCCCACGATAACGATACTCGCGATGCCCGTTTCCCCCTCTCCAGCTCTCTGGATGAAACAACTAGCCATTCGACTAAGCTGCAAAATACCGCAACTAAGTCGCTGGTTACCCCGGAGGGAGAGAGAGATAATGTTTCGCTGCGCGATGATCACGTTACCCCATTCATTGGCCTCGCCTCATTGATGCAAATGGTTTTGTCCGGAGCGGATCTTGCCCACTTGGTAAACATCGCGGCATACAACCCTAATGACGCGAATATGTTAATGAGCTTGTCGATAATATTTCAGCTCACGGGAAGCCGTGAGATGGGTTTGGAACTGCAAGGAAAAGCGCTGGGAATACGGCAACTCTATCATCTGCCAGCCGCCAACGGCAAAACCGGGATCAGGCTGCTAGCCATCCTTAAGCCGGGTGACATGATGGATAACACGCCGGTGGATTTTCTGCTGGAAGACTCCGATGTCGCGCTCGATTTACTCTACGTGTCCTCGGAACTTCCTTTCCCGGAATCATTGCCGGATCACGATCTGCTTATCGTTGCCATAGGTGAATCTGACCAGAATCAACCGCTGCTGGAACAAGTCGGGAATCTCATAAAATCTTCGCCTCACCCCATACTCAACGCGCCAAACCAAATTGCCCGCTTGTCACGGGATGGCGTCAGCGAATTATTAAAATCCTCGCCCGGAGTAGAAATACCCATTACGCTAAGAATCGACAGAGCGGGCTTGCAACAAATTTGTCGCGGAGAAAAATCAATTACCGCCCTGCTGGAAGATGGCAATTTTCCGATTATCATCCGTCCGCTTGGCTCACATGCCGGCAAAGGGCTGGCCAAGATCGACAGCCCGGCAGCCGTTGCCGAATATCTGGACGCAACACCGGGGAACGAATTCAATGTTGCACGCTTTGTTGATTACCGTGGGTCGGATGGTTTGTACCGGAAGTGCCGCATCGTCCTCATTGACGGACAACCGTTCGCCTGCCATCTTGCCATATCCGAAAACTGGATGATCCATTACAAAAATGCGGAGATGTCGGAAAGTGCCGCGAAGCGCGCTGAAGAGGAGAGATTCATGGTTGACTTTGATCAGGATTTCGGCAACAGGCACAAAGAGGCGTTCCGCATTATCGGTGAGTGTATCGGGCTAGACTATCTCGTCATCGATTGCGGGGAAACACCTGAAGGTGACCTATTGATTTTCGAAGCTGACAACCTCGGGTTTATTCACGCCATGGATCCAGTGGATATTTTTCCCTACAAAAAACCACAGATGCATAAGGTCTTCGGCGCTTTTCAGGAAATGCTGAGAAAGGCAAAGGATCGGGGTACGATGGTCGCTATGCCGTAGGCTGGCGGTGATGTAAGCCCCAGCGCTTGGTAACAGCAAACGTGCTGGGGTACGCGTTGCTTCACCACCAGCCTACTTCTCTGATTCGATTTTTGCAGACTTGGCTTCATCCTGCTTGAGTTGGTCTTTTGGTTTGCCGGAAAAAATTATCATGCCGAATAATATGAACACCGGCGATAAGATAAAAGACATAATAAAAAAATTATTCCAAAACATTAAGGCACATCCGGTTTAATAATTTGTGAATGGTGTGCATCTCGCAAAGCTTCTGCCAGTTGAAACACAGTCATAGCATAAAAGTCGCTGTTATTGTAAAGGGTGATAACCTCGAAGTTGCCGAAGGCCAGCCAGAATTCCTTGCTATCTGCCACAGTAAAATCAATCAGGCGCGCCTTCATGTTTGCTGCGATCTCCTTGCCCGGCTTCACGCCTGCCGCTGTCCATTCTGCGATGGTGTGCACTTCCGCCAGACTACCCGCGCAATTATCCTCGCTGACACTTGCGCGCACCGTTACTAAATCTCCGCTTATCCAGCCGTATTGATTGAGGTAGTTCGCCACACTACCAATGGCATCCACCGGGTCGTGCAGCAAATCAATCTTGCCTTCGCCGCTGAAATCCACTGCATATTTGCGGTAGCTGCTGGGCATAAATTGCGGGATGCCCAACGCGCCCGCATAGGAGCCTTGCACCTTGAACACATCAAATCCCTGTTCGCGTGCCAGCAACAGGTATTGTTCCAATTCGCCACGAAAAAAATCGGCGCGGCGAGGATAGTCGAATGCCAGCGTGGTCAAGGCGTCGAGTGTGCTATATTTCCCGGTGTTGCGTCCATATGCCGTTTCCACGCCAATCAAAGCGACGATGATTTCTTGCGGCACGCCGTATTGTTTTTCCGCGCGTTGCAGTGCGTCCGCATAGAGCTGCCAAAATTGCACCCCGTTGCTGATGGTCTGGTCGTTGACGAATGAACCCCGGTATTCCGTCCATGGTTTGAGTGTGGAGGGTTTGGATATGGCGTCGATCACGGCTTGACGGCGTTCGGCGTGGTTGAATATGTGCACCAACTCGTCACGCTTGAACTGGTGTTTGCTCACCATTTCGTCGATAAACTGGGGAATGCCGGGCAATTCAGCCGCACGCACACATGGCACGGTAAACAAAAACAACAATATAAAGAATAGGCGAGAAATCATAACCCGCGCATTTTACTCGACAGGCAGGCGCGTCACTGTTAAATTTCGTCTTTGTTTGCAATCTAATCAGGAAGCCCTGTCATGGAAAATAATACCCAGCACCATCGTCTCCTCATCCTCGGCTCCGGCCCCGCCGGTTACACCGCCGCCGTCTATGCCGCACGCGCCAATCTCAAGCCGGTGCTGATTACCGGAATGGCGCAAGGCGGACAATTGATGACCACCACCGATGTGGATAACTGGCCCGCCGACTTCAATGGAGTACAAGGGCCGGAACTGATGGAGCGTTTTCAGAAACATGCCGAACGCTTCAACACGCAAATCATTTTCGACCACATCCACACCGCCAAGCTGGAACAGAAGCCATTTCTGCTGGTTGGCGACGAAGGTCGCTATACCTGCGACGCGCTGATTATCGCCACCGGGGCCTCGGCGCAATATCTCGGACTGCCCTCGGAAGAAAAGTTCATGGGCAAGGGCGTATCCGGCTGCGCCACTTGCGACGGCTTCTTCTACCGCAATCAGGACGTGGCAGTCATCGGCGGCGGCAACACCGCTGTGGAAGAGGCGCTGTACCTTGCCAACATCGCACGCCATGTCACGTTGGTACACCGACGCGACACCTTCCGCGCCGAACGCATCCTGATTGACCACCTGATGGAAAAGGTTAACGAAGGCAAAATCACGCTGCAATTGCATCAGGTATTGGATGAAGTGCTGGGCGACGATACCGGCGTGACCGGCATGCGCATCAAGCACTTAAAAACCGGCGAGGCTCAGGACATCGCACTGACCGGCGTGTTCATCGCCATCGGTCACAAGCCCAATACCGACCTTTTCGTGGGACAACTGGAAATGGACAACGGCTACCTTATCACTCACAGCGGACAAGCTGGCAATGCCACGGCGACCACTATCCCCGGCGTATTCGCGGCGGGCGACGTGCAGGATTACATCTACCGCCAAGCCTGCACCAGCGCGGCCACCGGCTGCATGGCAGCGCTGGATGCAGATAAGTATCTGGGGTCGCTGGGCTGAATCAAACCCGAATTGTCCGATAGACCGAAAAACCGTCGTTCCCACGCAGGCGGAAATCCAGATGATTGAACAATCCCGCGTAGCGGGACAACATCGTGGTTTTGTCCGCTACGCGGGATGTTTAACCTTGCTGGATTCCCGCCTGCGCGGGATAACCAGCCACTTGCCCCGTATTTTGGGGCTTAGTGGATTGGCTAGTAGTTCCATCAATGACGGATTAACGGATTATCTGAATTGAACAAAAAACCGGAACTGCCCTCCCCTCCTGATGCCGATCTATTCTGGCAGGCACTGGATGGCGTCGTTCCCTTGGCGCCATCCAACCGCGTAACCCCCTCAGCGCCACCGCGCCGCGCCCCGATTCACAGTACCAGCCCGCCCCCCATTGCCGACACCTTATCCGACCACGGTGCCGGAGATGAACCACTGACCGAATTTCTGCGTCCCGGCATCTCACGCATGATTTTGCGCAAGCTGCGGCGCGGACAAATCCCGCTACAGGACCGCCTTGACCTCCACGGCCTCAACAGTGATGAAGCACGCCTTCTGCTGCTGGAATTCCTGCGCCATGCGACGCAGCACGACCTGCGCCATGTGTGTGTAATCCACGGCAAGGGATGGCATACGGACGGCGGTGAGGGGATATTGAAAATCCGCACGCGGCACTGGCTGACCCAATGCCCGGAAGTGCTGGCGTTCTGCGAAGCACCGCCGAATGCGGGTGGCGGCGGCGCTGTTCTGGTGCTACTGAAAAACATGTAACGGTCATTCCCCGGCAACGAAGTTGCACGAACCTATAACTGTGGCGAGAGGTTCAAATTGTATTCAATCACAGATTTCACGCTGCCAGAAAACAGTCGTTCGTCAGTATCTGCTTTCGACCCGAAGCGGACAGTGGCATTTCCCCAAAACAGACCGTCAGCGGTGCGGAACTGCGTTAACAACACGGAGTGACAGGTTGCTTGGCCCGCTACAACTTCATGTTACGCGCCTACTTCCATTTGCCTATCCGAACGCATGAGCAAACAGCTCTACGGGTTTGACGAACATAACATTCAGGTTCTGATTACATTCCGAGATGATGCCAGCAAACCTAAAAGTCACAATCTCGTTCGTGGAAGATATCACGAACACTGGCCCCCCGCTCATACCTCCGATTTCAGCGGGCGGCGCAGCAGGTGTCAATGAAGTGATCAGACTTTCATTGTGGTTGATGTTCACAATTATGTTTCGGTCAGTAGTATCCTCTACGATCGAAGCACCAGAACTAAACGTATGAAAATGCACTTCGTTCGTTGCGACTTGAACTCTAAATGCACCTGGATAACCGCCGAAAGCTACAGCCTTACCTCTCCGATCCGAATGTTCAATATCTCCTAATTCGTAAAATTCGGTTGGCACGTCACCGAACATATTGAAATCTGCCTCTCTATAATCCGAGAAATCTAAAACACAAGCATCCGCAGAATCATCGTCAAAAAGCACCCTATTGGTAACGGCATCAACGTTAAGGCCTCCTACCTGTAGTGTCACGCCTTCTTCAGATTCTTGTCTCGCGTAGAACGCCGAAAGTACGTGGTGATTTGTAACTACAAATAATCTGTTATCACGCTTTAGGAGAGTTGCGGTACCGTTGTTTATCTTAGATTCGGGGCGAGAAGGATTGCCAAAGTAGAAAGGGGCTGAACAAATCATTGGAAACTCGGCGAGGTAATTCGCAAGTTTTTTATCCTGGGGAGTCAAGTCGAGCTTCATGTTGTTCGCTTATCTTGTGCTATATAAAAGCTGTTAACCTTGCGCCGATTTTACTGCCTAATTTCCTGTATTCACTACCGCGCCATTTGCATCCCTAGTTTGAAAATTGTCGTGGCTGTTTACAACGGCTCCATTTGAATCCCTAGTCTGGTAGTTGTCCTGGCTATTTACAATGGCGCCATTTGCATCCCGTGTTTGATAGTTGCTTAGGCTATTCACCACGGCACCATTCGCGTCCCTTGTTTGATAGCCTTGCTTTAATTGAGAAGACGGCGTTACCCCATAGCTTGGAATCCTCCCAACGCCAGCGCTTGGTGGATCGTACGATGGTGCAGGATGAATATTGCCGAGACCACCCAAGATGCCTAGAAGTAAAACTGTTCCCAAGCCGGGGCCATTGTCTTGTTGTTGAGCTTGCTCTTGCTGCTGTTGCATCAAATGTGGCTCGCCATTTGTGTAGGAGCCAACAATATCGCCACTAGCATTAACCTTAATGCCATATGAAAGTTTGTCATCCACAAAATCACCTTCGAAGTGATCCCCATCTTTCCAAGTATAAATACCTTTCCCACTCATTTTTCCATTTACTAAAGCTCCTACATAACGATCCCCATTTTTCCATGTCTTTGTGCCGCTACCATTTGGCTGGTTATTAATCCAGTTTCCTTCATAGCGCTCCCCAGTTGCCCATACATAGACTCCCTTACCAGATCGCATGCCATTTACTAGAATTCCTTCGTAGTGATCCCCGTTTGTATACGTTTGAACACCATAGACAGGTCCATGTAATTTTTGTGCGGCAAGTTGTTCATCCGCTAATTTCTTGGCCTGGACAATATCACTACGGCAATTGATATACCCATGGGAACTCGGTCGATAGCCTTTGCCTTTACAGGTAATATCATCTGCAGAACCATCGCCTTCTTTAGCTAGACTAGCTAAGTTTTTTTCTTTAAGATCGTTGAGCGCCTGTTCCGCAGCTGGAATATCACCAGAATTTAAAAGTTTTTTCGCAGCCTCCAATTTTTCGTGTGCGGACTCATAAACTATGTGGTTATTGTACGCATACACTTCGCAATCACTTCCGCCTTGGGGGTGAGCACCCTCACATGAGGCAATGGCTTTTTTTTCTGCTTCTTCCCAAGTACCAATTTTTCGTGTCCACGTACAATTAAACTTGCCGTTAACAAACACACCCTCTTTAAATTTAGCTGATGGCGCAGGTTGATACCCATCTTTACCGTTTATCGCTTCTTTAAGGAAATAACCAAGGCACTCACCATGTAAATCTTTTTGTGCTCGCTGCTTAACTTCGTCTGTGAGCACCGTTGTGTGTTCCATCGTGGCAATATTTTTTTCTTGCGCTAGTACGGTGGAGGAAATGGATAGAAAAACTGATGCTAGAGCTATGATGCGGAGACGCGGTACTTTCATGGCAAACCTCACAGGAAGTGGGTTGAATCAGCACAAAAATTTGAGTGCAGGCTACGCTCATACTACCCAGCAAGCAATAGGCAGAATTATCTAGGCAATCTCATGGAGCCTATTGGCGACAGTCCGCTTCTGGCACAAAGCGGAACGTCGATTCTTGCAACAGCCTCCCTTGCAAGCAGCCCTTAGAGTTTTGTTTTCAGGTGATTTATTCAGGCTGTCGGCAATGTGGCTCACTTAAGAAAAATTCCATTCGCCCTGAGCTTGTCGAAGGGTTTGATTCCGAAGCGCATGTGGTTCGACAAGCTCACCACGAACGGTCTAATGGATTATTTGAAATTAACCCATAACTCCAATTCGCCTAAGTTCGAAGTAACATTTCGAACAAGCTCGGACATCAGCAAGGGCGTTGTGGGCGTTATCAAAACTTTCCCTAAAAAGCTTCTTGTATAGCTCCTGCAATTTTGGCCACTTATTGCCGTAAGGCCCCGGAATCTTGCAGTAGTCCGTTGATGACTGCATCGTGCATTTTTTCGGTTTTCCATCAATATGGTTGGAATGGCCCATGCGCAAAAACTCAGCGCCGAGTATCTTTTCGTCAAACTGCATATTGTGGGCAATCAAAGTTACGGCTTTAGAAATATCCACCGTTATTTCTTCGAGAACGGGCTTCAACTCGACACCCGACTGGCTGGCAATTTCGGTAGTAATTCCGTGTATCTTGGCTGCGTCCGCTGGAATCGAAAATCCATTGGGTTTGATAATGTACTCAGCACTCTTGATTTCATTTCCACTTTTGTCAGTGACCAACCATGCAATTTGCACCAGCCGTGGCCAGTTATTAAGATCCGAAACCGGCGCCTTGTAGTTTTTAGGTATCCCGGTCGTTTCTGTGTCAAAAAACAAATACATGTGGCTCTCTGATGTTGCCTAACGAAGCAGTTGCTAAATCGCCCCTTCGTCGGTTTCGCCCGTGCGGATACGGATAACCTGCTCCACCGGGGTGACGAAAATCTTGCCGTCGCCGATCTTGCCGGTATGCGCGGCCTTGACGATGGCTTCCACAGCGGTTTCCAGCATGGCATCGGTCACCACCACTTCGATCTTGATCTTGGGCAGAAAATCCACCACGTATTCCGCACCGCGATACAGTTCAGTATGCCCCTTTTGCCGCCCGAAGCCTTTTACTTCAGTTACGGTCAGTCCGCTGGCACCCAATTCGGACAGGGCTTCGCGCACTTCGTCGAGTTTGAATGGTTTGATGATGGCTTCGATTTTTTTCATGGTGGCTCCCGAAATAAATAGTGTTGCAAGTATAACGTACTAACGGTCATGAGAAACATACCCCATGACCGTTTCCCCTCTCCCGCTTTCCCCGGTGGTGGAGAGAGACAGAGTATCGCTTCACGATGATAACGTTAAAAATCTTCTTGGTAACGCGCAGTGATTGGATAGCGCCAATCCTTGCCAAAGCTGCGGTCGGTAATGCGCACGCCGACCGGCGACTGACGACGCTTGTATTCGTTGATGCGGATCAGCTTGACCACGCGCCGCACGTCCGCCTCGGCGTAGCCGCTCGCCACGATCTCGGCGATGGAAAGGTTTTGTTCTACGTAGCAGGCCATAATTCCGTCCAGCACATCATACGGCGGCAGACTGTCCTGGTCGGTCTGATCCGGCTTCAGTTCGGCGCTAGGCGGGCGCGTAATGATGCGCTCGGGAATCACGCGCCCCAAACTGTTGCGGTAGTTGGATAAGCGATACACCCAAGTCTTGCTAACATCTTTGAGCACCGCGAAACCGCCCGCCATGTCGCCGTATAGCGTGCAATAGCCGACCGTCATTTCGGATTTATTGCCGGTGGTAAGCACCAGTGAGCCGGTCTTGTTGGACAGCGCCATCAGCAAATTGCCGCGTATGCGTGCCTGAATGTTTTCTTCGGTGGCGTCCGGCATCAAGCCTTCGAATTGCTTGTCCAGCGTTGCGAGGTAAGCATCAAACGCAGGCTTGATGTCCAGCACGTCGTAGCGCACTCCGAGGATGGACGCCATTTCCCGCGCATCGTCCAAGCTGATCTTCGCGGTATAAGGCGAGGGCATCATCACCGCGCGCACTTTATCCGCCCCCAGCGCATCTACCGCTACAGCCAACGTCAGCGCGGAATCAATACCGCCGGATAGGCCCAGCAGCACGCCGGGGAAACGGTTTTTACCTATGTAATCCTTCACCCCCAGGCATAGCGTGCGGTAAATGCTTTCTTCCTGAGTCAGGACAGGCGCAATCTCGCCCGTGACCAATTGTCCGTTGCAAATTTCCACAAGCCCCAGCGTCTCCTGAAAGGAAAGCAATTGGTGGGTCAACTTGCCCTGTGCATCCATGGCGAACGAAGCGCCATCGAATACCAACTCATCCTGTCCGCCCACCAGATTTGCGTACACTACCGCCAACTCGGTTTCAACAATACGGTCGCGGATGGCCTCATAGCGCGACAACTGTTTATCCAGATGATACGGCGAAGCATTCAACACCAGCAGCACAACTGCACCAGCCTTGCGCGCACGCCGCGCCGCGTGTTCTTCCCAGATGTCAGCGCAGATGTTGATGGCAAACTTGATGCCCTCCATCTCGAACAGACAAGGCAATTCCCCGTGCTCAAAATAGCGTTCCTCGTCGAACACGCTGTGGTTCGGCAACGCATGCTTGAAATAGGTGGCAATGATTTTGCCGTCGCGCAACACCGAGGCAGCGTTATAGTGTTTTTCGCCCACCTGATGCGGATGACCCACCACCACGGTTATGCCATCCACCTGCCACGCAAGCTCATGCAGTGCCAATTCGCAGGCGCGGTAGAACCCGTCTCGCAGCAACAGGTCTTCCGGCGGATAGCCGCATAGGCCCAACTCTGGAGTAAGCAGCAGCTTCGCCCCCTGCTGCTTCGCGCGCTCGGCAAAAGCGAGAATTTTTGCGGCGTTGCCAGCCAAGTCGCCGACTGCGCAATTGATTTGTGCTATTGCAAGTTTCATTCTAAATCTGCAATCAAGTTTAACAACGAACGCACATCATACCAATCCTGCAGGCAACAAAAAAGCGGGCCACGCCCGCTTTTCTGTTTCACCGCATAACTTATTCAGTTACGCGGACTTTACTTTCTTCCTTGATGACATAACGCACTTCAACGCGACGGTTGGCTGCGCGGCCTGCCTTGGTCTTGTTGTCTGCGATCGGCTGAGTATCGGAATAACCAGCGGTGCTAATACGGTCTGCCGCCACGCCATGCTTCACCAGCCATGCCTTCACGGCAGCAGCGCGATGCTCAGACAACTTCTGGTTAATCGCCTTCTTGCCACGATTATCGGTATGACCGCTCACCTCCAGTTTCACTTCGGGATATTGCTTGGCGGCATTCACCACTTCGTTCAGCTTCACGTCTGCCGTCTTCAACAGCTTGGCGGAATTGGTTGCGAAGTTCGCCCCCTCAAGATGAACCGGTTTCTCGGTCAAAACCGTTTTCCAACTTTCCTTGGGCTGCGGTGCAGGTGCGGGGGCGGGCGCTGCCACCGGTACCGGTGCAGGCGCAGGCGCTGCTACAGGCTCAGGCTTCACCGCGACGGCATCACATTCTGCAACCGCCATTGCAGGCGTCCAGTAACCAGTATGCCAGCACCCTCCAGAACCATTCTTGACAAGAGGACCATCGACCGCATAGCCATCATTTACGAATGTTGCTGCAGATACCGGTGCAACGACCATCGCCGACAGAGCCGTCAGCAAAGCGAATGCTATTGTTCTTTTTTTCATGACTGTCCTTTCAGGAAAATATTATGTAATTTTTTGCGCCTATTATTTCCGCGCATACAAAATTCCGCATAGGCAAAGACTATCCGCCAATATGGTTGAAGAGCCATTATAAACGATGCCTCAACTTTCCGTCCAACTCCGCCGGAAGAAAGTTATTCCTGGGATATTTCCGGCAAAGCCGCCGGATGGTCGAGTTCGACGCGCTCGATTTTAGCAAACTGTTCGGTGATTTTGCGGCTGCTGATTTGCACTTCGTCCACGTCTTTGTTCGCCTGGCGAATGTGCTCGGCGAGTTTTTTCATGCGCTCGTCGAAGCGTCCGAAGTCTTTGCCCAGCTTGCCCAGTTCATCCTGAATGATGTGCACCTGCTTGCGCGTTTCCACATCTTTCATTACCGCGCGCGCGGTATTCAGCACCGCCATCAGCGTGGTGGGCGACACAACCCACACCCGCCGTTGCATGGCATAGTCCACTACGTCGGGATGATGCGCATGGATCTCAGCAAACACCGCCTCGGCGGGAACGAACATCACCGCGCCATCGGAAGTCACACCCGGAATAATGTATTTACTGCTGATATCGTCCACATGTTTTTTGATGTCCGCCTTAAATTGGCGCGCGGCCAGCATTTTGTCCGACTCAGCCAGACCCGCATCGAACATGCGGTGATAATTTTCCAGCGGAAATTTGGCGTCCACCGCCACCATGCCGGTTGGCTCCGGCAACATCAACACGCAATCGGCGCGGGTACCATTGGGCAGGGTGTGCTGCAAGTCATAGGATTGCGGCGGCATGATGTTGCGCACCAGTCCTTCCAGTTGAACTTCTCCAAAAGCCCCGCGCGAGCGCTTGTCGCCCAGCAGTTCCTGCAAACTCACCATATTGGTGGTCAACCCGTCGATTTTTTTCTGCGCCTCGTCTATGGTGGCGAGACGCGCCATCACGCTGACGAAAGTTTCGTTGGTTTTCTTGAAACCCTCGTCGAGCCGCTCGTTCACCTTGCCGCCGATCAACTCCAGCCGTCCGTCCATGGTCTTGGATAAAGTTTCGATGCTGCTCGCCAAATGCTGCGTGGCGTTGCGAAAAGAATCCTGAATCAGCTTCTGATCTTCGCGCCCCTGCTCCGCCAACTTCGCCAGCGTCTGCGCGAGTATCTCGCTGCGCAGGACATCCTGCTTAGCTTGCAGCGCAGTGATCGCCTCGCGCGTGAGACGCAACTCCTCGCCCACCGCCGCACGCAAACGCTCGGACTGTTCAGACTGGCTCGCAATCAGCCGGTCGCCCTGTTTGTTCAGGCCATCGTGCAAGTCAGACAGCATGGCGCGATGCTGTTGCTCCAGCACCTGCGCAGAACGCGCAGGCAATTTGTACTGCATCGCCAGCAGCGCGACGACCAGCACCAGCGCAGCGACAGTTAACGAGATTTCAAGCATGCTTATCCAGCGGGTATTAGTTGAGCAATAAGCCTACTTCGCCTTGAACGCATTCGCCAGGAATGCCAAGCCCTCATCCCACGAATCCTTGTCTGCCGCCGCGTTGTAGGCCAGCGGCAATTTGAATTCCTTGCCGTATTTGTCGGCTTCCGGGTTGGTGAAGGCATGCTGGGCACCGGGATAGGTCACGACCTTGAAGTTCACGCCCGCCTTGTCCATTTCCTGACGGAAGGCGGCAACCTGTGTTGCGGGTATCATTGGATCATCCTCACCGGTGAACGATGCGACGCGCGCTTGCACCTTGCCGGGTTCCGCCGGATGCTCAGTACCCAAGCCTCCATGGAAGCTGACCACGGCCTTGAGCGGTTCGCCGATGCGCGCCATATTAAGCACCACCGAGCCACCAAAGCAATAACCGATGGCAGCGATGTTGTCCGCATCCACTGTACTCTCTTGCTTAATTAACTCAAACGCGGCATCGAATCTGGCTTTGGCAAGTTTGGCATTATTCGCCACTTCGCTGGAAAATTTCTGCGCATCATCCGGATGGTGCGCTTGTTTGCCGTCGCCATACATGTCCAGCGCCAGTGCGGTATAGCCAAGCTCTGCCAACATGCGGGCGCGCTTGCGCGCGTATTCGTTGTGCCCCCACCATTCATGCACCACCAGAATGCCGGGGCGCTTACCTTTCACCGCATCGTCATACGCAACATAACCCTTCAAGGTCGTGCCGTTGGCACTGTAGGTCACTTCCCTGCCCTGCACGGCGGCGTGAGATAGCGAAGTTGCTGCGAGAAATAACACGATAGTTGCAAGAACAGTTTTCATGGAAACCTCCAGGCAAGTGAATGAAAGAAGAAGGCGACAACTGCAATTGTAATTCCAATCGCGGATGATTATGAAACTACCATAAATATGCGAACAGCAAAGATCAGCCGTACAGCCTGCGCCCTCTGATGCGCGCACGATGGTTCTTGCGCTGCTCGCTTTCGGTAAGTGGACGCGTCCTGCCTTCGAAGGGGTTTTTGCCCGCCTTGAATTCGATCCTGAGCGGGGTGCCTTGCAGTTTAAAGGCTTCGCAAAAAGATCGCTCCAGATAGCGACGGTAACTGTCCGGGATTTTGTCCAGCGCGCTGCCGTGAATCACGATCAGCGGCGGGTTGCTGCCGCCTTGATGGGCATAGCGCATCTTGGGACGGAACTGCGAACGCGGCGGTTGCTGCTTTTCGACTGCGGCGATGAGTACGCGCGTGAGTTGTGGCGTGGGCATCTTGGCCATCGCGGCGGCATAGGCTTCGTCCACCGACTTCAACACGCCTATGATGCCATTGCCGTTCAGGGCAGAGATAAAATGCAGCTTGGCAAAACTGAGAAAATGCAGCTTGCGCTCGATGTCGCGCTTGACAGTAGAGCGCTGATACTCGTCCAACCCGTCCCACTTGTTCACCGCCACCACCAGTGCGCGCCCGGCTTCCAGCACGAAGTCGGCGATGTGCGCATCCTGCTCGGTGATCTGGTCGCGTCCGTCCACCACCAGCACAACCACGTTGGCGTCTTCCACCGCTTGCAGGGTTTTGATCACGGAAAACTTCTCGATGGCTTCGTCTACCTTGCCACGGCGGCGTACCCCGGCAGTGTCAATGATGGTGTACTTTTTGCCGCCGCGCTCGAAATCAATGTAGATGCTGTCACGTGTTGTGCCGGGTTGGTCGAAGGCGATTACGCGCTCTTCACCCAGAATGGCATTCACCAGCGTTGATTTGCCCACATTAGGACGACCGACAATAGCCAGTCTAGGATGGTCGGATTTCTCTTCTTCGTCTACTGCCTGCGGCGGCAACTCTTCCAGCGCGAGTTCCACCATCTCCGTCACATTGTCGCCATGCGCCGACGAGATCGGCAGCGGCTCGCCTATGCCCAATTCGAAAAATTCATTAGTGACGGCGGTACGCTGCATACCCTCGGCCTTGTTGACCAGCAGCAGCACCGGACGCCCGGTCTTGCGCAATTGTTCGGCGATGATTTTGTCCTGCGGCGTGCACCCCTGACGACCATCCACAAGAAACAGCACGATGTCGGCTTCGTCCACCGCCTGCCGAGTCTGCTTGGCCATCTCAAACAGGATGCCTTCCTTTGCCACCGGCTCCAAGCCGCCGGTATCCACCACCAGAAAGGGCCGTTCACCAATGCGCCCGCGCCCATAATGACGGTCGCGCGTCAGCCCAGGCTGGTCGGCAACCAGCGCATCACGGCTGCGCGTGAGGCGGTTGAACAGCGTAGATTTGCCGACGTTGGGTCGGCCAACTAGAACTAACGTGGGTAACATTTCAGGCTTTCATTAATGTTGGGGCACATCCAAAATGCCCCCTCCCCCTTAAAGGGGGAGGGCTGGGGATAACCAGCGACTTGCCCGCTTGCGGGCTTAGTCGAATGGCTAGTCGTTTTATCAGGGGGTAGAAACGCAGATTTTCTGCCATGCTAACCCCCATCCTAACCTTCCCCCTTAAAGGGGAAGAGACAGTTTTATTCTAATTTAGTGGACGCCCACCGAGTACAAACCGCCAGTGCTTGTTTGCACCAGCAAGCCATCATCCAGTTCTATCGGTGCTGTCACGATGCTGCCGCCATCGGTCTTGAGACGCGCCGCAAAGCTGCCGTCATCGCGACTCAGGAGATGAACATAGCCTTCGTAATCGCCCACAGCCACATAGCTGCCCAATACAAAAGGCGTCGAAGTGCGGCGCAAGGCCAATTTGTCATTCTTCCACAGCGAACTGCCGCTGGTCTTATCCAGTGCGGACACCGCACCAGTGGCGTCGGTCACATAGAGATATTTGTGCGACATGGACATACCCATGTCGCTGGACAGTTCGCGGCTCCATAGCGGGTTGCCCTGAGATATATCAAAGCAAGCCACACTGCCTTGAAAGGCCACTGCACAAACCTGCTCGTCGTCTACCACGGGCAAACTGGTGATGTCGCTGATACGTTCCAGTTCGGTATTGCCGCGTGGCTGCGAGACCGCCGTTTCCCACATGACGATGCCATTACTCAGGTTGATTAGCGCCAGCCTGCCGCCAGCAAAACCGGCAAACACGACACCGCGCGCGATGCTCACACCGGCATGGCTGCGCACAATCAGCGCCGGGGTGGCGCGTTCATACAACCACTGGCGCGTGCCATCTGTCGAACTCAATCCGGCAATGCGGCCATCGCCGGTACGCACCACGACGATGCCGTTAGACGCCTGCGGCGCGCTCAATATCTCGCTGGACACCTTGACCTTCCAGCGTAACTTCCCATCTTGTCCAAAGGCCGCCAAATCACCTTTATCCCCACCGACCAGCACCAAATTATCGCCCGCCCCCACCCCGCCGGAAATGGCAAAACCGCTCTCGGCGCGCCACACCTGTTTGCCCGTCGCCCGCTCCAATCGAAATACTTCGCCTTTGGCATTCGCGGCATACACCGCGTCGCTCGTCACTGCTGGTTGCAGCACATTGCCACCGGCGTCACCCAAGTCGTAATGCCAGCGCACCTCCATCGTGGCGGTTGGCTTAAACTCAACTACCTTGTTCGGCTCTTTGGGTTTGACAGAGCTTCCAAACCAACTGGAGCAGCCCGCAAGCAATACGACTGACAGCAACGCGGCTAACCGTAATGCATTGGGGCGAACGAATTTCATTTCGAGCCTCCGAGCGCATCCAGCTTCATCTGAATCAGGTTGCGGTATGGACTCTTTGCATCGGTTCTTTCGAATGCCTGCTGGTAAGCGGTGCGCGCTTCTTCGGTCTTGCCCTGCGCGTTCAGCACATCGCCCTTGAGGTCTGCGTACAAACCATTGAAAGAGTCGGGATGAGTTGCGTCAAGCAAGGCCAGCGCTTCGACATAATTCTTCTCGTCCAACAACAAACTAGCCAGTTTGAGGCGCGCCACATCCTTCAACGCGGCCTCACCGGCATGGTCGATCACCCACTGCAACTGCGTCTTGGCGTGCGCAACATCCTTGATCTGAATATTGGCCTGCGCCGCCAGCAGCGCGGCGCGCGGCGCATAAGCGCTGGAACCATATTGGTCGATCACTGCTTGTGCCGCATCGTTGATGCGCTTGGGATCGTTGCTGCTGACCTGCTTGTTCAGCTCGGCAAACAGGGTCGCGGCCTCGTTCGCCTGTTTGTCCTTGTAAGAGTGCCAGCCCTTTATCGCGACGAAAACGCCCAACACCAATACTAGAGCCAGAATCACGCCCTTACCATTGTCCTTCCACCAGTGCTTGAAAGCATCTACCTGTTCCTGTTCCTGCAAATCCAGTGTCGCCATTTTCTATTCCTAACCAAGTTTAACCAAATCACCAATTTTTCCCGGCAACTCGCCGGGTTCTACCTGCACCTGCTCGCCGCCGCGTAGCGGCTTGAGCGTAACCAATCCCGCGCACGCTTCATCGTCACCGATAATGACCGCACACACCGCATTGCTGCCATCCGCCTTCTTCATCTGCGACTTGAAGCCGCCGCCGCCGCAATGCAGCAGCACGCGCAGCCCCGCATCACGCAACTGTTCCGCCACCACACTCGCCATGCCACTCGCTAACTCGCCTTGATGCACTACATATACATCCAACGGCGCAGGCGGATTCTCCATGCCATCTTCCTGCAATAATGCCAGCAGTCGTTCGATGCCCATGGCGAAACCGCAGGCGGGCTGCGGCTTGCCGCCGATCTGTTCGATCAGGCCGTCGAAACGCCCCCCTGCGCAAATGGTTCCCTGTGCGCCGAGGCGCGTGGTGACCCACTCGAACACGGTGCGGTTGTAGTAATCCAGCCCGCGCACCAAACGCGTGTTGATCTCAAAAACGACCTCATGCCGCCTCAAAATCTCCTGCACCGCCGCGAAATGTTGAAGCGCCTCATCATCCAGTTCATCCATCAGCTTGGGCGCACCCGCGATAATTTCCTGCATCGCCGGGTTCTTGCTGTCCAGAATACGTAGCGGGTTGCTGTGCAAACGCCGCGTCGCATCGGCATCCAGATCGCTGCCAAATTGCTCTAAATACACAATCAGCTTTTCACGATGCCTCTGCCGCGCCGCCGTATCGCCCAGCGTGTTAATCTGCAACGTTACGTCGCGGATGCCCAGCTTGCGCCACAGCCGCGCGCACATCAAAATCATCTCGGCATCGATATCCGGCCCGGCGAAACCCATAGCCTCCACACCGATCTGGTGAAACTGGCGGTAACGCCCCTTTTGCGGACGCTCGTGGCGGAACATCGCACCGCTGTAGTACAAACGCTGCGGCGCATTGTACAGCAGGTTGTGCTGCAGCACCGCACGCACGCAGGACGCCGTACCCTCGGGACGCAAGGTGAGCTGGTCGCCGTTCAGCGCATCCGCAAAGCTGTACATCTCCTTCTCGACAATGTCGGTCACCTCGCCGATGGCGCGCTTGAACAGTGCGGTCGGCTCCAGCAGCGGCATGCGGATGTTGCGGTAGCCGTAAGATTCCAGCCACTCACGCACCACGTCTTCGAACCACAGCCAAAGCCCCGCCTCGTCCGGCAGGATGTCGTTCATACCTTTTACGGCTTGCAATGGAGAATTGCTCATTATGATACCGAAAATTGTCGTTGGAAACGGTTACGGCAAATCGCCATCTTACCGTTATCCCAACCCATAATTTATCAAGGGCGCGATGGTATCAGGAAAGCCGTTATTCAAAAACCCTCCCTTGCGAAGAATACGGGTAAACATGACCCGTCTATTCATTCTTCAGCGTCGTGTTTAAGCAATCCAGCACTTGCCGGATGATGTAATCGAGCGCTTGGCTCTGCGTGTCGTGAAGTCCAGCGTTTTGGTTGGCTTGGCGTAGACGCAGCCGCGTGGTGCGCGCGAGTTCCAGCAAGTTGGATGCGCCAGTTTTCTGAATGAAATTGAGTGCGATGAATTGCCATCGTCCGATAGTTCCGATAGCTGATATCCAAACGTTATGCAATTTCCATGCAGGTATGCCCCACTATTACAGCACCATGACTTCCCGCTCGCGTTTACCAATTAAAATGAGGGATCGCTTAATGATCAGCAATATACGTATTTCTACGTATGTATTACTACGAATTGTTTTGGTCTCAATTTTTCTTTAATGTTCGCTTACAGCAATTAGTGTCTCCTCATACTTATTGGGGCATGTCAGCAAGTGAGATATTTAATTGTTGATTCTAGTGTGGTTAAGAATTATTAATTTTTTGTAATTTTAATTTACAACAGGAGAAATTATTATGAACAACAAATTACTATCCCTTGCGCTCGGGCTGGGTGCAGTATGCGCATTTTCGGGGCAGGCCAATGCCAGCGTTGACGCTTTAGGGGCGTTAGGAAATACTTCCTCAATGGGTTTTAGTTTTACCGACGCCAAAGGCGCTGTCAATGATTTTGTCACTTTCTCTCTTATTAGTACAGATGGAACCGCGACCGTAAATGCGAGCTACACTCCTAGCAAAGGCGTTGTCCTTTCGGGAATGAATCTCTATCAAGGGACTGATTTGACTAATCTGGCTAGTGACACGTTGTGGGCGACGGGTACAGCATATGGCTCCTTCAGCTATCAAATAGGTAGTATGACAAGCCAGATTTATCTTCCCACTGGCAACTATTTTCTGGATATCACTGGGACAGCGAAATCGAAAAACAGCGTATACAATGGAAATCTGACTATTAGTCCAGTTCCTGAGCCAACTGAAGGCGTACTTCTGCTGTCCGGCATTGGCCTGTTAGGCTTCATTGCCGCTCGCCGCCGGACGTATTCGTAGTTCAGTTTTCTTGGTGCTATCGCGCGTCAGCGCAAGGCCAAGCAGTTGTAACTTTCTTACCCTTTGGGCAAGGCGGGGGTCGGCTAGTCCGGCCCTTTCTTTTGTGCGCCAGGAAGGTGCGTTGTACGCAAGCAAAACTTGACTGTATGTAGCGGTCAATCGGGTGACTTGGCGGTGAAAGCCCTCTTCATATCCGGCAAGATGAAATGTTAACATGTCAGTCCGCAGGAGAAATCTAACAACAATGTTCACCGGCAAATACAATTGCCACCGGCAAAGCAAGTCCAAGAAAGAGAGGATAGTCATGCAATCGGTTGATCCAATCCACCTTGAAAAATTCAAAACATCGGGACGATTACCTTCGTCAAAAGGCTTACGCGACATCGTTGATCATGCGCCGCTTGAGATGCGAGCGGACGGATTGTAGTGGACGCTGAAGCGCACCTTGTCGAAGTGTTGCCACTGAGGTGCGTTTCGGAAGGAGTGGAAGTCATGCAATTGGTTGATCCAATACGCTATGTAAAACTCAAAGCATCGGGACGGCTGCCATCGCCTAAGGGTTTGGCATTGGCTATCGTCAGGCTACTGCAACGTGATGACTACAAGATTGACGATCTGGTTCGTTTGGTTCAGTCTGACCCGGCAATTGCGGGGGAGCTGCTGAAATTTTCCAATGCGGCCTCCTTCGGCCATAGCCGTCCCATCGCTTCACTCTCGGAGGCCGTCACAATACTCGGCGCACGCCGGGTACGCGTACTCGTTCTTGCCTTTTCAGTGCTGCATGATCATCGTAGTGGCCATTGTTCTCAATTCAACTATGAGCGATTCTGGTCACGCTCCCTGGCAACCGCCATTTCAGCGCAGGCACTGGCTTCTTATGCCAAGATTTATGCAGAAGAAAACTTTACTGCCGGACTGTTATGCAGTCTTGGAGAGCTGGCTCTAGCCTCCATTTTTCCTGATCGCTATGGTGAAATTATTTCCGCACCCGATGAGGGTATCCAAAAACGGATCGCATTAGAGCGAGAGGCCTTTGGCAACGATCACCGTGAACTGAACGCTACATTGTTGCTGGAATGGGGGTTGCCTGAAGTGCTGGTAACAGCGATTTATTATTGCGAAGCCCCGGACGAGGCAGGTTTCCAGGATGGATCACGGGTTCATGGACTGACATTATCCCTGCACGTCGCACTCGCTATGGCAGAAATCTGCGTGGCTGATGATAGCGCACGCTGGGCGATGTTGCCGAATCTCTATGCTAAAGCCGCCAGATTGGGAATCAGCACGGAGGAAATGAACTCGATGGCGGACAGCATCATCAAAAGTTGGCAAGAATGGGGTGAACTGCTAAAAATCCAAACCCGTGAAATTACCTCATTTGCGGAGTTGCTCGCGACGTCTCAGCCAAGAGAACAGGCATCTATGTCACCGGTATGCGCGTGGCCAAATAACAAGTCGGTACTGTTGATCTGCTCGAAACCACCGGAGTCTTCTGTAATTACCTGCCATATGGAAACGAATGGCATTGCCGTGAAATCCGTATCCAATTCCACGGATGGTTTGGTCGCGGCTCTTGAAGACAAACCGGATTTGATCCTGGTTGAAATGTTCGCCCCTGAAATTGACGGACCGGCATTCTGCAAAGCGTTGCGAGGCAATTCTCTTGGGCAATCCGCCTACATTATTTTCATTGTCAATCACGAAGATGACGGCCTTCTTGAGCAAATTCTGGATATGGGCGCTGATGACATCCTGCTGAGACCAATCACGGCTTTTTCGCTGCAAGCAAAATTACACGGAGCCTTCAAGATTATTCAACTGCAAAATGAACTCATCAAGGAACGCAATGGCTTGGTGAATTCCGCTGGCGAGTGGGCAGGGGCCAACCGCCGACTGACTCATGTGGCAATGACCGATCCGCTGACACAGATGTCCAATAGACGGCATGGGATGGATGTCTTTTCTGCCGAGTGGGCCTTTGCCAAGGCAAACAATCTGCCGTTGGCCTGTCTAATGATTGATATCGACCATTTCAAAAGTATCAATGACCATTATGGACACAAGTCCGGCGACGCAGTGCTGGTAATTCTTGCCAACTTATTGCAAGCCAGTGCACGCAGCGAGGACTTGGTTTTTCGCTATGGGGGAGAGGAATTCTGTGATATTTGTCCGGGAGTTACTCTGGAAACGGCGCACGACATAGCCGAACGGATACGTCAAAATGTGGAAGGTCAACCTTTTCGGCTTGGGGATATGAATATTGCGGTCACCGTTAGCGTCGGAGTGGCAATCATGATGCCGACACACGCCAATGAAGAAGCATTGATACATGATGCTGATACTGCCCTGTATCGCGCTAAGGAAGCTGGCCGCAACCGAGTATGCTAATTTAGATCGGAATTCAGGAAAGTTATAAGAGGCGCCTCGCTGCAGGGTGTTAATGAGCAAAGCGAATTGCACCGGATATTTTGGTACGATTCACTTCATTGATCGCACCTTCGAATCTTCGCTCTCCTCCATAGGAGGATATTTCCTCGCCACATACTCATCCACAATTTTTTGAAATTCCTGCGCGATGTTGTCGCCGCGCAAAGTAGTTACTTTCTCGCCGTCCACATACACGGGGGCTGCTGGGTTCTCGCCGGTACCGGGCAGGCTGATGCCGACATTGGCCAGCTTGCTTTCACCGGGGCCGTTGACGATACAGCCCATCACCGCCACTTTCATTTCTTCCACGCCGATATATTGCTTGCGCCACAGCGGCATCTGCGCTCGGAGATAAATCTGAATGTTCTGTGCCAACTCCTGAAACACGGTGCTGGTGGTGCGTCCACAGCCGGGGCAGGCAGTGACCATGGGCGCAAAGGAACTCAGTCCCATGGTTTGCAAAATCTCCTGCGCCACCACAACTTCCTGTGTACGGTCACCGCCCGGTTCGGGGGTCAAGGAAACACGAATCGTGTCGCCAATACCTTCCTGTAACAGCACGGCAAGAGCGGCGGTCGAGGCGACGATGCCTTTGGAACCCATGCCCGCTTCGGTCAAACCGAGGTGCAGCGGGTAATCACAACGCTGCGCCAGTTCGCGATAGACCGAGATCAAGTCCTGTACGTCACTCACCTTGCAGGAGAGCACGATGCAGTCATGCGGCAAGCCTAATTCCTCGGCGCGTTTTGCGCTGTCTAAAGCAGAGACGATCAGCGCCTCGCACGTTACTTCAGCCACGTCTTTCGGCTGCGCCAGCTTGGCGTTCTCGTCCATCATGCGCACGACCAGTTCCTGATCCAGGCTGCCCCAGTTCACTCCGATACGCACGGGTTTGTCGTATTGTTTGGCGACGGCGATCATCATGGCGAATTGGTCATCGCCTTTGCGGTTCTTGCCGACGTTGCCGGGATTGATGCGGTATTTCGCCAGCGTTTGCGCGCACTCGGGAAACTCGGTGAGCAGTCGGTGCCCGTTATAATGGAAGTCGCCGATCAACGGAACATTGCAACCCATGCCATCAAGTATCTCGCGGATGCGCGGCACCTGCGCGGCGGCCTCGGCAGTATTCACCGTGATGCGCACCAGCTCGGAACCTGCCTGTGCCAACTCGCACACCTGCTGCGCTGTGGACTGTGCCTGAGCAGTATCAGTGTTGGTCATGGACTGCACCACGACTGGCGCGTGGCCACCGATACTGACGCCGCCAACCATGACGCGCTGTGTGGCACGGCGCTGAATCGGATGCTGACTCACTGTTACTCCAGCGTCAGGCGCGCAACATTGGTTTTAGTGTGCGGCGCCAGATCAATGGCCTGCCCTTTGTAATACAGATGTACGAACTTTGAGTTGCCGATCACCAGAGAAAACGGCGGACTGCCATTAATGCCCTGTTCATTGCCTGGGTGATTAAGTTGCGACAGCAGGAGTTTGCCGTTCTTGTCCGTTATCTCCACCCATGAATCAGCGTCAAACGTCAAGCGGATTACGGGTTGTTCGGAAGCGTTGTTTGCGGCGGTCGGCTTAACAACCGGATTGGAAAGCGGCACCGTAGACGGCTGAACGGGGGGTACTACAACTTGCGGCGCAACCTTGACTTCCGCATTTTCCTTCATCCTGGATTCCGTATCCGGATTTCTGTTCTCCACACTGGGTGTCAGCGTTGCCGGTTCGGTATCGGGCACCGCCGAAACCGGCAACACATCAGGCAGCGCCAGCGTTTCCACTGTAGCATTTTGCGCACCTGATACAGTTGCCCCCGGTGCTTTCTGCTCTTTCGACTTGTCACCCAGCATCCAGGCGGACAGCCCCAATATGACCGCTACAGCAAGCGCCGCCGCCAGCCAGATGATGTTGTGCTTGCGTTCCGTATAAATATTTGGATAAGGCACTTCCGTCAACGCTTTTGCTTCCAGCGGCACGGATTGTTCAGGCGCGTGCGGCAATGCAGCCAGTAATGACACCGTATCGAGTTGCAACAAGCGAGCATAACTGCGCACGAAACCGCGCAAAAACGTAGCTTCCGGCAAATGCGCAAAATCGTCCGCTTCCAGCGCCTCAATCTGGCGCGGTGCAAATTTGATGCGATTGGATACCTCGTCCACGCTCAAACCGTGACGGACGCGCGCTTCCCGTAGCGCCGTGCCAACACTGAACGGCGCGGCTTCGATGTTGCCTATTGCATCATCCGGAGCGGCGTTGTCTGGCTGGTTATCTGTCATTGTCCTTGCAACATGAGTTGGGTTTCGCGCGAATCGGGAAAGCGTTTGCGCAATTGCAGCACATAACTTTCCTCTGCATTTCTGTCGCCCAGTTTACGCTCGATGCGCACCGCCAGCCACAGGTTCTCGGCAGTCAAATTGGAGCCACCCTGCGCAAAACGCGTGAAATTGGATTTTGCTGCCGCATAGTCGCCATTGGCAAAATCAAGTTCGGCCATCTCCAACTGTGCTTCCGGCATACCGGGTTGAAGGAGCAGCGCCTTTTGCAGAAATTCCTCGGCGTCCTTCATTTCGCCCACTTTTCTGGAACACACGCCGGCATTCAGATAAGCCTTTTCCGGCGTCGTATACAAAGGATTTTTCAGCGCAACCAGAAACTGTTTTACGGACTCGCGTTCGTGCCCGTGCTGGCACAAGAACCAACCGTAGTCGTTGTGCGCTTCCGAATTGTCGCTGTCCAAACGCAGGCTATGCTGAAAATCCTCTTCCGCTTCCGTGTCTTCGCGCAACGCCATGTGCACCCGTCCACGCACATCATAGGCAAGTGCGTAATCGGGTTCGGCAAGCAGCGCCTTGCGTAATTCATCCAGCGCCACGCCAAGCTGGCCACGTTCGTAATATAGCTCGGCCAGTTCAGTGTGTATCTTGGCACGGGCCTGCGAACGGGTGGTCTCGCTGCTTTTTTGCGAGACGCATCCAACTAAAACCAGCACTAGCAAAAAAATCCCGAGCAGCCTCATGCGCGAACCTCCTTAAAGTGATGCACTCTCTTTGTTTTATCCTGCACCTGTCCGGCCAGTTGTCCGCAGGCCGCCGCGATGTCGTCGCCGCGCACCTTGCGCGTGGTGGTCACGATGTCGGCCTGCATCAGCACGTCGCGAAAACGGCGCACTGCCTCCGTACCGGAGCGTTTGTACGGTGCTTGCGGAAACGGGTTGAACGGAATCAGGTTGAACTTGCATGGCACGTCGCGCACCAGCGCGACTAACTCGCGCGCATCTCTTTCGCTGTCGTTCACGCCTTCCAGCATCACGTACTCGAAGGTGACAAAATCGCGCGGCGCTTTTTCCAGGTAGCGCTGGCAGGCTGCCATCAATTCGCGCAGTGGATATTTTTGGTTTACCGGCACCAGCACGTTGCGCAGCGAATCGTTCGGCGCATGCAGCGACACCGCCAGCGCCACCGGACATTCCTCGCGCAAGCGATCCATCGCCGGAACGATGCCGGAAGTCGAAACCGTAACGCGGCGGCGCGACAGACCGTAGGCGTTGTCATCCAGCATCAGGTGCAGCGCGCTTACCGTGTTATCGAGATTCAGCAGCGGCTCGCCCATGCCCATCATCACCACGTTGGTGACCGGCCAATTGCCCTGAGCCTGCCCTGAGCCTGCCGAAGGGGCATCCCTGCCGACTTCGCGGTTCGCCCACCACAGTTGTCCGATGATTTCCGCCGTGGAAAGATTGCGGTTGAAGCCTTGCTTGCCGGTGGAACAGAAGGCGCAGTCCAGCGCGCAACCGGCCTGGGTGGAAACGCACAAAGTCCCCCTGTCCGTCTCCGGAATATACACGGTTTCCACCGCGTTGCCCGTACCCACGTCCAGCAACCACTTGCGCGTGCCATCCGCAGACAACTCCTCACGCATCACTTTGGGTGCTTGCACACAGGCTGTTGCCTTCAATTTGCTGCGTAGCGATAGCGCCAGATCGCTCATCGCATCGAAATCGGCCTCCCCGGATTTATGCACCCAGCGCAATACCTGGCGTGCACGAAAGGGCTTCTCGCCCATTTCCGCGAACCACCCAGTCAGTTGCTGTGCATCGAAATTAAGGAGGTTTTCTGCCATTAGCTTTTTTTTGGCATTAACGCGAATAGACATTCATGCTGGGGAAAAAATAGGCGATCTCAACCGCAGCCGCTTCGGGTGCATCGGAACCATGCACCGCATTGGCATCAATGCTATCGGCGAAATCGGCGCGGATGGTGCCCTTGTCGGCCTTCTTGGGATCGGTTGCACCCATCAGATCGCGGTTCTTCAAAATCGCGCCTTCGCCTTCCAAGGCCTGCACCATCACCGGGCCGGAGATCATGAAATCCACTAGATCCTTGAAAAATGGGCGTGCGCGATGTACGGCATAAAATCCTTCGGCTTCTGCACGCGACAGATGCACCATACGTGCGGCGATCACTTTCAGGCCGGCTTGCTCGAAGCGGGTGTAAATTTGACCGATGACATTTTTGGCAACAGCATCGGGTTTGATAATGGACAGGGTACGTTCAACGGCCATGCTACTTTCTCCAAACATATAAAGTTAATCAAAAAATCAGCTTGTCATTTTATCAGGCTTTGCGCCCGATGTCGCCCGTAACATAGGTCTGGACAAGCCTGACGCAGCAACAGAATGTTTACTTTTGCCGGTCGAGGATGCAATTCCCCCCCTCTGCACCAAATATCTTGTTGTGTGCGTTACCGCACCGTACCGCAGAATTTGTGGGCGTAGTGTGAGACATAGTTGGCAGCAAACTGTTTCACGCCTTGAATGAAATCACATGGTAAGTGTTGTCACGATCCCAATCATCCAGGATGCATCAAGATGGATATTGCATGGATTATCACAATGTTAGGAGATATAGTCATGAAGTTGGTTGATCCGGTGCGTTACATAAAACTCGCGTCTTCGGGAAAGTTGCCCTCCCCTCAAGGTTTGGCTTTAGCTATCACCAGATTGCTGCAACATGATGATTACAAAATCGAAGATCTGGTCAGATTGGTTCAGTCTGATCCGGCGCTTGCGGGTGAACTACTGAAATTTTCAAATGCAGCCTCCTTTGGACATAACCGTCCAATTGTTTCAATCTCGCAAGCCGTCATCACGCTCGGCACTCACCGGGTTGGCGTTCTTGTTCTCGCTCTCTCTGTGCTACATAGCAATCGTGGCGGTCATTGTCGGCAATTCGACTATGGGCGATTCTGGTCACATGCCTTGGCGACCGCCATTTCAGCACAGGCATTATCTTCTTTTGCCAAGATTAACGCTGATGATAACTTTACTGCGGGACTGTTGTGTAGTGTTGGAGAATTGGCGCTGGCGTCTATTTTCCCCGAACGCTATGGTGAAATTATTTCCATGTCCGATGATAACCTCCTCAAACGAGTCGCATTAGAGCACGAGGCCTTTGATGTCGACCACCGTGAACTGACTGCCACAATGCTGCTGGAATGGGGGTTGCCAAGAGTGTTGGTAACGGCGATTTATCATTGCGAAGCCCCGGATGAGGCGGAATTTCCGGAAGGTTCACGGATTCATGGATTAACATTATCCCTGCACGTCGCACTTGTCTTGGCAGACATCTTGATTGCCGAGGAAGGAGTCCAACTGGAAATATTGCTGAATCTGTTTGCTAAAACGGCTCGAATGGGAATCAGCGCAGAAGAATTGAGTTCGATGGCAGATGGCATCATCACAAGTTGGCTCGAATGGGGTGCGCTATTAAAAATTCAGACCCGTAAAATCCCTTCGTTTGCAGACTTGCTCGCATCATTTCAGTTTAGAGAGCAAGGTGCTTCATCACTGGCGACAGGCTAGGTTGCCAGTATATTTATAATTTGTTTTGCAAATCCGGGGGTCGAATGTCATGCGCTATTCTTTTCTTGTAGTAGCTTTCTTGGATGTTCTGGTAGGATATGCAAGTGTTATTAATTATCCTAGTGTTGCAGTGATGTTTGCTCCGGGTAGTTATAGTCTAGAAACTTGATTTTTTCGTCTCAGGTATTGTTCAAATGGATCGCACGATTACTCCCCCCGATATATTTCCATGGAATACAAAATTCGAAACTGGCATAACCGTTATTGACGAACAACATCACCGGCTTGTCGATCTGTTGAATAAGCTGGTTCGTAGTTTGGCTTATGAGGCAGATACGCAGGAACTGAATTATGTGTTCGAGGAGTTGAACGACTACACCTTAATGCACTTCAAGTCCGAAGAAGGCATTTGGAAAAAATATCTACCCGAAGATGAATTGTCGATTGAGCACGAGATAACGCATCGGGACTTTGTCACTGAAGTGGGAATCCTTAGGGGAAAAAAAGATTTTCTTGCAAGCGAGAAAGTAATTGAGGAGATCGTATTATTTCTTACGCACTGGCTAGCCTTTCATATTCTTGAGGCTGACAGGCATATGGCAAAAATCGTGCTTTCCGTACAACAAGGTATGGCTTTGCCAGACGCCAAGGAAAAAGCTCATATGGAAATGAGCGGTGCCATGCGGGTGCTTATAGAAACGATTCTCAACATGTATGACACTTTGTCATCGCGCACTTTGCAACTGATGCGCGAGATCGCGGAACGTCAGCGCGTTGAAGACAGATTGCGTTTATCCAGAAAAGCTATAGAAAGCACGCTTGAATCGATATTCATTACAGATGCAAGCGGCAAGATCATAGATACCAACCCATCGTTCTGCCTTGATGTACAACAGGAGCATGAACAGATCGTCGGGATGGACATCCGGAAAATTAAGCCTGGATTATTCGGTCTCAATAAAACGGATGAAATCTGGAAAACAGCGACTGAAAGCGGTCATTGGGCAGGCGAAACCGTCTGGCGTGATGACTGCGGGGAAGTTGAGGGAGCGTGGCTCGCTCTTTCTGCAGTCAAAGACAATCATGGTGTCATCACTCATTACGTTGGTGTAGTGTCGTCCATGACACAATTGGTCAAGCGCCAGCACATTCTGGAAGATGAAGCCAATCATGATGCCTTAACCGGCCTGCCTAACCGTCGAGTTTTACATGACCGACTCAATCAAGCGGTCATACGTAGCAATCGCAGCGGCAAAATATTGGCTGTGTGCTATCTGGATCTGGATGGTTTTAAGAAAATAAACGACTCACTTGGACATGACGCTGGAGACGATGTATTGCGTCTAATTTCTGGCCGAATGAGCAAAGCACTTCGCGGTGAAGATACGGTTGTCCGACTTGGCGGGGATGAATTCGTTTTGCTGTTGGGTAATCTGGATAATGATGTCGATGCTGAACAATTGCTAAACAGGCTGTTGCAGGATATTGCTCAACCTATTTTGCTACATGGAGTTCCTACCGGAGTCACCGTAAGTATTGGAGTTGCACTCTACCCAAGAACTCAGGGAACCTCCGAGCAGTTGCTTAAACACGCCGACGAAGCGATGCTTGCTGCGAAAAGGGCTGGAAAATCGCGCTACCATTTTTTCCAATAACCGATATATTTTTGGAGCGTACCTTCGAATATTTTCTCTTGCTTCTGCTTCATTTACTCTGGCCTTTCCCCCTTTTCCACAAACTCCAGCGCCCCATCCAGCGTACTCATAAATTCATCGATCTTGATTGGTTTGGTGAGATAACGGAAAAATCCAGCCTCTAGTCCATTCTCGATATCGCGGAGCATGGCATTGGCACTAAGGGCAATGATGGGGATGTGCCTCGTCGTCTCGTCTTTGCGCAGGATATTCATGGCTTCGATTCCGCTGATATCAGGCAGATTGATATCCATCAGGATCACATCCGGGTGGTGCGCGCGCGCAAGCGCTACACCCTGATTGCCATCGCGCGCGCTCAACATGCTTACATGTGGGTGATCCTCGATTATTTGCTCTATCAGCATCAGGTTAGCCGGATTGTCTTCCACATAGAGCAGAATGCGCTCCCCAGAATTTTCATGAACTTTCGGCGAAAGTTCTGCGGGGATGGTATTTTCAACAGCGGGTTGCGGCTTCTCGGCCCGAAGCAGTTCGACCCAGAATTCGCTGCCCACTCCGACGGTGCTTTCCACCCCGATTGTGCCCCCCATCAATTCGACCAGTCGCCTCGTAACCACCAAGCCAATGCCCGTCCCTTCTTCGGTGCCGTTTTCTTGTCCGAGACGATTGAACGGCTGAAATAGTTGCGCCAGTTTTTCCTGAGACAATCCCACACCGCTGTCTTTGATACTGATGCGTATGCGTCCGGATGTGCTCTCGGCATATTTCACCTCGACCGTTCCGTGCTCGCTGTTGTATTTGATCGCGTTGGAAATCAGGTTGATCAAAACTTGCTTCAGCCGGATTCGATCAGCACTGACAAAGCAAGGCACCTCGAACTGGGGAAATGTCAGTTTTATATCATGTTTTTGTGCCTGTGGTTCGATCATGAACCGGCATTCGAGCATCACTTTTGCCAGCGACAATGGTTCCTGCAACAGCGTAAGCTTGCCGGACTCGATCACCGCGAGATCGAGAATTTCGTTTATCAGCTCCAAAAGATACCATCCTGCTTTGAGAATCTGCTGCACCCTTATAGCCTGATTAGCCGTTGGCGGCTGTAAACTGGCCTCCAGCAGTTGGGCAAAGCCGAGGATGGCGTTCAGGGGCGTGCGCAGTTCATGGCTCATACTGGAAATAAAATCCGATTTGGCCATGTTGGCTTTTTCCGCCACAACTCTGGTGCGTTCCAGCTCGACATTCGTTTCCGTCAGCATCTGTTCCATGCGTCTGCGTTCGGTAAAGTCCCGAGTCAGGCTGACAAAACCGCACAGATTGCCGCCCGCGTCCCGCATCGTCGCAACCACCACATTGGCCCAGTAGGTCGAACCGTCCTTGCGCACCCGCAAGCCCTCGACCTCACACCGTCCCTGGGCTATCACAGTGTCTAGTTCCTGCTGCGGCTGACCGGAATCAATGTTTTCACGCGGGTAAAATCGGGAAAAATGCTGGCCGATGATTTCCTCCGCACTGTAACCATGAATCCGTTGCGCTCCACTATTCCAGTTCTCGACGCGCCCCTCCGTATCCAGCATGATAATGGCGCAGTCGGTCACGCTTTCAACCATCAAGCGCAGACTCACATCGGCCCTGCGCAGTTGCTCTTGAATCTGGATGCGTTCGGTGATATCGGTAAGCGCGATGCGCATCATGGATGCGTCATCGGATTTCGTTCTCTGGCAATCCAGTTGGGCGTGAAAGAAAGTATCATCTCTGCGCTGGATCACCAGTTCGCAAGTCTTCCGCCCGACGCGCCGCAATACGTTCAGGTAATGGCTATGCCAGCAATCTCTGTCCTTGGCGGCGACGAAGCTGTCAAATCGGCGATTGAGCAGGTTTTTGCGCTCCATTCCCAACAGCGCGGCACCGGTGAGATTCACCTCGTCGATCATGCCCTCGTGTGTGAGGGTGAGGTAACCGATGGGAGCGAATTCATAAAGATCAACATAGCGGTCGCGCGATTCTTCCAAGGCGACATGCGCACGCCGCAACTCCTCGTTCTGCATTTCCAGCTCAGTCTGCAGCACACGGCGATCATGCCGGAGTTCTTCGTCAGCGCGGGGGGGGGGGCAGCTCATTTTGAATATCGCTCAAGGTAATCCCTTCAAAGAGGTTTAGCTAAAATGCTTGGTTAACGCAACTCACAAGTATGTGGTCTCTAACTGGCAGTTTAATCTCTTTAACTGAACACTACAGTTCATACCCTCGTCCGGGTATAGGTTCGATGCAACTTTCCGCGTTACCTACGCTACAGAAATATAGCACAAAGCACACCCACAACCTGAAAATTCGCACCCTGAGTCGGACATCCACTTGTTAACTTAGGCGAAGATATCCGGATCGCCATGCGAGGCGAGGGTGGCATTATTCCTTAGTCCATTCGGACTATATACAGACACCAAAACTTAATGTCTTTGACTTAATTTCATGACGAATTTAGTCCGTTCTACCCAGTATAAAAATACAAAACTTTAATGTTGAAAACTTAAAGTAGCGTTGGACTCAAAGTTTGATTCTGATTGTATTGAACACTCAATGGTTCCCAACATTTCCCAACATTACATTTTAATTTAGAAAGGTTATCGCAATGAAACCCCTCAAGCTATTTATCTCGGCAACGCTCGCGCTTGCTTCGTTTGCGGCGAACGCCACCACTTATGATTTTTCTTATACCTTCGGCGACCAGCAGCAAGTTACGGGTTCCTTGATAGGAAATATGGTCGGCTCGTTTATCAACAATATCAGCAATGTTCAGGTTTCTTTAAACGGCGCTCAATTCTCCACCGACACCAGTGGCTCCTTGTACGCTTTGGCATGGAACCCTACAACCCTCAATTGGGCCAGCACCCCTGCAGTAGTATCCACCAATGCTTCCCTGAATAACTTCATCTTTCAAGATGTCAATGATCCTACCGGGAATGGCGTGTCCAACTATTTCGCTATCACCAATGACCCGACCTATGGTTCTGTAGCTATGGCAGTCAACACCAATAACGGCGCCGTGGCACTTGATGGCGCAAGCTACGGCGCAGCCCCGGTCAATGCGGCAAATTGGTCATTGACAGCAGTGGCAGCCGTTCCAGAACCCGGCGAATGGGCGCTGATGCTGCTCGGATTCGGCATTACAGGTTTCCTCGCCCGTCGCCGCCAAGGTTGAGCGCGGCTCGAATCATCACATTCCTATAAATATAAACTTGGAGAATCCATCATGCATAAAGCTTCACGAGTCTCGCATTCAAACCCGTTCCGCCCGTCCCTAGTTTCCGCCGCCGTCGCAGTCGCCTTGCTTTCGGCCTATTCATCCAGCTACGCAGCGGTACCGGTTACCGTCTCAGGCGTCGTTGCAGGCAGCTATTTCACTCCGCCCGTGATTGGCAACAGTCCTGCAACATCCGCTGCTTCAAGCACGGCAGCTTCGGTTTATGAATATGCCAAGGTATGTTTCGATCTCAACAACAACGGTGTTTGTGACACGGGCGAACCCTACACGACCAGCAAGGTCGACGGAACGTTTCTGTTGACCAGCGCTACACCCGGCCCGCTCGTCGCCGAGATATCCACCATAGCGAACAATGGCGGAAATCCCGTTACTCAACGAACCGTTTTCCGCGTTTCCCAAGCTCAAATTGCTGCCGCTATCCCGGCACCATTGAGACCTGCCATTGTCGCAGTCACGCCTCTGTCTACTGAAGTTCTGCTCTCGATGGAAGCGAATGGCACGAGTTTCACGACCGAGAGGCAAAATCTCGCCACTCGCCTCGGTGTGACGGTCAGTGAGGTATTGAGCAATCCCAACACGGTCACTGATCCAGTCGCCCAGGCCGCGCTGTTGAAAGAATCAGTCATCGTGAGCAATCGCTTTGCACTTGCGGCCAAGATGGTTGATCGCGGCGATATTTCTCCGGCTGCGCTGGCTCTAAATTCGGCTACCACCACCCCGATTGCAATCGATGAAGCCCAGCAAGTGTCGCTGAATATCGAAGGCATTCCGCGTTACGACCATATCTTCGTCATCATGCTGGAAAACAAGGCCACGACTTCCATCAAAGGTTCTGCTTTCGCGCCGAAAATCAATGCCTACCTGAACGCCGGCAACCAGTTCACCAGCTATTTCGCAACGGGCAACCCAAGTGAGCCTAATTACACAGCGCTGGGCGGTGCAGACGACTTCGGTATTACCGACGACAACCAGTGGAACTGCGGCGCCACCGGCGCAAATGCCCCGCAGGATTTGCCTCTCCCAACCAACACACAGCCAGGCTTGGCAAAATCGCCATTTACCTCACCTTGTGCGCAAGCGACCAATCACAATATCGTCGGTCACCCGAACTTGTTCAATGCAATATCGAGTAACGGTTTGACTTGGCGCACCTACAGCGAGTCGATGAACCCCGGCCAAGATTTCCGCACTGACAGCGTGGCCGATGCTGCCGTAACCGCGACCGACAACGTGTATGCACCCGGCACCTTGGCCGGCAATGCAACCACAATCGGCGATCCTAATCTGGTACTGCCTTTGCCCGCCCAACTGTACAGAACCAAGCATCATCCAGGCATGGCTTATCAGAATGTGCGTAGCGCGCCAGAGTTCAATACCAGCAACCGCACCCTGGGTGGCGGTCAATGGGACGCAGCCTTGCTGAATAGTAAGGACTACACCATACCGGCCAATTACAACATCGATCAGTTCGGTACCGACCTGCAAAGCGGCGATATCGGCAACCTGAACTTTGTGGTACCCGACCAGTGTGATGACATGCACGGCATCACGGTAAAAGGTACTGATAGCGTGACCGGCAAGTCTGTCACGGCCAGTGATTGCAGTAGCGTGGCCAACAACGTAGCGACTGCAACTGGTGGCAACATCATTGCGCGCGGCGATAATTACACCGATAAAGTTATCCAGAAAATTGAGGCATCGCCAATCTGGCAAAACCAGAGTAAGCGTGTAGCCATCGTCATCATGTTCGACGAAGGCAATGCGACTTCCGGCTTTAACTCCTGCTGCGGCTGGAATCCGGGTAGCCAGACGGTATCCAAGCCTCTGATAGAAAATCCAGATGGCACATTCTCGGTTGATACCTCCGTCGCCGGCTACTACCTTGGCAATCGCGGTCACGGGGAAAGTGTGTTTGGCGTGCTGACCAACCAGCCCAATGCGCCCAAGGGTATTGTCGACAGCGATGCCTACAGCCACTTTTCGTTTAACCGCACACTGCAGGACATGTTCGGTTTGGCCGATCCTGGCAACGATGGTACGTACATGAATCGCTCCAAGTACACACAAGCTTTCATTGCGGCCAACATTCTCAACTTGCCGGAATACGCCGGTAGTGCGGATCCTCATTTTGACTCCGTGCGCCCGATGAATCACGCGTATGTAATCCCGACGGGCTATACAGAGAAACAATCGGCCGACGTGACTACTGCTGCGCAGGTTGGGCCGGACGCTACACAGACCAATCTCTGGTCGCTTAATGCAGGAGCCGTTCCACAATAATGTGCCAAATCCGGCTGCGGCAACGCAGCCGGAGAAGTACGCGGTCACAATAATTCGGCAGGGCTAGTCGTAGTTTGATTAGTCCTGCTTTTATGCGTAGATCGGCTTATTTATAATCATTCTCAGGGAAATCGCCATGTACCGTAATTTGCCATACCCACATACTCTGCAACTATCGATTCTCATTTTGACAGGAACCCTCTGCGCCGTACCGTTGGTCGCAAACGCCTTGAGTCCTGCTGCCCAGGTAGGGCAAAAGATGTTCTTCGATACCAATTTGTCGTCTTCAGGAAAGTTGGCCTGCTCCACCTGCCACGACCCCAATAATCATTATGCCCCATCCAATAATCTTGCCGTGCAACTCGGTGGCCCCAACATGTCCTCATTCGGCACTCGGGCGGTACCCACGCTGACTTACAAGGATTTCACACCACCCTACTCCGATCTGTTCGACAATCCGGACGGCATCAGTGCACCTGGGCCTGGCGGCGGATTTACGCAAGATGGTCGCGCACCGAATCTGGCAGCTCAGGCGCAGATACCCATGATGGCACCCATCGAAATGGACAACAGCAGCTTCTCCGACGTGGTCAACAAAATTCAAAATTCGTCCTATGCCAATCTTTTCATCCAGGCCTTCGGCAGCACTGCGTTCGATGACACCCCAACAGCATTCGCCAATGCGATGACTGCCCTGCAATCGTTTCAGTTGGAGGACACCAGCTTTCACCCATACACCAGCAAGTACGACCTGTACGCCGCCAACAAGATCGGAGGCACATTAACCGCGTCGGAAGCGCGCGGACTTGCCGTTTTCAGCGATCCGAACAAAGGCAATTGCTTCTCCTGCCATTACAACGGCGCAGGAATAAACGGCAGCGTGGCACTGTTTACCGATTTTTCCTATGAAGCCATCGGCGTACCGCGCAATAACACTATTCCGGCCAATGTCCTGTTTCGCGGCCTTCCGGTTTCCTACGATATGGGAATCTGCAGCCGTTCCGATCATCCGCTGCCTGCGAACGCGCAATATTGTGGCAAGTTCAAAACGCCAACATTGCGCAATGTGGCAACGCGCAGTGTGTTTTTTCACAATGGACAGATGAAGTCACTAAGCGATGTAATCGGCTTTTACAATACCCGCGACACTAATCCCGGGCTGTGGTACCCAACCGTCAATGGCGTGGTGCAAAAATTCAACGACCTGCCGACCATTTATCGCGGCAATATCGATACACAGATGCCGCTCGATGGCAGAGCACCCGGTAGCCAACCGCCGATGTCGGCTCAGGACATGCTTGATCTGGCTGCGTTCCTTGGAACACTGACCGACGGTTACCAACCCCCGCTACAATAACTTATCAAAACTGTGACGTGCATCCACTAATTGTTAGATTCCACTGAGACATATCATGAAGACAAAACATTTTATTACCGCAGGACTGATGTGCTTTTCCAGCGCTGCTTTTTGCGCGAATTCAACCGAGCCGGATCAGACAACGCTTACTTCTGCGTTAGAAAATTATCTGCTGCAACAAGGCAATTTTTGCTTGGGCAAATATGACTGGCCGATCGATCTCACCGAGTCTGATTTTAAAATGGGAACCCGGGACGCATTGCAGATGCCGGTTCTGGAAAAAATGGGCCTGGTAGAATCAACTTACGTAACCGCGATACGCAAGGTGGACGACACCGAACAGCCCGTTCTCGTCAAGCGCCACGCGCTAACCGATGCCGGGAAAAAATACTATCTGGCAAAGGATATTCAGACTACCACTTCGAGTGGGGAAAAAATCGTGCATCACGGCGATTTCTGTGCCGCGAAACTGAGCTTGAACAAAATTGTCCACTGGGATAAACCGGAAATGCATGGTGAATACAAGGAGACAACGGTGGACTACACCTACAAAATTGCTGCGGCGAAGTGGACTCAAGACCCGGAGATACAGAAAGTATTTCCGATGCTCGCCTACATAGTGAAGGGTGAGGGAACCATGCAGTTGAAACAACGCTTTCGACTCTCTGGAGAATCCTGGATTGCAGTTAACCCGGAAGAATAAGCAAGTGTTATAAACCCCGCCGCTTGCGGCGGGGTGCTTTATTCATGCCGGTATAAAACGCCTTTCCCGCATCCATTTGACGACCACCCATTTCTCGCCCTCATTAACCGCAGCACTGGCGTGTGCGGATTTTGGATCGACCTGGCGCACGCTATTGCCATATTCGAAATAGGCTGAGTTTCCTTTCTTGGGTGAGACAGACAATCCGACCTCAGGAAAAAATGTTTCTCCTCCGCTCTCGACATCGTTCAAGTAGGTCACCAGCGTGCTGATGCGTTGCCCACTCCTGACAAGAGATTCTCTATTCGCCGGATTGGAGGGTGCCAGGAAATCGAAATGAGGTGTGTTTTTTGCGCTCGGGCCGTAGTGCAAGACTTGCAGACCTTCGCCATTTTCTATGGGGCAGTTCATCACTTCGGAAATACGCCGATCCAGCTTGGCAATAAATGGCGTTTCTTCCAGTTCGAAAAACATACCCTCACTATCCCGGTGGGCGGCGATTTTGTCTTCTCCGGTAAGAAGATCGACCACTGTCGATGGACGCAAGCGGTTACGCGCCAACTCGATCACTCGTTCGCATTCTTCTGCGCTCAACACACCGTCGAGCAAAGCAATGACAGGCTGATCCAGACGCAGCAATACCGGTATGTCGCGATCTGCGGTGCGAATGACGGAGCCGGGGGCAAGGCGCGGGATTTCGTAGCGATATTCAGCCAGCGCGGAATCGATCACGACGGACGCGGTCGGCGGGTCAATTCCTTCGCTACGGGCGTGCCAAAATGCATCAACCAGGCCAAGCGCTATACTAGGCTCAAATTTCTGCGCGATCATGCTATTCACAAGA
Source organism: uncultured Gallionellaceae bacterium (assembly GCA_964480365.1). Lineage (GTDB taxonomy): Bacteria > Pseudomonadota > Gammaproteobacteria > Burkholderiales > Gallionellaceae > CAIQPV01. The sequence goes on from CAYZPM010000019.1 coordinate 57,970, forward strand.
TCTTCGACAGTGCAGCCGCGATCGAGGTTATGCAGTATCCAACCGCTTAGTTCTGGGGAGAAATTAACAGACATGCTCATAGTGCAAGGCATCGTAGCAATATCCCATGACATCTTTGTGACAATGCCATTCCATAAATGCTATAACAAACCGCTTGACTCGCACTTTGTGGCTTATAACCAGCGACTTGGCTGGCATCTTTTGACAGCCTAGTCGAATGGCTAGTTAGTTCCTCAGAGAAATGTCTTCATAAGAGCATATCCGCCCACAGGTCGTGAGTATCGGAATCTGTGATGCGCACACTCACAAAATCGCCAACCTTTAAAGCATGACCGTTGTCGATGTATACCAGTCCGTCGATCTCCGGCGCGTCCGCTGCGCTACGCGCAATCGCTCCTTCCTCGTCCACGCTGTCCACCAACACCTGCATTGTTTTGCCCACCTTGCGCGCCAGCCGTCCTGCGCTGATTTCTTCCTGTAGCTCCATCAGGCGCCTCAGCCGTTCTTCCTGCACTTCGGGCGGCACATGATCCGGCAGTTCGTTGGCAAGCGCGCCTTCCACCGGGGAGTAGGTAAACGCGCCGACGCGGTCGAGTTGCGCTTGTTCGAGAAAGTCGAGCAGCTCTTCGAATTCCTCCTCCGTCTCGCCGGGAAAGCCGACGATGAAGGTGCTGCGCAGGATGATTTCCGGGCATATGTTGCGCCACTGTCTGATGCGTTGCAGCACGTTCTCGCTGCTGGCCGGGCGCTGCATCAGTTTGAGGATGCGCGCGTTGGCGTGCTGGAACGGAATGTCGAGGTAGGGCAGGATTTTTCCTGCTGCCATCAGCGGGATAACTTCGTCCACACTGGGATAGGGATAGACGTAATGCAAGCGCACCCACACACCCAATTCGCCCATCGCCTGCACCAATTCGGTCATGCGCGTCTTGAGCGGTTTGCCGCCCCAGAAGCCGGTGCGGTATTTCACGTCCACGCCGTAGGCGCTGGTGTCCTGCGAGATCACCAGCAATTCTTTCACGCCCGCATTCACCAGGTTCTGCGCTTCCTCCATCACCTCGCCCACCGGCCTGCTCACCAAGTCGCCACGCAGACTCGGAATGATGCAGAAGGTGCAGCGATGGTTGCAGCCTTCGGAAATTTTTACGTAGGCATAATGTTTGGGCGTGAGGCGAATTCCCTGCGGCGGTACCAGATCAGTATGAGGGTCGTGCGGTTTCGGCAAGAACTGATGCACGACCTCCATCACTTCGTCGGTGGCGTGCGGTCCGGTAACTGCCAGCACTTTGGGATGCGCCAGCCGCACCACATCCCCCTTGGCGCCGAGGCAACCGGTGACGATGACCTTGCCGTTCTCCGCCAGCGCTTCGCCGATGGCGTCCAGCGACTCTTCCACCGCGCTGTCGATGAAGCCGCAGGTGTTGACCACCACCAGATCGGCATCGCGGTAGCTGCCGGAAATGAGGTACCCCTCGGCGCGCAGGCGGGTAAGGATATGCTCTGAGTCCACCGTCGCCTTGGGGCAGCCGAGTGAAACAAAACCCACCTTGGGAACAGGATTGCGTGGTGTCATAAACAATGTCACTAAATGAAATTAAATTGATAAAACAGGGCAGGCAAGTTCAACACACCGTTAACTATTACTCTCCCTACTCAGCACCCGTATTTTTAACCGGCTTGGGTAAAACACCCGATTGAGCCATCCACTCCCGAGCCAGTGATTGCGCATTATCGATTTGCCTGGGAGACATGCTGGCTTCAACAATTCTTTTGCCTTCCAGAGCGCTCGGCGCCCCCGCTCCCGCCGCGAGGCTGAGCCATTTATACGCTTGCACCAAGTCATACGGCACCCCTTGCCCTTTGGCGTACATTAATCCGAGATTGCTCTGTGCCGGCGCATTGCCCTGCTCAGCCGCTTTGCGATACCACACTGCCGCCTCCTTGTAGTCCTGCTGCACGCCTTGCCCGTTGAAGTATTTCACCCCAAGGTTATTTTGGGCCAGCGCGTTGCCCTGTTCGGCCGCCTTGCGATACCAAGTCGCTGCCTCCCTATAGTCCTGCTGCACGCCTTGTCCATTGGCGTACATCACCCCCAACGCCAACTGTGCCGATGCATCTCCCCGCTCCGCCACCTTGCGATACCACGACGCAGCTTCGCCATAATCCTGCTTTACCCCTTTCCCTTCGGAGTACATCATCCCAAGGTTCAACTGCGCCGTGACATTGCCCTGCTCCGCCGCCTTGCGGTACCACACTGCCGCTTCCTTACCATCCTGCGGTACGCCCTGGGCATTGGCGTACATCGCTCCCAAGCTCAACTGCGCCAACAAATACCCCCGTTCCGCAGCCTTGCGATACCAGGATATTGCCTCCTTGTAATCCTGCGGTACGCCGCTACCTTTAGCGTACATTACCCCAAGGGCATATTGCTCCGATGCATCCCCCTTCTCGGCTACCTTGATATACCACGACGCGGACTCCTTGTAATCCTTGGGCACACCCTGTCCGTTGGCGTACATCTGCGCCAGACTGCGCTGCGCCGGTACGTTGCCCTGTTCCGCCGCCTTGCGATACCACGACGCCGCTTTCTTTAAATCCTTAGCCGTCCCCTGCCCTTTGGCATACATCTGGGCAAGGGCATATTGCGCGAGGGCATTACCCTGATCTGCCGCCTTGCGGTACCACAACAAGGACTCGCCGCAGTCCTGTCTCCGCGCCCCTTTTCCTTCACAGTACATCGCCCCCAAGTTGAACTGTGCCGTCGCATTCCCCTGCTCTGCCGCTTTGCGATACCACAACATGGCCATCCTGTAGTCCTGCGGCGCTCCCTGTCCCTCGTGGTACATCTGTCCAAGGCTGAGTTGCGCCGTCGCATCCCCTTTCACCGCAAGCAACCTGAATTCAGTAAATGCAAGCGAGAAATTTCCATTCACGTAAGCGTCTTGCGCTTCCTTCAAACCCGCCTCTGCTCCTGCGCTAAGCGCAAGCAGAACCATGGTCAGAATTGACCTAAATAAAACCCTCATCTTTAATTCATTCATCGATTTGTTCCACGAAGAAAAATCATCTGCCTTCAGCGCAATACACACTGAAGCCGACAATAACGTGAACCATTTTACATCCTGCCGGAACGAAGCTGCAGAGTTGTATCAACAAGACGTTGTGTAATGAAATAAGTGACAATGACGCCCAATAAACTCAAGGCATTCATTCGTTTTGAAGCAGTTCGAAACAGGAAGCTTGCGGCGGAACCCCCTCCACCGTGGATGGAGGGGGTTTGTATTACTTCTTTACGCCGTTAACTGTTGCCTTAAGCGTCGCACCTGCCTTGAATGCTGGCACCTTGGATGCCTTGATCTTGAGTTCTGCACCGGTCTTGGGGTTACGTCCAATGCGAGCTGCGCGCTTGCGCACTTCGAAAGAACCAAAGCCAACCAAAGAAACGGAATCACCCTTCTTCAGCGCGCCGGAAATGATTTCAATGAATGCACCGATAGTGCGATCCGCTTCTGCCTTGCTTGTTTCTGTCTTGCCTGCCAGAGCTTCGGCCAATTCTTTTCTGTTCATGTAACCCCCTTCGTTGATTTATAAAAAACCCGCGCATCGCGGTATGTGCCACACTAATGAAGCATCATCTTTTTGCTGAGGTTGCCAACATCTGCCACTGGCAACTCTTTCGCCATTCCTGATCCCCAATCCAACCCGTCCACCCCATCGGGACGCTCTACCTGCTGATTGGCAAAGCCCAATGGTGTTTACTATATCAACAAGTATCAATGCTTGCCAAGCGTCATAGCCCTATTTTGCGATATTTAGCACAATTAATGGCAAGAGAGCAATTCTTCAAATTCGAAATTCAGCCTATTGACCGGGATCATGCTGCTTGGCATTGATGCGTATCAGCGCCTGTAATGCCGCATATACCAACAATACCACGACCAAACTGGACAGAAATCCTGCCATCACATCCGCCGGGAAGTGCGCGCCAAGACTGACTCTTGAAACTCCAACCCACAACACAAAGAATACACCCACCACGCGCCCCCAGCGGGTAAGAATAGGCCACAAGCTGGCCACAACCAACATGGCAAATGACGAATGCCCACTCGGCAGGCTGTGATGATATTCCGGTTCGCCGATGATGTGCACAGTACCCAGCGGCAATGCCAGCGGTGGACGCGGGAAGTCAAGCAACGGCTTGAGTGCGCCAATCAACAGGCTATCCAGGTAGTAAGCAATGCTGAACACTGCAATTACCGCCATCCAGCGGGTGGCTTGGGCCTGATAACGCGTGGAATCCTGTATCGGTGTTTTAACAAAAACAAAAAGCGCAACAAGCGCCGTCAATCCGAGATAAATCGGGAAAACCGTATGCTCTCCCAACCCCGTGCCCAGCAGCATGAATTTATCCAGATAGTCTGCCCGAATATCATTAATGGCATGGAACAACCAGACGTTAGCGCCGCCCCAGTCATAAAATATTTCTTTCATGAAGGTAGTGTCTACGCAAACAGTGTGGTCAACCACAAACCGACACCGCCTGCGGCAGCCGCACCCGCCACGTAAAACAACCATTTCTTGCGCGTCAACACAGTAATGGAAGCCAGGGAGATCGCAATCTGAACCAGCGTCATGGCCTGTGCCAACTTGTGGTGCGGATGCATTGCATGTTCACTTTCCTCATTAGCCTTCTCGGATTCCGCCTCCAGTTCCTCGGCCTTCGTCTTGATCTCTTTCTTTTCTTTATCGTATTTTTCGACCAGATCCTTGAAATAACCCTGCCTCTGTGCGGGCGCAAATTCAGCGGCAAGCTCCATCAGATGCCCCTTGCTACTCTTGGCTTGATAGAAATTCCACTGATCCGAAGCTTGTGCTTTTTTCAGCACGGCTTCATTCTTGAACAACATGGCTTCATTCTGAGTGGCCCCACCTTGATAACTGATGATCGCGCCAACAGTAGCTAAAATTGCAGTAAAGATTGCAACATATCCTGCAAGCCCGTCCCCGCCCTCGGCATGATGTTCAACTTCGTGTTCATGGGCACCGTGCACATGGAATCCATCTTCTGACATATTGTTTCCTTGATTTTGATAATTCGAAAAATTGGCGAATAGACCATTATAGTTGTTGAGGGTTCCCTACGCGATATTAACGAACACAGCAGTTGTGCGGAAGATATTTACTGCCAGCCATAATTGTGGGTGTAAATGCCTCTCGTGGCTTAAGTCAGTACAACAGTACAATATAACTAAACAGTATGACGTACAAGTATACCGAGTAAAGTAGTGCGATCCATTGTGAACCATTTCAATGCGAGGGGATTCATCATGAAAAATCAGTTGCCCTGATGAACTAACAAGCCATCTGACGAAGCACGGTGAAACATGCGCTAAGTAATTGGTTGATAGAATTATCGATATGGCTAAGCCATTTTCAGGTTGAAAGCGAACTCAAGTAATTCAGGGAGAATACGACGGCATACGCAAAAAATCCGGAAAATAAATGAATCCCCATGTTATGTTACGAAAATGTAAAATCGGTATTCACATACATAGCACAACACAAAGGAAATCAAAATGGCTCTTGATTGGTTTGACGCAAACGATGCTGAAAATTTTGGTAAGTCTCTGGCTCAATTTTTCATCCAAAATATCCCTCTTCGCTCTGAAGGTGTACCCAATAATGCTCTCTCCAAACAATTTGAAACGGTAGACAAAATGTATCTCCAGATAGATCAGTTCAAAGCTGATCACAAGCTGAACATTTACAAAAAATCAAAGCTGGGAAGCGCCTTTAAATTTGAATTGGCCGCTGCAGGATACGAACCCACGTTCGTGGATCAGGTGACAAAAGGATTGATACAAAAACTCTGATGTTCGTTGGTAACATCTACCCCAAGACTGACATGCTTAATTGGCTCAAAACACTTTATCCACCCCCCCAAAAGATGCCATGTGAAACCGCCGTCGCTGGGTCGTCCAACGTACCCGCGAGACAAACCGCAGTTCTGGATAAAAGCACAGCCTATAAAAACCTGGGTGACAAGTATTTGGAAGAGGGAAAACTCGATGGCGCGGAGGAAAGTTACCGGCAAGCGATTGCCATCAACCCAAATTTTGCGGAAGCCTATAACAATTTGGGGAATGCCTTAAGGGAACAAAAGCGATATGGGGAAGCAGAATATTGCTTCAAACAAGCCATTTCGAAAAAGCCGGAGCTGTCCAATGCCTATTTCAACCTCGGATATATATTACAAGAACAAGGCAGGTTGAACGAGACAATAGAAAACTTCACCAAAGGGCTTAAATTCAAACCGGATGCGGAAATTATTTACCGTGACCTGAGTTATGCGCTTTTTCAGTTGGGACAACATGAAGCGGCCAGACAGATAATTGCAAAAGGATTGGCGCTTAATCCCGGCTTTGCTGATTTCCATTTTTTTCTGGGGAATATGCACTGGCATGAAAATGAACTTGATAAAGCTGTCGTTTGTTATCAGCAGGCGTTGTCAATTCAACCGGATTATGCAGATATCCATTCAAACTTGGGAAAAGTGTTTCAAGCGCAGGGGCGGCTGGACGAGGCCATAGCCTGTTTCCGCAAGGCGCTCGCGCTTAAACCGGATTTTGCCGAGACCTACGTTAATCTGGGAAACATACTCATGGAACAGGCAAAGCCGATTGAGGCCATTGCTTGCTATCAACAAGCACTCGTGATCAAGCCGGATGCAGCCGAGGTGTACTACAATTTGGGACTCACATCCAAAACTTATGGGAAATATAGTGACGCCATCGCCTATTATCAAAAAGCGGCGGAACTCAAACCGGATTTTGCCGACGCCTACTGCAATCTGGGGAATGTATTCTTTGAACAGGGCAAGCCGGATGAAGCTTTGGTTTGCTACCGCAAGGCGCTTGCGATTAAACCACACTTTGCTAACGCCTGGTATGGGATGGGCGTTACACACGTAGCGCAACAAAAAAATCTTGAGTCCGTTGCCTGTTTCCGGCAAACGCTGGAGCTTGAATCTGACCACTTTACTGCCAGGACGCAGATGTTGTATCAATTACAACACATGTGTGAATGGGATGATTTGGAAGAAAATGTTATTGCCGTGCGGCAGAAGGTTTTAGAACCTCACACTACAAGTAAAAACCTGCTTTCTCCTCTCGCATTTCTGGCCATCCCCGGCGCGACAGCAGAAGAGCAAAAGCTTTGCGCAGAGAGATGGACTCAAGGTAAATTTGAAGCTCTTGTTTCCCTCCGCAAAAAAATGGGGTTTGAATTTAATCGCACTCCCGACAAAAGAATTTCGATTGGTTATATTTCTGCGGATTTCCGCCAACATCCTGTCTCATTCCTGATGGCGGAAGTATTTGAACTTCATGATCGTAGCCACTTCCATATCACCGCCTATTCCTATGGCCCGAATGATGGAAGCGCGATGCGAAAACGACTGGAAAAAGCCTTCGACAACTTCGTGGACATCCGGGACAACCCTTACGAAGAGGCTGCCAAAAAAATCTACGCAGCCCACACTGACATCCTAGTGGATCTCACGGGCCATACCCAAGACAGCCGGAGCGGGATACTGGCCCTGCGTCCTGCGCCAATCCAGGTAAATTACTTGGGTTATCCCGGCACGATGGGGGCAGATTTTATTGACTACCTGATAGCGGATCAATTCACCATTCCGCCGGAAAAACGGCAGCATTACACGGAAAAAATCGCGTGGATGCCGGACTGCTTTCAGGCCAATGACCGCACCCGTCCAAGGCCCGCAGCACCGAGCCGCAAGGACTGCGGCTTGCCGGAAGAAAATATTGTATTCTGTTGCTTCAACCAGACAGCTAAAATAACGCCGGAAATGTTCGATATCTGGTGCCGGTTGTTAAGGGCTGTGCCCGGCAGCATATTGTGGCTGCCTGCTTGCAACCCGCAAGCGGAGGGAAACCTGCGGCGGGAAGCGGAGAACCGTGGGGTAGAAGCAGGACGGCTCATCATGGCGCCCCTGCTGCACCGCGAAGAACACTTGACGCGGCTGCAATGCGCGGACTTGTTCCTGGATACACTCCCATTCAACGCTGGCACCACTTGCAGCGATGCGCTTTGGATGGGATTGCCAGTGGTTACCTGTGCGGGAGATGCCTTCGCATCAAGAATGGCAGGAAGCCTGCTTACTGCCATAGGTGTTCCGGAATTGATTACTTACAGCCTGGATGATTATTACAACCTTGCGCTTGACTTGTCCACTGACAGGAAAAAGCTAGAGGCTATCCGCAGCAAGATCATTGCCAACCGAGACACGACGCCCCTGTTCGACAGTGTACGATTTACCCGTAATCTGGAAAAAGCTTATACTCAAATGTTGGAAGAGTATTCAAAAAAATCGGCACCGTCCTTTTGAAGAAAGAAATCAGCAATGAGCATACTTCTCAGCTTACTCAAGGATATATTTTCCAACAAACCTACATCCGAGGAAATCAAGGCAATCCAATTACTATCATCTGCCGACGAAATCTTCCTCTCCAGTAAGAGAAAAGTGCTCAATGTAGGCGGGAACAACAAACTTATTGAGTTACCCCCGCAATATCATGATTGGGAGCATGTTCTTTTGGATATTGATCCAAGGGGTACGCCGGATATTGTCTGTGATGCCCGCGAATTGACGCATCTGCCTCGTTCCCAGTTCGACGCAGTTTACTGCTCACATAATTTGGAGCACTACTACCGGCATGATGCGGTCAAGGTACTGTCCGGGTTTCTCCATGTCCTCAAGGAGGATGGATTTGTCCATATCCGCGTGCCGGATATGGGGGAGTTAATGCGAACCGTGGTCCGGGATAATCTGGACATTGACAGCTTTCTTTATGAATCCCCTGCCGGGCCAATAACCGTGCGTGATGTGATCTATGGTTATGCGGTGGAGATTGAGCGCAGCGGCAACGATTTCTTTGCCCATAAAACAGGATTTACGCAAAACTCGCTGGTTGCGATGCTTAAAGGATGCGGTTTCCCCTACGTTTACACGGGTTCCGGTAATCTGGAAGTTATAGCTTATGCGTTTAAGAATAAACCCAGTGAGTTTGCTTTAAAGCTTATGAATCTGGAAAAAAAGTTGTCCGGATGAACTAACCAGCCATCAAGGAATTCAGGGGTATCGCTACGGCACACGCGAACAAGAACTGATACTCTATTTCTTGTTCTGCTCCCATCCTGCCATCATACAAGCCAACTTGACACCCAGACCCAGCTCACAACCTTTCTTCATTTGCTGTAACGCTTGCTCACGTTCATGCATGCCCATCAGCGACAGCCCCTTGCCGTAGTAAGCCCGCGCATCATCCGGCTTAAGTGCACTCTCCGCATCAAATTGCGCAAGCGCCTCCTGATAATGCCCCGAACTTACATAAGCAATTCCCAACTGGTAGCGAAGCGATGCAAGTTGCGGACTAAGTGCAACTGCCCGTTGAAAATCTAAAATGGCGTCGTCCCATTTGTGCATACTCGCTTCAGCCTGCCCCCTACTATAGAAAATCCGATAAGCGCCCGGTTCCTGCTTGCTATGCAACAATTGTGCTGCATCGTTCCACAGGCGATAGTTGTCGGCAAACACCCATAAACGATTCCACGCCAGCGGTACGAGTAGCAGCACAATGAGCCCCATGCCTAGCAGTGTTCTATTGATGTTTCTCTTATCCCCTTCCCAACCATTTTCCTGGAGGTAACCAGCGACTAGGCTGCCGTCTTTGGGTAGCCTAGTCGAATGGCTAGTTGTTTTATCAGAGGAGGGTTTTTCTTCCCTCTCCCCGTTGAGAACGGATTGAGGGGGGGAATTTGTGACATCATTGCCATGTAATTTGGAAAGCCCACAAGCTCTGATGCCTGGCAACTTAGCCAGCAACAGCGGAAAAAACAGCATCATGCCCGGCATCCACAGATAACTGCGGTAAAGAACAAAGGGCTCCTGCACCCGAATGGCAGTGAACTCCACCATGAACTGTAACCAGGGATACAGCAAAGCTAGTCCGACAATCCCCATCCACCTGGGTCGCAACAACAGCCAGCCGCCCAGAGCGCCATACGCCACAAAGCTGATCGTCCCCAGCCAGCCCTGCCATGCCAACCAAGAGGAAACAAAATACTCGCGCATATCCATCGACATCCAGGCAGGGTTGGGCAGCATCCACAACCACAGGTATTTGAAAAACAACCCGGCTTGTGTCAGTGCGCTCAACCCGTGCAGCATAGATGTGCTCTCGACTATTCCATTTTGTTCGAGCGAACTGGCCGCCATGGGTTCATAGGGAACACCCGATACTCCCTTGGCGAGCGATATCACCCACAGTGCAATAGCGAGGAATGCAATCCCGGTTGACCATAACGCCCCTTTCCCTGCCGAGATTTTCGTGCGCAGTAGAATGGTCTGCGCCGCCAATAACGCAGGCAGCATTACGCTGTGTTCCTTGGAAAAACACGCCAAAAAATACGCGCCCACTGCTAACGCCAGCCAGCGTTTCTGCCCGGTCAACAGTCCGCGCAAATAGGCCAATTGCGCCACTAGGGAAAACAGCGTCGCCATCAGGATGCTGCGCTCAATCACATAGCCGACGGCATAAACCGCCACCGGGTGACAAGCAAAGATCAGAGCGCCAAACCATGCACCCCAAGTAACCGCCGATGAGTTTTTATTATCGGCAATGACCGCGCCAACCACTCGGCGCAACAGAATAAATAGCAGGGTGACATTGGCTGCATGCAGCAGCAAGTTGCCCAGATGAAAAAAATGCGGCACCGCATCGCTGAAAATGACTGAGGTCCAGCCCAAGCTGGCATAAGGCAGCCAACGCAGTTCAAATTGGAACAGCGAATGCGTATACTGTTTTTCCGGATTACCTAAAAAGAAACTCAGATCATCGAATACGAACGGACTGCCGAGAAACGGCAAATAAACCAAACATACCGCCGCAAATAAGGAAAGTATCCAGCCACGGTCACGCCGGAGAAAGTAGCTCAGCAACTTTTCACGATAAGACATAAATTCAAAGTTTAAAAAAACAAACCCCTCCAAAGAGGGGCTTGTGTTTGACATACTTGCTGATTATTTGCAAGAAAAATACTGTTGGAAGGTTGCTACAGTTACTTGACCGCAGCTATTGCTCCAAGTCATAGCAGTTGAACCCGGAATAGCCGTCATTCCCAACGTTTGACCATCGATTGTGGTAGCTTGGATGTTCGTCATGGTTACAGTCAATACGACTGTGGTTTGTGGTGTACCATCTATTTTTATCGTTGATAGATTGGGAGGCATGGATGGGTAATTCGATAAGCCCATCGAATTAATGATGTCATTGTTGCTGTTATCCACCTGCCCTTGGTTCGTAGTGGTTACATTTGCAATACTATTCGGGAAAGATCCGTATGTCTGGTAATACATTCCCAGCGCCAATTTGAGAGGATCCATTGAGGATGCGATAGTAGACAGCTTGGCCTTGATGATGTAGTTTTGATATGCAGGAATCGCTACTGCAGCCAAGATACCGATGATCGCAACCACGATCATCAATTCAATCAGGGTAAAACCCTTTTGTATTCGTTTCATGTTAATTCTCCTTCACAATATTGGGGTTAGACACAACACTACAGGGTGCTGAACCAGACATAAGCAGGATTCGTGCCGTTCACACCCTAACTGCAATACCCCGTCGTTTAAGACATCGCGGGCTTGCGCTCCTTTTTCTGCGGCAGAGGCCGCCCATCTGCGTCACCTTGGGTGACAATTTACGTCATGCGCTTGACGGGTTTCGGTATTTAATCACAGTTAATCCAAAATAATTCATTAGCGCCGTGAGTCCCGCGAAGGAGGGAATCCGGCAAAAATCACACTGCGCAAAACGGACAAAATCTCATTAGATTGAAACCACCGAGAGGATTTCCGGGTTAATAGGTACACTTTCCAATGCGGTCATTCCATTGCATAATGTCGCTTGCAAAGCGGATTCTCACCGTTGGGATCTTTAACGTGAAACTCGCGCAGCGTGACCTTCTCCTCCTCTACCGTTTGCGGGGGAGGGATGGTGAGGGGGAAACGGGCATCGCGAGTTTCATTTTCCCGTGCTGCACATTAGTCATGCCCGTTAGCGTTACGTTAAAAGGCGCGCCGTCAGGCATTGTGCCGTTGTTCTTTTGGAGGAAACATGCTGAAAAGTTGGTTTAATGCAAGCGAGGCTCAAGAATTTGGCAAAAACCTTGCTGAGATTTACTCCGCAGAACATTCAAATATTGCAAAGAAAAAAGAAAAGGCAAGCACCGTAAATAAGCGGGCGAAGTTGCTTGGCAGGCTGACATCAGGTGTGACCCAATTTGGGCAGACACACAGCCTCAATTTCTACAAGAAAGCAAAGCTGGGCAATGCTTTTAAGTGGGCCTTGTTGGAGAAAGGCTATGATGCAAAATTTGTGGATAAACTGACAAAAGAAGTGATTCTGGCCCTGAAATAACGGGTGCAACCATCCAAAAACTGCGGTGCAAATGAAAGATCACGACCAAACTGGCTAAGAGTTTTTTGCTGCAAGGCACACTATGTTCAACTGGTTCAAGAAAACTGCTTTGCCCGATAAAATTGCACCAAAGTTAGATGTTGCCGATATCCAGCGCGGTGACTCAATCACTCCGCTTGCAATCAGTGAAAGCGTAGCCTTTATTAATCAGGGTAACGCCCATTTTGGCAATGGCAATTTAGAAGACGCCGCTGAATGTTATCAGCAGGCCATCGCGCGCAACCCCAGCAATGCTGAAGCATCCACCAGCCTTGGTTATGTATGCCATGTAAATGGCAATCTGAACGAAGCTGTAGCGCTTTACCGCAAAGCGCTCGTGTTCAAACCAAACCTGCTGCTGGCCCATCAAAACCTTGGCGTTGCCCTCATGAGCCTTGGACAATTCAATGCCGCAGAAGAGAGCTTCCGTCGGTTGATTGCTCTCGCCCCTGAGCATGCTGCCGCGTGGCAGTGTCTCGGCGTTATCGCCGCACAACGCGGCGATTTCCCTCATGCCGAAACCCTGCTGCGCCGCGCGCTCGAACTGCAACCGAATTACGCCGATACCCACGACAGCCTAGGCCGTGTCTTGACAGGCCTTGGACGACTCGATGAGGCGGTGGCAAGCTACCGCCGTGCGCTGGAACTGAATCCGGATCACGCGGTAGCCCGCATCAATCTGGGTAACGCCCTCACAAGCCTCGGACAACTCGATCAGGCGGCGACAAACTTGCGCCGTGCGCTGAAAATTATGCCGGATTACGTCGAGGCCCACATCAATCTGGGTAGCGCCCTCACAGGCCTCGGACAATTCGATGAGGCGGTGGCAAGCTACCGCCGTGCGTTGGAACTGAACCCGGATCACGCAGTCGCTCACATCAATCTGGGCATTACCCTCGCAGGCATCGGACAACTCCATGATGCGGTGGCTAGCTACCGCCGTGCGCTGGCAATTATGCCGGATGATGTTGTGGCACATATCAAACTGGGCAATGCCTTTAGTGACCTCGGACAACTCGATGATGCTTTGGCGAGCTACCGCCGGGCGCTGGAAATCAAACCCGATTTCTATGAAGCCCAAAGTAATCTGCTATTTGCCCTGAACTACACTGCCAGCCATGAACCTTCATATTACCTTGAGCAAGCACGCCTGTTTGGTCGGGTCGTTGCGGAAAAGGCAGGCGCGCGTTTTTCTGCCTGGCAGTGTGCGGCTCGGCCCGAACGCTTGCGTGTCGGGCTGGTGTCGGGTGATTTGCGGAAGCACTCCGTAGGGTTCTTTCTGGAAGGACTGCTGGCTCATATCGATCATGCTCGCATTGAGCTGATCGCCTACCCAGCAAACCACTGGGAAGATGAACTTACAACTCGCATCCGTCCCTATTTTTCTGCCTGGAAACATGTGTTCGATAGCAATGATGAAGCAGCCGCTCGCCTGATACACGCCGATGGTGTGCATATTCTGCTCGATCTTTCCGGTCATACCGCACACACCCGTCTGACGGTGTTTGCGTGGAAGCCTGCCCCGGTGCAGGTTACATGGCTGGGATTACCATCCACAACCGGTGTGGCAGAAATGGATTATGTTCTGGGTGATCCCCATGCCATTCCCAACGAATACGAAAATCATTTTTCGGAAACCGTGTGGCGCATGCCCGAAAGCTGCTTGTGTCTTACCGTTCCGGCCTCCCTCGTTAATGTAGTTTCGCTTCCAGCACTTTCAATGGGATATGTGACCTTTGGGAGTTTTAATAACCTGGCCAAAATGAACGATGCCGTGGTAGCTGTATGGGCGCGCATACTCCAGTCTGTACCAAACTCAAGGCTGTTGTTAAAGGCGAGACAGTTGCATGATCCTGTTGTCTGCGAAAGAACCCTCCGACGTTTTATGTCTTTAGGCATTGCACCTGACCGGCTGCTCCTGAACGGAACACTGTCCTCCTCCGATGATCATTTGGCTGCATACAACAAAGTGGATATCGCCTTGGACACATTCCCCTATCCTGGTGTCACCACAAGCGTTGAAGCCTTGTGGATGGGGGTGCCTGTTTTGAGCCTGCGTGGAGATAGATTCCTTTCGCGCACAGCGGGCAGCATCGCCCATAACGCCGGATTGCCCGACTGGGTTGCCGCCGATGAAGACGACTACGTGGCTAAGGCTGTGACATTCACGTCAGATCTTGAGCGCTTGGGCGCTCTGCGGGCAGGCTTGCGGCAGCAGGTATTGGCATCCCCATTGTTCGATGCACCACGCTTTGCCCGGAATTTTGAGGATGCTTTGTGGGGAATGTGGAAAAATTACCTAACACAACAATAACCGCTTATTTATAAATAAGCGGTTAAGGGTAAAATTAAACATGCACACTATGTTCAACTGGTTCAAGAAAACTGTTTTGCCCGAAAAAGTTGCGCCGAAGTCAGATGTTCCCGCTATCCAAAGCGGTAACTCGATCACTCCACTCGCAACAAGTGAAAGCGAAGCACTCAAGAATCAGGGGGACGTCCATTTAGGCAACGGCAAATTGGAAGATGCAGCAGATTGTTTTCGACAGGCTATCGCGCGCAACCCCCGCTATGCCGAAGCCTACTCTAACCTCGGTTTAGTGTTTCAAATACAAGGCAATCTGGACGAGGCTGTAGTGCATTTCCGCAAAGCTGTCGCGTTCAAACCGAACCTATTGCCAGCTCATCTAAATCTAGGTACTGCCCTCTTGGAAACCAATCATCTGTATGAAGCTGAAGCATCCTCCCTCCGTGCGCTGGAACTGAGGCCAGATTCCGCTGATGTCCATAGCAGCCTCGGAAACCTGTTCATGAAAACCAATCGCCCGCAGGAAGCTGAAGCCGCCTTCCTCCGTGCGCTGGAACTGAAGCCGGATTATGCTGAGGCGCATAGCAACCTTGGCGTCATCCTCACTGAAATGGATCGATTGAACGAGGCCGAAGCCAGCTATCGGCTTGCGCTGGAACTGAAGCCGGATTATGCTGAGGCGCATAGCAACTTAGGCACCTTGTTGCTACAAACCCAGCTACTGTCAGAAGCCGAAACATCATTCCTCCGTGCGCTAGAACTGAAGCCGGATTATGCTGAGGCGCATAGCAACTTAGGCATCTTGTTGCTACAAACCCAGCTACTGTCAGAAGCCGAAGCATCATTCCTTCGTGCGCTGGAACTGAAGCCGGATTATGCTGAAGCGCATAGCAATCTCATCTTTACCCTCGATATGATGGTTGGTATTGACACCGCCTCTTTGTTGGAGGAACGCAAACGATGGGATGCTACGCACGCAGCCCATTTGTATCAACGGCGGATACACTCCAATATTCCCAATCCAGAACGGCGGCTACGCATCGGTTATGTCTCCGCCGATTTCAGGGCACATTCCGCGCTCAAAGTCTTTGGCGGCATGCTGACCCAGTATGATCGCTCGCAATTTGATGTCTTTGCCTACTCCAATTTCAAGGGAAAAAACGACAAACTGACTGATCTGCTCAAGCAAAGCGTAACGGTTTGGCGCAACATCGTCGGCTCATCGGACGATGCGGTTGCAGAATTGATCCGGGAAGATCGGATTGACATTCTGGTGGATTTGTCCGGGCACAGTTCGGGCAACCGCCTGCTGGTCTTCGCGCGCAAGCCTGCACCGATCCAGATCACCGCCTGGGGCTACGCGACGGGCACGGGGATGCGTGCAATGG
>CAYZPM010000020.1:0-68610 GCA_964480365.1 uncultured Gallionellaceae bacterium
GGCGGCAACAGACAAACCGAACCTATCGCCAACGCGCCACATCTCTACTCTACCGCTCCATAGAACACAACAAAGTCAGCTTCATGGTGTCGGCCTTTTTTCCTTCTTGGAAAATGACTGGATGCTTTGGGCTGATGTCTGATTTTTCATAACCGAGCGCTTCTAGGAGTGGCAAAATCAACCGTGTTTCTACACTTGCTTCGTTGACAAACGTTGCGCTACTGATTTCAGACCAGAAGTCACTCATGTTTTTACCATCAAATTAAACGGGCCAAGTTCGAATTAAGTTCGCAAACCTAGCCGCCTTGAATCATTTGAATAACAGCAGTTCGAGCCTTTTGCAACGCAGTCTCATTTAGCAGGCCAACCGTATTAACTGGAAGCGATTCGTGACAGGTGAATAGTTTACCGGGGCGCAGATAGCTCAATCGTTGTAATCCGCCTGTAGCAAATTCGCTATCTGACAGCGTGATTGCTTGAGAGTCTGCGTATGAGTTACTGGTGATTTGGCAGGCGATCCAGTCGCCCTTTCCGGCATCTGCTAGCAATAAAGCCGGACGCAATTTTTTTCGGCTGAGGTCTGAAAACGGGAAGGGCAGTACGACTACTTGTCCTGCTGTAAATGTGCCCATGCTGCATCCTCCTCTGGATTGAGCCAGTCATGCGCAAGTGCGGACTCAGCCATCAAGGCGGGTTCGTGTGCGGTATCAGGTTCCAGCCAAGTGAGCAAAGCGCGCCCAGGCTTGATGGCTTGACCGGATTCAACCGAGTGTAAGTGCCCGGTTTTATCAATCGTCACTTCTATGGTGGTTAACATGCTGCAATCTCCTGAAATTGCTCGATAACAGTCTAACAAAATTACGCGATGGTAACTACTGAAAATCACGTTAGCCAGTCAATATACGTAGTTCTCATAGGCTGGGCTGAGTTTACGATGCCCAGCATTTCAACACAACGCTGGGGTTCGCAAGACTCTCCTGAGTTTATCGAAGGACTCACCGCCAGCCTACCCAAAATTACGCATCCGAAGTCTCAAAGCCTGCGCATATAATACGGACTTAGTGGCCGATGCCCAGCCATCGCTTCACGCAGTTGCAGCAGCAGTTTTTCTTTGTCTTTGGGCAGATTTCCGGCGAGTGCCAGCGCGTTGGAGGCATGGTTGGAACGGAAGATGACCGGCTGCGGCGGGTTGAGACCGCTGATCAGTCTTTCCTGTTCCTGCAATATCGCCAGGTCGTCCGGCATCTCGAATGGTTCGCTGTATTTGTGCTGGAACTCTTCCTTTATGCTTTCGTCCAGATACAGTTGCAGCGTGGAGAGGTAGGTGACGGGCGCGCTGTTCAGCAGGGCGATGGTGCCGTCAATGTGCTCATCACTATGTTTGCTGCCGCCCAGCCCAAGGATGACGGTGGCGGAGACTTTCATGCCGCTCGACTGTGCCTTGTGCAGCACCTCATTCATGCGCCGTTGCGTGGCGCCCTTGCTGATTTTTTTCAGGATGAGGTCGGAGCCGGATTCGATGCCGAAGTAGAGCAGGTTCAGTTTGTGCTCGCGCAACAGGGCCAGTTCTTCAAGGCTCTTGCGCTGAAGGTTGCCGGGCGTGGCATAGCAGGAAACGCGCGTCAGGCGCGGCAGCGCAGCCGCCAGTTCGCGCAGAATGGCGAGCAGGTGTTCCGTGGGGAGAGCCAGCGCATCACCATCGGCCAGAAACACGCGGTGCGCATCCGGCCAATCGGCGGCGGCCTGGCGAATATCGGCGAACACCGTATCGAGCGGGCGTTCGACATAGTGCTTGCTGTGATACATGGCGCAGAAGCTGCACTGGTTGAAGCTGCACCCCAACGTGGTCTGGATGATCAGGTTGTCGCCCTCGGATGGGGGGCGGAATAGGGGCATGTCGTAGAGTAAGGTCATGCTGAATTGTAACGGTGTCAAATAGAATCGTGGGGCAGATCTATATATGCACTTGCTAGTCTACGTGGGCACGGATGATTTAGTCCGAATTCATCAGGCACTGCCGCTATGGGCAGCTCTCAATTTTTCCGATACGAACTCGGCTCTTGATTCAGCGTTATTGACCTTGCTATTCAGAGCGCACCACTCAAAAAACTCGTGCGGAATTATCTGGAATTCAACTGCGTGAACACCTGAACGTTGTAATTCCCTGCGAGCCGAGATTGCCATTGCTTCCCATTCTGAAAATGAGTTCTCGAACCGCTCAGGGTCTGATGCAGAGGCTTTAACCTGAGCCCAGGTTTCCGCCGTGTACCAAGTGATGCCTGCCAACATGGACTGGTTACGTTTTTTGGCTCTTAAGCGTGTAAGGAGTGAGGCTTTTCTCATGTTCAAAGTGTGCTCTGAAAATTGGTGAAAGTGTCTAACAGCCCGCGTAGGCTGGGCTGAGTTTACGATGCCCAGCATTTCAATACAACGCTGGGGTTTGCTTGCTCACCGCCAGCCTACGCACAATCGCGCTTTCGCAGTTGGCCGTTATTGAGTGCAATGTTTCTTCGAAGTGAAATTAAGATAAAGCGCCATCATGCCGCCGACCAGCCAGATGCTGGCTATCGCGGCGAGCCAGAAGCCGGGCGCGCCACGGGCGGCGCCGAATGTGTCGGTCAGCCCCAGCACGATGCCACCGCCCAGACCCGGCACCCAGAGCGTCACGGTGTAGATCACCATCGGCACGACCGATTTTTTGTATCCGCGCAAGGCATTGACGGTGACGGCTTGCAGCGCGTCGCCCAGGTGGTACAGGCCGACCATCACGATCAGCGGTATCGCTACCGATTGCACCTGGTGGTCGGTGGTGTAGAACGCGGCGATCTGCGGCGCGCCCAGCCAGAATATCAGGCACAGCACCACCGCGATCGACATGCCGAGGCCTATTCCTTTCCAGCAGATTTGGCGGGCGCGCTCGGGTTGTCCGGCACCGAGCGCCTGGCCGATCAGCACCGAGGTGGCATTGCCCAGCGCAAGCGGGATCATGAATGCCAGTGCCGCGAGGTTCGCGGCGACCTGATGCGCGCCGGAAACGACGGGGCCCAGCCGCGCGATAAATAGCGCCATGAAGGTGAATGCGGTCACATCCGCGATGAAAGTTAAACCAATAGGGATGCCGAGCTTGAGGAATTCCCGTATGGCGGCGAAATCTGGCGCGGTGATGTGTCTGCGCAATTGGAACGCCGCGTATTTCGGGTGGTTCAGGCACCAGCCCCAGGCGAGCGCTGCCATCAGCCAAGCATCCAGCGATGTTGCCACCGCACAACCTGGCGCACCCATTGCTGAAAAGCCAAGCAGTCCGTACATGAACAGCGCATTCAGCGGAACCTTGATCGCCAGCGACAACAGATTGAAGAACATCACCGGCTGCGGGTGGCTGATTCCTGTCGAAAGGCCAAAGAATATACGCAAGGCGAAGGCGGCGGGCACACCCCAGGCAGATGCGTTCAGATAGGCGCGCACCTTGGTTTCCACTGCGGGCTGCAATTCCGATATCGCAATGAACGGCGATGGGAAACGCAGCAACAGAATCGCCACGAGGGCCAGCGCCAGCGATATCCAGACGCTCTGGTGTATCTCGCGCCCGATGTCGGCGTGCTGCCCTGCGCCATGTAGATGGGCGATGATGGGTGGTAGCGCGAGTAACACGCTAATCAACGACATCAGGACGGTGGCCATGATCGCTGCGGCGATACCGACTGCGGCAAGGTCGATGGCGGATAGTCGCCCGGCCATTGCGGTGTCGATGACGGCATTAGCCATCATCGCCAGTTGCGCAACCAGCACCGGCCACGCCAGATGCACCAGTTCGCGGGTTGAAGAGGCAGGGGGTTGCATATGAATAATTAGGGACAGGCCAAACGTCAACCAGACTAGCCGTCGGCAGGCCCTGGCAAGTCCTCGAAGTAAAGA
Organism: uncultured Gallionellaceae bacterium; assembly: GCA_964480365.1. Taxonomy (GTDB): domain Bacteria; phylum Pseudomonadota; class Gammaproteobacteria; order Burkholderiales; family Gallionellaceae; genus CAIQPV01. Next base: position 3,916 of record CAYZPM010000020.1, read on the forward strand.
GCCAGCGCCTCTTGCAAATTCTCTAACGCTTCTTGTTCAGTCGCACCGCGACATTCCAAGTCAAGATCGGCGCATCGCGCGATGAATACGCCGTTTTCCTTGATGATCACATAGTTCATGCTTTGCTTGCGTTTCCTGGTTTTCATGGCGATAAGTGTGTTGCTGCTTTAATGGTTGCAATTAAAGGGGCAGGTTCTATTTTTTCTGTGGTTATCTTACTCGACTGCCGCCGCGTCTGCAGCAAGGATGGGATAAACTATGCGCCATGCAGATAAAATTTATTTCCAATACCACGGCAAAACCTCCCGGCCTGTTGCGAAAATCAGTCGCTTTTGTCGCGACTACAGCACTGATCGTTTTGGGGCTAATGTTCTCGGCTGTATTGTTTGCGATCATCCTTGTCGTCGGTGCGACAGCCGTGGCATACCTCTGGTGGAAGACCCGCGAGTTGCGAAAGCTAATGCAGAATTCTCCCCCGCGTAGCGTCTCAATGGATGAGCAGATAGTCGAGGGGGAGGTGATTAAGGGCGAAGTGATTGAGGGTGAGGTGATTCGTGTGGTTGAAACTCGGAATGAGCGGTAAACCCAGATTGTCCGTTAGCACCGTCATTCCCGCGTAGGCGGGAATCCAGCGAAATAATACTCCGCGAAGCGGACAAAACCTTATTGTTGGCCCGCTATGCGGGAACTTTTTATCAACTGGATTCCCGCCTACGCGGGAATGACGAGTTTTTCGGTCTAATGGACAATTGGGTTAAACATTGAAACGGGAGAGTGAGAACGCAACGAAGAAACGGCTGACTCATTAGCATCCCTGCGTGCTAACCATTACACTTCCGTCCTCGCGATTGGCTGACACCCGCCAACTGTTCTTCACTATTTATTCAAAGGTTATCTGATGCACCCAGTCCACAATGTTGATGCAATCCTCTTGCTGGCCTTGTCGCATGCTGCCAAGCGTCGCCCGGCGGAACTGGTCGAGATCATCGCTGCGGTCGACCTGACGCAAGAGACCAGGCCTTCCGCAACTAAAATGTCCGAGTCGTTTTCTCGGCTCTCCGAACACGGTTTGATCTGTGCGCAGGATGGCGGCTACGCGCTGACGCCCAATGCGTTACCGATACTGTCCGGTCACGCGAAGAAAGCCAACGCTCAGGAACGCATCCACGATATCAAGGAAAGTCTCGCCGCGTACCGCCTTAAAGGTGAACACGAGCTCGTATTGGTGGGGGAAAAACAAATCGCTGAAGCAGTTTTGGCACATCAGGCCACACGAAGAAGCGCCGGCAAGAAAAACCTGCTGATGCCCAAACCCAAGCCGGTAGAGGAACCCGGCAAGCGTCCGGGGCAGCGCAAACCTTACCAGCCCTTTTCGGCACGTCGACGCAAGGACTGATACACGCACGACTGATACAACTGGATAGGCAAGTTATTGGCGGAACACCCCAAGGGGCTTCCGACCTACGACAATCTTATCAAGCCGCCTGCAGCACTCCGTCCACCAGCCTTAATTGGCGCTGCATCTTGCTCGCCAGTTCGAGGTCGTGAGTGACCACGATGAAGCTGGTGTTGAGGCGGACGTTGAGTTCCTGCATCAATTCGAATAACGCATGGGCGCTGGCGCGGTCGAGATTTCCGGTGGGTTCGTCGGCCAGCACGCAGGCGGGGTTGGTGACCAGTGCGCGAGCCACGGCAACGCGCTGGCGTTCGCCGCCGGAGAGTTCGGAAGGGTGGTGTTGCGTGCGCTGCGCCAGCCCGACCTGTTCCAGCATCGCTGCGGCAATCGGTGCAGCCTCTGCGCGCTTCATGCCCCGGATCAGCAGCGGCATGGCGACGTTTTCCAGCGCGGTGAATTCCGGCAGCAGGTGGTGGAACTGGTAGACGAAACCGAGCAGACGGTTGCGCAGATTGCCGCGCGCCTGTTCGTTCATCGCCTGCACATCCTGGCCGAGGATGGCGACGCTGCCCCCACTCGCGTTGTCCAGTCCGCCGAGCAGGTGCAGCAGGGTGCTTTTGCCTGAGCCGGAAGCGCCGAGTATGGCGAGGCGTTCACCGCGCGCCACGTCGAGGTTGACGCCGTTCAGTACCGGTACGTTGAGTTCGCCCTGCGTGTATGTTTTGCGCAGATCGCGACAATTGATCACGAGCTCATTCATAGCGCAATGCCTCCGCCGGTTGCGTCTGCGCCGCGCGCCAGCTTGGGTACAGCGTGGCGAACAGGCTGATCAGGAAGGACATTGAGGCGACAGTGATCACGTCGCTAGATTGCAGGTCGGAGGGCAATTCGCTGATGTAGTAGAACTCCTTGGACAGGAACTGCACGCCGAACAGGTGCTCGATAAACGGGACGAGGGTTCCGATATTGAGCGCGATCAGCACGCCGCCGACCACGCCCAGCCCCATGCCGACCAGACCGATCAGTACGCCTTGCACCATGAAGATTTTCATGATGCTGACGGGCGACGCACCCAGCGTGCGCAGGATGGCGATGTCGGCCTGCTTGTCGGTGACGGCCATTACCAGCGTGGAGACGATGTTGAACGCGGCGACCAGCACGATAAGCGAGAGGATGATGAACATCATTTTCTTTTCCATCGCCACCACGCTGAAATAGTTGGCATTCTGCCGCGTCCAGTCGGTGGCATAGGTGTCTTGCGGCAACTCGCGCTCCAGTTCCATAGCCAAACGCGGGGCGAGATCGAGGTCTTTCAGGCGAGCGCTAATGCCGCTAACCGATGCACCCATGCGATAAAGTTTTTGCGCATCATCCAGGTTTATCAGGGCGAGCGAATTGTCATAAGGCGACATGCCGATCTCAAAAATTCCCACTACATGAAATTGTTTCAGGCGCGGCAGCATCCCGGCAGGGGTGATCTGTCCCTGCGGGGTAATGAGCAGGATGGTGTCGCCCAGATGCGTGCCGAGCAAGCGAGCGAGATCGCTGCCGAGAACGATACCGAATTCGCCTGCGCGTAAATCCGTGAGACTGCCGGCTTTCATCTTGTCGCCGAGTCCGGTCAGCTTGGTTTCGCCTTCGGGCAGGATGCCGCGCACCATTACGCCCTGCACACTTTCATCGTGTGACAACATGCCTTGCCCATTGACATAGGGCGAGGCGGCGCTCACCTCGGTATGCCGTGTGACGATATCGAGTACGGGTTGCCAATTCGATAATTGCCCACCTTCGGTCATCACTTGTAAATGCGGCGTGATGCCCAGGATGCGCGCACGGATTTCCTTCTGGAAACCGTTCATTACGGACAGTACGATGATCAGCGCGGCCACGCCCAGTGCGATACCCAGCATGGAAATGAGCGAAATGAAAGAGATGAAGTGGTTACGTCGCTTGGCGCGGGTGTAACGCAGTCCGATGAAGAGTTCGAATGGTTGCAAAATTGGCTGTTGATGTGTTGTTAATATGGTCGAACGGACGTAAGTGTGCCATAAGCGAGCAATCTATGACAGTGCAAGGATGATAGACTTGTCACTATGAGTAGCGTTCATCTGGTTGTCCCCGATTTGTTCCTGCCGCAAGAGGTTGCTGCCGAAGTCTGCGCCGGGCTGGTTTTGCCTGCGTTGGAGACGCTGCTTGCGCGAGCGCAGTCTGCTCCTTTGTCGGAGGAGTCGCTGGAAGCGTGGCTGTGCGGGGCTTTCAGCGTGGCGGATCAGGCTATTGCCCCGGTCACCTTGCGGGCGGATAGGTTGGAGCCAGGGGAGGCATACTGGTTACGCGCCGATCCGGTGCATCTGCGTCTTCAGCGCGATCAACTGATTCTGCAAGCGGAAGTGCCGTTGACTGTGGATGAGGCGGCGCAACTATGTGCCAGCCTGAATGCACATTTCGTTGCCGATGGTCTGTGTTTTGTTGCGCCGCATCCGCAGCGCTGGTATCTGCAACTGGATGCCGCACCGGATATGAGCACACGTCCCTTGGCGCAAGTGGCGGGCAGGGATGTCCACGCGCATTTGCCGCAGGGCGCGGATGCCTTGCGCTGGCATGGGGTGTTCAACGAGATTCAGATGCTGCTGTTTGAACATGCGGTGAATCAGGCACGCGAAGCGTGCGGATTGTTGTCTATTAACAGCGTGTGGTTGTGGGGTGGCGGGCGGGCTGTTGGAGAGTTGGCACGGCCATACGCAAAGGTGTACGGCGACAGCGATCTGGCGGCATCATTCGCGCAGACGGCAGACATTCCTCATGGGTCTTTGACGGATGATGCATCGCAGTGTATTGCAGGCGATGACGGTGATGCCCTCATAGTATGGGAAGGGCTGCATCGCGCGCTCCAGCATGGCGATCTTCACGCTTGGCGCGAGGGATTGCAGCGCTTCGAACAATGCTGTGCCAAACCGTTGCTAAATGCACTGCGTACCGGGCGCATTGCGCGACTCACGCTGGATTCACCTCAAGCAGGTGCAGCGCGCCGCTTTGTATTGACGCGCGGCGCGGCATGGAAGCTGTGGCGCCGCTCCCTACCATTGGCAGGCTATGCGGTAAAATGAACTCCTAAGACCGTTCGTGGTGAGCTTGTCGAACCACCAGCTACGCAACCAGAACCCTTCGACAAGCTCAGGGCGAACGGATGCTAGAAAATCATAGCGTATCGCGCCTAATGGATTATTTATGGATTATGCGAAATAAGATGGGCACCATCAAGCGCTTTTTTGGCCTCAGCGCTTAGTCTCCTGTATCATTCCGCCCGGACAAACAAAGGCACGTTAAGTTATGAAAGTTACCTTCCTGGATTTTGAACAATCTGTCGCAGATCTTGAAAGCAAGATCGAACAGCTGCGCTACGTGCAGGATGACTCCGCGCTCGACATCTCCGAAGAGATAGGCCGCCTGCAAAAGAAAAGTCAGACGCTGACCAAGGATATTTACGCCAAGCTCACGCCGTGGCAAATCTCCCAAGTGTCGCGCCATCCGCAGCGGCCTTACACGCTAGACTACATCCAGAGTCTGTTTACCGATTTCGAAGAACTGCACGGTGATCGCAGTTACGCGGATGATGCGGCCATCGTCGGCGGTCTGGCGCGTTTCAACGGGCAGAGCGTGATGGTGATCGGTCATCAGAAAGGCCGCGACACCAAGGAACGCCAATACCGCAACTTCGGCATGCCGCGCCCGGAAGGTTATCGCAAAGCGATGCGCCTGATGCGTCTGGCAGAAAAATTCGGCATCCCGATCATGACTTTTATCGACACCCCCGGCGCTTATCCCGGCGTGGGCGCGGAAGAGCGCGGCCAGTCCGAGGCCATCGGCAAAAATCTGTACGTCATGGCGGAACTGCGTGTGCCGATGATCTGCACGATAATCGGCGAAGGCGGCTCTGGTGGCGCGCTGGCTATCGCGATTGGTGATGCATTGCTGATGCTGCAATACGCCACCTACTCGGTGATATCTCCGGAAGGCTGCGCCTCCATCCTGTGGAAAAGTGCGGCGAAGGCACCCGATGCGGCGGAAACGCTGGGCATTACCGCCACCCGTTTGAAGGCGTTGGGGCTGGTCGACAAGATCGTTGCTGAGCCGCTGGGTGGCGCACATCGCGATTACCCGGCGATGATGCAGACCATGAAAAAAGTGCTGCAAGAATCGCTTAAACAAGCCCAATCCCTGCCTCTGGACGACATGTTGCAGGCCCGTTTCAACCGCTTGATGGGCTATGGAAAATTCAAGGAAGTCAGCCTGTGATTTAGCCGAGCGCGTCGCTAACGCGATCGCGCCCATACTTCCTGCGGGCAGTAGCATCCTCTTGGGTCTGAGCGGCGGCGTCGATTCAGTCGTGCTGCTGCATCTTCTGCACCAGTTGGCCCCACGTTACTCATGGCGCTTGAGCGCGTTGCACGTCCATCACGGCATCAGCCCTCATGCGGATACTTGGGCGACGTTCTGCGCCGACCTGTGTATACGCTTAGGAATTCCTTTTAATGTTGAGCATGTGGATATAGCTCCGTTGCGCGAACACGGCATTGAGGCCGCTGCGCGCAAATTGCGCCATGCAGCACTTGACCGCCAGCCCGTGGATTTCATCGCGTTGGCCCACCATCAGGATGACCAGGCTGAAACTTTGCTGCTGCAATTGTTGCGGGGCGCTGGTTTGCGTGGGGCGAGTGCCATGCCGGTTATCCGGCAGCGCGCTAATCACCTCACGCAACTGCGTCCTTTGCTCAATGTGGCGCGCAGTGAATTGCTGGCCTATGCACAACAGCACGCCCTGCAATGGGTGGAAGACGAGAGTAACGCCGACGATGCCTACCCGCGCAATTTTTTGCGCCATCGCGTGCTGCCGCAACTGGAGCAACGTTTTCCCGCCTATCGTGAAACTTTGGCGCGAAGCGCGCAGAATTTTGCCGAAGCCAGCAAGTTGCTGGATCAATTGGCGCAGCAGGACGCGCAGGGAGCTTTACATAATGGCGGTCTGGAGGTGGCGTGCTTGCAGGCATTGAGTCTATCTCGCGCAAAAAATTTGCTGCGTTATTTTCTGCACAGCCTCGGCGCGCCCATGCCGCAAGCGGTGCAACTTGATGAGATGCTGCAACAATTGTGCGACGCGCGACAGGGCGCGGCAGTACAGCTTAATTTCGGCAAATGGCAGATCAGGCGCTATCAGGGCAGGGTATATGCTTTCCCGGCACTGCCCGAACCCGATGCGGAATTCTGTGCACAATGGCTAGGCGAGGTCGCACTGGAATTGCCTGAACTCGGCGGCACGCTATATTTTGAACCCGTTATCGGCCACGGATTGAGTTTGGAGAAATTGCAGCAGGCCACAGTCACCGTGCGGCTGCGTCATGGCGCAGAACGTATCCGTCTTGACGACAAACGCCCCACGCGCACCCTGAAAAATCTGCTGCAAGAGCAGGGCATTCCGCCCTGGCAACGAGACAGACTGCCGCTGCTGTTTTGCGATAAAACACTGGTTGCGATTCCCCGCATCGGCGTGGAGTGTGCGTATCAGGCGGCACCGGAAGAATCGGGCGTGGTGCTGAGGTGGGACGCTGCTTTATCCTGAAAAATAGTTGGCGGGGTGGTCGGTGCGAATTCATTCGTACCAACAGGATCAGCCTCAATGCGTGAGGCACCGAATGTTTTGTGGCAACAGTTTTATCCAGGATTAATCTTCCGGGTTAATTTTTTAACTGCGGCAAAGAACTCTAGCGCCTCACTCAATACTCTGGTACGCCTGAACGGCGGCAAACTCTGCCAGATGCGCTTGCCGTAGTGCTTTGAAATCAGACGCGTGTCGCAGATCATCAGCACGCCATGGTCGGTCTCGTCTCGAATCAGCCGCCCCGCGCCTTGCTTGAGATTGATCACGGTGCGCGGCAACTGATATTCCATGAAGGCGTTGCGCCCCTGTTTGTTGAGTTGGGCGATGCGCGCCGCAAGCACCGGGTCGTCCGGGTGGGCGAACGGCAGTTTGTCGATGATGACCAGCGACAGCGCCTCGCCACGCACATCCACGCCTTCCCAGAACGACTGGCTACCCAGCAGCACCGCGTTGCCGTGTTCGCGGAAACGCGACAGCAATTCGTTGCGCGAGCCTTCGCCTTGCAGCATCAGCGGGTAGCTCAGTCCCTTGCGGTCGAATTCGGCGGTGAGGATTTCGTGCGCGCGCTGCATGGCGCGCAGGCTGGTGAACAGCAGAAACGCGCGTCCCTTGCTGGCCTCGATCAAGGGCAGGGCGGCTTGCACCACCGCCTCGGTATAGCCGGGGCTGTTCGGCTCCGGCATGTTTTGCGGCACATACAGCAGAGCCTGTTCCTGATAGTTGAACGGGCTGTCCCAGCAGGCGGTGCGCGCCTCAAGCAAACCCATCTCGGTCTGATAGTGCGAGAAATTCTGCTTCACCGCCAGCGTGGCGGAAGTGAAAATCCACGCGCGCGGATGTCCGCTGATCTGCTTGGCGAAAATTTCCGCGATGGACAGCGGCGTGGTGTTGAGTTGCACGGAGTGGTGAAACACTTCCAGCCAGCGCACGAAGCCATCCTGTTCCTTGTCGCCCCACTGTTTGATTTTCAGCAGCAATTCCACTCCGCGCTGCCAGCATTTCTCCAGCCCCTCGCTGCGCTGCGCCTGACTTTCCAGCAGGCCGTTGAGGTGCGCGAGCTTGTCGGTGACGGTGCGCAGTGCATCGGCAAATCCTGCGAGGTCGTCGGTAGCGTTCGCGGGCATGCGTCCCTCGCCCTGTTTGAATATCAGGCGAAAATCGCGTGCAGCCTTTTCTAGTGCGTCGGTGGCGGTGGGTAGCGCAGCAAAGTCGTTGGCCGAAGTCGCCGCTTCCAGCCGCGCATCGCGCGCCAGATCCAGTATTTGCGAAGTCGAAATGCTCTCGCCGAAAAACAGGCTGGCAGTCTCCGGTAACTGGTGCGCCTCGTCGAAAATCACCGTGTTGACTGCGGGCAGCAGCTCCGCCACGCCTTCGTCGCGCAGCATCACATCGGCGAAGAACAAGTGATGGTTCACCACCACGATGTCGGCCTCCATCGCCTCCTTGCGCGCCTTGAGCACGAAGCATTCCTTGTGCTGCGGGCATTCCTGTCCCAGACAATTCTCGCGCGTGGAAGTCACCTGCATCCAGATCGGCGCATTCTCCGGCACGTCGGACAGGCCGCTCTTGTCGCCGGATTGCGTTACCTTTGCATACTTCGCAATCTTCGCCAGATGGCGCACATCCTCGCGCGTGGCAAAGCGCCCGTCAGCCTGCGTAAGTTCCAGATGATGGTGGCACACATAGTTTGCGCGCCCCTTGAGCAATGCGATGGTAACAGGCGACTTGAGCGCATCGCGCACCATAGGCAAGTCTTTCTGGAATAGCTGGTCTTGCAGATTCTTGGTGCCGGTGGAGATGATCACTTTGCCGCCCGCCAGCAGCGCGGGTACCAGATAGGCGAAGGTCTTGCCGGTACCGGTTCCCGCCTCGGCCACCAGAATCGCGTTGTCGCGTATCGCCTCCGCGACCGCCAAAGCCATCTCGCGCTGCTGCGCGCGCGGACGAAACGACGCGACTTCAGTAGCAAGCGGGCTTTGTTCAGAGAAAAAACGTTCGACTTCGACAGACACGATGGGGGCGGGGAAATTTACAGCCGTTATGTTATCTCAAACCAGCTTGCTCTGCGATTTTGTTGTGCGGTTTTGTTCAGAGTATTTGAAGATATTCAGATTCCGCCCATCGATTTTACCGGGCTGGGCAGGGTCTCGCAGTAATTGGCGACCAGTCCTTGATCGAACAGCCACAGGCTGCCGGGCTGCATGGATATCCACGGCTCGTTGTCGGTGAGTGGTTGGGTGGCGATCACGGCCACGCGGTCATCGGGCGTGGTTATCTGGCTGAAATCCACTAATACGTCTTCGTCTTTCAAATGCGCCACGTTGAACGGCGCGCGGCGGACTACATAGCTCAACTCGGTGGAGCAGTGTGCCATCAGCCATTTTCCGTTGGACAGCATAAAATTGAAAATACCCATGCCAGCAAGAGGACGGATGAGTTCATGCACTGTGGCGAACAGCGCATTGAGCGAGGGGGGCACATCGCCGAAGTGCTGCCGCAAGCTTTGCAAAAGCCAGCAGAAGATGCGCTCGCTATCGGTATTTCCAACTGGCATGAAGCTGCCATCCAGCGTCGGCTTGAACTGAGGCAGGTTGCCGTTGTGCGCGAATACCCAATAGCGTCCCCATAACTCGCGCTGGAAAGGATGGGTGTTCTCCAGCGAGACAATGCCTTGCGTTGCCTTGCGAATATGCGCGATGACATTTAGCGATCGGATCGGATAATTGCGCACCAGTTCGGCGATGGGTGATCGCGCCGAAGGCTGCGGGTCGAGGAACAGGCGTACGCCACGCCCTTCAAAGAACGCGATTCCCCAACCGTCGGCGTGGACATCGGTTTCCCCACCGCGCTTCTGAAAGCCGGTAAAGGAAAAGCAGATGTCGGTTGGAACATTACAGTTCATGCCGAGCAGTTGACACATGATGCTCTCCGATTTCTAACCCTCACCCCAACCCTCTCCCGCCTGCGGGAGAGGGAGCCAGTTTCCTTCTCCCACAGGCGGGAGAAGGGCTAAGGATGAGGGTTTTGTTTATTCAGCCAAATCTCATAGATAAATCCACCGCCCGCACATCCTTGGTCAGTCCACCGATGGAAATACGATCCACGCCGGTCTCGGCGATGGCGCGCACGCTTTGCAGATTGACTCCACCGGAAGCCTCAAGTTCCGCCCGTCCGGCGTTGAGGCTGACTGCGGCACGCATTGCATGAAGATCGAAGTTGTCGAGCAGGATCAGCTTCGCTCCCGCATCCAGCGCTTCGCGCAACTCATCCAGGCTTTCCACCTCAATCTGTATCGTCGCATCTGGCGGAGCCAAGCGGTAAGCGGCTTCCAGCGCATGGCGAATGCCGCCCGCCGCCAGAATATGATTTTCCTTGATGAGGATGCCATCGAATAAACCGATGCGCTGGTTGTGCCCGCCGCCTACCGTCACTGCGTACTTCTGTGCTATGCGCAAGCTGGGTAGCGTTTTGCGCGTATCCATGATCTTTGCGTTTAGACCAGCCACGGCATCCACATAACGCCGTGTTGCTGTGGCCGTTGCGGAAAGAGTCTGCAAGAAATTCAGCGAGGCGCGCTCCGCCGTGAGCAAGGCGCGCGCCTCGCCGCGAATCTCGCACAGAGTCTGGTTGGTTTCGGCCACTTCGCCTTCGCGCAACTGCCAGCGTATCTCGCAATTCGCATCCAGAGCACGGAAGCAGCTCTCAAACCACGGTGTGCCGCACAGCACCATTCGTTCGCGGGTGATGACCGTGGCTTGCGCTAAAGTGTGTTCGGGGATCAACTGGGCGGTTAGATCGCCGTTGCCCACGTCCTCTTCCAGCGCGGCACGGATGTTGGCGTGGATGTGTATGGCAGGCACTGTATCAATGGGTAATGGGCATTTGTCATCCAGATATTTTTCCAGCGGCACAGAGTAGAAGGAGATTCCTTTCCTGAAGAAATCATAGTTTCTGATTGCACCAAGATCGGGATTAATTACGCTGATCTTGTATTTGTATTCGCTTCCTCGATTGTCATAATCGGCATAAGCAAATAACCCCTTCGCTTCGGCATCTGTCGAAGGCATTGAGTAACCGACAAAAACCCATTTGCTTACGGGGTCGACATTCTCCTTCCCCTTTTCTCTTAGAATGTTATAAGCATCCAGCCACCGATCAGTGAAATATTGCTTTTGAGATTTGTCAGTAAATTTACGGTAATTCGGATAGACCAGCATCGGGTCATCTAAAGAACCATGCAGGTGGAGAATTTTATTATTCGGATGGATATTTTTTTGCTCAAGGAATTTCTCAAGGAGGAGATCGTAATTGAATGTGATGACAATATCTTTTTCCCAATTGACGCGATCAATGAACTGGCAAATTGGATTGTCCATCCCTCTGGCTATCGCGGCGTCAACTTTGTCTGCAAGGTATTTGCGCAATGCGCTGATTATTTCATCTTCTTCTTTTTCAAAAATATCATTGTCTGAACTTATGCATTTGGCAAGGAACGATTGTCCGTTCAGTACCGACATGAAAGTTTCAAAGCCGATATTTTTCTGATTAAAGAATAGTTGGTTGCGCAGGAAGTCAATGCAGGTGCCCGGCGTACTCGGGGCTTTGGGAGGTGGGGTATTGTCCAGTAATGGGTTCAGCGCATCCAGCATGGATGCATCGGTGGCAATTCCGCATGTTGCGGAAAAACCGGCTCCTAGTATGTATATAGTTCTCGCCATTTGATGATGGTAGTTGAGATTGGAAACAATTTGTTATGCCACTTGTCGCTTTTGTTTGACAGGTCACCCATCAAGATAAAGCGAATCCTGAGCGAAGCATAGCTTTTGGCTTATCCCGTGTCGAGTGTACGGTATCTTGAAATCCTGTTCAGAGGCCCCATTTACTGTCCAGTTCAATATTTCCTTTGAGGAGTTGCCATGCGTTTTGACAAAATGACCACCAAGTTCCAGCAGGCGCTGTCCGATGCACAGAGTCTGGCCGTGGGCAGCGACAACCAGTTTATCGAGCCGCAGCACTTGCTGCTGGCCTTGCTTAACGACGCCGACAGCGGGGCGGGGTCTTTGCTGGCACGGGCGGGCGGCAATGTGAATGCATTGAAAGCGGCACTGACCGATGCCGTGTCGCGCCTGCCCAAAGTGGAGGGGCACGGCGGCGAGGTGCAGATAGGGCGCGACCTTACCAATGTACTCAATCTGACCGACAAGGAGGCGCAACAGCGCGGCGACCAGTTTATTGCTTCGGAGATGTTTCTGCTCGCGCTGACCAACGACAAGGGCGAGTGCGGGCGCTTGTTGAAGCAGCACGGCGTGGCGCGTGCGCCGCTGGAACAGGCGATTGCGGCGGTGCGCGGCGGCGCTTCGGTGGAGAGCGCAGAGTCGGAGGGGCAGCGCGAGTCGCTGAAAAAATATTGCCTTGACCTGACCGAACGCGCACGGCAAGGCAAACTCGACCCGGTGATCGGGCGCGACGACGAAATCCGCCGCGCGATTCAGGTGCTGCAACGCCGCACCAAGAACAACCCGGTGCTGATCGGCGAACCCGGCGTGGGCAAGACCGCCATCGTGGAAGGCTTGGCGCAGCGCATCGTCAATGGCGAAGTACCGGAGACTCTGAAAAACAAGAAGGTGTTGTCGTTGGACATGGCGGCGCTGCTGGCGGGTACGAAATATCGCGGCGAGTTCGAGGAGCGTCTGAAAAACGTGCTCAAGGAAATCGCTCAGGAAGAAGGGCGGATTATTGTTTTCATAGATGAGTTACATACCATGGTTGGCGCGGGCAAGACGGAAGGTTCGATGGATGCGGGCAATATGCTGAAACCGGCATTGGCGCGCGGCGAGTTGCATTGCATCGGCGCGACCACGCTGGACGAATACCGCAAATATGTTGAGAAAGATGCCGCGCTGGAACGCCGCTTCCAGAAGGTGCTGGTGGACGAGCCGAGTGTGGAGGCGACCATCGCCATTCTGCGCGGTTTGCAGGAAAGGTACGAGCTACATCACCATGTGGACATCACCGACCCGGCCATCATCGCCGCAGCAGAGCTGTCCCACCGCTACATTACCGACCGCTTCCTGCCGGACAAGGCAATCGACCTGATCGACGAGGCCGCCGCGCGCGTCAGGATGGAAATCGACTCCAAACCGGAAGTCATGGACAAGCTGGATCGCCGCTTGATTCAGCTCAAGATCGAGCGCGAAGCTGTGAAAAAAGAAAAGGACGAGGCCTCGAAAAAGCGTTTTGAGCTGATCGAAACTGAAATCGCCAAACTGCAACGCGAGTATGCCGATCTGGAAGAAATCTGGAAGGCGGAAAAGGGTGCGGCGCAAGGTACGGCACTCATCAAAGAAGAAATCGAGCGCGTGCGCGCCGAGATCGTCAGATTGCAGCGCGAGGGCAAGCTGGAGCAGGTGGCCGAACTGCAATACGGAAAGCTGCCGCAACTCGAAGCGAAATTAAAAGAGGCGGCTCAGGCTGAAACGGACAAGCCCAAGAACCGCTTGCTACGCACCCAAGTTGGCGCGGAAGAAATCGCCGAAGTAGTGAGCCGCGCGACCGGCATCCCAGTGTCCAAGATGATGCAGGGCGAGCGCGACAAGCTGCTCAAGATGGAAGATAAACTGCACGAACGCGTGGTGGGGCAGGACGAGGCGGTACGGCTGGTGAGCGATGCGATTCGCCGTTCGCGTTCCGGCTTGTCTGATCCGAATCGTCCTTATGGTTCCTTCTTGTTCCTGGGGCCTACCGGCGTTGGCAAGACCGAGCTGTGCAAGGCGCTGGCCGGGTTCCTGTTCGACTCGGAAGATCACCTCATTCGCATCGATATGAGCGAGTACATGGAGAAGCATTCCGTGTCGCGACTGATCGGCGCGCCGCCCGGCTATGTCGGCTACGAGGAAGGCGGCGGCTTGACCGAGGCTGTGCGCCGCAAACCCTATAGCGTCATCCTGCTGGACGAAGTGGAGAAGGCGCACCCGGATGTGTTCAACGTACTGCTGCAAGTGCTGGACGACGGGCGCATGACAGACGGGCAGGGACGCACTGTGGATTTCAAGAACACGGTGGTGGTGATGACTTCAAACCTTGGTAGCCAGATGATCCAGCAGATGTCCGGCGATGATTATCAGGTGATCAAGCTGGCGGTGATGGGCGAGGTGAAAATGCAATTCCGCCCGGAGTTCGTCAACCGCATCGACGAAGTGGTGGTGTTCCACGCGCTGGACGAAAAGAACATCAAATCGATCGCGCGCATCCAGTTGGGCTATCTGGAAAAACGCCTGACTGCGATGGAGATGAAATTGGAGGTTTCTGAAGCTGCACTGGCTGAAATTGCCAATGCCGGATTCGATCCGGTGTACGGTGCGCGTCCGCTGAAGCGTGCGATCCAGTCGCAACTGGAAAACCCGCTGGCCAAGCTGATACTGGAAGGGCGCTTCGCCGCCAAGGACACTATCACGGTGGAGTGCAAGGGCGGGGTGATGAAGTTTGAGAAAGCGTAAATATTAAAAAGCCCGGCATGCCGGGCTTTTTAGTGTCTGCTTTGCGGCAGTGAATTTTGTAATATGACGTACCGCTGTGTGCCAGTTGCGTATGGTCGAGGTGTGAAATATCCGGCTGTTGTAGGGTGCAATAAGCGTAGCGCATTGCACCGAATGGAAGCTTCATGCGGCGCAATGCCCGTTGGTTATTGCGCGGGCTTCCACCATTTGGTGAAGGCAGGTGTTTATCCGATGGATTGGGGCGGCGGAGAAATTGGCGACATTGCCACAGGCGAACGCCGATGAACAAGGTAGTGTGGAAGCCCCGCAGGGGTGTTCCGCCGTAATTCTTGCGTTCGGCGAAAAAACATCCGGCGGAACCGCAAGCGTTCCGCCCTACGCGGGCTGATAAGTCTTTAGTTTCTATGAACTGCTAACAAAAAATTATCAGTGACGTTAAAGTGGAACTTGCATTCACTAAAATGTGGAAAGCTAAAATAGCCTTTACCTACTGCCAAATCAGTATAGTTTCGTGGTCCAGGATAATTTTTGAGCTTATCGAGAAATTCAGAGTTGTTTGCATCCCTCATATCTACATGAATTGTAAGATTGACGGATCCATCCTCATTACGAATTAACCAAGGAGCCAATATACCAAAATCCGAACCTAATTCAGCAGCCACGCGACTTATATCTAACAAGCCGAGAGACAGGGGAAAATTTAAACGTAAAGTTTCGTAAGCACGAAGTCGTATTTCTGCTCCGCATATAGCAGCTCTACCTTGTGCGATTATCTCCCATATAGGATTTTTTTCGGGAAATGGATTCCCAGACCAATAATTTAATATCCAATCTTCGTTTGTTATTTTTCCATTGCACTCAAGGGGAGCAAATGTGATCCAATTAGCGTCATGCCGTGATACGGGGGTAGAGGAAAAAAGCAACATTTCAGTTAAATTCTCGGAAGAAAAGTGCCCGCCCCACTCATAAGCGCATTCAGCAGAATAGCGATCCTCGAAAAAATACATCCCTGTTAACCGAGAGTTGCAGTGAGCAAAATGTAGTTGGCGGTATTGTTCAATAAGAAATTCGTTGTGTAACCGAATGTTATTTTGAGAGCGCACTATCCCCGCAAACATCATCGAAACTGGGCAGTTTGGGGAGCTGTATTCAGCATTCGCAGACACAAGAACACCTCGATATGTCCCCCAAGCAACGTCCGGTTTTTCAACGTCAACAAATGCAAATACGCGCCTGCAAGCACCTTCAAGAGGTGGTGGTGGTATCGGATTCCCAGCGATTACGCCCACAAAAAAATACCTTCAACAGAAAGTCATGGTCATGATGAGTCTCTCAATGATTAACTGGGCACATTGTACGCCGATAGAACTAACAATCGACTGGCAGCAATTGGCACGTATCAGATGGTCGTTACTTCACCGTGCCTGCTGTTTTTTAGTACCCCAGCGCCCTTGCGCCCTGATAAAACACAAAGCTGACCACCCATGCTAGCACCAGCGACCAAGCGATGGAAAATAGCATGAAGCCGGTGTTTTTTGACTCGCTGCGCAGCGTTGCGATGGCGGACAGGCAGGGGGTGTAGATCAAGGTGAACAGCATGAAGCTGTAGGCTTGCACCCAGTCCAGTTGCAGCGCCAGCGAGTTGCTGAGGGCCTGCCCTCCCAAGCCGTAAATCACGGCGAGCGAACCGATGACAATTTCCTTGGCGACGAAGCCGAAGATCAGTGCGATGGTGAGTTCCGCCGTGATGCCTATCGGTTTGAACAGCGGGTGCATCCATGCGCCGACCATTCCGGCGAGTGTGTCAGCGCTGGACGGAGCGGCGGAGGGAGGCAAGTGAGTAAGCAGCCAGACCAGCACCACACCCGCGACGATAAACTTGCTGGCGCGGTTGATAAAGTGGTACACCTCGTGCCAGCCCCGCAGTACCAGTTGGCGCAGGGTGGGGAAACGATAGGGCGGCAGTTCCAGTACGAATGGTTCACTATTGGACAGGTAGCGCTTAAACAGCAGTGCGGTGAGGATGGCAGCTCCAAAACTGTATAGGTACAGGCTGAACAGCACCAGCGGCGCGGCCTTGGGCGAGAACAATGCGGCAGTGATGAACACGAACACTTGCAGTCGAGCCGAACAGAGCGAGAATGGGATCACCAGCATGGTGAGCAGGCGCAGGTTGCGCGAGCGCATCACGCGCGTGCCCATCAGCGCCGGCACGTTGCAGCCGAAGCCCATCAGTAGCATGACGAAGCTGCGCCCGTCCAGTCCCATCTTCGCCATCAGCGCATCCATCAGGAAGGCGGCACGCGATAAATAGCCGGTGTCTTCGACGATAGCCATGAACAGGAAGAACAACACGATCAGCGGCACGAATGCGGCTACGGTGGCCAAACCGTTGTAGATGCCGTCCAGCAACAGGCCCTGCAATGCGGAGGGCAAGCTGGCGAGCAGCGGCGCGATGGCAGCTTCTCGCAGCCAAGTGAACAGGTCGTTGACGCCGGTTTGCAGTGGCTGGCCGAAAAAGAAGATGGCCTGGAACAGCAAATACATGACGCCGAAAAAAATCGGCAGGCCCAGCCAAGGATGCAACATGATGCGGTCAAGTTGGTCGGTCAGGTTGTCCGGGAGACGCGCGGGGACTTGCACCGAGTGTTGCAGCACGCGCGCCATCTCAGCTTCGATCTGGCCGTCCGGCTTGAGCTGATCGCGCAACTGTTCGGCCATGCCTGGAGTGGTGTAGCGCAACGCCTTGGTGACCGCCTGTAAGGCTTCTCCATAGCCCGCGCCGTATTTTGCGCTAAGCAGGAAGATGGGGATGCCGAGCGCCTCGGTCATCTTTGCGGTGTCTATGGTGATGCCGAATTTTTTGGCTTCGTCTGCCATGTTGAGCAGCACCACCATATTCAGGTTTAGCTGTTTAAGTTGAAGCAGCAGGCTCAACTGGCGCTCAATCTGCGTGGCGTTGAGCACCACGAGCGCCAGGTCGGGCACGTTGTCGTGCAGGAAGTGACGCACAACTTGTTCGTCCTCGGAAAAACCGTGCAGGTCGTACATCCCCGGAAGGTCAATAATTTCGACCATGTCGCCGCCAAGCAAAATCTTGCCGGTGAGCAATTCCACAGTGATGCCCGGCCAGTTGCCCACGCGTGCGGAAGCACCGGTCATACGGTTGAACAGGGTGGACTTGCCAGTGTTGGGCATGCCCAGAAGCGCAATGTGCTTCATCCTTTTTTTACCATGATTTTGTCTGCTTCGTTTCTGCGCAGCAGAATATCTGTGGTGCCGATACGCACCTGCAAAGGGCCGGAGAAGCGGGCACGGCGTATTACCTCGATTATTTTTCCGGTGCGGAAGCCCATCGCCAGCAGGCGCTGGTGCAGCGGCCCGTCGGTGTGGATCGCGGCAATGGTTGCTGTTTCTCCGGGGGCGAGGGTGGAAAGCGCTACGGCAGGCATGATGCGGCAAGAAATGATGACTCCCGCATTATTCCACAGCGCACCATCTTTTGTAACGCAATCCATTTAAGAATCGGTTAAAATGTCGACTTTATTTGGCAATGCCAAGGCACAGGGTTAAGAGTAGTGTTCACCATGATTAAGGGCAGTATCGTTGCAATAGTCACGCCGATGCTTGAGGATGGCAGCCTGGATTTGGTCGCTTTCCGTGCGCTGATCGATTTTCATATTGAGCAGGGCACGGACGGCATTGTGGTGGTGGGCACCACTGGTGAGTCTCCCACGGTGGATGTCGAAGAACATGAATCGTTGATCCTGCTTGCGGTGGAGCATGCAGCCGGGCGTATTCCCGTGATTGCGGGAACCGGCGCGAATTCCACCAAGGAAGCCATTGAACTGGCCAGCTTCTCAAAGAAAGCGGGTGCCGCCGCTTCGCTGACCGTGGTGCCGTACTACAACAAGCCGACGCAGGAAGGTTTGTATTTGCACTTCAAGACCATCGCCGAGGCGGTGGACATGCCGCATATCTTGTACAACGTGCCGGGACGCACCGGCGCGGACATGCACAACAACACCGCGCTACGCTTGGCGCAGATTCCCAACATCGTCGGTATAAAGGATGCAACTGGCGACATCGAACGCGGCAGCGACTTGTTGCAGCGCGCACCCAAGGATTTTGCGGTTTACAGCGGCGACGACGCGAGTACGCTGGCGCTGCTGCTGCTAGGTGCACACGGCACGATTTCGGTTACCGCCAATGTGGCCCCGAGACTAATGCACGAGATGTGCGTTGCGGCTTTGAACGGCGAACTGGACAAGGCGCGCTCGATCAATTTCCGTTTGCTCGGTTTGCATCGGCATCTGTTTGTCGAGGCTAATCCGATCCCGGTAAAGTGGGCCGTGTCGCGTATGGGCAAAATAAATAATGTGTTGCGCCTGCCACTTACGCCGCTATCGGTCACCTCGCAAAGCGTGGTTGAAGACGCGATGCGCCAAGCTGGGGTAATCTAAATGACACAAGCATCAATTTCGAGGAACCGCATGAGAAATTTACAACTTACCGCACTGTCCCTTGCAATGCTGACCTTGGCCGGGTGCGGCAGCATGAGTCTGGAGAGTAAACGTGTCGATTACAAAGCTGCCGCAGTCAAAGTGCCGACGCTGGAAGTTCCGCCTGACCTGACAACGCCTACTGCCGAAGATCACTACACCATTCCTGAGGGCAGTGCAGCCGTGGCGAACTATTCCGATTTTGCCAAGGGTAGTGCTCCATCCCAAGCACGGGCCTCTTCAGTGTTGCCGGAATCCAAGAGTGTGCGTCTGGAGCGCAATGGTGCACAGCGCTGGCTGGTAGTGGACGACAAAGCGGAGAACGTGTGGCCGACGATCAAGGAATTCTGGCAGGAGAACGGTTTTGTCATCAAGACCGAGAATGCACAGGCCGGAATCATCGAAACTGATTGGGCGGAAAACCGTGCCAAAATTCCCAAGACTGGTCTGCGCAGCGTTCTGGGTAAAGTGTTCGACGACATGTATGACTCGGGCGAGAAGGATATGTACCGCGTACGTCTGGAGCGCAGCAAGGACGGCAACAGCACGGAGATTTATCTCACCCAATATGGGAAGGAGGAGGTGCTGAGCGCGGATAAGAGCATATCCAAGTGGCAGTCGCGCCCGAACGACCCCGATCTGGAAGCTACCATGTTGCAAATGCTGATGATCAAGCTGGGCGGCGCGGAAGCGCATGCACAAGCGAAGGCGCAGATTGAGGCTCCATCCGCACAGGGTGCAGCAGTCATAGCGCCCAAGCTGCAAACGCTGGCTAACGGTAGCAAGATCATTTTGTTGAGCGAGCCGTTCGACAAGAGTTGGCGCACAGTAGGTCTGGCGCTAGAACATGAGGGCTTCGTGGTGGAGGATAAGGACAGGGCCAATGGCGTGTACTTCCTGCGTGTCGAAGAGGATGCCAAGGAAAAGGGTTGGCTCGACAAGCTGGCTTTCTGGCGTGACGAAGAAAAGAGCAGTAAACCTGTGCGTTATCAAGTGTCCGTGCATGAAGGCAGTGCGGGCTGCGAAGTGGCGGCCAATAACGGTAATGGCGAGAGCAACTCCAACACGCAACGGATTATTGACGCGCTGTACAAGGCTTTTGGCAAGTAATTTTGTATCGCTAGTCGTAAGTTGATAGACGTATTTATTCATGCGCTTCGCGTCACTCGGTAGCGGCAGCGAAGGTAACGCACTTGCGGTGCAGGTCGGTCGGACTTGCGTGCTGATGGACTGCGGCTTCTCTCTGACCGACACGGTCACGCGTCTGGCGCGTCTCGGCCTGACAGCGGACAGTCTCAGCGGTATCGTAGTCACGCACGAACACGGCGATCATATCGCGGGGGTGGCGCGCCTGGCCCGCAAATATTCTATTCCGGTATGGCTAACGCATGGCACGAGGCAGATGCACAGTAAGGCGCTGGACGATTTGCACGGCCTGACCGAAATTTCTCCCCATCATTCGTTCTCTATCGGTGAGTTGCAGATACAGCCGTATGCCGTGCCGCATGACGCGGCTGAACCGGTGCAGTATGTGTTCAGCGACGGCGCAAAGCGACTGGGCGTCCTGACTGATACCGGCTGTGCCACGCCGCACATCGAAGCGACGCTGAATGGCTGCGATGCGCTGGTTCTGGAATGCAACCATGACACCACCTTGCTGGCCAATGGCGATTATCCTTACAGACTTAAACAGCGCGTCGGCGGGCGCTTCGGCCACCTCAACAATGCGGATGCGGCGGCACTGCTTTTCAGGTTGGACAACCGCCGCCTGCAGCACATCGTGGCGGCACACCTGAGCCGCAAGAACAATACACGGGATCTTGCAGTTGCTGCATTAAGTTCGGTATTGGGGTGCGACACAGACTGGATCGCTGTGGCGACGCAACAGGAAGGATTGGACTGGCGCGAGATAGTATGAATTTGAATGACAGCCAACAAAAAAGCCGACTTGCGTCGGCTTTTTATTGGCTAAAACCGACTTATTTCTTTGCGGGTTCAGCGGCAGGAGCCATAGCAGGAGCCATAGCAGCGGCAGGTGCAGCGGCAGAAGCTGCGTCAACAGCCGATGCTGGTGCTGGTGCAGGTGCCGGTGCGGCAACTGGCTCGGGTGCAGGAGCGGGTGCAGGAGCGGGCTTTTCGCCGCAAGCGGTCAGGGAGAGTGCTAACAGGGCGGCAACTAGAGCGGAGCGTTTCATTTTATTTTCCTCAAAGTAAAAAATTTAATTGGATTGCAAGTCATGGCGGATTACTAACGTCACGGCGGCGGCATTCTATCAACTTTTTGCGGAAATTGCAGCAGGGCAGCGTACTTTTATGAATTTTTGATAATAAGTAGCCTGTCGGACTTAAAGTGAATCGGTTGCAAGTCCGCCTGATCGGTTCAATTTCGTCTCGCCGATTTTTTCGGTCATTAGGCTGTGGTATACGGTTCAGATATTGATGATGCCGTTGCGGATGGCAAATGTGGTTAATGCCGCAACATTGTGCAGGCCGAGTTTCTGCATGATGTTGCGGCGGTGCACATCGACGGTTCTGACGGAAATTAACAGATTGTCTGCGATTATCTTGGAGGAGTCGCCTTTCACCAGGAGTTGTAGCACCTCGCGCTCACGCGGGCCGAGTCGCGAGATGCCCGGCATGGAGTGGTGTTCTGAATTTTCGGCCATGATCTTTGTTGCTTCAGGGCACAAGTATTGCTGCTGATTCATGACAGTGCGCAAAGCGCATAATAATTCATCGCTGGCATTTTCTTTAGTGATATAACCGGCAGCGCCAGCTTCGAGCATTTCCGCAACGTGCAGTCTGTCGTTGTAAGAAGATAAACCAATCACCTTGATTTTTGGATGCTGGTTGGATAGCCACCGCGTGGCTTCAATGCCACTCATCTCCGGCATGGAGATGTCAGTTACGACCACATCCGGTTTTAATGCTGCGGCGAGTTTTAGCATGGCGCGCCCATTATTGGCTTCGCCCACCACTTTCATGTCATCTTCTCCGCTCAGCAGCCTACGCAAGGAGTCGAGCAGTATCTGATGATCGTCAGCTAGTAATATACGGATGCTCATAGGATGCGGTGGTTATATGTAAATTCGGCTAGATGGGCGAGGTGTTCAGTTTTGGACTCCGTCCAGTCCTTAAGTCGTTTTGCTAGGTGTCTATTTTGACAATTTTGAGGTTTGAAAAATATCGGCGGTTTGTTCAATAAGTGTTAAGAAATTTCGGTAATAGCTTGTCGGTATTTGTCCTATGTTATCAGCACATCTGTAAGTGTCATGACGTTAGTCAATGGCATGAGAAATAAACCTAGAAAAAGCAGTTGTCCACGAAAGGCACGAAAATACACGAAAAAATTCAACTCGATAGAAAGAGTTGGATTATCACCCGAAAGGTGAATGATTGAGCGCAAATAAGATTTTGATTTATTTCGTGTCTTTCGTGTTTTTCGTGGATGAATTGCTGTTTTTAGGATAAATAAAAAACGTCTAACCATGCCGTTCGTGACGATGGATAAACTGAATTATTTCGCTCATTTTTTTGCGGACTCAAGGGCGCGTCCACCTTGTCGGGTAGCTGATAAATACCTTGAATAGGGTATTAAAATATTTTTCGAGACCAGCTAGAGTTATCGTATGGCATGGAAAGCAAATGAAGCCGAGGTTTTCCTGCTTGCTGTATGTCAGCGCACAGTCCGCACATTTCATGTATTGCCGTGTTGTACGGCAGTGAACTTCAAAATTTGGAGGGAATAATCATGCCACACCAATCAACAGTAACAAGCAAGAAAATTGATTCCAAGCCGCACAAGATCAGCAAGAAATCGCTCGCCCAGTCTGAAAAAAGCTCCGGTAATAGAGAGGATCGTTTCCTCATGATTTCTGATGCGGCTTATTACCGCGCTTTAGGGCGCGGCTTTGAAGGCGGCGATCCAGTGGAAGACTGGCTGAAGGCCGAGGCAGAAATTGAGGGCATGTCGCACAACGGGTAAAAAAACCCGATAGGCAGTCCGTTTGTATTTGAGCGGAAATAACTCAGTCTTTAAACTTTTGTTACTTAAATAAGGAGAAATATCATGGCAAATATTGTTCAGCGTTCCCCGCTTTTAGGCGATGTCGCCCGCTTCAATCCATTTATGGATGTTGACGACTGGTTTAATAATTTTGGTATGCGCCCATTCATCCGTGAAATGGAAGCCGCACCCAAGATCAAGATGGATTTAACCGAAAACGACAAGTCTTATGTTGTGCGTGCCGAAATTCCTGGTGTAAATAAAGAGGATATCAAGGTGACGGTGGATGGCAATATGGTTTCCATCAGCGCACAGGTCAAACATGAAAAAGAGAAAAAGGAAGGTGAAAAAGTGCTTTGCCGTGAGCGTTATCAAGGATCAAGTTACCGCAGCTTCACTTTGGCTAGTAACGTGGATGAAGGGAAAACCCAAGCCAAATATGACAACGGCGTATTGGAACTGACCTTACCAAAGAAAAACGGAAACGGGCACAAGGAAATTGCTATTTCATAAAGGTAAACGCCGTCTCATGGTGTCTTGACCGTCAGTGAGTTACTTGCAGGGCCTGCACCCTCTGGGAAATCAAACTTGATTTCCCACTGCGGCAGGCCTGCTCCAACAGAGAATACGGCGGTTTCATCGAAATGGGTATCCTCGACACCGCAGTAACACGCTACGTCTTGCAGAATGCAACTTTGATCGAAATGGTTGCAGAACTGCCGAAAAATGAGACGGATATTGGCGCCTGAATGAGACAAAAAATGTGACGGGCGAGGCTGTGAAATATCAGTGAAAAAAATCGACCGTCCATGCGATCAACCTAAGGAGAATTTATCATGAGTCACGCAGCCACTTCTGGCAGCTTCCGCAAAATTCAGCGCCATGACGGCATCTTTCAGGAGCAAGTGCATGATGCCTACAAGGCCAAGGGCAAGCTTCCGGAACCAACCATCTGTTTGCAATGCGGTGCAGTATTTCATGAAGGACGCTGGCAGTGGTGCAAAACTCCTGCTAACGCACATCGGGCTACATGCCCTGCCTGCCACCGTATTCACGATCACTATCCTGCTGGCTTCCTCACTTTACAGGGGGAGTTCTTTCTTGCTCATAACGAAGAAATTATGAATCTCGTGCGCAACCACGAACAACATGAGCGGGCAGAACACCCGCTCAAACGCATCATGGATATAGCGGAAAAAGATGGCACAACGCTGGTGACCACTACTGATATCCATCTTGCCCGAGGCATAGGCGAAGCTTTACATCATGCCTATCAGGGCGAGCTGGAGTTTCATTACAACCCGGAGCAAAACCTGTTGCGTGTGGGTTGGACACACTGAACACGTTCGCGCGATGCGCCCCATGAATTGGCGCGGACTGCTTAGCAGTAACGCGCCATCCATTTTACTGCAATAGATTTCCTTCAGACTGATTCAAGACGTATCGTCCAGAAATCGTCGGCGAGGTTGGAGTCGGTGAGGTAGGAATAGGGCATGGTAAAGTAGCCTTTGATTCCCCACCAGTCACCCCACGAGTTGCGTACGATGAAGCGCTGGGTGCTATCGTCATAGCCGACGGCAACCACTGCGTGTCCACCCAGAAGTTTTTCCTTGGGGCCGGGCATATTTATTTCACCGGTTTTAGCCGCTGCATCGCTTTCAAATTCGGTGTAAACCGAGAAGCCGAATACGAATGGATAGCCTGAGGCGAGGCAGCCTTTCATCTGATTGAGGATTTGCGGCACGCGCTGATATTGCACCGCCTTGTATTTGATCGCGTCCTGATAGCACTCCTGCTTGGGCTTGTGTGTGAATTTTGCAATGTCATAAGGCCATTCTTTTTCCGGACAATCCCCCTGATTGGCGATGCTTTTGATCCCGTCGCGGATTTGCGCACCGGCATCTGAATCGACGGAATTTTCCATTACGCGCTCGTTGTAGTAAATGAACAGGCGCGAGGGAACGAAATCAGGTTTCAGCTTTTGTTTGTGTCGCTCGAACTGCATGGCGCCACCGATGGCGTTGGCCGTGCAACTGCCGAGCGCACCTTGATCGTAAACCGGAGGGCAATGAGGGCGGAGGTCAGCCTTGGCGGGCAGTTTCGCAATATGAACCATTGATGTGGCATAAAGAAAGTCGCGGTGATCCGGCACGTCTGGCAGCCAGCCGTAAAAGTGTTTGTTTTTGGATATTCTGGTCATGATGAGTCTCCCTAGATTTTTATTGTTGATGAATATTGGATGCAACCCGGATTGTCCATCAAGCCAGAAACGCCTGTTTTGGCTAAGTTCAAGATGGACCCAACGAAATCTACAAGATCAAACAAGCTGTTATCTGTACGCTGCCGCACATATGGGCAGTCAGTGTTTAAAGGTAGCCAATGCAAACCAGGTATGCGATCTGATCTCTGAATAAAATCAGGTGCAAAATTTACTGAAACTCGCTGATGCAACGACCATGCAAAGCGTAGCGTAGGTTCTTGCATATTCCGATATATCCATTAATATGCCAAACTCACGTCAGCATGCACTTCTTACGCACAAGTTACAAAGGAATAAACATGGCATCGCAAAGAATCCAAGGCTATCCCATCCTGATTATCGGAGCTGGACGCGGAGGATATGCCCTTCTTGAGATGTTCATGGAAGACAGGTTGGTTAAAGTTATCGCTATAGTAGATACGAATCCTGCTGCGCCTGGAATCGAACTGGCTAAAAGCCATGGGATTCCAACCTATACCGATGCTGGTGATGCGCTGCGGGCCTGCAAAGACTATCCGGACTGTATCATTTATAACTTATCGCACGATGAGGCAATCACCGCAGAGGTGGGCAAAGTTTTTGGCGATAATAAAAGGGTGGCAAGCGGTCTTGAAGTCAATCTGTTCTGGCAAATGGTGACGAACCTGAAGCAGGTCAAGGGGGAACTCGAAAAAAGCCAGAATCAGTTGCAAGCCATTATTCATAACGCGATGGATGGCATCATCACGATCAATGAAGCTGGGGAGATTCATGGATTCAACCCCGCAGCCGAGCAAATATTTGGTTATGCACAGCAGGACACATTAGGCAGAAACTTGAACATACTGATGCCCGAGCCTTTTCGAAGTGAACACGCATCCTACGTCAAGCGGTATTTGCAGACTGGCGAGGCAAAGATCATAGGCATACGCGGACGTGAGGTGGTAGCCGTCCGAAAAAATGGCGAACAGTTTCCCATGGAGTTGTCCGCATCGGAAATGATATTGGGTGGACAGCGTTACTTTATCGGCATCGTCCGGGATATTACAGAACGCAAACGGACCGAAGAAAAAATAGCGCATTTGGCTCACTACGATTATTTAACAGACCTTCCGAACCGAGCGCTGTTTTTGGATAGCCTCGAACATTCCGTTTCTCTGGCCAAGCGAAATAAATTCAAAGTGGCCGTGTTGTTTCTCGATCTGGATGGATTCAAAAAGGTCAACGACACGCTGGGGCACGATGCGGGTGACCTGTTGTTACAGGAAGTTTCCAAGAGACTGAAAGTGACCATAAGAGCATCGGATACGGTAGCGCGAGTGGGCGGGGACGAATTCATCTTTGTGCTAAACGAAATTGGATCAGATGAAAACGCCGCATTGATGGCAAATAAAATAATTACCGCATTGTCTGAGCTGTTCGAACTAAAGGGGCAACGATGTCATGTGGGAGGCAGCATTGGCATTTCCCTATACCCGGATGGTTCCAAAGACCCTGAAACGCTTATCAAGCAAGCTGATGACGCAATGTATCTGGCAAAGCAAAGCGGGAAAAACACTCATAAATTCTATCGGGATGTGTTGCCATAAAATTCTGGAGAATAAATATGTACCAAATGACCGGGTGATAATTTCATCCGACATCCCCATCCACATAAAACCATCGTCCAGCTTCATGCACGAAACGGCTGAGTTCATGCAAACGATGCGCACGACCATTTACTTTATATCGCGCTACGAATTCAACCACAGCGTAATCCGGTTGTTGCTGCTCATAACGCTTTACTTCCAGTCCCAGCCATTTTGTGGCGACATCCTCCGCCAGACCCAGCGCAACGGGGCGCGTGGAGGGATGCCAAGTCGATCGCAGGTAATCTTCGCGCAGCAAGGTGTAAGCAGTATAACGTGAGCGCATCAATGCTTCTGCAGTAGGGGCGATCTCGCCACCGTCCAGATAGCGCCCGCAGCAGTCCGTGTATTTTTGGTTGCTACCACATGGACAGGCTGTTGAGTTCATAGCTATAAATCCGGGATATCCAAATGCATTACGCCTGCCACAGCGGCGGCTCCTGCATCAGCGCGATCTGCTCGCGCAATTCGAGGATGCGGTCCTGCCAGTAGCGCTGGGTGTTGAACCACGGAAACGCTTGTTTGAAGGCTGGATCATCCCAGCGCTGCGCCAGCCACGCCGAGTAGTGAATCAAGCGCAAGGTGCGCAGGGCTTCAACCAGATGCAATTCGCGTTCATCGAAGTCGTAAAAGTCTTCGTAGCCCGCCAGCACGTCACCCATCTGCCGCACCATGTCGGCGCGCTCGCCCGATAGCAGCATCCACAAGTCCTGCACCGCAGGCCCCATGCGACTGTCGTCAAAATCCACGAAGTGCGGGCCGTCGTCTGTCCATAGCACGTTGCCTGCATGGCAGTCGCCGTGCAGGCGCAACGTACTCACCTCGCCCGCGCGATCATAGCAGTGGCGCACACCGTCCAGCGCCTGCGCTGCCACGCTGCTGTAGGCTGCAAGCAGATCCCCCGGAATAAAATCATGCGCCAGTAAATAGTCGCGCGGTGTCACGCCAAATGAAGCGATATTCAATTCGGGGCGATGCTGAAACGGCTTGAGCGCGCCGATAGCGTGGATGCGCCCGAGAAATCGCCCCATCCATTCCAGCGTATCGCGGTTTTCGAGTTCGGGTGCACGTCCGCCGTGTTTTGGGAAAACGGAAAAGCGGAATCCCTCGAAGTTGTGAAGCGTCTTCCCGTCTAGCGCCAGCGCCGGCACAACCGGAATTTCGCGCTCAACCAGCTCCTGCACAAAGGCATGCTCTTCGAGAATGGCGGCATCCGTCCAGCGCTCGGGGCGATAAAATTTTGCCACCAGCGGTGCGCCTTCTTCCATGCCGACCTGATACACGCGGTTCTCATAGCTGTTGAGCGCCAGCAGACGACCGTCGCTACGGAATCCCACGCTTTCCAACGCGTTCATCACGCAGTCGGGGGTGAGTAGTGAGTAAGAGATGTCCGTTTTCGTGTCCATGGCGAAACAAGCATACCGTCATTCCCGCGCAGGCGGGAATCCAGTTGATTTAATGATCCGCGCGTGGCGCGACAACAAAAGTTTTGTCCGCTACGCGGATTTTTTGTTTTGCTGGATTCCCGCCTGCGCGGGATAACCAGCGACTTGGCTGGCGTTGTTTGCCAGCTTAGCCGAATGGCTAGTAGTTCCATCAATGACCGCCTTATTTAATGTTCTTATCTTTCTGTACGTCCGCCAGGCCAAGTTCATTCCAGCCTTCATGTCCCAAGCGGCGCATAGTCTCGATATTTTTATCGAAAATCTGCGCGGCATCGGGGAACGCTGCCACGGCTTGCTCGATACTGGCTTCGCGCAGTAAATGCAGGGTAGGGTAAGGCGAGCGGTTGGTGTAGTTGGTTATATCATCCGGCTCGGTATCGGCGAATTGATATTTCGGATGCATGCTTGCCACTTGTAGCTCGCCATCCAGATCAACTTCCACCAGCGCTGCCTCCACCACTTCCAGAAAATCGTTGTAATCGAGGAAATCGGTAAGCACATGGGGATGAATCAACAGTACGGTATCAATAGCAGAAGCACTCGACTCTGCCAAAACCTCAAACTCACCCAGCAAATCGCGCAGCAGTTCCTCGGGCGTTTGCGCCGCGCTCACCACATAACGGATCTGGTTTTTGACTTGCACCCCTTTGGCGAATGGGCACAGGTTGAGGCCGATCACCGCGCGCTCCAGCCATAGCTTGGTCGCGGCGATGGCATCTTCGTTGGATACATTAGTATTCATTCTGAAATCCATAAACCGTTCGGCCTGATCTTGTCGAAGGCCAGCATTGGTGCAAGGCTGGCGGTTCGACATAACCAGCGACTTGGCTGTCGTCTTTTGACAGCTTAGTCGAATGGCTAGTAGAACATCAAGCTCACCGCGAACGGTAAGTTGTATAAAACTTTAGCGACCACGCCCACCGGAACGGTGCAACACGGGTGCTGCACCACGGCCAGCGCCATGTCCAGCCGATGGTTTGCCTGCCGCCCCACTACGCGGCTGCCCGCCCCCTGCTCGTGGCGCGGCCTGAGTACGGCTTTGTCCTTGGCCACGTCCCTGGCCTTGTCCGCGTCCACCTTGACCGCGATTTTGCCCGTTAAGAATCGGCTCGGCCTTAATGCGCGGATCGGGTTCGAAGCCCGGTATCTGCACCACCGGAATTTCGCGCTTGATCAGACGCTCGATGTCCTTCAGCAACTTATGTTCGTCGATGCACACCAGCGAACTTGCCTCGCCTTCGCTACCCGCACGCCCAGTGCGGCCGATACGGTGGACGTAATCTTCCGCCACATTGGGCATCTCATAGTTGACCACGTGCGGCAGCTCGATGATGTCGATTCCGCGCGCGGCGATATCGGTCGCGCACAGCACTTGCAGCTTGCCGGTCTTGAATTCCGCTAGTGCACGCGTACGCGCAGCCTGACTCTTGTTGCCGTGGATAGCCATGGCGGTGATGCCGTCCTTGTTCAAATGCTCCGCCAGGTTGTTCGCGCCATGCTTGGTGCGAGTGAACACCAGCACCTGAAACCAGTTGTGTTCCTTAATCAATTGAGTAAGCAGTGCGCGCTTGCGTTCGCGATCCACCGGGTAGATTTTCTGCGAAATCAGTTCGGCGGTGGCATTGCGGCGCGCTACTTCGATCAGCGCGGGATTATTCAGCAGACCGTCGGCCAGCGCCTTGATCTCGTCAGAGAAAGTGGCGGAGAACAGCAGGTTTTGCCGCTTTTTTGGCAGCAGCGCGAGGATCTTTTTGATGTCGCGGATGAAGCCCATGTCCAGCATGCGGTCGGCTTCATCCAGCACCAGAATTTCCACATGTGACAGATCAACCGTCCTTTGCTGTACGTGATCGAGCAAACGTCCGGGAGTGGCAACCAGAATATCCACGCGGGTTTTCAAGCGCTGAATTTGCGGGTTGATATTGACCCCGCCGATCATGGTCATCGAATTCAGCTTCAGGTATTTGCCGTAGTCGCGCACGCTTTCCTCAACCTGCGCAGCCAGTTCGCGAGTGGGGATGAGTACCAGAACACGGATTGGAGATTTACCGGTGGTGGGTTTCGCGGAAGCGGAAAGAAGTTGCAGGATGGGCAGGGTGAAACCGGCGGTCTTGCCGGTGCCGGTCTGCGCGCCGCCCATCAGGTCGCGGCCTGATAGCACGACAGGAATAGCCTGTGCCTGAATCGGCGTGGGTTCGGTGTAACCGCGCTCGGAGACAGCGCGGAGAATTTCTTCGGACAAGCCGAGATTTGCAAATGACATATAAACCTTTATGAATTACATCGGCCTGTCGCCATGTGTGGCGCCAGTCTTAGGCAGACGGAGGGAACAACAAACCGGAATCGGTAGCGGGCAATCAAGACTGAAGCGATTGCCGCGCGGCGCATTGTAACAGAGGCGGAACGAGGATGCCGGAAATCTGGCCGAGCGGCTGGTTGCGTAAGTCGCCGTGCGGGTGGGATTCCCTAAAATTACGCGTTACTTATTCAGGCGTTGCTCTAGCCGCATCTATTTTTAACATCTCGGCCAACTCCCTTTCCAGCAGTTTCTCATCACCCATGTTCAATTCCACCAAGCGGCGGAGGCTGGTCATGCTGTCCAGGTCGATATGCTGGCATTCGATGCCTATGAGCTGCCCTTCCTGATGAATCACCTTGCCTTCCATGGTGATATGTTCGCCACCCTTGCCCAAGGGAAGAACCATGCGGCAGGCTTTCCCCTTGAGGGCGTTGGCGATAGGTGGTGTCGTTTCAACCAGCGCGCCTTTCAGCGAGATGTCCAGCAAGTGGGCCGTTTGCACCTCATTTACCAGATGAAAATGCAGTTCCACATCTGCCTGGAAAGGAATGCGCGAAAAATGGCGGGGTTTGATGTTATCCATTGTCTTCATGTTCCCTCCTGTCAGATTTGCTCTGTGCTGTACACGACACACAACGAATGGCTAGCGCCAGGAGCTACTGTAACGATGTTGCTAGCCGCGTTTGCGCTTTCCACGCAGACCATGCCGCGATAGCCCGTGTCGCTGCCGAAGTCGCCCATCCTCGCTGACTTTTCGATCCACGGATTCCACACCACGTTGGAGCGGCTGCCGCTTTTGGCGATGCGGATGCGGCGCTTGAAACCGCTATCTTCGATCAGGCAATCGGCTTCGGTGTCAATGTATATCCTGTCCACTTCGGAAGCAATCTGAATCGCTCCTTGTTGCGTCCGAGCCTGCGCGACGCCGACTTTGTCCAGATAAGTGCATTCTTCCATGCCGGTGATACGCAATGCATCCACATCGCTGATGGTGAAATAGGTGTGCAGTGCTTCGCCGATTTCGAATTCCGCGTTGCCGGTATTTTCGGTAATCAATTCCGCCGTCAACGTTTTGCCGACGGTTGCGACGAACTGTACACGACAGGGATGAGGCCATTGGGTTGGAGGCATGAAGTTCTGCGGTAATTCGAAAATAATCCGCGTACTGCCGTCCGGCAAGGCCACGCTCGCCGCCACTTGCCATGACGCCGTACGTGCAAAACCATGTGCAGGAAAACCGGGTTCGCTGGCATGTGCTCCGAACCAGGGCCAGCAGATAGGCACACCGCCGCGTATGGATTTGCCTTGCACCAGCTTGGCCACAGGGCTCAGCCAGATAACCGGTTGTTCGCCGTTGGGCTGAAAGGTCATGATGTGCGCGCCTTGCAGCGCAATGGCGGATTGCGCGTGGGTGTTGGCGATGCGCGCAATAATCAAGCCTCCTGCATCCTGAACAAATTCGAGTTGTTCAGCGATACCAAATTTTTTATTCAGTTCAGTGACATTCGACTGACTCATATTCATATCTTTCTATTAATGTTTTCCGTTTGATGTGGCTGACACTTGTTCTTCAACCAGATTGACCACTTTTGCCACCGCAACCTTGTGTGCGGCGAGCCACATGCCCAGCACGACCACCAGCACGGCGCAAAAGGTGGGAATCAATAAGTAAATAAGGTATGGCATCTCCTCCAATACCGATGCCACGTTAACATCGCTTTCCAGCATTTCCCCTGCCACATAGCCGAGCAGTCCTCCGCCCGCATAAATAACGAAGGGGAAACGGCGAATCAGTATCAGAACCAACTGACTGCTCCATGCGATCAGCGGGATGCTTACCAGAAGGCCAAACACCAGAAGCATGACATTGCCATGCGCCGCTGCCACCACGCCCAGCACGTTGTCCAGGCTCATCATAAAATCCGCAACTATGATCGTCTTCACTGCACCCCACAGGTACGTATTGGCCTTGATTTTATTCGCATCGGGTTCTTCCTCCTGCAAGAGCAATTTGACGCCTATCCACAACAACAGGATTGCGCCGACTACCTTGAGGAAAGGGAGTCTTAGCAAACTGACCGTAAAGAACGTTAGCACTATTCGTAACACTATCGCGCCGATCACGCCGAACATAATGCCTTTTTTGCGTTGCGTCGGCGGCAGGTTGCGGCAGGCGAGCGCAATCACTACGGCGTTATCACCGCTGAGCAATATGTCGATGACGATGATCTTGAATACGTCCACCCAAAACTGGGTGGAACCCAACATTTCCAGCATGATCTATCCCTAGCTTGTTTGCGAGCGCAAGCTAGTGCGCACAACACAGTCCCAATGTTACCGAATTCTTTCCGGATGCGCGGAAGATTATGCACATTCTCTGGCAGAAATCGCGCAAATCTTCTCACCGAAAAGCAAGCATGTAGTTAGTTAGAAGACGCGCTCGCTTACGGAAATAAAGAGGGGGCGCTTGCGCGCCCCCTCTTTAACTTGCCTTGTTAAGCCAATTCCTATGAGCGCGATGCTCGCTTGCGCTCAATTTCCGTGAGGTAACGCTTACGTACACGGATGGACTGCGGAGTAATTTCCACCAGTTCATCATCGTCGATAAACTCTACGGCACCTTCCAGGGTCAGCCTGATCGGTGTAGTCAAACGTACCGCTTCATCCGTACCGGAAGCGCGTACGTTAGTCAGTTGTTTGCCCTTGATCGGGTTCACTACCAGATCGTTATCGCGGCTGTGGATGCCGATAATCATACCTTCGTACACTTTATCGCCGGGAGCGACGATCATGCGACCGCGGTCTTCCAGTTTCCACAAGGCGTAAGCCACAGCTTCACCGGAATCCTGGGAAATCAGCACGCCGTTGTGACGACCGGGCATGTCCGGCTTGATCGGGCCGTAGTCGTCGAACACATGGGAAATCAAACCGGAACCGCGCGTCATGGTCAGGAATTCACCCTGAAAGCCGATCAGCGCACGCGCCGGGATGCGGTATTCCAGACGCACACGGCCTTTGCCGTCCGACTGCATATCCTGCAAATCGCCGCGACGGCGTCCCAACTCTTCCATCACCGCACCCTGATGACCGTCTTCCACATCCACGGTGAGCATTTCATAAGGCTCGCACTTTTCGCCGTTGATTTCGCGGTACACCACGCGCGGTTTGGATACGGCCAATTCAAAACCTTCACGGCGCATGGTTTCAAGCAGAATGGTCAGGTGCAATTCGCCGCGACCAGATACCAGAAAGGAATCGGTATCCGCTGTATCTTCAACGCGCAAGGCAACGTTGACCAGCAACTCCTTATTTAAACGTTCGCGTATCTGGCGGCTGGTGATCATCTTGCCTTCCTGCCCAACCAGAGGGGAGGTGTTCACTTGGAAGTTCATCGCCAGAGTGGGCTCATCCACCTTGGGCATAGGCAACCCTTCCGGCTGGTTCACGTCGGACAACGTAATGCCGATGCCAATTTCTTCGATGCCGTTGACCAGCACGATGTCGCCGACCGAAGCTTCTTCCAGCAACACTCGGTCGACACCACGAAAACCCAGCACCTGATTGATGCGGCCTTTCTTTACTTGTTTGTCACCCGCCATCATCATTACTTCCTGACCAGGCTTGATGCGACCGCGTGTCACGCGGCCCACGCCGATGCGGCCGACGAAGCTGGAATAATCCAGTGCGGCAATTTGCAATTGCAACGGCCCGTCACTGTCGCCCACGGGTTCGTGTACATGCTTCAGCACGGTGTCAAACAACGCGCGCATATCCGTGGCGGGTTTGGCCAGATCCAGCATGGCATAACCGTTCAGCGCGGATGCATATACCACCGGGAAATCCAGTTGCTCGTCGGTCGCGCCCAGCTTGTCGAACAAATCAAAAGTATGATCCACTACCCAGTCAGGGCGCGCACCGGGGCGATCCACCTTGTTGATCACCACGATGGGGCGCAGGCCCAGCGCCAGCGCCTTGCGCGTCACAAAACGGGTTTGCGGCATCGGGCCTTCCACTGCATCCACCAATAGCAGCACGCCGTCCACCATCGACAGCACGCGCTCCACTTCGCCGCCGAAGTCGGCGTGTCCCGGTGTGTCCACGATATTGATGTGTACGCCTTCGTATTCCACCGCGCAGTTTTTCGCCAGAATGGTGATGCCGCGTTCCTTTTCCAGATCGTTGTTATCCATCACGCGCTCGGCGACATGCTGGTGCTTGGCGAAGGTGGCGGTCTGAGAAAGCAGCTTGTCCACCAAGGTGGTCTTGCCATGGTCAACGTGGGCGATGATGGCGATGTTACGGATTGCGCGCGACATGATTTACTACCTGCAAAGATTCAAAGGGCGCGCATTCTAGCACATCAACCATGACGGCTTATGTATTTAGCTTTTGTTGTATTTTCTGAGGGGAGGAGCGAATTAGTCCTGCGCCCCTTTTTTCGCAACCATACCCGCCCCGTCAGCAAGGCGCTAACAACAAGATGTCTGTGTGGAGTCATGGGTTTAAAAGTGACACTTCAAGTTGAAACATCAGTAAAGCAAACGAGTTTTATAGGGGTAAACGAGTATGGCGGGTTTAATCATTCCGGGGTATTTCCTATGCTCGTTAGCGATTAAAAAAACGGAGCAGTTTCCTGCTCCGTTAAAGCCAAGTATTGCACCTATACCTAGAGGAGATGCGAGTGAATGATGCACTGATAAACAATCCCACTCTGTGCGGTAGCACTCATTGAGCGAAGTAAAAATTGCTGCATGCGATTCTCAACTGAGAATGATGGTACCGTGTTCTTTCGAATCAACGCTTGAT
This sequence comes from uncultured Gallionellaceae bacterium, assembly GCA_964480365.1. Taxonomy (GTDB): domain Bacteria; phylum Pseudomonadota; class Gammaproteobacteria; order Burkholderiales; family Gallionellaceae; genus CAIQPV01. Next base: position 39,389 of record CAYZPM010000020.1, read on the forward strand.
GCGAGAAATTTTCGTACCTTCGATGCTGAGGCTGGCCATTAGTCCCTGCTGGTCAAAAATGAAAGCGTAGGCATCGTCTTTCATTGTCGAGGATGACAGATTTTTAGCCACTCCTTCATTCACCACGGTCACGGTCGGCCCCACGCCGATTTCCCAACCCTTTGACTTATCCAAGTATTTCACTGCTTTGTCGCTCATGAGAAAAACAACGTAGGCGTAAGATTCGGCACCAGCCTGCCATCCCCATGAACCGGAAACGGAATTGTAGTATCCGGCGAAATGCGAATCTTTAGTTAAAACACCTTCACCGTAACTTCCTCCGAATACAAGTCCAGCCTTAACAATATTTGGGAAAACCAGAACCGCTCTAGCCTTCTTGGAAATGCTTTCGGCAGCTGGATTGGTCTTGTACAAATTTTGCAACACATGAGCGGCGTCTCTGTTCAGGTCCTCTGCAGTTGCAGCATTCACATCGCCGCTGATTGTACTCAGCAAAAATGTGGTGGCTACCACGACAAGGAGGTTATGCAAAGTGCGTTGTATATTAGTCATTTTCTTGCCCTTTCAGTAGTTCTTAAATACGAATGGAACACAATAAACGGAAGCTGCCTTGAGCATCGGGCATTTGTATTATGTGTTGATAGCGCGGATAATTCTGTACGCCAGCACACTTTCTGGCGTGAGCCTCCAATTGTCATAACTTACTGCAAAATAAGATGGTTAGGGCGCGCCATTCGATCAGGTTCGAGAGGAACAATAAAGTCGAGTTAATTAAGATGCCTGTTTGCTGGATATATTCCTCCTGCATCGCGCCAGTAGCGAAAACTGTTGAAAAACAGAAATTGTAAAGCGCTATGGCGTTATACGCCAAGAAGTAGACTCAGAAGAAGCGGTGTGGCTCGGCAGGAGTTGGTTGAGCGCCGCTATTCGCTCGGTTTTAGGTAAATGGGCAAGCGCAGCCACGCGCAGGTAAAAGCGGGGCAGACTTCCTCCTTCCTGTTCAAGCAGGGCGCGAAATGCTGGAACCCATTGTGTGTACACAGTGACGGAACCCAAGACGGCGTTATTTAAAGGCTGGTTGAACCACTGGTCGTAACCGCTATAGCCGCCCCAACTCGCTTTCAGGTTGGTGTAGTTCCGCTTCATTTCTGCGATGATTTCTGTCTTGGCGCGTCGCTTGGCGTCAGATGCAAGCGATGATACATAGATGGCGCGCAGCTTGTCGCGGTTGTCTGCCACCAGACGAAGGAACTGCGCCTTGCGTTCCTGTTGTGTCTCGAAATTCCGCAACAACTCCGGTGCCGCCGACTGCGTCAGCCAGCGGTGCATGCCTTCATTCTCGACGGTCGTGGCGAATGATTCGTTGAAGGCGGTGTCGCCTTCGGCAAAAACGACTTGATGCGCAAGTTCATGGAAAATGATGCGGGCTACTTCCTGGTCGCCGAAACGCAAAAAGGTATTCAGTACCGGGTCGTTGAAGTATCCGAGGGTGGAATAGGCGGGAACGCCGCCTACATAGGTATCGGCTCCCGCCTGCTTCAGCTCGTTGGCGTAGCGGTCAGCGTCATTCTTGTCATAGTAGCCGCGATAATTGACGCAGCCAATGAATACCATGCACCACTGCTGCGGTTCTACGGAAAACTCAGGTGCTGCAAAGACGTTCCAGACCACGTAGGGACGTCCGAGGTCGGAGTAGGAGCGATAGCTGCCGTTGTTCGGCAGCGCGAGTTCGCGGCTGGCATATTCCCGTATGGCGATTGCCCGTTCGAGTTGCTGGCGCAGCCTTGGGTCGGTCGCGGCATCATTGATCACATCGGAAATGGGCCGTGTTCCCGCCATGAGCCGCATCTGCCCTTCGATCGCCTGGGCGTAATAGGCAATGTTTGTGCAGCCGACGAGCAGGCACAGGCCAGTCGCAAGAATTAGCCTAAGCATGAATGAAGCTTCCCGTCCTGAAAAAGTTGGTGATTTGCCCGGCGCAGGCGCGGGATACGAGCATGCCAGAATGGCAGACGTTCAGCGCGATGCTGTCTCTGGCCGCAGCAATGCGTGTTTCGTCGACGGCAATGAGACCATCGTTGGGGCTTGCCAGTCCGGGAATCAGGCGTCCGAAACCGATAGGGCGGGTGCCGGCGATGACGCCAATCTCCACCGCAGACTGTGGGGAAGGGAGGGGCAGGCTGAACCAGTCCTCGAACGTGCGTCCGACAAGCGCCGCCAATCCGTGAGACTCGGCTAGGGTAAAGCCGCAATGGCAACCCGCATACGGAGTTCCCAGCAGGACGACGCGGCGTATACGCTCATCGGGTTCCTGCGACAGCATTTTTAGCGCAACTAGGCCGCCGAGGCTGTGTGCGACTAGGTGGATGACGGAACCGGAAGTTTCGTTGACAAAGCCGGACAGCAAACGGACATTGTCGGCCAAGCTGCCCCGCCAGGAAGGATAGGAAAATCTGCGTACAGCAAACCCCTCGGCGCGCAGCCAGCGCTGATGGGGTAGCAGGACAAGGCCGCGCATCCAGAGTCCGTGAATCAGAATAACAGTTTCCGTTTTGTCGGTCATAACCGTTCAAGCTTGAATCGGCCGCACCGCTGAACTTCCTGGCGCGGCAGAACCGGATACCAAGGCTAAGTTAAATCAAGGGCTAAATCAAGGCGTTTGGGTCGGTGTGTAATTGAAAATTGTTGGTAAGCCTCGGAATTCAAGCCTAATCAATATTGTTGCTCGATGCCTGCAATATGGGGTGCGCATAACGTTAAGTTGAGGGGCTGACGCGGGCTGCTTCGCGGCAGTCCCGCTCGAACGTGAGGTTAGGCTGGATGTGAGATAGCAAGACATGATGCCATGCCTATTAATCATCAAACCGTTCAAGCCAAACACCCGGTTCACGATGCTGATGAAAGAATGAAACCACCAGCAATTCATCTGGGCTTGGCAGATAAATGAGCGTGTAAGGAAACTTGCGAAACAGAACACGACGAAATTCTTCTTCGATGCGCAAATGCCCAAAGGGATTGCGAAGTGCAGACGCAACTGCCGCGTCAGCGGCACGAGCGAACTCAAAGCCAAGCCCAAGCGCTTTTGATTCGTACCAAGCCTGCGCTTCCAGAAGCTCTTGTTCTGCCTCTGGACGGAGCACGACCAACATCAGGGTTTACTCGGAAATAATTTGGATCGAACCTGTTCCCAAGGGACCGCTGTGGAAGGATCAGCGCGATGTGCGGCAACGCGACGATGCAACTCAGTCTTTTGGGCTTGAGATAACCCAACGGTATTTGGTGCCTCCGCAGCAATACTATCCCATATGTCTTCGACGAGCTGAATACGCTCGGAGACAGAAAGCTTCATGTATTCGGCAGTGGCAGTTGGAGTATGCATGCGCATAGTATAAATCAAGGCAAACGTTTTAGGTACTGTGGCGAGGCCTAACGAATGAAAGGGACTTCCCCGTCCCGAGGCTGCGGAGAAGTTTCCGCGAACGGCATCAAAAGTGCCAAGATGGAAAGTGTCGTTTTCATCTAAACCAAGAGGAAGGGAAAGTCATGAACATTATCACCGTAGGAATCGATCTCGCCAAGAACGTATTTGCCGTGCACGGCGTCAATGATAGCGGCAAGGCCGCGCTGGTCAAGCCAAAAGTACAGCGAGCGGACTTGCTGCCGCTGATCGCGCAACTGCCGCCGTGCCTGATCGGCATGGAAGCGTGTTCGGGCGCACACCACTGGGCGCGGCTGTTCCGGCAGTACGGCCACACGGTCAAGCTGATGGCGCCGAAGTTCGTCGCGCCCTACCGCATGACCGGCAAGCGCGGCAAGAACGATGCGGCGGACGCCGCCGCGATCTGCGAGGCCGTCACGCGCCCGACCATGCTTTTCGTCCCGGTCAAGGAAGAACACCAGCAGATCATCCTGTGCCTGCACCGCACCCGGCAGGGTTTTGTCGAGGAACGCACCGCAAGCTACAACCGCCTGCGCGGCCTGATCTCCGAGTTCGGCATCGTGCTGCCGCAAAAAGTTGTCTGCCTGCGCCGGGAGATCGGCGCGCACCTGGAAGACCTGCCGGGCTACGCCAACCTGTGCGTGGGCGACCTGCTGGCGCACGCGGACGAACTCGACAAGAAGATCGCCGAATATGACCGCGCCATCGCAAAAGCCGCGCGCGAAGATGCGCGCAGCAAACGGTTGATGAAACTCCCCGGCATCGGCCCTGTCACCGCCAGCGCGCTGCTCGCCAGCATAGGCTGCGGTCACGACTTCGATAACGGGCGCCAGGTGGCGGCGTGGATCGGCCTCGTGCCGGGGCAATACAGCAGCGGCGGCAAGGCGCGACTCGGACGGTGTCAATTCCGCCCAGCCGCAGGCTGGATGCGGATTGCCTACCTTTGGTGCATCACCAAGGCCGGAGATGGTTACCTGCGCAGCCTGCTGGTCATGGGCGCGCGAGCGGTGCTCAACAGTCTTGGCGACAAGCAGGATCGATTCAGCCGCTGGGCGCGGTCACTGGAAGAACGGCGCGGCTACTGGCGCGCGGTGATCGCCATCGCGGCGAAAAACGCGCGGCTGGCGTGGGCGGTGCTGAAGTACGGCGAAGATTTCAAATTGGAGCCGGGCAAGGATTGAAAATCAAAACCGTCTGCCAGAAAACGAAACTCGAAAGGAATATACGCGCCGCCGGGCGGCGACTAAAGAATCACCGTGTACTGCCAGCGTTGATGTGAAGCGGGTTGGACCCGCGCCGGGAGAGCCTGATCAATTTACGGGGGATGCAGCATGCACCCGACTAACGAATGAGGTCCCGGCGCGCGTCTTTCATCAGGGTCCGGGCAATAGCCCAACATGACCGTTTGTAGTTTAGCAGTCCTTCACCTTCTCGCACGATGCAAGCAGCGCGACATGAAACGGAACGGAGAATGGCAATGAAATAGAAACTTCAAAAGCGCTTGCTAATTTGGGGAAGCCCTTGTAGTTAAGTTGAGGGGCTGACGCGGGCTGCTTCGCGGCAGTCCCGCTCGAACGTTAGGTTAGGCACCATGGAAGATATTCAGTTATTTCTGAATGACAAAGATCCAGATTTTGCCATTGCGGAGAGAAAAAGTTTTGCGACCTTCGGATTCGACTGCATTGCTTTCATCATTTCAGCCTGATCGATTGGCTCACCTTGCTGCTGCCTAGAAAAAAGATCGACTAATTCTGGCGATTCAAGTACCGCCATGAATGCTTTTTCCTCGATAGTCTCTGTGTCGCTGGGGGCATAGTTGAGAAATTGATATCCGGTAAGCTTTGCAAGCTCTAGGAATTGGTTGTCCGGTCGTTGTGGGTTTTTATCGTAATGGCCGAACCAATATTTGAATTTGTCTGATAGCGTTCTAAGGCCTGTGGCAGAGTTGTCATATTCAATGTGTCTCAAGTGCGCAACATCAAATGGCGCAGCAGGGCCTTGTTTGTCACGGATAATGAACGTTCCGGTTCTGCATGCATGACGAAGCCCGAGTTCATAAAAGACATTAGGGTTTGGATAGGTGATGTCGGCAACAACAAAAGTTGAATGCATCAGCCGAGTGACGATGTCGGTTGTAATCGTACCCGGAAGCGCCACTTCGTCAGCTCGTACAACCTCTAGGTTTGGCCTAGCTTTCAGCAACGCCTCCTTAATGAGATCGTTGTATTTTTGGCGAAGCTCTTCTACTGTGATCGTACCGCCATCATGGACTTGCTCACCAATTGCCATGATTACAAAACACGTTTCATTGCTCATAGAATTCTCCGATTATTTGGTGGTGCCTAACGTTGAGGTGAGGGGCTGCGCGAGGGTGTATTCGCGCAGTCCCTCTCGACCGTAAGGTTAGGTGCGTTTATGAGTTGATGAACTGTTGCCATTCTTGCCCCCACCCCAAAGATGGTACTGCTGGCACACGCGGTACAGACGGAACAGCAGGAACTGGTGGAACTGACGGCACAGGCGGAACAGGGGAAACTGAAGGCACTGGAAGAACTGGGCCGCCGGTTGCTCCCCGCAGAAAGGCGACAACTCCACCACGATGATCTCGAAATAGACCTTTCACAAAAACCCCGAGTTGCTGCCCCCGATGCCCGTACACGTTAGCACCATTAATTACGCCAGCGTGCGAGCCATTGAGGTGGTAAATATCAGTGCCGCGTTGCCATGCAACTACTCGCCCTGCACGATCATAAATTGGTTCCATTGTTACCTCCTTGTAATAAGCACCTAACGTTAAGTTGAGGGGCTGACGCGGGCTGCTTCGCGGCAGTCCCGCTCGAACGTTAGGTTATGCATCTTCGTACACATTGGCCAACAAACCATCAACATCCACGAAATCCAGAGCCTCGTAGGTGTCCATATTCAACCCACAGTAGTAACAATGTAGTTGCTCTGCATAAACTCCTGACAAATACGATTCGCCATCTGCGTAATCGTAATCTGGTTCTATGCGAATAACACATAAGTTACCGCAAGCTGGGCAAGGAACTTCATCGTAGGCAAAATCTACCCCGCTATGTTTTAGCAGCGATGATGTTAAGTCATTAGCCTGTGATATCAATTCAGCATTGGCGCTTCTGTGCTCCCAAATGGTCTTGTGGTTTGCGAGCAGTTGGTTCATTTCAGTTTCAAACTGCTCACGATTTGTGAGTTGTTGGCTAAGTTCAGACAAGCGAGTCTCTTCGGAGCCAAAGAAATCAGATAGCGAGATATTTTGTTCTTCTGAAAATTCCCTGATGAGAGGAACCGCGTCTTTCTTTAACATGAGTTCGACCTTGACAAGGTCGAGCTCAGAGGTTGGCCGATGAGCAATTATGTCACGCCAGTGCGCAAGCGTAAAAAGCAATTGGCTGTATTTATTCGCTACTTTGGAAAATACCTTTGACCGACTAAGTGAAATACGAAAGGTAATAACGTCAGAATCTGGTTTTGTATCGATCTCATCGGTTTTTCCAGTTGAGACTATTCTGTCGCTGTAGAGCGAAGGAGCCGAGTGCTTGAAGTCTGCAATTTTTAAAATAAATATCGGGTTAATTTCAGCCAAAAGATACTTAAGTAGTTTCTCGATACCAAGCGCAAACAAAAGCGCACCTTGAACAGCTTCCTCGGGTGTCATCGAAGCTTTGATATGGGGCGACGAAAGAAGAATTAGTTTCTTGGCATCCGCCAAATAATCACTACTCAACATGAACGATAACCTCGATAACTATTAGATGCATAACGTTGAGGTAAGGGGCGGGCGGCTTCTCGCCCGTCCCTCTTGACCGTAAGGTTAGACAGGCAGTGCGGAGCCATTTGAAGCTGAAGTGTCATGATAACTAACACTTGTTGCCGAATAAAACACACACCTTTGCCAAGGTAAAAACCAACCCAATTATTACTGGCGCGGGAATGATGGAAAGTACAAGGGCGATTAAAAATCTTCCTTTCCGTAAAAAATACAATAGAGCAACAAAACAAGCAATATTTACCACAACGAATGCCATACCCATTGCGTTGTGAATTGTACTGTCGATGCCCACGCCGAGCATCAAAATTACCAACGAAAAGCAAGCGCTGAGACCGGCGCACGCAACGATCAGCACAGTCAACGCAACGCCAACTTTTGTCTTTCCAGATGATTTCGTTCGCTCGTTCGGCATAGAGGGGTCTAACGTTGAATTGAGGGGCAGCCCGCTTCTGGGCTGTCCCTCTCGAATGTAAGGTTAGGCTTTTTAACTTTACTCTGACCCCAGTTTTTACAAGTTTTTCCTCTTTTTCGGAAGGGAAACGATGAAGTCGAACCAGTGCGAAATTCGCAATACGAAGAGAATGCCGCCACTCTATTCGGCCTTTGCTGCAAACCCCTCTCTTATCCATATAAAAATTTTTATGAGAATCAAAACGACAATTTCTGCGATAGTAAAAAATAAAATGGAAGGGCTAACGTACAGGCTCCCTATATTTGTGGCTAGGGCAGCATATAAGGTAAACAATGCTGGAATCAGTAGTTGAGCGGATATATAAACTCTCCTCCATCCGGAATGTGCTTCTTTTTGGTAATCAAAAAAATAGGCAGCAATTAACAAGTATGGGATAAAAACCAGAATAAATACCGCCCAAGCAGCAGTCCATAATTCATAATGGGCTGATTTCAAGACCTCAAAAAAACCTAGGCCAGCCGAAATATCAACACCCAAATGCTCTTGTGATTTCTTCCTTATTGCTTCGGCTTCGTCGCTATAAGCAGCCAACATTCCTAACGAATAAGAAACAACATACATTAAAACGGCAAACTGCCATTTTCTTGCAGAGAATCTGCTCAAGAAGTTTTTCATAATATTATATCTTTGTGGTTGACAATGACGGTCTTTGAGTAAAGCTATCTATTTAAGTTGCCATTGCTGGGTTTTCCAAAATTCACGATGGGTGAATCATGATCTTTGCCATAAAATATCCCATAACTTCTCAAAGTTTTCTCGTAATTTTGTGTTGCTCTGATCGCTAAGTTCAGAAATATATTTACGATAATCATCAGAGACGCAATCGAGAAATATTTTTGGGTTTATGTGAATCAAGCTGCTTTCCAGTTTAATTGCTTCACCTTTGTCGTGTGATAGATAAACCTTTCCATTCGTGAATCCCGCATGAAATAGTCCACATCGCGTTTCTTTCCATAGGCGGTCAATTACATCATCAATTTGATTTGGAAAAACTCTTTTTGCACTCTTCTTGAACCATTCTCCAGATTTTCCTTGGGGAGTCTCGCTACCCTCCCTAAACTGCTGAACTCCCTCCAAATATGATAGCGAAACCATAATGGCAATATAGTCGCCGGGACTCATTCCGTGTTTTACCATTTGCTTGGCAACATCGAAGAACCATCCTTCAGTTCTAGCCTGATATATATCAATTTTCACATATATATCGTTGTAGTTTTTCTCTGTTTTATCCGAGTAAATAATAACGCCTCGGACTGAATCATATTGGTGTTTTTCAGAGACATAAATCATATTCATATTTCGCTCCATTGCCTAACGTGGTTCGAGTTAAGCGACACCCCCGCAGTGCGGGGAAGTGCGATGACAACCGGGTTTGTGGTTGGCAGCGCCCGCACAAGTGGGGCGCAGCCGGGAGCGTAGCGGACGGTGTTCGCTTGAACGAGGCGTTAGGCGCAGATTGACTTGCTCCGCTGCCCCGGATTCTGTTGCGTGTTGCCCGCTCATTTTGGATGCCCCTTCGCGCGACGGCTGAAAAATTGAACCCCGAAAAACGGTTATATGCCGCGAAGCGCAGCTTCCCGTCGTCCGCATCAACGCCTTCAGTTATGCGGCGTACGTGAGCTACGCTTCGCTCAATAACATGTTTTTAACCGACTGTAAATATAAGCAATTCTCTTGCCAATGTTGCTGTGCCCTATAAAATTCCATGCGGTTTTGCTCGCGTTGCAATTGTCTCTGCTCGTGGCGCATGTCTATCTGAGCTTAACGTTGAATATACACCGGTACCGGTGTATATTCCGTGAAAAAGCGGTGTATAATCCGGCGCATGTTTGATAATAACTTATTGTTTATTCGATAATAGTAAATCACGGGGTCACGTAATGGGTACTGAATCTACACCTTCGACTCCCACTCCTCCAAAACTACTCGACCAAGTCCGTGACAAGATCAGGGTCAAACATTACAGCATTCGCACAGAAACGCAATATGTTCAATGGATAAAACGTTTCATTCTGTTTCATGACAAGTGAATCACGGGGACAGGTCTAGCTTTGTAGCATGAGAAAAAATTCGACGCAGTCTTCGGCTTGCCGGAACGGCACAAAGAAAAGGCAGAAAGGCTTGCAGTCATGTTAGCTTTGCATAGCCATTCGACTAAGCGAGCATGTTATTCCCCTTGAACAGCAAACTTGCTGGTTAACGGTGCGTGAACTGGCATCAACGCTTTATTCTGATTATCCGTTGTACGCGCAGGGGATTCTACGGAAGACCTTGGGCTTGGACAAGCGAAAGCTTGGGCAGTCTTATCATCAGTCTTTCTTCGGCTTCTCCTCGCCGGTTATAAAGCCGATGGGGGTGTTTCTTCTGCGGCTCGGGCGGGGTCAACAATTCCCGGATGGCATCGAACATTCCCCATAACAGACGTGTGCTTAGGTTTTTATTGACAAGGTAAGGAAATATCCTTACAGTGGAAATATATCTTCGCAGGAGGTTCTTATGCCACATATTCACGAAATAGCGACTGTTACCTCAAAAGGCCAGATTACCTTGCCCAAGCCTATCCGTCAGGCATTGGGAATTGGGGTCGGAGGCAAGGTGGCTTTCGATCTTCGCGGCACCGATGTCGTTGTGACCCGTGCCGATGAGGAGCACGAAGACCCTGCCATTGGCGCTTTCCTGACTTTGCTGGAAAATGATATTAAGTCGGGCAAACACCTGGCCTCAATGCCGGACGATCTGACGCAGGCGATGCTGAGCAATCTTAGTCACACTGTTGATCTCGATGAAGAGATTGTCGGCGAAGTTGCCCTGTAATGCAGCGCCACGGTTGGTCGTTGTTGTTTCACGATTGCCTGATTGAGCAACTTCATAAATTGAAAGCGGCTTCAGATAGAGCAGAAGCGTCTGACCCCCTCGGTTTTGCGTCCAATGCCAACGTCAAGCTTTACCGTGCTTTGAGTCAGTTGATTCTTGAAACTGTGCCCAGCGACCCTGCCCGCGAAGAATATCGGCAGGGTAATACGATGGGGACGGCTTATCGCCATTGGCGCAGAGCTAAAATCGGACGACGCTTCCGGCTGTTTTTTCGTTATGATTCGAAGTTGAAGGTAATTGTTTTTTCCTGGGTCAACGACGAACGCACATTGCGCTCGGCAGGAAGTCGATCTGATCCTTATGCAGTTTTTCAGAAAATGCTGGATCGGGGCAATCCGCCTGATGATTGGGATACACTGGTCGTAACAAGTCGAACGGATTGGAGTTAACTCCATTTCTATGTCAAACGTGCTTTTTGTAGGGTGGGCTGGCGCAACACTTTTTTCTGATTATCCGTTGTACGCGCAGGGGATTCTACGGAAGACCTTGGGATGGGACAGGCGATTGGGTCGGATATTACCTGTGATGAATGAGTAGTATGAGGAGATACGAAAAACTGACCTGAGAGCAAATCGCCGTTTTCGATGGCCAGTTCTGTTGGCGGCGATAGCCTCGCCGATTTCAATGACCAGTTCTTTGAGCAGTCACTGGTTAACAAGCAATTCCGATTAAAATCAATTGTTCATAATTTGAGTTGCGCCTTGATCAGATTGCGATATGTCCATGCATGATGCTGCAAAAATTCATCTGACTTATCACCTGGAGTGCCGTACACAAGTATAACGTGGCCTGCTGCCATGAAATTCCAGGATGAACCAATCTTGTCCTGACCAATGGGGCCAAGTTTAGGATAGTTGTAGTAATAACCAAAACCGGCATCATCCTTTTTAACAAATGGCTCAGCGATTCTGCCAACCGCACCGTGCAAACCGCTTCCTATCCCTGCAATATAGTGAAACGTCTTCATTAAAAAAGATGTCCCAGGCAGATCGCCATCAAGGTCAGCCAGATCCTGCAAGGTTAACGGCACTTGCGGTACTGGGTCTATGTCGTTATTGATAACAATTGCATTGTCCAAACTTTGAGTGATGTTTGCAAAATCGGCGGCAAATGCGAAATTACCTGGCTTGGGCTGGGCATAAACATACGATTTCAATTTGTAATTTTTGCCTAATAGATCGAATGCGTTGCTCGACGTCGTCGCATTCTTCATGGCGTAATGCAAGAAGGCGTGGGTCAGCGTAGCCATGGATGCACCCTGGCTGTGTCCGACTATGTATAGACGAGCGTTTGCGGGAAGGGATTTGTCATGCAGTACCCGTAGAATGCCGTAGCGATCGTCGAGTAGCAGGGAGAATGTCGCATGAGCGAAGCCGCTATGTATAGATGCTTCCTCAAAGCTTGCAAATGAAACAGCGGGATTTAGAAACTTCTGTGCGAGTACCGGATGGAACAGAAAATCTTCGACCGCGCTGGGAAGGGCGGAGAACACAGTTCCGCGTATCGCAATGGCATACGCTCCTTTGTTCTCATTGCGTCCTTCATAAAGAAGCCACGCTGACTCATAAGGACCGAAACCGTTGTATCTTGGATCATCGGAAAAAGCCTGCGCCGTCCATGCCGATGGCGGTTTTTTCGAGGCGCGATCAAGGATGTCGCGGTAAAGCTTGACCCACCCCTTGCTTTCTTCAGTTTCGCCTGCGCCTCTAAAAGCAATCACGTCCTTTGCCACTTCCTTGCGGCTGTCATAAATCGGAGTTGGATTCCAAAGTTCTGGATTGATATGAGGGATGTAGTTAGGGTTTGTCGGGGCAGTCATACGATCATCCTGACTGTCTAGCTCAACACAAAATTCAATAAACTCACTGGCTTCTGTGAATTTATATCCCTTGTTGTTGGGATCACCGCTCGTGTATTGGCTATCCGGTTGAAAATTACGTTTCATATATCCTCCCGTTGTTGCACAACCCGTGATGCACATCACAGTTACTATCCAAGCAGCCCATGAATTAACAGTCGTTGAAGATACAATAATTCCCCGCTTCCTCATGGCGCAGCGTAGATAACAATACAACTGCAAGGACTGAAACTGACTAAGTTGTACCCGAAGAAATTGAACAGCAAGATTCCACGTGCCTAATAGCTGAATATGCATAACAGCATCTCCTTGATATCAAGAGGCGGACTTTCGATTATGCATTCAAACTCTTCTCGTTGACGGCTTGCGGAGAAACGGGGTCTTTGGCATTACAACATTTGCCCCCTAACTCGGCTAGACGTTGATGTAGCGGGCGGCGAGGGCGACGCGTTTCAAATACGCCTCACGCGCGATCTGCACATCATCGAGGAAGTAAGGCAACTCCTTAAGTAACATGGCTTGCGGGCCATCCACCAAGGCTTTGGGCGGTGCCGGATGGAAGTCCACCAGCACCATGTTGGCACCGGCCAGCACGCCCTGCGCGGTGACATGCATCATGTCGAGAATGCCGTCCGGCGAGGCAGCGCGAGTGCCGACCGAGTGCGATGGATCGACGCACACCGGCATGCGCGTCAGCCGCTTCACCACCGGAACGTGCGCGAAATCGACAAAGTTACGGTGCGGGTCGCCCATGTTGGTCTTCATGCCGCGCAAGCAAAACACTACATTGCGGTTGCCCTCGGAAGCCAGATATTCTGCCGCATTCAGCGATTCGTCCAAGGTGATGCCAAAGCCACGTTTGAGCAGGATCGGCATCTCGGTCTGGCGCCCGACGATTTTCAGCAACTCGAAATTTTGTGTGTTGCGCGTGCCGATTTGCAGCATCACACCGGTCGGGTTTCCGGTCTGATGCAAAGCCTCGCGAATCTCATTCAGATGCGATTCATGGGTGATTTCCATCGCCATCACCTTGATGCCGTATTTTCCCGCTAGCTCGAACACATAAGGCAGGCAACTTTTGCCGTGTCCCTGAAAGGCATATGGGCTGGTGCGCGGCTTATACGCGCCCATACGTGTGCACACTTGGCCGTTGTCGTGCACTGCCTTGAGCATGATCTCGACATGCTCACGGTTGTCCACAGCGCACAATCCGGCGAATACATTGAGCGTGTCCTGTCCGAAACGTACACCGTTATATTCGAAATGGGTAGGGCGCTGATCGTCCTTGTGGCGTCCGAGGATGCGGTATTCCTCCGATATGCGTACTACGCGTTCGACACAGGGCAGACTCTGCATATCACCGATGTCCAGCGCTTTGGTGTTGCCGATCAGGTAAATTTCAGTCAAGGTCTGCTCGGTGCCGCGTTCGACATGCACGCGCGCCTGAATGCCCGGCAACCCGGCCAGATGCGCCGTCAATTGCTGGTAATCCGCACCTTGTTGATCGGTGTTGGAAGAGAGGATCAGGATCATGAAAGATTACCCTTATTTATTTGTTTGAGAGTATCGCCCACTGCTGCGACCATTGCGCCATCGGATCGCGCGCGTAGCCACTCTTGCCGAACATCTGCCAGCGTCCAATGACGTAGCACAGCAGCACATTGGCGTGCGCGCCCACGTCGGCGCTGGAGTCGAGTTCGCCCTGTGTTGCCGCGATGCGCAGCGCCTGTTTGAGCGTGGTCTCGATGCGGTCAAGAAACTGGTTGATGCGCGCCTGCAAACGTTCATCCTCGTTCACCAGCGCATCGCCGATCAGTACGCGGGTCATTCCGCGATTTTTCTGCGCGAAGCCGAGCAGCATGGCGACAATGCCCTCGGCCTGCCTCAAGCCGCTGGTTTCCTCGGCGGTGATCTTGTTCGCCAGCCCGAACACGGTCTGCTCGATGAACTCGATCAGCCCCTCGAACATCTGCGCCTTGCTGGCGAAGTGGCGATAGAGCGCGGCTTCGGAAATATCCAGCTTGGACGCGAGCAGGGCGGTGGTGATTTTTTCGCCCTTGGGTTGCTCCAGCATGGTAGCGATAGTTTGCAGAATTTGTAGTTTTCGTTCACCCGGTTTTGCGGCCATGTTGCTTCCTTTTCAAATCAGCCGCGACAAAACGCGCGGCAACTCCATCACACTACGAATTTTCACATCCACATAAGCGGGCGAACGCGGCGAGCTATCCACCCACACGGTACGCATTCCGAGACGCTTCGCCGCCTGCAAATTTTCTGCGCTGTCCTCTACCATCACGCATTGCGCCGGGTTTAGACGATGCTTGCGCAATAGACGCATGAAACCCGACATCTGCGGCTTGGGCCGGTAATGTGTATGCTCGATGGCGAACACGTCGTCGAACAAATCATCCACGCGCAGCAGTTTCAGCACGGCACGCGCATAGTGTTGCGGCGCGTTGGAAAACACCAGTTTCTTGCCCGGCAACTTAAGCAGCGTATGTCGCAGGCGCGGTTCGTGCAGCACCATGTTCGGCAACTCAGGGAACTGGTGCGTATGCCACAAAAAATGTTCCGGGTCGGTGCCATGGTGTTTCATCATGCCGGAGAGCGTAGCGCCATAACGCTGCCAGTAATGCACGCGCAACTCGCTCGCCGCCTGCTCTTCCATTCCAAGATACTGCTGCAAATAGGCCGTCATACTGCGGTTGATGTGCGGAAAGATGTGCGGCGTTGCATTGTGCAACGTGTTGTCGAGATCGAACACCCATACCGGCTTCATCATTACTTATATAGTCGGCTATTAAATAGTTCTGTAGGCTGGCGGTGAGGTACGAACCCCAGCATGTTCGAGGCCACCAAACGCTTAGGTTCGTGCCTCACAGCCAGCCTACATTTACTTGCTTTTTATCAGCGTGCCCACACCCTCATCCGTCAAGATTTCCAGCAGTAACGCATGCTCCACGCGACCATCAATGATATGCACCGTTTTCACCCCGCCGCGCGCAGCATCCAGCGCCGAGTTGATCTTGGGCAACATGCCGCCGGACAACGTGCCGTCCTCCACCAGCGCATCTATCTGCTTTGGCGTTAGCCCGGTAAGCAGGTTGCCATCCTTGTCCAGTACGCCCGGCGTGTTGGTAAGTAGCACCAGCTTTTCGGCGCGCAGCACTTCCGCCAGCTTGCCCGCCACCAAGTCGGCGTTGATGTTTAGTGTCTCGCCATCCGGCGCCACGCCGATGGGTGCAATGACAGGAATGAAATCGCCGGAATCCAGGAAGGTGATGATCGATGGGTCTATCTTGCTGATCTCGCCCACCAACCCGATATCCAGCATCTTGCCCGGCTCATCCTTACTTTCCAGCAGCAGCTTCTCGGCACGGATGAACGCGCCATCCTGTCCAGTCAGCCCCACCGCCTTGCCGCCGTGCTTGTTGATCAGGTTGACGATATCCTTGTTGACCTTGCCCAACACCATCTCGACCACGTCCATGGTCTCTTCATCGGTGACGCGCATGCCCTGCACGAATTCGCCTTGCTTACCGACTTTTTTCAGCAACTCATTGATCTGCGGCCCGCCGCCATGCACCACCACCGGGTTCATCCCGACCAGTTTGAGCAGCACCACGTCGCGTGCGAAGCTGTCCTGCAACTGTGGATCGGTCATGGCGTTGCCGCCGTACTTGACCACGATGGTCTTGTCGAAAAAACGCTGGATGTAAGGCATCGCCTCGGAAAGCGTGCGAGCTTTCTTGTCTGCGGCGGACGGCGTGAGAGACATGATTTATCCTTATGTAAAACTGCCGCGCATTCTACACCACAAAACAGAACAGGCGGCATCAAGCCGCCTGTTACAGGGGAAGTCCGCACTTACTTGAAATCACTGATGGTCATGCACATCCTGCCCGCCATAATGCAGGTAACTCAACTCCAGTGCTCTCACCTCGGCCTCCACTTGCACGATGCGCACCTGCTTCCCGGAAAATTCCACCGTCAGGCTCACCGGCACATGGTCGCCCACCTTCAACGGTTGCTTCAGACCCACCAGCATCAGGGCGAAACTGTGCTCGCCGAACGCCAGCGTACGGTTGCGCGACAAGCGCAAACTCGGAAGCGTATGCGCCTCCATTTTGCCCCGACCGGGTAACAGCTGCTGAATTTCCACCGCCGTAGCCCAAGGGCTGCTCACCCCGATCAGCTTGGCCGGTTTTGTCGCGGTCAGCTTCAGTTGCAGCGAAGCCGACTGCTGCCCCGCAACACTTTCGCGAAGCCAAACATTGTCCACCAGCACCTCATCGCTTGCCCAGACATTGTTTGCCAACGCAAGCAGCACGGCGCACAACAGTTTCCGCCACATCGCTATTCTCCTGTCGTAGTCAATAGCCTACGTACCTTTAATGCCACGAGCTGTCTTACCTTATACATCTTTGCAATATGTATGGCGCAAAAAAACGGACGGCATCAGCAGCCCATTGCACTCGGTAATGATGTTGCACGCCTAGTGGTCATGGTGGTGCTCGCGCATGTGTTACATCCCTTTCATGCCATGCATATCGCCCATGTCGTGCATGTCATGGCTCTCGGTCATCGGCCTGATCTCGGCCTTGGTATCCACGGTAGCCTTGTGTTTGTCGGCAAATTCAATGGTCAGCGTCAGCGGCACGCTGTCGCCCGTCTTGAGTGGTTGTTTCAGGTTGAGCAGCATCACATGGTTACCATTCTTTCCCAGGTCAACCGCCTTGCCTGCGGGCAGGGCAATGGATTCGATGGCGCGCATTTTCATTTTGCCGTCTTCATGCGTCATGCTGTGGATTTCGACTACTCCCGCTGCCGGGCTGGTAATCGCCACCAGCTTCGCTTCTTTTTTGCTGGTGATAGAAAACTGGATGGAGCCGCTGTCCTGTCCCGGTGCCGTGGCGCGCCCCCAAGCATCGCTCACTGTTATCCCAAGATCGGCTGCCGCCGCCGACATGGTAAGTAACGCACCTGCCACCAACAAGATTATTTGACGCATTTTAACTCCTTGTACAATGAATATTGTTAAAGTGTGGACATGATACATATTTATCTTGCCCCGGCTACTGAGAAATTCAGTTCCTTACTCGACCGAAGATCAGCCTGTACCGAGTTTATCTTCGTTCCAAGTCAATCAAAGCGCAGAAATGATGCGACCAGCACCAAGTATGGCAGGGGTTCTCGGCAGGCAAAAATAACCAACCACTTGGCAACAGTATTTTTGTTGCTTAGTGAAATGGTTTGCTGCCTTATCAGTAGTTCCATCAGTTGTTTTATCAGAGAACTCTCGCCCCACTACTTGGCGGGGAAAGGAATTTTAAGGCAGGCAAGCCTGGCTGGGAATGTGGCAAATTGTCGCACCCATAACACAGCTAATCCTGTAAAATCCCGCATCATCGCCGTAGCAAAGGCATTGCAAAGAAATACTTGCCCAATGCCTATTGCAAGAGTAGTGTAATTAATATGGTCAGTACGTCCTCCAGTAGCGACAATCTCAATCCGAGCGGATTAATTCTCCCCGCTTATGTCCTTTTGCGCCCGGAAGGAGTGTTCATCAATCTTTCTCCTCCTCCGGCGCAAGACATACTCCGGTTATTCGTCGATCGCCTATTTTCTAATGAGACCCGCTTTGCAGGGCTGGACTATCCCCGTTTCATCCGCCTGCTTTATGGCAACGACTCAACAGCATCCGCGAGTGGACGGAGTGTTAATTCCGCATCGGGCATGTCTAACTTTGTTGCAAACGAGGTGCGGATTGCAAGTGGCATCGTGCGCTTTCCACCAGAACGCATGGAGTTGTACAAGGACGTAAAAATCATTGAAAACGGGGAACGGGCGGAGTACATGTTCGAACCGGTCTTCCTTGAGGTCGTGAAGGATGAGCCAATCTACGGTGAGCCCGGTGAAGACGGGGTTATGCCCGTAATCGAAATCCGGCACAACATTGAGAGGATTGCAACACAACTGGACATCGACGAATTCATTGCGAGCATGTGGATCAAAGGCGTGCGCTTCGGCATTGATGCCGATGGCGTGCGCAATGTCCTCAAAAAAGGTACAACCACCCGCATGGATATTGCGTTTCAACTTGATCCGACGGACAGCAAGGATGCTGAGATCGTCGAGGAAAGCGATCGCCTGCGCCAGGACAATGCGCCACTGATTCTTGCCAATGGCAAGGCCGATCTGCACAGAGCCAAGAATCGCTTCCCTCAGGTTGCGAAGGATGTTCCCCTGCTACGAAAAATTCCGCGCGCACTGGGCAAGCCCGGCTATCGCGTGACCGGGACGGTCATCGAAGCCCGCATACCCGAGGACATCGACTTTGGCAAACTTGCCGGTGAAGGCACCCGCATCGTCCAATCCCCAAAAGGCGAGTTGCTGGTGGCCAATATGGACGGCTTTCTCGTCTTCGATGAGGCTACGGGCGAGATTTTTGTCACCACAAAAATTGAAAACAAGGGCGGCATCAGCGCCAAGTCTACCGGGGATATCAGGCTCACTGTGGATGAGTACGTAGAACATGGTGAAGTGCAGGAAGGGCGCATTGTCGAAGGGAAGCGAATGATCTTCCGCTCCGACGTGTTTGGAACAGTCATATCCCAAGGCGGCGATATTGAACTTGAAAAGAACCTCTCCGGTGGCCGAGCACAAAGCGTCGGCGCCAACATAACAGTAAAGGGGAGAGTCATCAATGCCACGCTGGAGGCATGGGATGGAAAGATCAGTGCAGAGTTTGCCGAGGGCAGCCTGATCATAGGCAAGAGTGTGTCTATCGAGCGTGCGGTGAATTGCGAGATCGTGTCCGAAGAATTACAACTGGGCATTGCCGAAGGCTGCGCGATTGCCGGAAAAAGTCTCCAGATCACCTCTTCGAATGTGCGCAAACACCGGGAGACGGTCATTTCCGTCCTGTTGCCGGATATTGCCAGTTTCGACCGGCAAATCACCGAGGCAAAAAACAATCTGGCTCAAGTCGAGCAGACCCTACAAGCCAAGAACCGTGAAATTGCCGCGACCCAATCCGACCCTGGATTCGCCAGATATCTTGCCATTGCAGAAAAAGTCCGTGCAGGAACAATCACATTCACTCCGGAGCAGCAAGTGGGATGGCAAAAAATCGTCAACCAGTTCGCCCCAACAGTAAGAGCCACCGATGGTCTGATAAAAAAATACATGGCATTGGAGGATTCGATTAAACGGTTGACACAAGAGCGTACAACATGCGGCACGCGAGGGGAATATTGCAAGATTGAGGAGGTTTTGGGAGATACGTTGGTGCGAAAAATAAGCTCCAACCACGGCATGTCGTTTTTTCGCGACCTGCCCGAGAAGGAACTCAGGAGTAAACTGCAAGAACTTGGTGTTGCGCAAGAGCGTATTTTCTCGGATCACAAGGGTAGTCTTGATTGGCACTTCGAGGTTCCGACTTTGTCTGTGGGGTAAGCGTCCGGCATAAACTCTCTGCGACAATACGCCGCACCCCAAGTTAGTTCCCATGCAGTTAAAATGACCGTAATGAACTCCCTACCATTCACTGCCCAGACCGGACACAGCCAACTGCGCCGACTTGTCTCGTTGCGCACAATTGCTGTGGCGGCGCAATGCACCATGCTCGCACTGGTGTACCGCTTCCTTGAAATGGAACTACAGTGGCTACCCATGTTCGGCGCTATTGCCGCGCTGGCCGGGCTGAACCTGCTTACTTGGCTGCGCTTGCGTAGCGACAACCCGGTTTCCAATGCCGAACTTTTCGCGCAGTTGTGTGCCGACGTGCTGGCGCTATCGGTGTTGCTTTACTACAGCGGTGGCTCGACCAACCCGTTCATCTCGCTGTTCCTGCTGCCGTTGGTGATCGCTGCGGCCACCTTGCCGCGCAGCTACACTTGGGCGATGACGGGCATCACCACCGGCTGCTATACCTTGCTAATGAAATTTTATGTGGCGTTGCCGATGAAGCTGCCGGTAACGCATAGCGCGTTGGATGAAACACAAACGGCCAATATGCCCCGAATGGATATGCCGGGCATGGACATGTCCCATGCCATGCAGCCGGACGATGCTTTTAACATGCACGTCATCGGCATGTGGCTGGGCTTTGTCATCAGCGCGGTGGTGGTAGCGTATTTCGTGGTAAGAATGGCGCATGCCGTGCGCGAACGTGATGAAACGCTGGCCAAAGTGCGCGAGGAAACTTTGCGCAACGAGCGCATCGTGGCGCTCGGCATACAAGCTGCTGGAGCCGCCCACGAGCTGGGTACGCCGCTCTCCACCTTGGCAGTAGTGATCGGCGAGCTGAGATGCGATCAGGCCGTACTACCGGAATGGCGCGACAATCTTGCCATCCTCGACGATCAGGTGCGTGCATGTAAACGCATCCTCGGCAAACTGCTGGCAAACGCACAGGACACCGAGACGCAAGCCATGCAGCCGCTTGAACAATTTCTTGCAGCCACGCTGGATGAATGGCAATTGCTACGCCCCACCGTGCATTGCAAATACACGTCTCCAGATAAGGAGAGGCCGGGAGTGGTTTTGAATATAGACCCTGCGTTGCGCGCCGCATTGCTGAATCTGCTCAACAATGCCGCCGATGCTTCGCCGGAAGAAATCAATATTGAAGCGCATTGGGACGCCGATAACTTCACGCTGAAAATTCACGACCACGGCAAAGGACTCACGCCGGAAGCCGCCGCTCGTGCCGGTTCGGCCTTCTTCACCACCAAGGAAGAAGGAAAGGGACTGGGGCTGCTCCTCGCCAACGCCACCGTGGAACGCATGGGTGGCAAGGTGCGCCTGTTTAACCGCGAGGGTGGCGGAGCCACCACCGAAGTTATCCTGCCATTGTATCCCCGCACAACATGAACACCTCACTCAACGAACAAGCCTCGCTGTTGCTGGTGGACGATGATATTGTCTTCTGTCAGGTGCTATGCCGTGCACTGGAAAAACGCGGCTACACCGTAACCGTTGCGCACAGCGTGGAACAGGCCTTGCCCCTGGCGCAGGCCAACCCGCCAGAATATGTGGTGGTGGACTTGAAGATGGACGGTGCGTCCGGGCTGACGTTGGTTCAGGTTCTGCACGAACTTGACCCGGCAACTCGCATCGTGGTGCTGACCGGTTATGCCAGTATCGCTACGGCGGTGGAAGCCATCAAGCTGGGTGCGACGCAATATCTTGCCAAGCCCGCGAATGCAGACGAAATCGTGGCAGCGTTCGGTCACCTGCCCAGTCCATATCTGCCCCTCAATGCGCAAATTACAACCGTAGAACGTCTTGAATGGGAACACATCCAGCGCGTGCTGCATGAGCATCAAGACAATATTTCGGCCACCGCGCGTGCCCTCAATATGCACCGCCGCACCCTGCAACGCAAACTGGCAAAGCGGCCCGCCATAGAAAACCAAGACGAAAAATAGATGCATTATCAGCCATGATTTGGTTAGAATACCCGGTGCAGGTGATGATTGGCGTCAACCAAAACAAACTAGATGGGGCGGGGAAACAACATGAGCAATAAAATCGGACATGTGGATATCAGGCAGTCTATCAAGAACCTTGATGCGTTACCCGCCATGCCGGTCATTGCACAAAGGCTGCTGGCGTTAAAGCTGGATACCGAAGAAGGCGAACGGATGTTGCTGGTGCTGATCGAGCAGGATCCGCAAATCTCGGCAAGAATCCTCGGGCTGGCAAATTCGGCGATGATCGGCGCAACGCGCCATATAAAGACCGTGAGGGAAGCCGCGATGCTGCTGGGCACCAAACGCGTCCAGTCGGTCGCCACCAGTATCGCCATCATGTCCCTGATGACCAAGATGCCAGCAGGGAAGTTTAATATGCAGGATTTATGGTTGCACGGCTTTGGCATCGCATTCGCTATGCTGGGCATCGCACGGGTCATGCCGACAAATTTGCGGCCGCAGGATGACCAGATTTTTCTCGCCGGCATGTTGCACGACCTCGGCTATCTGGCGCTTGCCTTCCTTGATCCAAAACAAAGCGACAAGCTGCATACCCGCTTGGCCGCAGAAGCTGACCGTCCGTCGCTGGAAGTTGAACGGGAAGTTTTGGGAATATGTCATGACGAACTGGGAGCAGAACTGGGGCGCCACTGGAATTTGCCGGAGGAAATCATCGCCGTGTTGCGCTATCACCATAATCCGAACGCAGCCGAAGCAGAAATAGGACAGCCGTTGGTGCGCATGATTAATCTTGTGGAAAAACTGCTGCCATCCTTTGGAATTGTCGAAAACGTAGTTCCCGACATCAGCACCGAGGAATGGGAAGCGCTGGGTATCCCACCATCCAAAATCGAAGAAGCGAAAGAGCAAGTGGACGAGCAGGCAGAACAGGCCATACAGTTCGCCAGTTCGTTTACCTGACCCCATTGTCTTCATCCACCCAGCAAGCAGAACCCTGCCCCCATTAGCTACCGTACGTTAATGAAGCCCGTCTTGCTGTTTTTTATTGCCGCATTTTTTCCTGCCCTTGTTCAAGCGCAGCAAACCATTCCGCCTCCGGTGTTGGCAGCTAAATCCTGGCTACTGTACGACTACACAAGCAACCAGATTCTGGTCAATGAAAACGGCGATGAACGTGTTGAGCCGGCCTCGATAACCAAGCTGATGACGGCCTACCTAGCCTTCGCCGCCCTTAAGCAAGGCCATCTTTCGCAGGATCAATCCGTGACTCCCTCAGCGGATGCGCTACGCACCCAAGGCGAAGAGTCGCGCATGTTTCTCGGCCAGAACAAACCGGTGACCGTGGGAGAGTTGTTGCACGGCCTCATCGTACAGTCCGGCAATGATGCAGCGCGCGTGCTGGCTGAAACTATCGCCGACAGCGAGGAAAAGTTTGTCGAACAGATGAACAAGGAAGCACAACGGCTGGGCATGAAGAACACCCACTTCGTTAACGCCTCCGGATTGCCGAGTGCGCAGCACTATTCCACCGCCTACGACTTGGCCCTGCTCGCCGCAGCCATCGTGCGCGACTACCCAGAATACTATCCGCTCTATAGCTTGCGCGAATATCAGTACAACAACATTAAGCAGGCCAACCGCAACCGCTTGCTATGGTTAGATCCCTATGTCGATGGCATGAAAACGGGACATACGGAAAGCGCAGGATTCTGCTTGGTGGCTTCGGCCAAACGCGACAATCGTCGGCTGATTTCTGTAGTGCTTGGTACAACTTCCGACAACCTGCGCGCCACCGAGAGCCAGAAGCTGCTGAACTACGGTTTTCAGTATTTCGAAACCGTGCGCCTGTACCAGAAGAACCAGCCGGTAGCCAGCATACGAACATGGAAAGGCACAGAAAACAAGGTCAATATTGGTTTCCGTGATGACCTGTTCCTGACCATTCCCACCGGGCAACTGGCGCAGATGAAGGTCACCATGGAAACCCATCAACCGCTCATCGCACCGGTTAGTGTTGGGCAGAAAATCGGCATAATAAAGTTCACACTGAACGGCAAGCCTTATGCCGAATTTCCTCTTGTTGCGCTTGAGTCCGTGTCGCTGGCGAATGTGTTTTCGCGCGGGTGGGATCATATCCGCCTGCTGTTCCAATAAGGATTGCACCATGACCGTCTACCTGAACGGGCAATTCATGCCAATCGAGGAAGCCCGCATTCCCGTGCTGGATCGAGGTTTCATTTTTGGCGATGGCGTGTACGAGGTGATCCCGGTGTATTCGCGCCGCGCCTTTCGCCTGGCAGAACATTTGCAGCGCCTGCAACACAGTCTGGGCGGTATACGTTTGCAAAATCCGCACCTCGATGTGGAGTGGACGAAGCTCATAAACGAACTTATCGCGCGCAATGCGGGGGAAGACCAGTACCTCTATTTGCACATCACGCGCGGCGTGGCCAGGCGCGATCACGCCTTTCCCAAACCGCCGGTCGCGCCCACCGTGTTCATGATGAGTAGCCCGCTGCCCACACCGCCCAGCGAACTGCTCGCCAGCGGCGTGGGCGCGGTCACCGCGCAGGATAACCGCTGGCTGCGCTGCGACATCAAGTCCATCGCCCTGTTACCCAATGTGTTGCTGCGCCAGATGGCGGTGGATGCAGGCTGCGCCGAGACCATCCTGATTCGCGACGACGCCTTTATGACCGAGGGCGCGGCAAGTAATATCTTCGTAGTGAAGAACGGCATATTGTTCGCCCCACAGAAAGATAACCTGATGCTCCCCGGCATCACTTACGACGTGGTGTTGGAAATCGCCGCCGAGAATGGCATCCCATATCAAGTTCGGAAAATCGCCAAAGACGAAGTGTTCAATGCTGACGAGCTGTTGCTCACTTCCTCCACCAAGGAAGTGCTTGCTATTACCAGGCTCGACGGCAAGCCGGTGGGCGATGGAAAGCCCGGCCCGATGTTCGCTAAGTTGTATCAGCTATATCAGGATTTTAAGCGCGACGTAATGCGTAAAAAAACAGGATTCAGGAGCGAAGATTGATGAGTGAGGACAAGGGAGAGATTGAGCTGGAAAACTCCCTCATTGTTTATCCCTGCGACTTCCCGATCAAGGTGCTCGGGCTGTCGCAAAAAGGCTTTGCGCAGGCTGTGATGGAAGTCGTGTCGCACCACGACCCTGAATTCAAGGCCAGCACCATGGAAATGCGCAGCAGCAGCAAGGCGCGCTACATCAGCCTCACCTGCACTGTGCGCGCCACCTCGCGCGAGCAGCTCGACGCGCTGTATCAGGAACTATGCGACCACCCGATGGTGGTGATGGTTCTTTGAGAGCAGATAAGGGGCAAGGGTGAAGGGAGAAGGGGAAAACCTTAGGGAAAACACTACGGATATCGTGCCGAAGCTCGCCCACCCTTATCCCTTACCCCTTATCCCTTCTCTAAGATTTCTAGGTCTCGTCGAATACAACCCAACCTGGCAGGCGATGAAACAATTTACCGCCGCGCGCAACGCCGAGACCCGTGACGAAATCTGGCTGCTGCAACACCCCCCCATATACACACAAGGACTCGCGGGAAAACCGGAGCACCTGTTACGTGCCATTGACATTCCGGTAGTAAAAATAGATCGCGGCGGTCAGATCACTTACCATGGGCCGGGGCAGATCGTCGCCTACCTGATGCTGGATCTTCGCCGCTGGAAGCTCAATGTGCGCGGCTTGGTGCGGCTAATGGAACAGGCCGCGATTGATTTGCTCGCGCAACATGGCGTCGAAGCGCAAGGTCGCGAAGACGCACCCGGTGTGTACGTTGGTGATGCGAAAATCGCCTCGCTCGGTTTAAAGATCAAGAACGGCTGCTGCTATCACGGAATCGCGCTCAACGTGAACATGGACTTGTCCCCGTTTGCCAATATCAACCCTTGCGGCTACGCCGGGCTGCGCGTCACCCAAGCGCGCGATGTCGGCATCGGCACGTCGCTGGATGAGCTGGAACAGCAACTTGCGCAGAACTTGGTAGCGCTGTTGCAACAGCACCTGCACGCAGTTTAACTAACACAGGATTTTGGATGCGCTTTCATCTGCTACTCATTTAACAGGACGGCATCTACGTATTCAGCAACTCAAAGCTGGTGCGCAGTGTTGTTCATGAAAACAAAACTTGATATACAAAAAATAAACCCGGCACAAGAAAATCTCGTGCCGGGTTTATCCGCTGAAAAAGCCCCCCGCCTGTGCCGTTGACTCAATGTCTTGAACTTGGGTTCAAGAGGGCCGGTTCCCAGTTACATCAGGTACATCCGCAAGGGATGCGCACAACAGTAACATCAAGGGGCGCGACCTAAGCAAAGCTTATTGGTTCAAAGAATTATGAGCCTGACGAACACCGCAGGGGACAACCCTAAAACAAGCCATCTAAAACAACTCATCCTGCTCCGCGAGCGTTGCGTCGATGGTTGCCTGCATGGCATTCATTCTACGCTTAAAATCACCCATGTCAAAACCGCTGCCAAGGCGTGTGGTTAGTAGCTCGTGGGCAATATTCAGGGCGGCCATGATGGCGATGCGTTCCACCGTAACGATCTTGCCCAGGTCGCGAATCTCGCGCATTTTTTTATCGAGATAAGCGACCGCTTCAAGCAATTCGGCGCGCTCGTCTTCCTGGCAGGCAATGCGAAACTCACGGTCAAGGATGGTGACATCCAGAGTCTTAACTTTATCAGTTTTATCTCTGCTCATAATTCTTCTTCGGGGATCTGTGCCAAAAGGTGCTCAATACGTGCACGCGCACTCTCTATTTTGTCGTCGGACTGGCGACCATGGCTCAATGCGGTTGCCAATTCCTGGCGCAACCGGTGATTTTCATTTCTCAAATGCTGGCTCAATTGCACCAATTGCGCCAGTTTGCTTTCCAATACATTCAGTTCTGTTTGCATGAACCGAACTATAGATTAAAAAAACCTGACAAGTCAAACGGTAACGTGAATTTTTGAAAGTTGTTTGTAGTTTTATGACGGACAACCATAATATGCTCCATTATTTGACACTTAGTTAAGTGTGCACGGCTAGCATCATCCGGAGTTGGAAACTGTATAATCCACGCTGTTAGATGTTCTTTTCGACCGGAACAACTTTGCTGGTGGATATGAAATTTACCATTTGATTTTAGCCCAGTGTTTCCCGAATTTTCCCGGAATCTAAAGGCACAACCAAGAGAAATCTTTGTGTGTATGCAGAACAGATGGTTTTGGAAGAGGATTCGTAATTCTTTGGCCTGCAATTCAAGTTCGCGACGATTAACCAATAATACAAAGTGTTACAGCGATGCGGGTCTTTTGTTTTTCTACATCTCTATGTGTGGTTGTCGAGATAAATCGGCTACTCTGAGCGATCTTAGATCGGCCAACAACAAACATAATTTGTTAAATCAACTTTGCCGGTACGCGATGTGAATATCTTGCGTCTGAATAAATTCGCTTTGGTCTTTACTGCGGGGCTGCTTGCCGTATTAGGCTTCGCGCCCTTCGGGCTGTTTCCTCTTACCGTCTTCGCGCTCACTGTATTGTTCATACAATGGCTGTGTGCGGAAAATGCGCGATCCGCCGCCAAGATCGGATGGGCATTCGGCTTCGGTTTGTTCGTTGCAGGCATAGGCTGGATTTATATTGCGCTACATGATTACGGCGACATGCCGTTCCTGCTTGCGTTGCCAGCCACCTCCTTGTTCGCCGCATTTTTCGCGCTGTTCCCTGCGTTGGCCGGTTACGTCCAGGCAAAGTTACACGCGCCCATATGGGCGCGCGTGACTTTGGTAATGCCTGCATTGTGGGTGCTGACAGAGTGGCTGCGTGGGCTGATTTTTACCGGTTTCCCGTGGCTAACGATGGGCTATTCGCAAGCAGCGGCCAGCCCGTTGGTCGGCTTTGCGCCGCTGCTCGGCGTGTACGGCGTGTCGCTGGCGGTGGCGGTGAGTGCCGGTTTGTTTTCATTGCTGTGGCTGGCGCGCTGGAGCAGGCAAGGCAAAATCGCTTGGGCGATACTCTCCATGCTGTGGATTTTTGGCGTGGCGTTGCGCGCGGTGGAATGGACGCAACCGCGAGGCGAGCCGATCAAGGTGAGCTTGGCTCAGGGCAATATTCCGCAAGAACTGAAATTCCGCGAAGATAAACTCGTCGAAACGCTGGAAATCTACCGCAAGCTGGTGCAACAAAGCGACGCGCGCCTAATCGTATTACCGGAAACGGCAGTGCCGCTGCTGCGCAGCGAAGTCCCGGAAAACTACGCTGCCATCCTGCGCGACCATGTACGGCAGAACGGCGGCGATATAATTATCGGTGCATTCGAGCGCGACCATGAGCAGTATTACAACAGCGTGTTCACGCTCGGCACAGCAGAAAGCCAGAGCTACCGCAAGAACCATCTGGTGCCATTCGGCGAATTCATCCCGCTGCGCCCGGTGCTGGGCTGGCTCATCAACGAAGTTTTGCATATTCCGATGGGCGACCTGGCGCGCGGCGGCATCGAACAGCCACCGCTCAAAGTGGCGGCACAAAAAGTTGCCGTGAACATCTGTTATGAAGACGCGTTCGGCGAAGAAATCATTCGTGCGCTGCCTGAAGCGACTTTGCTGGTGAACGTCAGCAACGATGCATGGTACGGCAATTCCCACGCCGCCATGCAGCACAATCAGATTTCGCAGATGCGAGCGCTGGAAACAGGACGCATGATGCTGCGCTCTACCAACACCGGCGTCACCTCCATCATCGGGCGCAGTGGGCGCATCCTGCAAATGTTGCCGCAGCACGAGGAAGGTGTGCTCACCGGGATGGCGCAGGGCTATGTGGGCAGTACGCCTTATGTGCGTTGGGGCAATGGAATGGTGCTGGGATTGCTGGGGATGATGCTGGCGGTGGCGTGGCGGTGGCGTGTGCGATGAATTGGGTTTGCTATATCTTGCAATGTGTAGACGGCACTTTGTACTGCGGCATCACCAACGATCTTGACAAGCGCCTCGCTGCACATAATGCAGGCGAGGGGGCGAAGTACACGCGAGGGCGCACGCCGGTAAAGCTGGCCTATTTCGAATCCTGTGCCGATAAATCCACCGCGCTGAAGCGCGAGATTGAGATCAAGAGTTTGCCACGCACGGAGAAGTTGGCGCTGGTTGAGGCAAGCCCCAATCCCCTTTTCCCTGCATCACCGGGTTGATTCGTTCTGCGCCGACAAGCGAAAGCTAGTAAAATGCGCGCTTTGCAATCCAGCCAAATTTAATGATGTTGACCTTTCAGCAAATCATCCTGACGCTACAGAATTACTGGGACAAGCAAGGCTGCGCGCTGCTGCAACCCTA
>CAYZPM010000021.1:0-67671 GCA_964480365.1 uncultured Gallionellaceae bacterium
CAGTGCGTCGGCGACGCTGTCTATGAGATCCTGCTGGCGTATGGTGGTCATGGCGCGACTGGTAATAATGATGGGGGCGCAATTATGGGAGGCAATGTGGCATGCGTCAATTTTAAACACAGTCGAATTGCCCAAGCCGTCAATAATATAAGGGTTGAAAGTAAGTGCTTAGGGCGTTGAAGAATTAAGGACTTTCACTTGAATGGTCGTTCCGAATCAGCCGGTCACGGCTCTCCTTCTTCAATTTCTGCCGAATTTCAGATGACGTCGGCATTAGTCCGAATGTACTATAGTAAGTAAAAATGAATGCGTGTATATTTCTCTCCAAGTTAGAACTTGAATTTTATTCAACTGAAGCAAATCATTGAGGAGTTGATACCATGCGTTATCTAATTGCAACTACAGCTACTTTGGCTTTACTGGTTTCTGGTGGGGCTTTTGCTACACCAATTGCCGGTCTTTATAATACCGGTGTGGATAATAGCGGTGCGGTTTTGGCTGCGGGAACTGCTGACTCACATTATTCCGTGACTACCATTGTTGCCACATACCCTGGCGGGACGCCGTTGATCCTTAGCGGGTCTGCTCCATTCGCTGCGGGTGCCGGAGGCGTCATTCCCCAATATGGTGCTCCCACCGGGGCAACGGGTAGCTGGATTCCACAACAACTCAACCCCAGCACCCCGGCAATTTCCAGTTGGCTAACTCCGCTCGCCAACCAGAGTCAGTCCCTTGACCCCATCACGAATGGCAATGGTGACGGCATCTATGTGTACCAGACAAGCTTTAACCTTTCAAGCAACTATTCCACAGCAACACTTAGTGGTCAGTGGGCGGCAGATAACTACGGTGCCCTTTATTTGAATGGTAAATTGATCTCCACCATCGTCAACCCGAGAACCGTATCACAACCGGATGGTGTCGCCTATAACGACTGGACCTCCTTTGCCGCAGTATCTGGCAGCAGCTACTTTCATTCAGGTTCGAATGTTCTGGATTTCTACGTGGGTAACATTGCACAAGACAGCGGCAATCCTACCGGGTTGCGTGCCGAATTCACTAGCAGCATTGCTGCCGTACCGGAACCCGATACCTACGCCATGTTGCTGGCCGGCCTGGGGCTGATGGGTTTCATGGTTCGTCGCAAGAAATCAGCTTAAGTCAAACCTTACTTTAAGCTTTAAGCCACAAAAGGACTAACGTCCTTTTGTGGCTTTATTGTTTTTAGCACCTGACAATTTATTCATTGCCGGAACCTGCCTCTTACCAATCTTCAACTCTTTTTTATTAGCGGCTTGCGACTTGCCTGAATGCAGTTCTGGATAATCTGGCAAGCTCGGCATCATTGAAAATATTGTGGTTTTTTTAGAAATGCCCGTTATCAATTTTGTAAAATACCCCAGTTTTAAGGAATGACATTGGCAATATCCCGCTCCATTTAATAACCAATTTTTTAAACCCTCTTGTCAATATTGAAAACTTCTTTATAATCCCTCTCGCTCGCAAAGAAAATTTTTGTCAAAAAAATATCGAGCAGCGGAGCCAACTGGGTTCCATCACACAATACATCAGTTCCGGTCGCGATGTGGCTAAAGGAACCGAGTACGGGGGACAGCATATATGGGAAGCGCACCGGCAGGGGCGAGTGGGGATTCGTCGACCTCAAGGGTTGACGGGCAGCAAGACCCGGCAGTAGGCAGCCTGGTCACGGTTTACATCATGGGCAAGGCATACGAGGTGCCAGCCGAGGCAACCATCATGGGTGCCATTGAGTATGCCGGGCATCAGATCATCCGTGGAGCCGGTTGCCGCGAAGGTTATTGCGGCGCTTGCGCTACCATCTATCGTCTTCCCGGAGACTACAAAATACGCACCGGCTTGGCGTGCATGACTATGGTTGAAGAGGGCATGACGTTGGCCCAGATCCCCTCGGTTCCCGCCGAGAAGGCGATCTACGACATCGAGAAGCTCAAACCCAACGTCAGCGCCATCCAGCAGATGTACCCGACGGTTTTCCGTTGTGTTGCGTGCAACACTTGCACCAAATCCTGTCCGCAAGGACTCCAGGTCATGGATTACGTACAGGCCGCCAAGCGGGGCGACATCGCGACGGTGATGGACTTGTCTTTCGATTGCGTCGTCTGCGGGCTGTGCATGTTGCGTTGCCCCGCCGAGATCACCCAACCCCTGATGGGCATCATGGCGAAGCGACTGTATGGCCGCTACCTGCGCAAGGAAAGCCCGGAACTGGCTGAACGCGTCAAGGCCGTGGAAGACGGTACCTACGAGGCGGAGTACGCCGAAATGATGGTGATGAGCCGCGAGGCTTTGTCGGAGCGCTATTACGCACGGGATTCGGAATAAAGGGAAAGCAGATGTATCCAGATTACATGGCAGAATCGTTGCGCAAGGTGGCCGAAACGCGACACCGGCGTTTGGAATTGGCAAGAAAACCCGACCCCGTTTACCCGCCCATGAACGCGGAAGAGCGTCGTGCGGTGCTGGAGAGTTTTCACCCCGACTTCGAACCTAGCGCCCGTCGCAATGTGTGCGTTGGCCCCAACCGGGGCGAGTCATTGACCACCGAAGTCTCCGACCTGCTGGAATCGCATTCCTGGCTGCGTAGCGAGCAGGTGGATTTAAGCAAGCCTGACCTCGAAACGGATATGCTGATCATCGGCGGCGGCGGCGCCGGTTGCAATGCCGCGCTGGTTGCGATGCGCGACCATGGGATACGTTCGGTAATCGCCACCAAGCTGCGCATGGGCGACTCCAATACGATGATGTCGCAGGGTGGGATGCAGGCTGCCGTATCTCGCACCGATTCGCCGACTCGCCATTATCTCGATGCCATTGGCGGCGGCCATTTCGAGAACAAGCCGGAATTGGTCAAAGCGCTCACCGAAGATGGCCCCGGCGTGGTCAAGTGGCTGGAAGATCTGGGTGTGGTGTGGGACAAGGAGCAGGATGGCTCGATGAAAGTCATGCACGGTGGCGGCACTTCGCGCAAACGCATGCTGTCCTGCCGCGACTACACCGGCGCGATGATCATGCGCACGCTGATGGACGAAGTGCGCAACCATCCCGACATGATTAGCGTCAAGGAATTCATGCCTGCGGTAGAGTTGATCATGGACGAGGAGGGGCGCTGCGCCGGTGCTGTGCTGTACAACATGGACAGCGAAGAATTTATCACGGTCAAGGCCAAGTCTACCGTAATCGCCACCGGCGGCTATGGCCGCCTGCATATCCGTGGCTACGATACCACCAACCACTACGGTGCCACTGGCGACGGACTGGTGATGGCGTATCGCGCTGGCGCGAAGCTGATGTATATGGATTCGGTGCAGTACCACCCGACGGGTGTTTCGTTCCCCGAGCAGATCGCTGGCTTTCTGGTCACCGAAGCGATCCGCGGTGCCGGTGGCCAGCCGCTCAACAAGGACGGCGAACTGTTCGTCTTCCCGCGCGAGCCGCGCGACATTGAGGCCTCGGCCATCATCCGCGAATGCGTTCAGAATGGCGGCGGTGTGCCGACTCCTTCGGGACGCGTCGGGGTGTGGCTGGATTCGCCGCTGATCGACATGCTGCACGGCGAAGGTTATACCGACAAACACTTCCCGGCCATGTATCGCCAGTTCATCCGCTACGGCATCGACATTGCCAAACTGCCGATGCTGATCTATCCGTCGCTGCATTACCAGAACGGCGGCATCGAGATCAACGAACGTTGTGAGACTGATCTCCCCGGCCTGTATGTGGCGGGTGAAGCTTCCGGTGGCCTGCATGGCCGCAATCGCTTGATGGGCAACTCGGTGCTCGACTACAACGTGTTCGGACGTCGCGCCGGAAAGTATGCCAGCGAATACGCCAAGACCGTCAAGCTCGGAAAACTCAGCGTGGCTCATATCGACGCTTATGAAAAACAATTGACGGAAGCCAATGTAAAAACAGATCTGGTTACTCCTATACTGTTGCCCTCATACGCCCCCAAGGATGTCAAGAAACGCCAACTGGTGCGTGGCGGCAATTCGCTGCCCGGTGCGTCGGTGTTGCAAAACCGCCTGCATGACGAAAGAGCTGACGCCTGATGAGTCACGTTGACGATAAAGTAATCGAGCTGGCGCGCACCGCGCTCAGCTTCGAGTATGGTGGCGAGCATTTTTTCCGCCATGCCGCCGAGATGACGCGCAATGCCAGCGGCAAAGCCATGTTCCTGCGTCTCGCGGAAGAAAATAATGATCGCATGGAGGATATGCAAAGCTTGTTCGGTGCCATTATGGGCAATGACCTGTGGCAGCGCCTTGCCGTCGAAGAGAAGGCGAATGCCCATCCGTCTCATGTCGTCGCCGAGATGGAGGCCGAAGTCACTCGTCGCGGACACAGCGTGGTGGCCGACGATACTCAGGCGTTGCGCATGGCTATGGAACTGGAACGGCGGATTATCCATGTGTACAAGGATCTGGCATTCCAAATCAAAGATCAGGATGTCATCACCCTGATAGGCAAAATAATCGAAGGGGAGTGCTTCCAATATGACAACTTGCAAGCGCAACTGGACAGTGTGCTGAACACCGGCTTGTGGCTGGACATGCCCGAATTCCGCATGGATGGAAAGTTCTGAGAGGCCCGACATGAACGATACGACTCTGCGTCTCTCTTCCAGCATCGGCAGCGCCTTCGTGGCCAAGGTCGAAAAGGTCAGCGGGCAGAAGCTGTGGGCATGCTACCAGTGCGGTAAATGTTCCGCCGGTTGCCCGATGGCGGCACATATGGACATCCTGCCCAACCAGATCGTGCGCATGGCGCAACTTGGGATGCAGAAAAAGTTACTGGCTTCAAAAACCATCTGGACTTGCGTGTCTTGCATGACTTGCAACTCGCGTTGTCCGAAAGATATCCGCATCGCCGAAGTGATCGAATCGCTGCGCCAGACTGCGCTGCACAACGGCCAGCGCGATGACCGTCTGAATATCATGGAAATGTCTCCCGAAGCGCGTGGCGATTTGCCGCCCATCGCCATGATCAGCGCCATGCGTAAACTGACCTCCTGACGGGAAGCGAAAACAGAACGATGAAGCTTATTTATTATCCCGGCTGTACGCTGAAAAACAGCGCGAGAAATTTCGACACTTCCACGGTTACCTCCATGGCAAAACTGGATGTGGAAGTCGAAGAACTGGAGCGCTGGAATTGCTGCGGCACGGTGCATGCTCTGGGTTCCGACAACGTGATGAACCGCGTTGCGCCGGTGACCAATCTGATCCGCGTCAAGGAAGCGCAAGCCAGCGAGTTCATGACTTCCTGCGCCATGTGCTACAACACGCTCAAACGCGCCAACAACGACGTGAAGCAGCATGCCGACAAGCTGAATACCATCAACGAATTCCTCAACCTCGAACAAACCAAATATCAGGGCGATGTGGAAGTGCGGCACCTGCTCGAATATCTGCGCGACCGCGTCGGCTTCGACAAGCTGGCCGCAAAGGTGAAGAAGCCGCTCAAGGGATTGCGCGTGGCCTGCTATTACGGCTGCCTGCTGGTGCGCCCCAAGGAAGTCGCGTTCGACGATGTCGAAAATCCGCTGATCATGGAAAACCTGATCAGCGCGCTCGGCGCCACGCCGGTAAATTTTGCGCTGAAGACCGAGTGTTGCGGCGCTTACCATGCCGTCGGCTCTCCCGGAATTATTGCCGACCGCACCGATAAGATCATGGGTTCGGCCAACGAGGAGCAGGTGGACTTGGTGGTGGTGAGTTGCCCGCTGTGCGCCTACAACCTGGACTTCAAACAGGATGACGCGAAGCGGCTCAATCCGGAATTCCAGCATATGCCGGTGCTGTACTTCACCCAGTTGATGGCGCTGGCGCTCGAATGCGGCAAGGAAGCCCTGGGTTTCGACCTGCACCATATTGATCCGTTGCCGACTCTCGCGGCACGCGGCTTGGCTTAGGGAAGAACGTATGGCTACTTACTTTAACGATCTCAAACCGCTGCACGGCAGGGTTTATGTTAACGACACCTGGTGCAAGGGCTGCGGCTTTTGCGTGCAGTTTTGTCCGACCAACGTGCTGGACACTTCACCGGAATTCAACGCCAAGGGTTATCACCCGCCCTATGCCAAGAATCCTGAGAAATGCCGTGATTGCAACTATTGCCAGTTGATCTGTCCCGAGTTCGCCATTTTCGTGGAACGGGATGATGGAGCCGAGAAAGGAAAAGAATGAAGAAGTATAAATCTAAAACCGTGCCCGCCGACCCCAAGGGGGTTGATTCCGGCCCGCATTTCATGGATGGCGATCATGCCTTGGCCGAAGGCGCACTGGCTGCAGGTTGCCGCTTCTTCGCCGGTTATCCCATCACCCCCTCGACCGAGACTTTCGAGCGTTTTGCCGAGCGGGCGCCTGAAGTCGGCGCGATGTTCATCCAGATGGAAGATGAGCTCTCTGCCATCGCCGCCAATATCGGCGCGGTCTGGGGCGGGCAGAAGGTGATGACCGTGACCTGCGGCCCCGGTTTCTCGCTGATGGTGGAAAATATCGGCCTGGCCGCCATGACCGAAACGCCCATGGTTATTTGCAATGTGCAACGTGCGGGCCCGTCGACCGGCGCGCCCACGCTGACCGCGCAGCAGGACATGATGCAGGCGCGCTACGGCCCGCATGGCGACAACGCCATGATCGCACTCTCGCCGGACAGCCCGCAGGAGTGTTTTGACCTCGCCATCGAGGCCTTCAACCTGTCCGAATACTACCGCGTGCCGGTCATCATCCTGGCAGACGAGACGGTAGGCCACATGCACGAGAAGGTGGTCATTCCGCCCGCCGAGCAGATCAAGATCGTGCCGCGCAACAACTACAACGGCCCCAAGGAAGATTTTCGCCCGTA
This sequence comes from uncultured Gallionellaceae bacterium, assembly GCA_964480365.1. Taxonomy (GTDB): domain Bacteria; phylum Pseudomonadota; class Gammaproteobacteria; order Burkholderiales; family Gallionellaceae; genus CAIQPV01. The sequence goes on from CAYZPM010000021.1 coordinate 6,889, forward strand.
CAAATTCGACGGTCAGGGCGGCCACCCGATGACGCGCGCGGGCGACGGCTACCATTTCCACATCACCGGCCTCACGCATAACGAGCGCGGCTATCCGGTGGTGACGGCAGAGCAGAACAAGATTGTGGTCACGCACCTGATGGAAAAGATCAACGGCAATGCCGACGACATCGTCCGTCTCGAAGAGAATGATATCGACGGCGCCGATGTGGTGGTGGTGTCTTACGGCATCACTTCGCGCATCGCGGTCAAAGCCGTTCAGGATGCACGCAAGGAAGGCATCAAGGTCGGTTCGCTGCGCATGATTACCATCTGGCCGTTCTGCGAAAAACGCATCCGCGAACTGGCTCCCAAGATCAAGTGTTTCGTCGTGCCCGAACTCAATTACGGACAGATGGTGCTCGAAGTCGAGCGCTGTGCGGGCGGCAAGTGCAAGGTGATCAGCGTCAACCACTGCGGCGGCGCGGTGCATGACCCCGAAGTAATTCTGGATGCGATCAGAAAGGGAAACAAATGAGTATGGATACCGCTAAATTCAAAAATGCCAGCCCCATGGCGGGCACGCTGCGCATGGACCGGATGGCGCACATCTGGTGCCCCGGTTGCGGTATCGGTTCCGAGGTAAACGCCTTTGCCGAAGCCGTCAAGCGTAGCGGCATCGACCCTGACAAGCTGGCCGTCGTTTCCGGCATCGGTTGCACCGGGCGGGTGGCGGGCTATGTTGATTTCGACTCGATCCATACCACGCACGGACGCGCCATTCCCGTGGCCACCGGACTCAAACTGGCCAATCCGAACATGAAGGTGGTGGTATTCAGCGGCGAAGGCGATCTCACGGGCATCGGCGGCAACCACTTCATCCATGCCGCGCGCCGCAACATGGACATCGTGGTCATCTGCAACAACAATTTCACCTATGGCATGACCGGCGGGCAAGTTACGCCGACGACTCCGCATTCGGCGATTTCCTCGACCACGCCATATGGTAACCACGAGTATCCGTTCAACCTGCCGTTCCTGGCCGATGCGGCTGGAGCCACTTACATCGCGCGCTGGACATCGATGCATTCACGCAACCTGATCCAGTCGATAGAAGAGGCGCTGTCGCGCAAGGGGTTTTCTTTCATCGAGATCATCTCGCCTTGCACCACACTTTATTTGCGCCGCAATCGTCTCGGCGACGGTGTGGATGCGCTGCAGTTCTATCAGGAAAACGCTGTTCTCAAGCACGGTTGCGACACGCGCGAAGCGGATATCGACTTTCAGGGCAAGATTGTCATCGGCAAGTTTGTCGACAAGAACAAGCCGACCTATAGCGAAGCACTCGATGAACGCTGTGTAAAGGTGGTGGGCGACGACTACGAGCTTTACGGCAAGACCGTTCCAGAGCGCGAGGCCGAAGAAAAAGCCGAGAAGGAGCGCATCGCCGCGCGTCGTGCGGCAGTGCAGGCCGAAGAGGAAGAGGTCAAGAAAGTGTTGGCAAAGGCTGCGGCCAAGATTCCGGTCAAGGCATCGGCGAAAAAGGTTCTGGCCAAAGCTGCGAAAAAAGCTGTGGCAAAAGCGCCTGCCAAGGCAGCGGCGAAAAAAGCCGCAACTCCGGCCAAGACCGTGAAGAAGTCTGCTGCTAAGGCGCCAGCCAAAGCGGTGACAAAGAAGGCTGCGACGAAAGCCGCACCCAAAGTGATTGCCAAGGCCGCTGCAAAGAAAGCTGCGGTCAAAAGCCCAGCCAAGAAAACCCGCAAGTAGAGAGAGCGGGGTTGTAGGTGCGAATTTATTCGCACACGCACCATGGGTAAATGTGCGAATAAATTCGCACCTACGAGATTGTAAAACGTTCAGGCTAGACAGGAAGAATACGCATGAGCACTCAGGAAATCAGGTTTTCGGGATTCGGCGGACAGGGCATCATTCGTTGCGCGCTGATCACGGGCAAGGCGTTGTCCCTGTACGACGACAAATTTGCCACCATGACCCAGAGCTTCGGCCCGGAGGCGCGCGGCAGCGCCTGTGCGGCGCAACTCGTGGTGTCCGACAGCCGTATCCTCTATCCCTATATCACCCAGCCCGGCGTCCTCATGTCGCTGTCGCAGGAAGCCTATGATTTGTACTATCCGGAGTTGCCCAAGGGCGGCGCGCTGATCGTCGAGGAGGATCTGGTGAAATTGAAATCAGACCATGCCGATCTCAAATTGTGGCGCGTACCGGCCACCCGCTTCGCCGAGGAACTGGGCAACCGTCTGTTCACCAATCTTGTGGCGTTGGGTTTTCTCACCGCCGTGACCAAAGTGGTGACCGCCGATGCGATGAAGAAAGCGCTGCCGGGACTTGTCCCCGACCGTTTCCTGAAAATCAACCTCAAGGCCTTCGAGAGAGGCTATGAATATGGCGTCGAAGCCATGAGCAAGGCCGGAGCGACAGCATGACGAAAAAGCGCACAGGCGTTTTCGTCTGCCATTGCGGCAACAACATCGCCGCCACCGTCGATGTGGGGAAGGTGGTCGAGGCGATGTCCGGCGAGGAAAACGTCGTCCACTCGCAGGACTACGTCTACATGTGTTCCGATCCGGGACAGAACGCGGTGATCCAGTCCATCAAGGACAAAAATCTGGACAGCGTGGTGATCTCCTGCTGCTCGCCTAACCTGCACGAAAAGACCTTCCGCGACAACGCCAAGATGGCGGGACTGAACAGTTTCACCTGCGAGATCGCCAACATCCGCGAGCAGTGCGCCTGGGTGCACAAGGACAAGGACGAGGCGACCGCGAAGGCGATCAAGATTTCGCGCAGCGCCGTACGCCGCGCCGGACGCGATCAGGCTTTGGAACCGATCGCCGTTCCCGTCACGCGCAAAGCGCTGGTAATCGGCGGCGGCATCGCCGGGATTCAGGCCGCGCTCGATATCGCCAACGCGGGAGTGGAAGTGATTCTGGTCGAGAAGCTGGCCACCATCGGCGGTCACATGCTGCAACTTTCAGAAACGTTCCCCACGCTGGACTGCTCGCAGTGCATTCTGTCGCCCAAGATGGTGGAAGTGTCGCGCCACCCGAAGATCAAGTTGATGACCTACAGCGAGGTGCAGGAAGTCAGCGGCTCAGTGGGCAATTTCCATGTCAAGATTCTGAAAAAACCCACTTATGTGGATCCCGAGTTGTGCAAGATTTGCGACGACTGCGCCAGTGTCTGTCCGGTCGTGGTGCCGAACGAACACGACCTCGGACTGACCGCGCGGCGCGCGATTCATATCCCGTTTGCCCAGGCCATTCCGGCCAGCTATACGCTGGATGAAAGCGCCTGCCTGGGGCTGAATCCCGTGCGCTGCGGCAAGTGCAAGGATGCCTGCGATGTCGGTGCCATCAATTATGACATGCGGCCCGAGATCATCACCGAGGAGGTGGGCGCCATCGTGGTGGCAACCGGCTTCGATCTTTATGCTCAGGAACACATGAACGAAATGGGCGGCGGCAAGGTGGAAGACGTGCTCGACGGCCTCCAGTTTGAGCGCCTGTGTTCGGCTTCGGGCGCGACTAAAGGGCATGTGCTGAGGCCGTCCGACCGCACCGTACCCAAGGAAGTGGTGTTCATCCAGTGCGTCGGTTCGCGCGATCCGGCACAGCACTGCGCCTATTGTTCGAAGATTTGCTGCATGTACACCGCCAAGCATGCACGTCTGTACAAACACCATGTACCGGATGGCCGCGCTTATGTTTTCTACATCGACATCCGCTCCGGCGGCAAGGGCTACGAAGAATTCGTGCAGCGCGCGATGGAAGACGACGGCACCATTTACCTGCGCGGCCGCGTGTCCAAACTGTATCGCAAAAACGGCAAGGTGCGCGTACTCGGCACCGATACCCTGACCGGACAGAACGTCGAGATCGACGCCGACATGGTGGTGTTGGCGCTCGCCATGGAACCCTCCAAGGGCACCGGAGAAATCGCCAAGACGCTGAAGATCGGTCGCGACAAGGATGGCTTTCTGGCCGAGTCTCATCCCAAGCTGAAACCGGTCGAGAGCGTCACCGCAGGTATCTTCCTGGCGGGTTGTGCGCAAGCGCCCAAGGACATTCCCGAGACCGTCGCCCAGGCCGGTGCGGCAGCTTCCAAGGTGATAGGTCTGCTGTCGCAGCCCACCCTAAGCCATGCGCCGACGGTCGCCCGCGTGCGCAACTCGCATTGCTCCGGCTGCGAGATGTGCGTGACCGCCTGTCCCTATAACGCGATTCATCTGGAGCATGGCAAGGCAGTGGTGAACGAAGTGCTGTGCGAAGGCTGCGGCAGTTGTTCGGCCACCTGTCTGCGCGCCGCGATTGAGGTGAAGAATGCGACCGCGTTGCAGATACATGAAATGATAGAGGCGTGTTTGGCGTAGGGCGGATGAGCCGAAGGCGTTATCCGCCGAATGAAATTTTCAAAACGTCGGAAGGCGCTACGCTTTTCCGACCTACATGTTGAACGAAGGAAGATAGATGTCGCAAGCACAAGCTGAAGTAACCAAAACCGAAGCATCCGGCGATTTCGAGCCGAGGATCGTCGCTTTCCTGTGCAAGTGGTGTTCGTCGGCAGGCAGCGATCTGGCCGGGGTGTCGCGCATGCAGTATCCGTCCAACGCGACGCCGATCACCGTCCCGTGTTCGGGCAGTGTGTCGCCGATGTATATCCTGTCGGCTTTCAAAAAGGGAGCGGACGGCGTTCTAGTGTCAGGTTGCCATATCGGTGACTGCCATTACATTGAGGGCAACTTTCTGGCGCGGCGCAAAATCCATCTGGTCAAGGAGCTGCTTGGATTCGTTGGCATTGAGCCGGAGCGTTTCCGCATGTCCTGGGTATCGGCCGCCGAAGGCGCAAAGTATTCCAACGTCATCAAGGATTTTGTCGAAGACCTCAGGCCGCTCGGACCGCAGAACAAGCTGAAGGCAGATCGCACATGATCAATATTCAGGATATGCGTGACACCGCGCGCAATCTCCTCGCAAAAGGTGAGGTCCGCGCCGTCATCGGCTATCGGCGCGGAAGCAGCGGCATGAATGCTGAACCCGTGGTTATCACGAACCCTGCGCAAGCCGACGAATTGGTATGGGATCCCACCTGCTTTCACAATCTTTCGCTGTATCTGGTCGAGGATCGCAAGTTTTTGGCGCATCTGCGCAAAACGGCTGATTTACCCATCGCCATCATCGCCAAGGGTTGCGATGCGCGTTCCACCGTGGTGTTGATGCAGGAACATTATTTCGAGCGCAAGGATATTTACATAATTGGTATGTCCTGCGAGGGAACGGGCGTGCTGGACGAACGCAAGCTCGCACGCAAGGGCATCCAGGCGACGAATTCTGCCTTCGACGGCGACGATTTCGTGTTCACCATGGCGCAAGGCGAACAGCGCATCCCCGCGCGCGAGGTGATGGCAGATCGCTGTCTGGAATGTCGCGAACCCTTTCCCAAGGAGCATAACGCAGTGCTCGGAGAGAACAAGACCGGTCGTGAGTTGGCTGCGCCGTTCACCGCGCTCAAGCGCTTTGAAGAGATGGATGCCGGTGCACGCTGGAAATTCTGGGAGCATCAGTTCGAGCGCTGCATCCGTTGCTTCGCGTGCCGCTCGGTGTGCCCGATGTGTTACTGCGAAGAGTGCGTGGTAGACAGCATTAGTTTCCCGGTCACCGGGCAGACTACCGCCGAGGAAAAGGCTAACCGCGTGCGCTGGATCGAACGCTCGGCAACGCGTCCGGAAAACATGACCTATCACATGACGCGCGTCCTGCATCTGGCCGGGCGCTGCATCGATTGCAACGAGTGCGAGCGCGTCTGCCCGGTCAACATTCCGTTGCGCCTGCTCAACAACAAGATGGAGCGCGAAGCCCGCGAAGAATTTGGCTACGAGCCGGGCGCAAGCATCGGAGGGCCGTCGCTGACCGCCTCCTTCCTCGACAACGACCCCGGCAAATTCATCAGGTAACAGCATGGAAAAGATTTTAGGCAAAACCAAAATTGACGACTGGGTCGCCGCGTTAAGCGACTGGCAGGTTTCTGCGCCCGTGCTGGAAGACGGCATCTGGTCGTATCAGTCAGGCAGCGGCAGCGTGCAACTTGAACACAGCAACACCACGCAGCCGCCCAAGGGATTTTCTTTTCCCCAGCGCGAGGTGTTTTTCTCGTTCGAGCAGATCAAGGGGGAGCCTCCCAAGCTGACGCAGAAACTGCCGAAGGCAACACGTCATGCCGTGTTCGGCGTGCGTCCCTGCGACGGCTGCGGCGCGGTGCGCATGGACAAGGTATTCAGCGATCACGTGGCAGATAATTATTATCAGGCACGGCGCAGCAACGTGGCCTACGTGGGGCTGGCGTGCAATCAGCCGCAGGGCATCAACTGCTTCTGCCTGTCGGTCGGCGGTTCGCCGGTATCAAGCGGCGGCATGGATGTGCTGATGACCGACCTGGGCGACTGCTACTTCGTGGCTGCGATCACCGAGACCGGCAAGGCGCTGATGGCGGCAGGCAAGGACGTGTTTGCCGAACCGACCGCTGCCGACCGCAAACAACTGCAAAAAACCCACGCCGAAGCGATCGCCCATCCGCAACGTGCCATCAACAATCTCGACGAAGCGCCTGCCAAGTTGAAAGCGAGTTTCGATTCGCCGCTGTGGGAAGAATTGGCGCGTGCCTGTATCGGCTGCGGAGTCTGTACTTTTCTGTGCCCGACCTGTCACTGCTTCGACATCAACGACGAAAATACCAGCGCGACTCCGATCAAGGGCAACCGGGTGCGCACCTGGGACAATTGCCAGTTCCCCGACTTCACCATGCACACCTCCGGCCACAATCCGCGCGAGAGCCTGGGTTCCAGATTGCGTCAGCGGGTGAGCCATAAATTTCAATATTTCTACGAGAATTTCGGCATGCCGCAGTGCACCGGCTGTGGCCGCTGCATTACCGAATGTTCTGTCGGGATTGATATCGTCAATGTCGTCAACAAGGTAGCCGAACATGCCGGATAACATATACCTGCCAGAGCTGGCTCGGATCGTCCACATCAAGGAAGAGATCAGCGGCGAACGCGCCATCAAGACCTTCCGCGTGGAACCGGTAAACGGAGGCGGCTTCGAGCATAACTGCGGCCAATGCGCCATGCTGTCGATTTTCGGTCGCGGCGAAATGATGATCTCCATCGCTTCTTCGCCGCTGATCACGGAGTACAAGCAATTCAGCGTAATGAGGGTAGGACGGGTGAGCTCTGCTTTCCATGAACTGGAAGTGGGCGATGTGATCGGCATACGCGGTCCCTACGGCAACAGCTTCCCGCTAGATGACTGGCGCGGAAAAAATCTGGTGTTTATCGGCGGCGGCGTCGGCCTGGCGCCGATCTGGCCCGTGATCACCACCGCCGTGACGCAGCGTACCGATTTCAAGAACATCTCCGTGTTTTACGGTGCACGCTCCCCGCGCGACCTGATGTATAAGGCAGAACTGGATCGGTTGCGCGGCGACGCAGATATTCAATTGTCCGTAGACCGGGCCGAGGCAGGCTGGAACGAATATTGCGGTTTCGTGCCGGCCAACGTGTTGGACAAGAAACCCTCGCCCGATAACACCATCGCGATTACCTGCGGGCCACCCATCATGATTAAATTCGTGATCCAGAACCTACAACAACTCGGCTTCGCGGACGAACAAATTTACACGACCATCGAGAACAAGATGAAATGCGGCTTGGGTAAATGCGGTCGCTGCAACGTCGGCAAGGATTATATCTGCACCAAGGGGCCAGTCTATTCGTGGGCTCAGTTGAAAGAATTGCCGGAGGAATATTAAGACAGCTTCTAGCCCATAGTTGGTATCAAAATCAGCATTGCGGCAGATTCGTTGTACCACCACAAGCTATTCTTGCTCATAGAGCCCCAAACTGATTTTACAGTTCATGAAGTCCGTTCTTTTTCGATCAGGCTCCCTCTTGATGTACGGGAGAACAGAACCAAAGCTTGTTTCCCTCGCTATCCAGAAAACCTCCCACATAAAATTCATCGTATGGCTGGACTGGATCTGAGATGACGATACCTCGTGCGCGCAACGCTTTTTCGGTGTTCGGTGCATGTCTGACTTCGATCGTGATACGAGGATTCGGCATATCTGTAGGAGGAGAATACCAGTCTTCCTTTAGCATCAGTACTGTTTGTCCAAGAGAATATCCAAGCTCCTTGCCGCCCTCATCGACTTGAGTCAGTGAAAGCTTGTCACTATAGAATTTTTTAGCCCGATCAATATTAAGAACTGACAGTGCAACAACCTTAATACTCAGGAAACCCAGCGGTGACGTATGCATTTAATTTCTCCTAATAATTAAATAATTAATATTTCGGCATGTAAGTACATGGCAATCAACGCGCCAGGGAAGAAAAAACCCAGCACACAAAGAACAACAACTATTGTTGTGCTTTGGATGATAATTATGACGATGCAGGTGGCCTTAGAATATCGGCGATCCCCCCAAAATCAATTAGGTAAATTTTGTAATAGTTACTCAGCGTTTGTCCTAATCAGATGCCACGGAAATCTTTTCGCGTAGGGGGCGTGTACTAAATTTGCCGAATGGCGGGAAGCGTAAAATCAAAACCGACTGGCTGTTATAGGTTGGTGCCAACAGTCATGGGGTTGGCTATACGGTGGCAGAAATTGGGGCAGCTACCGTCTTCCAGATCACATATGGAATAATAAAATTCAGAACTCGAATACCATTCCGCGCCGCAACATCTGCGGGTTGCATTTTTTGGCGGCTTGCCGCACTTCATGCATGGTGTCTTTTTCGCGCCCCGGTTCCATATGAACAATAAACAATTGAGCCGGGCGTTGCAGCAGGCGCAGCCCCTTTGCCAGTAGCTCGGCGGTCATGTGGCCGGAACGTTGTGCGCCTGCGGCGTTGCGGTTGAGGAAAGTGGTTTCGATCAGCAGATATTTTAGGTTTGGAATGCGGTTGAGCGCCTGCCAGAAATCTTCGCAGAAGGTGGTGTCGCCGCTATACACCAGACTGGCCGCACCACTATCAAGTTGATAACCAACGCATGGGACGGCATGCCGCGTGGGCAGCGCGGTAAATTTTCTGTTATTCATTTCCACCGTCTCTTTCGTTATGATCGGGGTGAAACTGATGTAGGGGCGCTCTGGGGAAGGCTGGACAGTATAATCAGGCCAGATTTCGCCGTTGAAAATGTTGCGTTTGATTGCGGAAATAGTCTCGGGCAGTGCGTAAACATTGAGCGAGGTGTCGCGAAAGTTACCGGCGGCATCGGCCAGCAAAGGCAGGAATCCGCAATGGTCGAGGTGGGAATGGGTAAGAAACAACGTGTTGATGCCAATGGCTTGCGCCAAACTCAAATCACCTGCGCCGGAACCAGCGTCAATCAGGATGTCTTGATCCACCAGCAAACATGTGGTGCGTAAATCTCCACCGATGCCACCGCTGCAACCGAGAATTTCTACGCGCATACTAACCTCCGTAGCATTAACCGATCATTTATCGGGTATCAGTTGATCTGTATGGAACCAAACCACTAGTAGGTAGTTTCAATTTTTTGTCGTCTGTGAATTCTAACGTGAAACTCGCATACCGACCATCTGCCACGGCTCCGACAAGATAAATGCTTGAACTTATAATTCAGTGATGGCATGGCCGAAGCCGCTTCCGATTCAACAGTAATGGCACGATACCCATGACGAGACCGTCGATGCAGAAAAAATCAGCGTCGCTTGTTGTTCTTCGCACGTTGGCGAGTAAAATGTTCAGCGGATGGTCACTTTCGCACATTCGAATGTAAATTCTGTTTGGTGTTATATAAGTACATCCAGCTAATAACTGTTAACGCTTTCAGGAGTTATCGTGGTACCTCTTGGTTTAAATCCCAATGAACAATTTCAAATGATTAAGGGCTTGTTGTTCGATTTGGACGGAGTGCTTTATGTTGGCTCTCAGGTCATTGAGGGGGCAATCGATGCAGTGGAACGTATTCGTGCTAGTGGCATTTCCTGTCGTTTCGTCACGAATACAAGTACATTATCGCTGGATTCTTTGCAACAAAAACTTAATTCTCTGGGGTTTTCCATACCCAAACGGGAGATCATTAGTGCCCCCCAAGCAGCCTTACTCTATCTGACTCAGAAGCCAAATCCAGTTTGTCGTTTTTTGCTATCGGATGATGTCAAGCAGGACTTTATGGGCTTCCAGCAATCCGATACTGAAGCCGAATACATCATAGTTGGAGATATTGGAGATGCTTGGTCATACCGTCTAATGAATGAGGTTTTTAATTGCCTGATGAACGGTGCACAATTGATAGCCATTCATAAAAACCGGTTCTGGCAAACTGAGGAAGGTTTGCAGATGGATATCGGGGGATTCGTCGAAGCCTTGGAATATGCCAGCAAGACAAAAGCAAAAATAATCGGCAAACCGTCAATTTATTTCTTTCAAATGGCATTGAGTACCATGGGGTTTCAACCCGCCGAAGTAGCAATCATTGGCGACGACATTGATGCAGATGTGGGCGGCGGAAAACAGGCTGGACTTAAAGGTGTTTTGGTAAAAACCGGAAAATATCGTCAAGGTTATGTCGAAGCCTCTTCAATTAAACCTGACACGCTGATCGACTCAATTAGGGACTTGCCCAAACTTCTGAAAATTTAGTCACCACCTTAAAATAACACCTGCCGGGCAAAATTCTGAGTGGGGAAGGTGTTTCGGGATACCTGCGAACTTGCCAACCTCCCAGTGTCGTCATTTTTCACACCCTATCTCCTCTACAACGCTTCCGCGCCGGTTTCACAGGTGCGGATGCGGATGACTTGCTCAATATCGTAGACGAAGATCTTGCCGTCACCAATCTTTCCGGTACGCGCGGAATTCTCGATGGCTTTGAGCACCTGATCCAGCATGTCTGCCTTGATGGCAATTTCCAACTTGACCTTGGGCAGGAAGTCCACCACATATTCCGCCCCTCGGTACATTTCAGCGTGTCCATTTTGTCGGCCAAAGCCCTTGACTTCGGTAACAGTAATGCCTTGAACGCCTACCGCGCAAAGTGCTTCACGCACTTCTTCCACTTTGAACGGCTTGATAATAGCAGTGACGATTTTCATTTCACTCTCCCTTAATTGGGGAGAGGCAATGCCTTCACCCAAAAACTTGCGTACTGTTCTTGTGCTTAGTTATGCACGACAAGGTGCAAGCAGATGTGCCCAGCTATTTCGCCTGTTCCAACCGCCAGCCATTCATAAATCAAGATGTGCTGATAGTTGCGTTTTTCAAGCATGTAGAATTTGAGATAGCCGCAGGGCGAAGGAAGTAATTTATTGTTCCCCAATACCGAAGTTCGTCGTCACTACAAAGAAAATCCGATTAAGGTTTGCATTTGAAAATTGCAAAGGTGCGCTTGCCGAATACTGGCGAATTTCCCTTCACGACAGAATCGCCCCCAGCATCTATAGCGCCATTGCGTGCCAATTGTAGTAAGTTAGCTTCAACTGCTTCGACACTACGACTGATAAATCCAACTTCAGCAAGAACGCTAACCGTCGTTTCTCCCTTGGACTGACAGCTACCGACCTGATTTGCATCCACCAGAGAGACTTGGTCAGACCCTTTTCGCACATCTATCAAGTCGCTGGCGCATCCACCTAACTCAGCAATCAGCAACACTGCGGAGGTAATAACTATTCTTTTAAAGAATTGCATGGCAACCCCTAGTCTCTTCGGTAAAATATTTCGTAAGATAAGAGTTTCTATGCGGCCCTGTACCGCGCCACATATAGCACTTCTGTGCCCACTAAAAAACACCCACCTAACTTCGGTGGGTGTAAGCTGGCCAAGCTGCTAATTGGCCAACGGAGTTAACGTGTAAATCAATCGACCACAATCAGGATGACCTTACTTTTGACTATGAGAAGGTTAAGTACGTTGTAACGAGTAAAGTCTTCCTTGAGGAGTGCGTGCTGGCGTGATGAACTGCGTCCGCCAACCCGGACGCTTACTTATTCATTTCGTCCTTCTTCATTTCGTCCTTCTTCATGTCGTCCTTTTTCATTTCGTCCTTTTTCATCTTGTGCTTCTTGTGTTTCTTGTGCTTTTTGTGTTTCACGGCTGGCTTTTTCATCTCGGACTTGGCCATTTCATCTTTATTCATTTCAGTCTTGCCCATATCATCCTTCTTCATCATGTCATCGGCGTAAGCGCCGGCCATGCCGAGGGATATACATGCTGCCAAAATCAGGGTAAACACTTTCTTCATATTTTCGCTCCTTCTTAAGTAATTGAACAACAATAAAATACTACGACCCGCCAATTCAAGCCCTAGCATTCCCAATAACATCCAAGAACGCTCACACTTTTTATCAAATATTATTCTGACGAGGAATCGGCTTTAAAACTATAGGTGTTTTGTCTGATAATCCATCAGTGTTTGTCCTATGCCGCGAATTTAAATAACTTAGACCTAGTAGAATGTTTCTTTGTGCGCAAGAGCGTTCTCGATGCGTCGATCTGGTACAAGCCAAACCAGTGCAACCAGTACGTATAGACCTTGGGATACCCATTGCGACCAAAATGCCGTAGGAATAGCAATGAGATAAATAGCGGCAGATATCTTTCCCTTCCAATCATTACCGACAGCCTTCTTTAAAAGAGAGTCAGGCTCTTGTGATGCAATGATGAATTGCTGCAGTATCAAGTACGCGACAGAAGCCATGAGCAGAACGACACCATAGAAGGCCGAAGGCGCGGCGGCAAAGTGATTCTCACCCATCCAACCTGTGGCGAAAGGAAACAGCGATAGCCAGAATAACAAATGCAGATTGGCCCACAGCATCGATCCGGTTACCTTTTGACTCGTATGTAGCATATGATGGTGGTTGTTCCAATAGATGCCGACGTAGACAAAGCTCAACACATAGCTCAAAAACACAGGGATCAATGGCGCAAGAGAGTCAATACTCTCGCCATGGGGCACTTTGAGCTCCAACACCATAATGGTGATTATGATGGCAATCACGCCATCGCTGAATGCTTCGAGCCTGCTTTTACCCATTAAGGCCTCGCTCTTGCTCAAAGAAACTTGGACTTCACAAAAACCGCTGGAGACTGCAAAATTCATTAAGATAGCCTTGACATGACTTCTTCATTCTGGTGACTCAGGCCATATCGAACAACAGCAGTTCTGAATCCTCGTTGGCGGCGATAAAGAGGTTCTGTTCAGATTCGATCTTGGCAGCATCACCGGTCCTGAGCTGTGTTTCGTTAACGCGCACGGCACCTTTGACGAGATGTAGATAAGCAATGCGACCCATGGCAATCCGGTGGAAAACCTGCTCGTCCGGACTCAATAAACTGGCATAGACGTCAGCGTCCTGATGAACTGTGACACTGCCTTCGCGTCCATTCCGTGATGCTACCAGTCGCAGCCGCCCATGTTTATCTTCTGAGGTAAAAAACTTTTGCTCATAGCTGGGCTCAATGCCGATGCGTTCTGGCTCAATCCATATCTGGAGAAAATGCACAAGCTCACTGGGTGATGGATTGAACTCGCTGTGTTGAATGCCTGTGCCTGCACTCATGCGTTGCACGTCCCCGGGGCGGATAATCGCGCCATTTCCCATGCTGTCCTTATGTTGCAATTGGCCTTCGAGGACATAGCTTATAATCTCCATATCCCGGTGACCATGAGTGCCAAAGCCCTTGCCTGGCTGAACGCGATCCTCATTAATAACACGCAGTTTCCCCCACCCCATCTCCAGCGGGTCATAATAATTAGCAAAAGAAAAGCTGTGGTAGCTCCGCAACCAGCCGTGATCGGCACGGCCTCGATCTGAACTCTTGCGAATGGTAATCATGTAAACCTCTACGCTTGTCGTTGTGCACCTTTCTATTTTGACGACATGGAGACCTTTAAAATATAGGCGTTTTGCCTGACAAGAGATAAGTAAATTGTGAATCTTCACATCAGTGTTTGTCTCATGGGCACACTAATAATTGCCGGAAAATATTTGTCGAATTGGTCAGCGAGATGTCGCATTGAAGCGTTATGGACAGCTTTGTAGAACTATGAATATCGCAAACGGGTCGATATGAGGCCTTCACCACAAATCTTAACCAACCACTGATTACGGATACCCGTTAATTTCAAAACAGTTTTTTAGAAACGCTTCAATCATCCTTGTTCACGGAAGCCGACGGGCAGCCGCCCTGCAATTCCGCGAACACCAATGTCTGTTCCATTTTCAGGATGATGTAAATTTCTATTAGCCCTATCAGTTCTGACAGGTAGTAAAAAGAGCGCTTGTTTGCAAAAATGGAGCACATACGGATGCACCTGAGTAAGGGTGATTTTCTTGGCCTCCTGAAATTTTCTGGGCCACCTGAAAGGGATACATGTGCTTTGGCAAGAGTTGGCTGATAGGTTTGGTTTGTGCTCTGCTCACGGCTTGCGGCACGCAGCCGATCAAGCCGTCGGACAAGCATATCAATAGCACAGATGCACAAGCATCGCTTAGCGCTGGCATCCCGCCCGTCATCAAGCGCACCATCCCGCTTCCCCTTCCTGTCGCCGCCCTCCAAACCGAAACTTATAGCGTGGTAGTGACCAATGTTCAAGCGCAGGAAATTCTGTTCGCGTTGGCACGCGATGCGAAGATCAATCTCGACATCCATAATGGCATTCAGGGCACGGTCACGCTCAATGCTATCGACCAAACTTTGCCGCGCATCCTCAGCCGCATGGCTAAACAGGTGGATATGCGCTACGAACTGGACGGCACGAATTTAATCATCATGCCGGATACGCCCTTTCTGAAGCACTACAAGATCGACTATGTGAATATGGCGCGCGATGCGGATGGATCGATATCCAATGCCACACAAGTCGGCTCCAGTTCGTCTGGCATTACCAACGGGGCTGTAGGAACGGGTGGCAACAACTCATCGCTGACTATCAAGAACATTTCAAAAAATCATTTCTGGGAAACATTGATTCAGAACATCAAGGACATCCTGCACGAAACCGATCAGATATTGCCAGCCGGTTCCAGCGAAACCGTGGTACAAAAAAGCAATGAGACCAACACCAGCGGCACCGGCACACAGCCACAACAAACAGTTGGTAAAAAATCCACTGCCAAGCCGCTCGGCATCGCGAGCAGCCCGATCCCGGCCACCTTGGAAGAAGGCGGCACCACGGTCACGCGCACCAACACTTTCCGCGAGGCTGCGGCGGTAATTGCCAATCCGGAGAGCGGCATCATCACCGTGCGCGCCACCGGCAAGCAGCATGAAAAAATCCAGGAGTTCATCGATCAGGTTATGACCAGCGTGCGGCGACAAGTGCTGATCGAGGCAACCGTTGTGGAGGTTAATCTGAGCGACCAATACCAGCAGGGCATCAACTGGTCGCAGTTGCTGCTGGGAAGCAAAGGCTTCCAGCTAACTCAGGCCGGATCAGCCGGTTTGCCTGCGACCAATACCGGCAGCATGTTTACCCTCAACTATATCAATCCCACTTCCGTATTGGGCAGCCTGAGCGCGCAAGTTTCGCTGCTGGAATCGTTCGGCAAGGTGAAGGTGTTGTCCAGCCCCAAGCTCAGCGTAATGAATAACCAGACCGCCATGCTGCGCGTGGTGGACAATCTGGTGTACTTCGTCACCAGCGCAACCACTACTGCGCCAACCGCAACCAGCTCGGCCTTCAGCACGTTTTCTACCATCCCTAATACCGTTCCTATCGGCTTCACCATGAGCGTAACACCACAGATCAGCGACAGCGACACGGTGCTGCTCAACCTACGCCCCTCAATCACGCGCCTACTCGGTTACGTCAACGATCCCAATCCGGATTTGGCGAACGCGCATGTGGTGAGCAGCATCCCCCAAACCCAGACCCGCGAGATGGAGTCGGTATTGAAAATCGAAAATAACCAGATCGCCGTATTGGGTGGGCTGATGCAGGATGAAGTGAATAATTTGACCGATGCCGTTCCCGGTATTTCTTCGATTCCCGGAGTCGGAAATCTTTTCATGAACCGCAATGACAAAACGCAGAAAACCGAGCTGGTGATTTTTCTGCGTCCGGTCGTTATCAAGGAGGCTAGCGTAGCCGCAGACTTTACCGAGTTTCGTAGCAGCCTGCCGAATGTCGACTTCTTCAAGAGTACGAACAACGGCAGGCCTTAACATTATGGAGCATCCACTGAATGCCAAAAACAATATTGAGCCTGTGCTTGCCACCAGACTCATTACAATTGTTCCAGCTTCGTTCGTCAGCGGAATCGTGCTTGCCACCGCTTGTATATTTAACGCATGGGGAATGGAAAATATACCGGTCTTGATAATAAATCCCGTCATGCCTGTTTCCTTTGCTCCTTCCACAATGCAGCCATCAGCATTTCAAATTGGCTATCCAAAAAAAGCAGCCAAGTCGCAGGGTGTCTCTCACAAGCAAGCGAAGAAAATAAAGTCTGTCGCTCCACGCCATCACCTATCTGCAAAACTTGTGCCGACACCTGCTGTTACCCTCCCCCCGGTCGCTGTTGCCAAAATGGAAACCGCAGTGAATCCCATGCCGCCAATCCGTATCGAGCATAGCCATGTGAGCGATGCAGTTGACCCCATGCTGTTGACAGCCTGGCAGGCATACCACAACGGCGATTTCGACACCGCCTCGCAGAATTACAGCGAAGTGCTGCGCAAGGATATCCAGAATAACAACTCACCGAACCGCGATGCGCTATTGGGCATGGCGGCCATTGCCCAACAACGGTCGCAGGATGCCAACGCTGCCCAGTATTACAGTCAATTACTTGGCCTTGATCCGCGCGATCCTGATGCACATGCCGGGATGTCCTCACTGCTCGGCACAGAGGCAGGCGCGGAGAGCCGCCTGAAACTCCTGCTCACACAACGCCCCGAAGCGGCGGCGCTGCACTTTGCGCTGGGCAACCTCTATGCGCAACAGTCACGCTGGGGAGATGCGCAACAAGCCTATTTCAGCGCCTGCGCACTGGAGTCTGACAATGCCCAGTACGCCTTCAACCTCGCAGTTAGTCTTGATCATCTTGGGCATGGCAAGCTCGCCGCACAGCATTACCGGCGCGCACTGCAACTGGACAGCGTTGGAAACACCAGCTTCGACCACGCGCAAACGCAGTTGCGCCTGGATGAATTAACTTCTCGTTGAGTGCGACAACATGAATGATAAAACACAACAACCCATAGGCTCCCTGCTGCTGGAAAAAGGTGTCATCAGCGACGACCAGTTGCGTATCGCCATGCAGGAACAGCAAAAGAATCATCAGCCCTTGGGTCGCCTGCTGGTGGGCTTGGGCTTTCTGTCCGAAGCGACCATCCGCGATGTGCTGTCGGAAAATCTGGGACAGGAAAGCGTCAATCTCTCGACCTTCATTATAGATCCTGCTGCCATCAAGCTGATCCCCAAGGACATCGCGCGGCGCTACCTGTTATTACCGCTGTCGCTAGATGTTGCCAACAAGCAACTCACCATTGCGATTGCCGACCCCAATAACATCATCGCACTGGATCAACTGCGCGCACTGCTCAAGGATGAATACCGGCTGAACACACAACTGGCGAACGAATCCGATATCCTGCGCGCCATCGACCAATACTACGGCTTCGAGTTGTCCATCGACGGCATCCTGCACGAGATCGAGCCGGGCGAAATGGAATATCAGACGCTGCAAACAGGCGTCAACGAATTCAGCCAGCCTGTAGTGCGCTTGATCGACGCGCTACTCACCGAGGCGGTGCAGCAGGGTGCATCCGACATCCACTTCGAGCCGGAAAGCAGTTTTCTGCGCATCCGCTACCGCATAGATGGCGTGCTGCGCCAGATGCGCAGCCTGCACAAGAGCTTTTGGCCGGCGATGGTGGTGCGCATTAAAGTGATGAGCGGCATGAACATCGCGGAAACCCGTGCGCCGCAAGATGGGCGTGTTTCGCTGCGGCTGTCCGGACGTCCGATTGATTTCCGCGTCTCTTCGCACCCGACATCGCACGGTGAAAATATCGTCCTGCGTATACTGGATCGACAGAAGGGCATCGTCCCCATAGACAAACTCGGTCTGGACGATGCCTCTTTATCCACGCTCAAGCTGATCATCGCCAAGCCCGAAGGCATCGTGCTGGTAACCGGCCCAACCGGCAGCGGCAAGACCACTACGTTGTATTCAGTGCTGAATCACGTCAACACCGAATCGGTCAACATCATGACGCTGGAAGACCCGGTGGAATATCCCATCCCGATGATCCGCCAGACTTCGGTGAACGAGGCGTCCAAGCTGGATTTCGCCAACGGCATCCGATCCATGATGCGGCAGGATCCGGACATCATCCTGGTCGGCGAGATCCGCGACCACCCCACGGCAGAAATGGCGTTCCGCGCCGCGATGACCGGCCATCAGGTGTATTCCACTCTGCACACCAACTCGGCCATCGGCGCGATTCCGCGTTTACTGGACATCGGCATTCTGCCGGACATCATGGCGGGAAATATCATCGGCATCATCGCACAACGTCTGGTGCGCATGCTGTGCCCGCATTGCAAACTCGCTTACCACCCTGACCACAACGAACACAAGCTGCTCGGCCTGCACCCCGGTGTAGCGCCTGTGGTGTACCGCGCCACAGGCTGTGAACTGTGTAGCCATCAAGGCTATAGCGGACGGCTTGCCATCATGGAACTACTCAAGATGGATAACGACTTCGACGATCTCGTCGCGCGCCGCGCCAGCATCCGCGACCTGAAACAGATCGCTCTGGACAAAGGTTTCCGTCCACTCGCGGCGGATGGCATGAGGCGCATATTGCAAGGCGTAACTTCTCTGGCAGAAGTCACGCGGGTGGTTGATCTCACCGATCGCATGATTTAAAAAATGGCTCGGTATTCCTACAAGGCGGTCAATGAACAGGGCAAGACCTCCAAGGGCTTGCAGGACGCGGCCAATGTAGTTGACCTAGAACTGCGCCTGAAACGCAATGGATTGGATTTGATTAATGCCAGAGTAAGCGAGAAAAAAACGACATTCGGCATAAGAAAAATCCGACGCGCAGACCTGATCACATTCTTCTTCAACCTGAATCAGCTTTTCCGCTCGGGGGTGCCACTGCTAGAGTGCCTGGCCGATTTGCATGACAGCATGGATGACCCGCAATTCCGCAGGATCATCGCCGATATGGTGGAATCCATCGAAAGCGGTGCAACGCTGTCGCAGGCGATGGCGCAACACCCGCAAGCATTCAATCCGATTTTTGTCAGCCTGACCCATGCGGGGGAAGAAAGCGGTCGCCTGCCGGAGGTGTTCGAGCACCTTACCGAATCCCTGAAATGGCAGGACGAGATGCACGCGCAAACCCGGAACATGATGATCTACCCGGCCTTCGTCGGTACGGTAGTCATCGCGGTTATCTTTTTCCTGATGATTTATTTGGTACCGCAACTAATAGGTTTCATCAAGGGCATGGGGCAGGAAATTCCATTCCAGACCAAACTATTGCTAGCCACCTCTGGCGTATTCGTGAATTACTGGTATGTCATGCTGGCGCTGCCAGTGGTGCTGTTTGCAATCTTCAAGCTGGCGCTGAAATACCATCCAGAGTTGCAATACCATCTGGACAACTTCAAGCTGCATCTCTGGCCCACCGGCCCCATTCTGCGCAAGATCATTCTGGCGCGTTTCGCCAACACTTTCGCCATGATGTATGCATCCGGCATCAGCATACTGGATTGCATCGCCAACTCGCGCGATCTGGCCAACAATCAGGTGATTGCCAGGAGCCTGGAACAAGTCACGCAGGAAATCGAGTCCGGCAAAAACCTTACCCAGAGTTTTCATAGCACCGGCATCTTCCCGCCGCTGGTGATACGCATGCTCAAAGTGGGCGAGGCCACCGGAAATCTGGATACCGCGTTGCGCAATGTGAGTTATTTTTATGACCGTGACGTGAAGGACTCAATCAAGAAAATACAGGTCATGATCGAACCGGCCATGACCATCATCCTCGGCCTGCTGCTCGGCTGGGTAATGCTGTCCGTGCTGTCGCCGATTTATGACCTCATCAGCAAGGTGAAAGTGTGATGGGCCGCAAAACTCTACTGTTCTTCAGCGCCGATCAATGCCAGGCTTGTACTTGGCAGAATGGCGCACTTTCTGCGGCGACCTGTTTTGCCGACAATGCCGAAGGGCTGGAACAATTCACGGCGTTCCTGCGAACCCACCGCGATCCTACCCTCCTGCTCACCGACCTGGTCGAAGAAGATTTCCGCCACGAAACTGTACCGCATTTGCGCGGCAATGACCGCACCGCGCTGATCCAGCGCAAGCTCGAACAATACTACCGCAATACTCCGTTCCGTCAGGCGATGACTTTGCAACGCCATAAGGATGGTCGGCGCGACGATGATATGCTGTTCTCGGCCCTGACCAACCCGGCGCTCATCACGCCTTGGCTTAACATCATGCTGGCGCACAATATACCGCTGGTCGGCATTTATTCCATACCCAACATCAGCGCCCCGCTGGTGAAAGATATTTCATCCTACTGCCTGCTGTTGTCGTGGGAGAAAAACGCGGGATTGCGCCAGACTTATTTCGACGCAAATCTACTGAACTTCTCACGCCTGACGCCGACAAACGAAAGCAGTTCATTCGTCGCAACCGCAGGAACGGAAGCCACACGCACCCAGCAGTACCTGAAAAACCTGAGCCTGCTCCCACCCGGTCAGCCGCTAAACGTGACCATCATTTGCCATACAAATGACAGACATAAACTGGAAGCGAACCTGATCGACGACAGCAACATGCACTATGCCTATCTCGACATTCATGAACTGGGGCAGCGTATCGGATCAAAATCGATTTACCTCGACTCGGATGCAACGCCGCTATTTCTACACCTGCTCGCCGTCCAGCCGCCGCGCAACCATTATGCCGCCGCAGAATATACTCATTCTCACCAGTTATTGCTTATTCGCCGCAGCCTATTTGGCCTGAGCGCCGCCTTTATGACAGCCTGCCTGCTGTGGACTGCCGCCAACATCAGAGAAACCATAACGCTGGATGATGAGAGCCAAATGCTCAAGGCAAAATCTGGCCAGCTATCACAACAAACCCGGCAAATTATCCAGAACTTTCCCAGCACGCTGGCTTCAGCCACGGACATGAAAACTGCCGTTATCCTGTCGCTCAATCTGGATAAAATTTCCCCTCCGCCGCAAATAATACTTGAGGGCTTAGCCCATACATTGGATGACTTCCCAACCATCCGCATCGACAAACTTTCCTGGCAGACCAGTTCGGGTGCATCGGGCGCAGCATCCGCTGCTACTCCACATGGGATTGCGACAACCATAGGCTCAGCGCAAGTCATCTTGCTTAGCGGCGAACTAGAGGAGTTCACCGGCGACTATCGCGCTGCATTGGATCATCTGGAACGCTTCCGGCAAGCGCTGACCCAGCGCGGTTACAACGTAACGGCGCTTACCCTGCCGCTGGACGTCAGCCCGCAAGGCAGCATCGCTGCCGATACCTGCGATGGCAGTAACAAACCGGCGCAGTTTTCGCTGAAAATTTCCTGGCGGACGGCAACATGACTTTCTCCAGATCGGATTTATCGTACCTCAAATGGAGCTTGCTGACCTTCATGTCCGTGTTGTGCGCAAGCGGCGCGGCGATTGTAATTAGCGAAAATTTCGTCACCCACGCACAACTCGAACAGCAGGCTGCGCAGCGCCAACTGAGTTCGGTGCGCAACCAGCTTGCAGCCGCCAATGAAGATCAGGAAAACATGAACACTTACACCTTCGAATATGGTGAATTATTCAAGCGAAATATTATTGGCGACGACCAGCGTCTGGACTGGATTGAGGGCCTGGAAAAAATCCGCAAACAGCATCGCGTACTGGATTTCCAATACACCATTGCCCCGCAACATCCCTACACGCCGCCTGCACCGCTGGACAGCGGCAATTTCAAACTCAATATGAGCGACATGACCTTGCAATTCGACCTGCTGCATGAAGAGCAACTGATCAATTTCTTTGATGCCGTACGTACTGACATCAGTGGACGATTCATCCTGGATCATTGCGCCTTGGAACGCAGCGTCGCCCCCGATGCAACGGCTCAACTCAAGGCTTCATGCACAGGCGGATGGTTGACCCTGAAGCAGAAGAACGCAAAATGAGGCTCTTGACCGCCATACTGCTGTTCGCTATTTTCCCTGTATTCAGCATACAAGCCGAAAGTCTCGGACGTCTGTTTTTCACACCGGAACAGCGTGCGCAACTCGAATACAATCATGCGCGCAGTGCAACCGATGAAGGCGCTCCATCTTCCGTCCTGACGGTGAACGGTATCGTGCAACAACACGGCGGCGCGCGCACCGTATGGATCAACGGCAAAGCACAAAATTCGGATCATGGCGGTGAGTCCGCTTCGGAATTGGTAGCCGTGCCGGGAAAATCCCCAACTATCAAAATCAAGGTTGGGCAGAAGCTGTTACTGGATACAGTCGCACCACAAAGCTCGCCCGCCCCTTCCGAATAAGCCATGCCTCGCTACCGCCAGCACAACAATTTTTACAAACGGCGAGGCGCGGCGCTGATGCTAATGCTGACCATGCTGGTGATAGGTGCAGCTGCCCTGCTGGTCAGCTCTCTCAGCCACTCGGCGGCGCAAATCCAACGCGACCTTAAAGCTGCCGATGCATTGGCGCAAGCCAAGGAAGCGCTGATCGGCGATGCGGTTTCGCAGACGCCCGTGGCCTCAGCAGGCTACCTGCGACTGCCTGATCTGGGCTTCATGATAGGGCTTGCCCCCTCTGAAGGAAGCGCCGCGCCGAACTTCAGCGGAAACAGCAAAGATTATTCGGTGATCGGAAAATTGCCGTGGCGAACACTGGGACTCGAACCGCTACGGGACGGTCAGGGAGAATGTCTGTGGTATGTAGTCTCCGGCCATTTCAAGAATACTCCTACAACGGATGCGCTCAACTGGGATACGCTGGGGCAGATTAACCTTAACGATGGCAACGGGAATATCATTGCCAGTAATCTCGCCGCGTTAGTGGTCGCCCCAGGTCACGCGCTCGACGGTCAAAATCGGGCATTGTCCGATCCAACGTATGCTCAATGCGGTGGCAATTATGATGCCCGCAACTACCTTGATCCTTATACTTCACTCAATGCTATTTCCGGTGCAATCAACTATTTTATCGGCAGCACGAACAACCGCGTTACGCTCAACACCGGCAACAATCTAATGGTGATGACGGGAAACACGCACTACAACGACCGCTTCCTATTCATCACTGCCGATGAGATTTTTCGCGTGGTCATGCGTCGCGCCGATTTTTCCGTTCAGGTGTCTGCGCTGTTGAACGATGCCTATTTCCAGAGCGTCGTCATCGCAGGCGCCAAAGGCACCGATAACGTTAATTGCAATCTCCTCGGCAGTAGCAACCGAACGTTCTGCAAGAACTGGATAGAAATGGTGCTGCTCACCCAATTGCCTACCCCTGCGCCCGTCACCCTTGACGGTGCATCAACCGCGAATTGCTCCCGCGTACTAATCTTCGGCGGACAAAAAAATGCGGCTCAACTTCGCTTGACCGTCGCCAACAAAGCGATCCCTTCAAACTATATCGAGGGCGTAAATCTGTCCGCCTTTGCCACACCGATCGCAATTAGCAATAGCTTCGTCGGGGTCTCGGTCTTCAATTCAAAGAATTCCAGCGCCGATGTGCTGAGGTGCCTGTAATGAAAACCATCCAAACCACGCATCGCCGTATCGCAGGATTCACTCTGGTGGAGATGGCAGTCGTGCTGCTCATCATGGCGCTGCTGCTGGGCGGATTGCTACCTACCCTGTCCAGCCGGGTCGAACAGCAACGCTTGAGTGACGTGCGCAAACAACTGGATGAAATCGAACAGGCGGTGATCGGATTCGCCCTCATCAATGGGCGCCTGCCTTGCCCCGCATCCTCTTCCAGCAATGGTATAGAAAGTTTTGCCAGCGGCGGCAACGCCACCAATGGCAACTGCTCGAATTTCGACAATGGCTATGCGCCTGCGGCGACGCTGGGACTGGTCACAGCGGACGGTTATGCGGTTGATCCGTGGAACAACCGCATTCGTTACGCATTAACCAAGTCGAACGGCAATGCCTTCACCAGCATAAATGGCATGAGCACTACCGGCATGTCCAGCCTCGCTCCCGATCTTCTGGTGTGCTCTACTGCCACCGGCATCAGCGCGACGAGCTGTGCGTCAGGCGCGGCGCTCACTGCCAGTCCGGGCGTGCCACTGATAATTTATTCGACTGGCAAGAACGGTAGTTACGGCGGAACCGGCACCGACGAAGCCGCCAATCCCAACCCCAGTAGCAACAATAACGACCGCGTATTCGTCAGCCACGCACCGACTGCCAGCTCTGCCGCAAATGGCGAGTTCGACGACATTGTCATCTGGCTATCGCCCAACATCCTGCTCGGGAAAATGGTGGCGGCTGGTAAGCTGCCTTAAGCCGCAATAATCGCGATTTGATCCGACACTGCCTGGTTACGACATCACCTTGGGCTGCGGACAAGCGTTAGCAAAATCCGCGTGGGCACAACTAACGTACCCACGAATGCTCCCGGCTAAGCGTTCCCTATCCCGCGCGTTGGCAGGTTGATCTGTTTCGCAAAGTCCAGCATGCGCTGAATGGAAACCTTGGCGCGCCGCCCGATTGGCGGATCAACGTAAATTTCGTTCCTGCCCGTTTCCAAGACTTCCGCCACGCCGAACAGGTCATTCATCGCCATCCACGGGCAATGGTTGCAACTGGTGCAGTTCGCGCCGTAACCAGCCGTCGGTGCTTCGAGAAATATCTTTTCCGGAGACAGCGTGCGCATCTTGTGCAGAATGCCATTGTCGGTGGCGACGATGAATTCCTGCTCATCCAGAGTTTGCGTCGCTTTGATAAGTTGCGTGGTGGAGCCGACCACATCGGCCAGTTGCACCACCGCACGCGGCGACTCCGGGTGTACCAGCACTTTGGCCTGCGGATGCTGCGCCTTGAGCTCGATTAACTCCTGCATCTTGAATTCGTCATGCACCATACACGAACCCTGCCACAACAGCATGTCCGCACCGGTCTGCTCCTGCACATAAGCGCCCAGATGCCGATCCGGCGCCCACAGTATCTTCTCGCCGCGCTCCTTCAAATATTTGACGATGGGCAGCGCGATGGAGCTGGTCACCATCCAGTCGGCTCGCGCCTTCACTGCAGCACTGGTATTGGCGTACACCACCACGGTGCGGTCTGGATGCGCGTTGCAAAACACGGCGAACTCCTCTGCCGGACAACCGAGGTCGAGTGAGCATTCCGCCTCCAAATCCGGCATCAGCACACGCTTCTCCGGATTGAGTATCTTCGCCGTCTCGCCCATGAAACGCACCCCGGCTACGACGATGGTTTTAGCCGGATGCTGGTGGCCGAAGTTCGCCATGTCGAGCGAGTCCGACACCATACCGCCAGTCGCCTCGGCCAAGTCCTGCAAATCCGGGTGTACGTAATAGTGCGCCACCAGCACAGCATCCTGTTCTTTCAGCAGGCGCTTGATGCGCGCAATCAACTCTGCCTTCTCTTCTGGGTTGGGTTCGCGCGGTTTTTTTGCCCAAGCTTGCGCCGTGCTGCAACTCGATTGTCCGGCATCAGGATGGTCGTAAGCGATGGAAATAGCCTCTTCAGACATGCTGTACTCTTTCAGATAATTGCAAAATCGCCGCGCGGTTGCTGGACGAAAAAACCTTTTCCGCTGCTTCTCGCCACGGCAACCAGATATAGCTCAAATGCTCGCGCGGCGACAATTGGACAGGCAACACGCCGGGTAATTCCAGCCCAAATACGTGCTCTGTGTTGTGTGTGGTTCCGGGCGGATAACGGTGTTGCCATTTTGGATAGATGTCATACACATTCTGCACTTGCCAGTCTGTCAGCGCATAGCGCATAGCATCCAGCCCTGTCTCCTCGAACGCCTCGCGGATCGCCGTTTCGCGCAACGATTCTTCCCCATCGCGGCTGCCGGTCACCGACTGCCAGTAACCGGGATAATCGGCACGCTCCAGCAACAGCACTTCAAGATTTATGGTGTAAATCACCACCAAAGCAGAGATGGGCTGCTTGTATGGCATCAGCAGCGAAACACCCAGAACGGCTTGCCCTGCGATTTCCAGAAGCTCACCGTATCGTCAAGAATTCCCGTGGCAACGCCGAGGTCGGCGGCGGGCAATCCCATTGCCTCGCCGCCATTGCGCAACAACAGCACATAACCGGCAGCAGGCTGCCAGGAAAGATCGCCCAAGGCATCTGCCAGTGCGTCCCAATTGTTGCCGAACCAGCCCGGCGCATGGATAGCCTGTGCCACGGCGGCAAGAAATCCACCTTTGTCATTCACCGCAGCCAAATCTGCCTCGAATAGCGCAAATCCCACCTGCGCCACCGCCGCGCGCAATTCATCCAGCGGACAATTCAGGCGATAGGCTCCCGCCTCATTCAAGTCCTGCAAGCGCGTACACAGTACATTCATCACTTACTCCTTGATGCGTTGAAAAGTCTGGTAATGGTCGCCGCTGTAATAACACTCCGGCAACGGCCCGCACACAATACGACGCGCGCCGCGATTGCGCGCGCCCGGCGTCTTCACCGTATATTCGTGGTAATAGCCGCGCGGCTGTTGCGGCAGGCGATGCTCGTAATTGCTGAAGACTACGCCGTCACGTGGAAAAGGAAAAGGGCCGTGCTGTTTGATGAGGCGCACGGTATCGCGCGCTTCCGAAGGTAGTTCTGTTACAGCGATAGTCTGAATTACGCCGTCGTCATGCGAATGATGACTGTGAGCATAGGCTTGCGTGGAAGCAAAGGCAAACAGCGTGGCAAACAAAGCGAACAAATACTTTCTAAAACAGGCTGTAAAGAGTCCGTCATTCCCGCGAAGGCGGGAATCCAGTCTGGTTGAAAAACTGGATTCCCGCCTTCGCGGGAATGACGGACTCTTGATTTTTGAAGTTAAACCCAGATAGGACATGATGCACTATTCCTCAAGGAAATAGTCTGAGTCGATTTTCTTGATTTCGTAGGTTTCCGCTACAGAAACTCCTACGTTGTAATCAATCATTAAATTTGCAAGCATGATGCAATCAATCAAAACCACGCGCGGCTCATGACCTAATTGGCTGACCACTTCTCTTGCCGCCTTGGTAAATTCAGAAGCAGTTACAAAAATGCCTTTCTTAGCCTTGCGGGTTGCCAATGCTCCAACAAATTGTTGCATATCTGGCCCTCCAACCGTATTACCTTCCTTCCAGCGCTTGGCCTGTATATAAATAACATCCAAACCAAGCTTGTCTTCGTGTATCACCCCGTCAATCCCACCATCGCCACTGCGTCCCGTTACCCAAGCACTGCCGTGCTGGGCACCACCATAACCCATTTTTACAAATAGATTGACCACAAGTTTCTCAAAGAAAGATGGTGCACCAATTCGTATCTGCTGCAAAATTTCGCTAACCAAATTATCACGAATGCTTTTTACACCACTGGCAATTAACTCATCTGGTGTGGCACTTTTAATAACGGTGACTTCAATCGGTTGCAGTGAGGTTTCTGATTGACTCTGGTTATCCCTGGCAGCGACATATTCCGGAAATTGCTCAAGGAACTTCAGGTTGATGGAGGAAGGCGGAGACTTTAGAACCTTCTCTCCACTTTCAGATATTTTGACGAAGGCTCGCCTTGGTTGTTCGATCAAGCCAGCTCTTTTTAAGTAGGTCTTAGCCCAAGCAGTCCGGTTATACATTACCCCTTGTCCACTAACTGCCGACGACAAATTACGTTCATCCTCAGTTAACTGAAATTGATCGGATAGCAATGCCGTAACTCCTCGCATGGCGTGTTCCTGTTTATCAGACAGCGCTTTCAGCAGGGGAAGCATCAATGTCTGAAAATCAGGAATCGCCATTTGCCCTACTCCTTAATCACTTCCACCGTAGTCTGCGTTTGCTGACGCAGGCGAATGTGCAATTCGCGCAACTGTTTTTCGTCCACCGCGCTCGGTGCCTGTGTTAACAGGCATTGCGCGCGCTGTGTCTTGGGGAAGGCGATTACATCGCGAATGGATTCGGAGCCGGTCATCATGGCGACGATGCGATCCAGGCCGAAGGCCAAGCCGCCGTGCGGGGGCGCACCGTATTGCAAAGCATCGAGCAGGAAGCCGAACTTGAGTTGGGCTTCTTCCGCGCCGATGTTGAGCGCACGGAACACTTGCGATTGCACCGCTTCCTTGTGGATACGCACCGAGCCGCCGCCGATTTCCGAACCATTCAAGGCGAGGTCGTAAGCCTTGGCCAGACACTTGCCCGGATCGCTTTCCAGCAGCGCGAGGTGTTCGTCCTTGGGTGCAGTGAACGGGTGATGGCAGGCGTTCCAGCGCTTGCCCTCGTCGTCGTATTCGAACATGGGGAAGTCCACCACCCACAGCGGCTCCCATGCCTTGCCGTTGGTATAGCCTTTTTCGTGACCGATCTTACTGCGCAACGCACCCAGCGCATCGTTCACGACCTTGATCTTGTCCGCGCCGAAGAAAATCAGGTCGCCATTTTGCGCGCCGGTACGCTGCATAATGGTTTTCAGGGCAGCTTCGTTAAGGTTCTTTACGATAGGCGATTGCAAACCGGTTTCGTTCAACTGGGTCAAGTCGTTGACCTTGATGTAGGCCAATCCGCGCGCACCGTAGATACCGACGAACTTGGTGTACTCGTCTATCTCACCACGCGTGAACGTAGCGCCACCGGGCACGCGTAACGCGGCCACGCGACCATCAGGAGAATTAGCCGGGCCACTGAATACCTTGAACGCCACATCCTTCACCGCGTCGGTCACTTCGGTGAGTTCCAGCGTCACGCGCAGATCAGGTTTGTCCGAACCAAAACGGTTCATTGCCTCGGCATAAGACATGCGCGGAAAAGGATTGGGAAGCGCGACGCTCAGCACTTCCTTGAACACAGTGCGGATCATGTCTTCCATCAACGCCATGATCTCCTCTTCGCCCAAGAAAGATGTCTCGATATCCACTTGGGTGAATTCGGGCTGACGGTCTGCACGCAAGTCTTCATCGCGGAAGCATTTGGTGATCTGGTAATAGCGGTCGAAACCCGCCACCATCAGCAATTGTTTGAACAACTGCGGCGACTGCGGCAACGCAAAAAACTCCCCGGCATGAACGCGCGACGGCACCAGATAGTCGCGTGCGCCTTCCGGCGTGGATTTGGTAAGCATTGGCGTTTCGATGTCGATGAAGCCCTTGTCATCTAGGAAGCGGCGGAAAGCGCGC
This sequence comes from uncultured Gallionellaceae bacterium, assembly GCA_964480365.1. GTDB lineage: Bacteria > Pseudomonadota > Gammaproteobacteria > Burkholderiales > Gallionellaceae > CAIQPV01. The sequence continues at coordinate 36,299 of CAYZPM010000021.1, forward strand.
GCCGTCTTGTAGCGCAGCATCATGTTCTTCTGCATCTGCGGACGGCGCAGGTCGATCACGCGATGCGTCAGGCGCACATTCTCGGACAGGTTCTCGTCGTCCAACTGGAACGGCGGAGTGACCGAAGTGTTCAATACCTCGATCTCATGACACAGAATTTCAATTTCCCCGCTGGGGATATTGGCATTATCTGTGCCTTCCGGGCGGCGGCGCACACGGCCAGTCACCTTTAATACAAATTCGTTGCGCACCGATTCGGCAATGCCGAACATCTCGGCGCGGTCGGGATCGCATACCACTTGTGCCAGTCCTTCGCGGTCGCGCAGGTCGATGAAAATCACCCCGCCGTGGTCGCGGCGGCGGTGTGCCCAGCCGCACAAGGTGACGGTCTGGCCGAGGTTGGAAACGTTAAGTTGGCCGCAATAATGAGTTCTCATAGTTCTATGTTCTATACAGTCTTTGAAGAATCGAAAAGGTTAAGTCGAAAAGTTACTTGGAATTGCTGGCAGGTAAAGCATTGCCTACAGGGGGAACAACGCCCATCGAAATAATGGATTTCAGTGCTACATCCACGCTGATATTGAGTTCGATGGTGTCGGCCTTGCGCACATAAAAATAAAAACCGTTCACCGGACTGGGCGTTGTGGGAATAAACACCCCCACATAATCGCCTTCCATATGTGCTGCAATCTCGCCGTCCGCCACGCTGGTCTGAAACGCCAGCGACCAGGCCTCGGGATGCGGATAGCGCACCAGCAGCACCTTGCGAAAGGAATTGCTGTCGCTGGAGAGCAACGTATCGCTCACTTGCTTCACGCTCTTGTAGATTGCGTTTACGAACGGAATACGGTTCAGCAAAGCATCCCAGAGACCCAGCAGGCGTTGTCCCAATACATTGCGTGCCAGCAAACCGGTGCCCACCACAATCGCCACGGTGAGTATCACCCCCATGCCAGAAATACGCCAACTCGGGGGCAACAACAACAGGCTCTGATCCATGATGCCTATGGTCAGTTTTAACACCCAGATGGTGATGCCTAGCGGCACCCACACCAGCAGGCCTGTTAACAGATATTTTTTCACGCGTTGCCGCTCGCAATCGGACAACCGGCACACGGCGCCGTTTCACACTTGCTGGCTGGCGGCTTATCCTTAAAGTCGGTGGCGTAATAGCCGCTGCCCTTGAGCTGGAAACCGGCAGCGGTAAGCTGCTTGCTGAACGTCTCCTTGCCACACTCAGGACAAGTCGTCAGCACTGCGTCGCTAATCTTCTGCATGACATCTTTTTGCACACCACAACTGCTACAACGATATTCGTAAATAGGCATAACGCCCCTATTGGTAATCAAGAAGGCGGGCATTATACCCTAGAGCCTATTTCAGTAGGTTTCATACCTCGCGCCGTTTGCCTGCGGGCGCAGTGCAAGGCGCGGACTGCGCCGTGTAGTCATTCTCCACAAGCAGGCCGCAACGCCGCAATGCGCCCGCAGACAAACAGCCCTTCGGGTTGACGCTGGGCGCGGCGTCTGCGGCGTTGCACCGCTCGCCAATGGAATAACCATTGGCAGCGCGCTGCGCCTTGCATCCATCCGCGCCCAGCGTCAACGCGAGGTATGAAACCTACTGAAATAGGCTCTGGCGCCACATCCCTGATTCCAACTCGTCCAGCGTCCACTCGCCGATACGGTAGCGAATCAACCGCAAAGTCGGGTAGCCCACCGCCGCTGTCATGCGCCGTATTTGGCGGTTTTTGCCCTCGCGCAGGGTCAGTTCCAGCCATGAAGCCAGGATGTTCTTACGCTCGCGTATCGGCGGATTGCGCGGCCATAAGACTGACGGCTCATCCATCAGTCGCGCCTCGGCTGGGCGGGTCACGCCATCCTTGAGCGACACACCATGGCGCAATTGCGCCAGCGCAGCCTCATCCGGCACGCCTTCCACCTGCACCCAATAAGTCTTCGGCAGCTTGTGTTGCGGATCGGTTATGCGGTGTTGCAGCTTGCCATCGTCAGTCAGCAGCAGTAAGCCCTCGCTATCCGTATCCAGCCGTCCGGCTGGATAAAAATTGGGCAGCGGAATATAATCCGCCAGCGTCGGATGCAGCCCGTCGCGGCTGAACTGGCAGATCACGTTATAGGGTTTATTGAACAGCAGGATGCGGGACATTGCGTTCGGCTACTGGCTGACCCAGTTTTCGACACGCAGTCCCGGCACACGCTCAAACTCAGCCACGTTGTTGGTAACCAGAATAAGTTTGCTTGCGAGTGCGTGAGCGGCAATCCACAGGTCATTATTGCCGATGGGTTTGCCGCTTGCTTGCAGATACTGACGGATTTTCCCATAGTGCGTGGAAACGCCCACATCCAACGCCAACACCGGAATCAGGGCGATCAGATGCTCCAGAATATGCCGAGTTTCTTTGGGCTTCGAGCTTTTCTCCGCACCGAAACATAGCTCGCCATAAGTGATGGCGGACATGACAACTTTGCCGGGCGGCAATTTGGTGAAGCGCGCCAAGACTTCGGCAGGGCGATGGTTCTTGATGTAAATACAGATATTAGTGTCGAGCAAGTAGCGCGGCATGGCCTACAGCCCCGCGCGCTCTTGCGGCAAGTCGTCCGCACGCTCCACCAGAAAATCGGCGGGCAGTGAGGCGAGCAGGTGGAACGCCTGTGCCAGCGATGTAGCTTTTTTACGCAGCACTAATTCATCATCCCGGCGAAAAATTTCCACCTCGTCGGTATCGAACTGAAACTCCACCGGAATTCTCACCGCCTGCGAATTGCCGCTCCTAAAAACTTTTGCTGTACGCATAATTGATTTCCCATATGTATTTACACATAGTATATACATATACGGAATTTATGCAAATTCGCCGGTGGCAGACCAGCAGCTGATTACCTTTCTTGATCTTGCCAAGAAATGTAATCGAAAGAAGGCGCCCCCGGTTTGCCGCCCTTCGGGTACCCTCGATCAGCCGCAAGCAAGCGGGGAATGAAAAGAAAAAAACAAGAATTCGCGCAGCGAATGTCAAAGCAAATGTGGCGCTGGTGGCAAACCGTGAAGGAACGTGTCACTTTTCCAATCACTATCCATAGGAGCAACTCTATGGAAAAAAGCATCACTAACTTCATCAGACAAATCAATCAAGCCGCGCAAAAGCTCCAAATTTTTCATTTGCGTGGCATTGAGATTATCTTTCTTCTTCAGCAACTCAGGCATCGAATTCTCTTCGATGAAGACGAAATATTTTCCGAGAAAGCCAGTGATCACGTCAGATAGCTGAATTCCGACTTCTTTCTTTGAATCCGTAAATCGGAAGCTGACCTCTTTTTTTCCGTCCATCAAGTGGAAGCCATTTAAAATTTTCTCCACTTCCGTTTCGTTGTCAAAGATATGCAACGAATTTTTGAAGACGTATATGGGTTGAAGGAAAAAAGCATGGAAATTATCGATGAGTACGCCTTCATCCTCGTCAACCAAAAACATGAACTCTGTTAGAGACTGCCCCTTACGGATCAGTTCTTTAAGCATGATTGTTGGAAGGTTCGTGTCCTCTGGATTGTTCTCGTCAAGAAAATTCTCAACTTCACTTAAAAACGCTCTTGTTTGCTCTCTGGCAATGTCTGGGTATCCATAGCGTTTCAATATGCTCAGGAACTTCGGCGTATCGCAAGCCACAATCCTGTAGAGCTCATTTTTCATTTCCCTGTGAAGGGGAATGTAAGCGTTGAAGGACTCATCAGCAACGATGGATTCGACGATGTCAAGGACGGACCAATAGAGGATATTGATATTCGAGTAGTGGATGTAAATGCCATGGTTGATCATCCAGGACAATACGATGCCCATCTTTTGGGATGCCAATATCTCCTCAAAGCTCCCAGTCGCGATGTGCTTAAGTTTAATTTCAGTTGCCGTCTTTTGCATTCGCAATTCATTGCGCAATACCGTGACATCACCGATTTCATGGCCCTCTTTAAGGACGATGCCGCCGATCACGAAATTATCATGCTTGGTTACGTTGGAACCCGTTTCCGTCAAATACAGTTTCCGAATATTGTTAGTTTCATCGTAATAGAAGGTGAATCTATCGTCTGCTCCACGAATAATTTGTACTGCCCCATCTCGAAGCGCGTTGACATCAAGTACAGTTCTCATTTATTGCCTCCATCATGACTACGCATTGCCAAGTCTTGAAAAACGAGGACGTAGCTCGATTGGTTTTTTATGATGCGCTCTTTGCGCACCTCCCCTTTCCCCTGTGCGCCGCTTCGATCAGCCGCAAGGAAGCGGAGGGGTAGGCGAGCACTGTTTGAGCTCCGCAGTGTGGCGCGGGGTGTGCGCCGCACTAGGGCGAGTTGCGCAGCCCCGCTTGCTTGCGGCTGATCGAGGGCACCCGAAGGGCGGCAAACCGGGGGCGATTTCTTTCGATTACATTTCTTGGCAAGATCAAGAAAGGTAATCAGCTGCCGGGTTGCCCCCGGCGGTTTTGCCTTTGACTGGATTCCCGCCTTCGCGGGAATGACGTCCACAAAGTGCATCCGTCCAACCGGACGTACCCAACAAAAAAGCCCGCTTGCGCGGGCTTTTTTAATCCAACTCAGAACCGATTAAGGAGCCTGGATGTTGGAAGCTTGCTTGCCTTTAGGGCCTTGAACGATGTCAAAGGTGACCTTCTGGCCTTCTTTGAGGGTCTTGAAACCGCTCATGTTGATTGCGGAGAAGTGCGCGAACAGGTCTTCACTGCCATCATCAGGAGTGATGAAGCCGAAACCTTTTGCATCATTGAACCACTTTACAGTACCGTTTGCCATGTTACTTCCTTAACTAAAAACCGGGTGGATTCCCGTCAAACTGTTTGAATTCCAAGACCGCACATGGCAAAACCAGTAATGCATGTAACTTGATTCAAACACCCACGCGCTTTTTACTCCTGTATTACCCGCGCCGTCAAGTGGTTATGAAATATTTTTTCAGAATACACTTGAAAAAGCCGTTCTAATCGTCAAATATGTACCCTGAGATGATGCAACAATGGTGACACTTTAAAAATGGCTACGAAACAACAAAACACCTCACTGCTGGAACGGGAACTCAGCAAGAGCAAGCCACCCATGCTGTACAAAGTGGTGCTGTTCAACGATGATTACACGACCATGGAGTTTGTGATTGAGGTTTTGCAAACATTTTTTGCTATGAACCGTGAACGCGCGACCCAAGTCATGCTCAAAGTTCATGAAGAGGGTTCCGCTGTGTGTGGTGTATACCCCAAAGACATTGCAGAAACAAAAGTTTCACAAGTAACGGCATTTGCCAAGCATCGTGAGCATCCGCTACGATGTGAATTGGAGGAGATATAAACCATGATCGCGCAAGAACTTGAAGTCAGCCTGCACCTGGCCTTCGTTGAAGCACGCCAGAAACGGCACGAATTCATCACGGTAGAGCATCTGCTGCTCGCCATGCTCGACAATCCCTCGGCAGCGCACGTGTTGCGTGCCTGTGGGGCGGACATTGACGAGTTGCGCGCTGTGCTGATCGATTTCGTCACTACCCACACCCCAACTCTAGCGGGCAGCGGCGAGGTGGACACACAGCCTACGGTTGGCTTCCAACGCGTCATCCAGCGCGCGATCCTGCATGTGCAATCAACCAACAAAAAAGAGGTCACCGGAGCCAATATTCTGGTAGCCCTGTTCAGCGAGAAAGAATCCCATGCGGTTTTTTTCCTCAACCAGCGCGGCATCACACGGCTGGATGTGGTGAACTATATCGCCCACGGCATCAACAGCGCCAATCAGCCCATTCCCCAAAAAACAGCAGAGGCTGAAACAGAACAGGAAGCTGGCAACGAAGGAGCGTTACACGACTATACGCTGGATCTCAATGCACAGGCCATAGCTGGCAAAATTGACCCATTGATCGGGCGCGAACTCGAACTGGAGCGCGTTATCCAGACCTTGTGTCGCCGCCGCAAGAACAATCCGCTGCTGGTCGGCGAGGCCGGTGTGGGTAAGACCGCCATCGCCGAAGGGCTGGCGCGCCGCATCACGGAAAACGACGTGCCAGAAATCCTCAAGGATGCGCACGTGTATTCGCTCGACATGGGCGCGCTGCTGGCCGGTACCAAGTATCGCGGCGACTTCGAACAACGCCTGAAAGCGGTGCTCAAGGAATTGTCTGCGGCCAAACACGCCATCCTGTTCATCGACGAAATTCACACCCTGATCGGTGCTGGGTCTGCTTCAGGCGGGACAATGGATGCCTCCAACCTGTTGAAACCCGCTCTGTCCAGCGGTGAACTCAAGTGCATAGGCGCGACGACCTATCAGGAATATCGTGGCATTTTCGAGAAGGATCACGCACTTTCGCGCCGCTTCCAGAAAGTGGACGTGACCGAGCCGAGTGTGGAACAGACTATAGAGATTCTGAAGGGACTAAGGGCGCGCTTCGAGATCCATCACGGCATCAAATACAGCGCCGCCGCATTGACCAGCGCTGCCGAGCTTTCCTCGCGTTTCATCACCGACCGGCACCTGCCTGACAAAGCGATAGACGTGATCGACGAAGCGGGTGCTGCACAGCGCGTGCTGCCTAAATCCAGACAGAAGAAAATCGTCGGCAAGCACGAAATTGAGGAAATTATTGCGAAAATTGCGCGCATCCCGCCGCGTACCGTTTCCTCGGATGACCGCAATACGCTGAAGAATCTGGATCGCGACCTCAAGGCCACAGTATTCGGACAGAACAAGGCCATCGACACGCTGGCACGCGCGATCAAAATGTCGCGCAGCGGCCTCGGCAACCCGCAAAAACCCATCGGCAGCTTCCTGTTCTCCGGTCCGACCGGCGTGGGCAAGACCGAAGTGGCGCGTCAGCTCGCTTACAGCATGGGCATGCCGCTGCACCGCTTCGACATGTCCGAATACATGGAGCGCCATGCCGTGTCACGCCTGATCGGCGCGCCTCCCGGCTATGTCGGTTTCGACCAAGGCGGATTGCTCACCGAAGCCATCAGCAAACAGCCGCATTGCGTGCTGCTGCTGGACGAAATCGAAAAAGCCCACCCGGACATCTTCAACATCCTGCTGCAAGTGATGGATCACGGCACGCTCACCGACAACAACGGGCGCAAAGCCGATTTTCGCAATGTGGTCATCATCATGACTACCAACGCGGGCGCGGATACCTTGAACAAGACGCAGATCGGCTTCTCCAAGACATCCTCATCCGGTGACGAAATGGCTGACATCAAGCGCATGTTCACCCCGGAATTCCGCAACCGTCTGGATGCCATCGTCTCCTTTGCCTCGCTGGATAAGGAAGTCATCCTGCGCGTGGTGGACAAATTCCTGATGCAGCTTGAAGAACAACTGCACGATAAGAAAGTGGAAGCCGTGTTCACCGACGCGCTGAAAGATTTCCTTGCCAAGACCGGCTTCGACCCGCAGATGGGTGCCCGCCCAATGGCGCGCCTGATACAAGACACCATCCGTTCTGCTCTTGCCGATGAACTGCTGTTTGGCAAGCTAGCAAGCGGCGGCAAGGTAACGGTGGACGTGAAGGACGACAAGGTTATACTGGAGTTTGAAGAAGAAGTTGTTCTTGCTTAACGGGTAGGGCGGAACACATAGCGGTTCCGCCGAATGGATTTCAAATTTTGGCGGAACACCCCTGCGGGGCTTCCACCCTACACTCCGCGACCTCACTGAATGTCACAATATCGCGGGCGCTTTGCCCCCTCCCCCACCGGCCCGCTGCATTTCGGTTCACTAATCGCCGCTGTCGGCAGCTATCTGGATGCCAAACACCATCAAGGCCTGTGGCTGGTGCGCATCGAAGACCTTGATGCGCCACGTACCGTCAAAGGCGCTGCCGACGACATCCTGCGCACGCTGGAAGCTTTTGGCTTATATTGGGATGAGGCAGTGCTATACCAAAGCCAACGCACCGCCGCTTATGAAGAAGCATTGCAAAAATTGCGGGCCATAGGCGCAGTGTATCCTTGCGCCTGTACGCGCAAGGAAATCGCCGACTCGGCGTTACATGGCATCGAAGGGCAGATTTATCCGGGGACTTGCCGCAATGGTATTCCGGCGGAACGCGAAGGGCGGGCGTGGCGGGTGCGCACCGATACCCCCTTCCCCACCCCTTCCCCCGGAGGGAGAAGGGAGCTTGGTTCCCTCTCCCATCCGGAGAAGGCTAGGGAGGGGGTGAGTACCGTTGAATTCGACGACACCCTGCAAGGCCAAATCACCCAACACCTTGAAAACGAGATCGGCGATTTCGTGGTAAAGCGCGCCGACGGTCTGTTCGCCTATCAGCTTGCGGTGGTGGTGGATGATGCGTTCCAGGGCATCTCGCATGTGGTACGCGGTTCCGACCTGCTCTCTTCCACGCCACGCCAGATTTATCTGCAACGGTTGCTGGGGTTAACTACTCCGGCCTACATGCATTTGCCTGTCGCGGTAAATGCCCAGAGCGAAAAACTCAGCAAGCAGACGCTGGCCGCGCCGGTCGATACGCACAATGTTTCCAATACGCTGTTGCGTACGCTGGAATTCCTGCGTCAGCAACCTCCCGGAGAATTGGCCTCATGCAACCCGGAAAAAATTCTGGAATGGGCTATCACTCGCTGGGACAAGGACAAGCTGAAAGAAGTAATGCAAATAACTGCTGGCTAGTCCGCAATCGTTTTATTTCGGCCAGCCTTTTTCGCGGCATACAAGCGTTTGTCGGCCAGTTGCAGCAACATTTCGACATTTAACAATTCCGGTTTCTTGTGCGCCAGCCCAATACTGATAGTGAGATGAAAATCCGGACCGGTAGGGCTGTGGATATTGCTCGCCGCGACGTTCAGGCGCAACCTTTCCGCATACTGAAAAACCTGATCCGGCTGTGAATCCGGGCAAATCAACAAAAATTCTTCGCCACCCAAACGGCACACCACGTCCTGCTTGCGCGCAGTCAAGCGCAGGACATTGGCCACTTGTTTCAACACGTCGTCCCCCACCTTGTGGCCGTAGGTGTCGTTAATCTGTTTGAAACGATCTATATCCACCATCATGCACGACAGGGGGCGACCACTGCGCTCGGCCAGTGCCCACTGCCGATCCAGTTGTTCGATCGCATAACGGCGGTTGGGCAGTTCGGTGAGGACATCGGTAAGCGCAAGTTGTTGCAAGCGCTGGTTCGAAGCCGCCAGTTCGGCAGCGAATTCGCGCAATTGCTGGCGGTCATATTCCAGCTCTTCCTGAAGCTGCACCACGCGCTGCGCTGCCCACATTCTTGCCCCCAGCACCTTGAAGTTAATCGGCTTGGTAAGATAATCGTTCGCTCCTGCCTCAAACGCCTCCACCAGCCGTTCAGTACTTTCCTGGGCGGTGACGATAAAAACATAGATGTTACGCCATGCCGGGTTCTGCCTGAGCGCCTTGCAAAATTCGATACCATCCATCTCGGGCATAGCCCAGTCGGTGATGATGAGTTGCGGCATGGATTCTTCGACCAAGCGCAAAGCCTCCACGCCGCTGCGTGCCGTGGTCACCGTATGTCCGGCTTGAAGCAGCAGGTGTTGCAGCATCAGCAAAATGCTGCGGTCGTCCTCCACCAGCAAGATGCGCAACTTGTAGGGCGTCACTACCTTGCTTCGCAACGCCTCGACATTCAGCATTTCCGGTGCCAACGGCACCGCTTCCAGTAATTCAGCGAAGGGGGGAACCTTCACCGAATGGATGCCAAATAGATTGCTCCACTCATGCCACTCTTTCATCGCGTTGTCGCCAAGCTCGATAAGCATGTCCGTTTCAACGCCCAGCCGGGTGGCAAGCAACATCAGCCTGGACACCATCTTGCGCCGGAGCGGTTCTTTGGCCAGACATACCGAAGCGAGATAGTTCGCGACATGCAGCACGTTTAGCAGACGCCAGTCCCGGCTGCCCTCCGCGCCCCCAGCCAGATCGGGCTCCTCATGGTGCAAGGCGATTTTTTGGAACACCAGCGGCATCCCCCAGTCAGCCAGCAATTCCTTGGTCAATTGGTTGTGATTCAGGCCGAACTCAGCGAGTTCAAGATCGGACAGCCCGGCATCCGCTGCCTCAACTTTTTCGAGGATGACCGCATATTCTTGCGGATACGACGATGCCAGCGCCAAGCGGCCTACCTGCCCGAGCAGGCCCAGGACAAAGACTTCTTCATGTGAGCCGATATTGCTATGCAACATCAGGCTCTGTGCGGCAATTGCCGTCAGCAGTGATCTGCCCCAAAATTCCTGATAATCGAATTTCTTGCATGCCCCGTCACGGTTCCCATCTATCAGCGACAGACCCAGCACCAGTTGCCGCAAAGCGTTCAGTCCCAGCACCGTAACTGCATCCAACACAGAGGCAATAGGCCGCGTCTGGTAAAACACCACCGCATTGGCTATCTTGATGACACGACCAGACAACGCAGGATCAGCCTTAATCGCATGGGCAATCTCATGATTCGTTACGTCGTCTTTCTGGGTGAGCCGAATCACCTGCAAGGCGATGCCCTTGGGGGAGGGCAAATTTCCGTCTGCCTTGAGTGCTTCAAACTTTGGATCGCTGACCATATTCTATGGTAGACCTTACGCCTAAACTATTTCTGAGCCGGGACTATACCACTATGAATGGCAAGGTGTAATCTCGTTAACAAATGTTGTTTAGCCGCGCTGTCTGCGATGGCGGATAAATTCACGAATGGCGGGCAGAAAGGAGATGAAAACGATGCCGGCGACCATCAGCGTGAGGTTGTTCTTGACCACAGGAATATTGCCGAAGAAATAGCCGAGCGCCACGAAACAGCTGATCCAGCACACACTACCCAAAGCGCTGAACGACAAGAACAAGCGGTAGCCCATCAGGCCGACACCGGCCACGAACGGCGCAAAGGTGCGAATGATGGGCAGGAAACGCGCGAACAGGATGGTCTTGCCGCCGTGCTTCTTGTAGAAGGCATGGGTCTTGTCCAAATGCTCGCGCCGGATAAAGCGCGAATTAGCGCGATGCACCAACTTCTTGCCGACCAGCCGTCCGATCCAGTAATTGGTGTTGTCGCCGGAGAAGGCCGCCAGCATCAACAACGGCATCAGGATACGCAACTCCATGGAACCCATGCCGCACAATGCGCCCGCCACAAACAGCAGCGAGTCGCCCGGCAGGAAGGGCGCAACCACCAGCCCGGTCTCGGCGAAGATGATAAGGAATAGGATGGCGTAAACCCAGTCGCCGTATTGCTGTATCAACGACAACAGGTGCGTGTCCAGATGCAGGACAATATCGAGAAGAGATATAAGAAAATCCAATTAGGAAAACCCTCAGAAGTCGTCATTCCCGCGAAGGCGGGAATGACGGTATTCGAATTTTTGAGGCATACCTACGGCAAAACTTCTTCAGCTTCGGTCTTTTCCGGCTTGATAAAATCCTCGCGCGACACGCCGAATATCATCAGCAGTGGGCTGGCAACCAGCACCGAGGAATAGATACTGAACAGGATGCCAATGGTCAGCGCCAGCGCGAAATAGTGTAGCGTCTCGCCACCGAGGAACAGCATTGAGGTCACCATTATTTGCGTGCAGCCGTGAGTGATGATGGTGCGCGACATGGTACGGGTGATGGCGTTATCGATAATCCCGGCCACTTCGGTCTTGCGCAACTTGCGGAAGTTTTCACGAATCCGGTCGAATACCACCACCGATTCGTTCACAGAATAGCCCAGCACTGCCAGCACCGCTGCCAGAACCGGGAGCGAAAATTCCCACTGGAATGCAGCGAAGAAGCCAAGAATGATGACCACGTCGTGCAGGTTAGCGATGATCGCGGCAAGGCCGAATTTCCATTCGAAGCGCATCCACAGATAGCAGACGATCCCGAGTGAAACCAGCAACAACGCCATCGCACCGTTCTCCACCAACTCCTTGCCCACCTGCGGGCCGACGAATTCGACACGACGCATCTCAACGCTGGCGTCCTGCGAATGCAACGCATCGCGCACCTGTTCACTCAGTTTCGAGCCAGAAGTATTCTCCTTGAGCGGAACCTGAATCAGCACATCGTGGCTGGTGCCGAAATTCTGCACCTGCGCATCTTTCAGCCCGATACCACCCAATTGCTCGCGCACCTTGTTCAGGTCGGCAGGCTGGGCGTAGTGCATTTCCAGCACCGTTCCTCCAGTGAAATCCACTCCAAAATTTAACCCGCGCGTGGCGAGAAAAATGACGGCGACGATGAAAGTAACCAGTGAAATACTGGTGGTGTACCGTCCATAACTCATGAACGGGATGTCTTGCTTAATGCGGAAAAATTCCATGTCGTGTCTTCCTAGCCTATCGCCACTTTGGTCAAACGCGGCTTGCGCCCATAAATCAAATTAACCAGCGCACGCGAAACCAGCACCGCGCTGAACATCGAGGTCAGGATGCCCAGACACAACACCACGGCAAAGCCGCGCACCGGGCCAGAGCCGAACATGAACAGAGCAATGCCCGCAATCAAGGTGGTGATGTTGGAGTCAAGGATGGTGCCGAACGCATGCTCGTAACCCGCATTAATGGAAGCCTGCGGCGTATTGCCATTGCGCAGCTCTTCGCGAATGCGCTCATTGATCAGCACATTGGAGTCAATCGCCATACCCAGAGTCAGCGCGATAGCCGCCATGCCCGGCAAGGTCAGCGTGGCCTGCAGCATGGACAGCAGCGCCACCAGCAGCAGCAGGTTGACGCCTAGCGCCAGCACGGAAACCCCGCCGAACATCAGGTAGTAGGCAATCATGAAAACCGCGATGGCGGTAAAGCCGATCTGCGTGGAATGAAAGCCGCGCGAAATGTTTTCCGCTCCCAGGCTGGGGCCGACGGTACGCTCTTCTACTATCTCCATTGGTGCCGCCAGTGCGCCCGCACGCAGCAACAGCGCGGTATTCTTGGTCTCTTCGGTGGTCATCCTGCCGGTGATCTGCACGCGCCCACCGCCGATTTCCTCGCGTATCACCGGAGCTGTGACAATTTCGCCTTTGCCTTTTTCAAACAGGATAATGGCCATGCGCTTGCCCACGTTCTCGCGCGTCGCGTCCTTGAATTTGCGTGCGCCGATGCCATCCAGATTAATATGCACCGCCGGTTCGTTATCGCGGTTATCGAAGCCGGGCTGCGCATCACTGATGCGTTCGCCGGTAAAAATCACAGCCTTCTTCACCAGCAATGGGGTACCGTCCGTTTCCTTGAACATTTCGGTTCCGAACGGTGCGGGAGACCCCTCGACGTAATGATGCTCCTCATCCACCAAGCGCACTTCCAGCGTCGCGGTACGACCCAGAATGTCTTTCGCACGCGCCGTGTCCTGCACGCCGGGCAGTTGCACCACGATGCGGTCTGCGCCCTGCTGCTGGATCACCGGCTCGGCCACGCCCAGTTCGTTGACCCGATTGCGCAAGGTGACCAGATTCTGCTGCACCGCAGAATCCTGGATGCGTTTTTCTTCTTCCGGTTTGAGCGTGGCAAGCAGCAGAAATTCGCCGCCCTCATCCTTGTCGCTAAGGAACAGCCCGCCGAAGCGTTGCTTGATTTCCCCCTCGCCCTTGCTGCGCGTTTCCGCGTCGCGGAATTTGACCGTCACCAAATTGCCATCGCGGTTCACGCCGGAATAGGCAATATTCTGTTCGCGCAAGGTGCTGCGGATATCGCTGGCAGCGGACTCCAGCGCCTTATCCAGCGCGCCTTTCATGTCGATCTGCAACAAAAAATGCACGCCACCGCGCAAATCCAGACCAAGATACATGGGCAGTGCGTTGATGCCGGTGAGCCACTGCGGCGAACGCGGCAACAGGTTCAGCGCCACCACGTAATCCTCGCCCAGATTGGTTTGCAGGATGTCCTTGGCCTTCAATTGGCTGTCGGTATCGCCGAAGCGCGCCTTGACGCTGGTGGCATCCAATGAAATTGCATCGGGATTGAGACTGGCAGCCTTGAGCGCGGATTCCACTCGCCCCATCAGGGCACTATCCGCCTTGAGGCTTGAGCGTAATGGTGACACCTGCACCGCCGGGGATTCGCCGTAGAAGTTGGGCAGGGTGTAAACCAGCCCAATAACGAACGCGACAAGAATCAGCAGGTTTTTCCACAGCGGGTATTGGTTCATTGCATTACCTCAGTTACTTCTAAAAAATTCAAAGTTCGCCCAAATGCAAGGCGCGAAAAAATTTTAGCAGCGCCGCATATGGGGTATATGTAAGCAAGAAAATTTTTGAGCAACACAGCAGTTGGGATGAAATTTGAATTTTTAAATCGACTTGATGGTTCCCTTGGGCAGCACGGTCTGCACCGCACTTTTCTGGACATTAATAATCACGCCATCTGCCACTTCCATGCTGACATAGTTTTCTTCCAATTTACTGACGCGCCCCAACAGGCCACCGGCAGCCACCACCTCGTCACCTTTTTGCAGCGCCTCGATCATGGTTTTCTGTTCCTTCGCACGCTTCTGCTGCGGGCGCAGAATCAGGAAATAAAACACGATGATCAGCACAAACAAAGGAAGGTACTGGAATACACCACCGTCTGCCGAAGGTACTACACCATCGGCATAGGCATTGCTGATAAACAGGTTAGTCAATGGCATCTCGCAAACTCCGGTAAAAATCAAAGGCGCGCATTCTATCATGAAGCTATCTTGCATGAAGCAACGCGTGCTTGCCTGAAGCCTGCCACAAAAGCATCGAACTGGCCCGCCGCGATGGCCGCACGGATTTCTCCCATCAGTTCCTGATAATAATGCAGGTTGTGGATAGTGTTGAGGCGCGCACCGAGAATCTCGCCGATGCGGTGCAGGTGGTGCAGGTAAGCACGGGTGAAATTGCGGCAGGTGTAACAGGCGCACTGTTCATCCAGCGGACGCATGTCCATGCGATATTGCGCATTCTTGATCTTGATGTCGCCGTGGCGGGTGAACATCATGCCGTTGCGCGCGTTGCGCGTCGGCATCACGCAATCGAACATATCGATGCCTTGCGATACCGCATCCACGAGGTCTTCCGGCGTGCCGACCCCCATTAAATAGCGCGGCTTGTCCTGCGGCAATTGCGGCGCGGTGTGCTGGAGGATGCGCAACATATCTTCCTTCGGCTCGCCCACCGACAGCCCGCCGATGGCGTAACCGTCGAAGCCGATACGCTCCAGTTCACGTAGCGATTCATCGCGCAAATGTTCGTGCATCCCGCCCTGCACGATGCCGAACAGCGCGTTGGCATTGCCCTCATGTGCTTGCTTCGAACGCTCCGCCCAGCGCAACGACAAACGCATAGAATCGCCAGCCTCACGCTCGTCCGCCGGATACGGCGTACACTCGTCGAAGATCATCACGATATCGGAATTCAGCACCTTCTGAATGCGCATGGACTCTTCCGGCGACAGGAAGCATTTATCGCCGTTCACCGGCGACTGAAACTTCACCCCCTCTTCGGTGATCTTGCGCAACGCCCCCAGACTGAACACCTGAAATCCGCCCGAATCGGTGAGTATTGGCCCGTCCCAGCCCATGAAGCGATGCAGTCCGCCATGCGCTTCGATCACCTCCAGCCCCGGACGCAGCCACAGGTGGAAAGTGTTGCCCAGCACGATATGTGCGCCGATTTCTCTCAATTCAAGCGGCGACATCGCCTTCACCGTGCCATAGGTGCCGACCGGCATGAAGGCGGGGGTCTCAACAGAGCCGTGGGCGAGATTAAGTGTTCCGCGACGGGCGAGGCCGTCAGTTTTGTGTAGCGTAAATTTCATGGTTTTCTTTCAATCAACATCGCATCGCCATAACTGAAGAAACGATACTCCTCCTCCACCGCATGGCGATAGGCGGCGAGCATTTCGCTCA
This sequence comes from uncultured Gallionellaceae bacterium, assembly GCA_964480365.1. Classification (GTDB taxonomy): domain Bacteria; phylum Pseudomonadota; class Gammaproteobacteria; order Burkholderiales; family Gallionellaceae; genus CAIQPV01. Next base: position 52,180 of record CAYZPM010000021.1, read on the forward strand.
TACCACCGAAAGCACACACCAGCATCAGTAGGGTGGACTTGGGTAAATGGAAGTTGGTGAGCAGCACATCCACCACATTGAAGCGATAGCCCGGCGTGATGAAGATGTTGGTCTCGCCTTCTCCCGCTTTTAGCTCACTCTGCACAGCCGCGCTTTCCAGCGCGCGCAGGCTGGTGGTGCCCACCGCAATGACGCGCCCACCCCGCGCCTTGGCTTCACGAATGGCATCCACCGTAGATTGCGGAATTGTGTAGCGCTCGCTGTGCATGACATGCTCATGAGTATGTTCCGCGCGCACCGGCTGGAAGGTGCCTGCGCCGACATGCAGGGTGACATAGGCTATCTGTGTGCCCCGCGCGCGCAAGGCGGCGAGCATGGTCTCGTCGAAATGCAGCCCCGCCGTGGGCGCGGCCACCGCGCCGGGTTGGCGCGCGAACACGGTTTGGTAGCGTTCTTCGTCCCCGGCATCGGCAACGTGGGTAATGTACGGTGGCAGCGGTAACTGGCCGTATCGTTCCAGCAAGACCAGCACATTTTCCACACTGTCGAAACGCAGGCGATAAAACTCTCCATCTCGCCCCAACACCGTAACCGGAATAACGTCGGCCAGCAGCAGTCGGCTATTCGGCCTGGGCGGTTTGCTGGCGCGGATTTGCGCCAGCACCTCATGCTCGCCGAACACGCGCTCGACCATCACTTCGACCTTCCCTCCGCTGGCTTTCGTTCCGAACAGGCGCGCCTTCAGCACGCGCGTGTCGTTAAAAACCAGCAGGTCATTTTCCCCCACTAAGGTGGGTAAATCGATGAACAAACGGTCTTTCCACTCAGCCTCGCCAACATGTAACAGGCGGCTGGCGCCACGTTTTTCGGGCGGGTGTTGCGCAATCAGGCTCTCGGGAAGCGCAAAATCAAATTCGTCGGTGCGCATTGCAAAATGTTGCCAATATGTGAAAAGACGCCATTGTAGCTTGATGAAGAGGGCTGTTTCATGGATAATTCGCGCCTTCCTAGCCCGGATGTTCCATAAATTCGCGTGGTCGCACAGGATTTTGTTTGATGTAGGATGTGTAGCAGGCGTCATGTTTTAGTTACGGTATAACCTGAAGGTTAGCCTCCACTGAAACTTTGTTTTGTGGAGGAGTTGTGTAGTTATCCATACACCGACTTAACAAAATATTGCATATAAAACAAAATTCTAGCAATGGCGCACGTAATTTTTTGAATATCCGGGCTGAGGCCGGGATGGCGGAATTGGTAGACGCGCTGGACTCAAAATCCAGTATCTGCGAGGATGTGGGGGTTCGATTCCCCCTCCCGGCACCAGACAAATTACTTTGTAAGCTTGTCAACCGAATAGGAAAGCCATGCGTTAATGCTTACTGACATTTAGTAATGTCATAAACGTTTATCAACTACTAAAAATTGGAGTTTAATATGAAACTGTTGTCCACACTGATCGCTGCTATGTTTGCTGCTGCTTCTTTCACCGCTGTTGCTGCTGATGCAGCTAAGCCTGCTGCTGCTCCTGCTGCTATGGCTGCTCCTGCCAAGGCAGAAGCTGCTGCTCCTGCTGCTGCTCCAGAAGCAAAGCCAGCTAAGAAGGCAAAGAAGCATAAGAAGGCAAAGAAGGCAGCCGCTCCTGCTGCTGACGCACCAGCTAAGTAATTTAGCGCAAGTCTAGAAAAGGCAGGGGCAACCCTGCCTTTTTTATTTTTTCCGATAAATAAACACCATGACCTGGAAACCCAACGTCACCGTAGCCGCCATCATTGAACAGGATGGGAAATTTCTGCTGGTGGAGGAACACACCTCGCAAGGCCTGCTGTTCAACCAACCTGCCGGACATCTTGAAGCCAACGAATCGCTGCTTGCCGCTGTGGCGCGCGAAACGCTGGAAGAGTCCGCTTACGAATTCGAGCCGCTACATCTAATCGGCATTTACCGCTGGCACGCCCCTGCATCCGACACCACCTACCTGCGTTTCGCCTTCACCGGGCGCATACTCGCCCATCACCCGGAGCGCGCGCTGGATGAAGGCATCGTCCGCGCCGTATGGATGACGCCGGAAGAAATTCGCACAACGACTACTCGCCACCGCAGCCCGCTGATCCTGCAATGCGTGGAAGATTATCTCGCCGGGAAACGTTACCCGCTGGAGATCATCACTCATTATGATTAAACGTGTAGTAGTCGGCATGTCAGGCGGAGTGGATTCCTCCGTCACCGCGCTGCTGCTGAAACAACAGGGCTTCGATGTCATCGGCCTGTTCATGAAGAACTGGGAAGATGACGACGATGCGGACTATTGTTCCTCACGCCAGGATCTGATCGATGCGGTCTCCGTCGCCGACACCATCGACATTCCCATTGAAGCGGTAAATTTTTCCAAAGAATATAAAGATCGCGTGTTCAGTTATTTCCTGCGCGAATACGAGGCCGGGCGCACGCCCAACCCGGACATCCTGTGCAACTCGGAAATCAAGTTCAAAGCCTTTCTGGAACACGCCATCGGCATGGGCGCGGACGCCATCGCCACCGGCCATTACGCGCAAATCCGCGAAGAGGATGGCAACTACCAACTGCTCAAGGCAGCCGACGCCAGCAAGGATCAGAGTTATTTTCTGCATCGCCTGAATCAGGTGCAATTGTCCAAAGCGATGTTCCCGCTGGGCAGGCTGCTCAAATCGCAAGTGCGCGATATCGCGCAGAATCATCATTTATCCAACCATGACAAGAAGGACAGCACAGGCATCTGCTTCATCGGCGAACGCCCGTTCCGCGAATTCCTCAACCGCTACCTGCCCACCACTCCCGGCCCGATGGTCACGCCCGCAGGCGATGTGGTCGGGCAACACATGGGATTGTCTTTTTATACCCTCGGCCAGCGCCAGGGACTAGGCATAGGCGGCGGCAAGGAAGGAACCGGCGAACCGTGGTTTGTGGCGGCAAAAGACATGAGCGGCAACCGCCTGATCGTAGTGCAAGGCCACGACCATCCCGACTTGCTGACGCCACATCTGCAGGCGATGGAGATGCACTGGATCAGCGGACATACGCCCGACTTGACGCGCGACTACGCCGCCAAGACCCGTTACCGCCAAGCCGATGCGTCTTGCCGCATCACGGCGTTATCCGGCGATCATGCCAGCTTCACCTTCGATGAAGCGCAATGGGCGGTCACGCCGGGGCAGTCGGTGGTGGTTTATGATGGGGAGGTTTGTTTGGGGGGCGGGATTATCACGTAGGTGCGAATTTATTCGCACTTGACCTTTGCGTGTGGCGCAAAGGTTATATCAAAACTAGGCAAATTCGCCGGTGGCAGACCGGCAACTGGTCACTTTTTCTTGCTTCGCCAAGAAAACGTAACCCAAAAGAAGGCGACGCCGCGCCAGCCTGCGGCTTCCTTCGGTTGAATGAATCCACCGGGGCGACCGTGCAACTTGCCCTGACGGAGCGCACACTACGCGCCCCATTACGAAACTCAAACAGTGCTCGCCGAAATCCCCCGATGGATTCATCCAACCGAAGTGGCGCAGAAGGGGGAGGAAAAGCAGCATAATGCTACGACTACAAACCTGACCCCTTGCGCTCTTCTCAGTGCGTTGCATTTCTTTCATCTTGTACATCCCGAACGGCAGCAAGCGCAACGCCTCCCGTGAACGCAGCACCTATGAGCGGCCACATGACTTCTAGGGGGATCGCAGAAAGAAGCTGCGTTCGGAACACAGAGTCCACAATTCCAAGTGGGGTCACAACGCAACCAAATATGAAGAGGGCGTAAAGGACAACGCCGTAGCCTTGAAGCATGGCGAGAAAAAGCACCATAAATGCCAGATGCAGGCGTGACTTGGCTTCTAGCATGCGGTGGGCTGGCGAACCTGTACGAGGGACTGGAGAAGCACCCATTAGCAAGCGAACCGGAACGTATACCACACCTGGAACAATGGTGACGCATAGCAGTTTCGCGAGTATTGAGAGTGCATAGACGAGCGTCAGGAACGCCAGAGCGAAGCCGAGCAACACCATAAATCCGATGTACGAGACTTCTCGCGGTCGCAGTGATGGCTTGAGGTCATGCATCACACACGCCTAAAAAAAGAATGGGGGGCAGACTTAATTTTTTCATCGCCCTACATCCCTGCTAGACCACCCGTATATCCAAATGTTTCCCCAATGCCTGCAATGCTGCAGCAATGCCGTCAATGCGCGTGGTGTGCCGCACGTTGGTTAATCGGTTGACTTCTTGCGGGGTGGTGTGGAGACGGCGCGCAAGTTCGGCGGGGCGCACATTTTGGGCGATCATTTCGTTGAGTAGCAGCACTTTCGCGGACAGGCTGGCAGGAAGCTCGATAACGTGCTGGCCGCGCTTGGGCTTGGAGGGGACGGGTACGGCGCATTTATCTTCAAAGTAGAAGCCCAGCGCCGACTCCAGTGCATCTTTTGCGGCAGCTAGGGCTTCCTCTTTTGTTTCGCCCTGAGTGATGGCTTCGGGGATGTCGGTGAAGGTGACAACGAATCCGCCGTCTTTTTTGTCCGGGGTGAGGGTGACTGGGTACATAAACATTATTCTCTCCTTACTTTAACCCAAGTTGTTTTTTGATGCCTTCGACCGTACCCGTCTTAAGATCGGTGTTGTGCATCGGCAGAACAGACTGCTTGCCGTTCAAATACACCTTCAGGTGCGAGCCTTTGCCAGCTTGAAAGGTCGCCCCCTGTTGGGTCAGCCAGCGCTTGAGTTCTTTGCTGTCGATAGCGCACTGTAAACATTATTGTTTATATCGTCAACCTTGGTGATCTTAATGGTTAAAAGCTGGAGACCGGTAGTATTGTCAACTGCGTACATTAAGGGCGCGCGCAGCGCACCCCGCTTTCACGTAAAATAGCGCCCGTTCCCATTTACCCGATCTCACGCCATGACTTTGACTGCCCTCACTGCCCTATCCCCGCTGGACGGACGCTACCACGGCAAGGTAGACGCCTTGCGCAATTACTTCAGCGAATTCGGTTTGATCCGTTATCGCGTGCTAATCGAAATCGAATGGTTCAAGGCTTTGAGCGCCGAATCAGGCATCGCAGAAATTGCGCCGTTCTCCGCCGCAACGATTGCGCAACTCGATCAGTTCGCCGCGCAATTCAGCGAGGCCGATGCGGAACAGATCAAGGCCATCGAGAAGCGCACCAACCATGACGTAAAGGCCATCGAATACTGGCTGCGCGAGCAGTTGTCATCCAACCCGGAAATCGCGAAAGCGCTGGAGTTCATTCATTTCGCCTGTACCTCGGAAGACATCAATAACCTGAGCCATGCCTTGATGCTGCAACATGCGCGCGCCGAGGTGATGCTACCCGCGCTGGATGCGCTCATCGCCAAGCTGCGCGATATCGCCCACCAGCAGGCCGACTTGCCGATGCTGTGCCGCACCCACGGACAGACCGCCACGCCCAGCACGTTGGGCAAGGAGATGGCGAACGTGGTACATCGTTTGCAAGGCGCACAAGCACGTTTGGCTATAGTGGAAATACTCGGCAAGATCAACGGCGCGGTGGGCAACTACAACGCGCATCTGGCGGCTTATCCCGAGGTGGATTGGGAAGCATTCGCAAGAAACTTCGTCACTACACGCGGCATCACCTTCAACCCTTATACCATCCAGATCGAGCCGCACGATTACATGGCTGAACTGTTCGATGCGTTTGCCCGCATCAACACCATCCTGATCGATCTCAACCGCGACATCTGGGGCTACATCTCGCTGGGCTATTTCAAGCAGCGCGTCATCGCGGGTGAGGTAGGTTCATCCACTATGCCGCATAAGGTGAATCCAATCGACTTCGAAAACTCGGAAGGCAATCTCGGCCTGGCGAACGCGCTGCTGCGTCATCTCTCCGAGAAGCTGCCGATCTCGCGCTGGCAGCGCGACCTCACCGATTCCACCGTGCTGCGCAACATGGGCGTAGCGATGGGTTACACCCTGCTGGCTTATGAGTCGTGTCTGAAAGGGCTGGGCAAACTGGAAGCCAATCCGCAACGGGTAGCGGAAGATTTAAACAACAGCTGGGAAGTGCTGGCCGAACCGATCCAGACTGTGATGCGCCGCTACAACATCGAGAACGCTTACGATAAACTTAAAGACCTGACGCGCGGCAAAGGCGGCATCAACCGCGACAGCTTGCGCAGCTTCATTCAGACACTGGATATTCCAGAAGCGGAAAAACAGCGACTGCTGCAACTGTCGCCGGACACCTATATCGGCAAGGCAGCGGAATTGGCCAAGCGCATTTAGTCACAGGCCAAAATAAAAAGCCCACGCAAGTGGGCTTTTTTCTATACCGGAAATCAGCGATATCTCAAGCAGCTTGAGCGGGAATATTGTCGCGTTGGGCGATAATGCGATTTTGCTCGTCCACATAGACGAGTTGGGGATGGAATTTCTGCAATTCCAGTTCGGAATACATCGCGTAAGTCGCGATAATCAGGATGTCGCCCGGATCGGCCTTGTGCGCTGCTGCGCCGTTCACCGAGATAGTGCCGGAGCCGCGTTGCGCGCGGATGGCGTAGGTGGTAAAGCGTTCGCCGTTGGTGACGTTGTAAATATCAATCTGCTGATACTCCTTGATGTCGGCGGCATCCAGCAAATTGTCATCTATCGCGCACGATCCTTCGTAATGCAACTCCGAGCGCGTCACGCGCACGCGGTGCAATTTGGATTTGAGCATAGTACGTTGCATCAGGTCATTCTCCTAACGGGCATGGCAAATTGCCGCCCATGAAAATAAAATTCGCTACGCCCGTTTCCCTCACCCCATCCCTCTCCCAGAGGGCGAGGGGGACAAAGTCTCGCTACGCGAGTTTCACGATATTTCAAGGCGCGCATTATATACAAACTTCGAGGTTATCAATCAGCCTTGTTTGTCCCAGCCGCGCCGCCGCCAGAATCACCAAGTCGCGCTCGCTGCTTTCAGGTTGTGTCAGCGTATTCCGGGCGCGCACTGCCACATAATCTACCTGCCAGCCGCGCGCGTCCAGCGCTTGCGCAGCTTGCCGTTCCAATGCGGCAAAGTCCCTGGTCCCATCCAGCACGGCCTGCCGCATACCGGCCAGCGTTTGATACAGAAAAACCGCTTCAGTTCGCTCGGCAGCGCTTAAATACTGGTTACGCGAACTAAGAGCCAGGCCATCCGGTGCACGCACGGTTTCACCGCCGACTATTTCGACCGGAAAATTCAACTGCGCCGCCACTTGGCGTATCACATACAGTTGCTGATAATCTTTCTTGCCGAACACTGCCGCCTGCGGCTGCACGATGTTGAGCAACTTCAGCACCACCGTTGCCACGCCGCGAAAATGGCCGGGACGGAACGCGCCGCATAATTCGTTTTCAAGAGGTGGCTCCACCGTCACTTGCTGCGGCTGCGGATACAGCTCGTCCTCGGTTGGCGTAAACACCACATCCACGCCGCACTGCTCCAGCTTTGCGCAATCCGCCTGCAAGGTGCGTGGATACTTGCCAAAATCCTCGTTCACGCCGAATTGCATGGGATTGACGAAGATGCTCACCACCACGCACTGGCCGCGCTCACGCGCGATGCGCACCAGGTCGAGATGGCCTTCGTGCAGGTTGCCCATGGTCGGCACGAAGGCAATGCCGGGTTCGCCGCGCAGGCGCTGGCGCAATTCGGCAATTGTAGAAATGACTTGCATCAAAAGCTGTGTTCCGTGCCTGGGAAAGCGCCGGATTTTACTTCGGTCACATAGCACGCCACTGCATCAGCGATGCTGCCTGCCCCCTGCATAAAATTCTTCACGAAACGCGCTTTCTTGCCGGGGTAGATGTCCAGCATGTCGTGCAACACCAGCACTTGGCCGGAACATTCCGCACCCGCGCCGATGCCGATGGTGGGAATGGTTACGTGCGCGGTGATTTCAGCCGCCAGCAATGCTGGGATGGCTTCCAGCAGCAGCATCCCGGCACCCGCCTGCGCCACGGCGGCGGCGTCATTCAGCAGGCGTTGTGCATCAGCGTCATTCTTGCCTTGTACGCGATAGCCACCCAACTGATGCACCGACTGGGGCGTGAGTCCGATATGCGCAAACACCGGGATACCGCGCTCTGTCAGGAAGGCAATGGTATCGACCATCGCCGCGCCACCTTCGAGTTTGACTATCTGTGCGCCCGCCGCCATCAGCCGCGCGGCGTGTTCGAAAGTTTTTTCCGGGCTGACCTGAGAGGTGCCAAACGGCATGTCAGCGACAATAAACGCCTGCTTAGCCCCGCGCGCCACGCAGGCGGTGTGGTAAACCATTTCGTCCAGTGTAACCGGCAAAGTGCTCTCATGACCTTGCAATACCATGCCAAGTGAATCGCCGACCAGCAATACGTCCACACCGTTGGCTTCGAGCAATGCCGCAAAGCTGGCATCGTAACAAGTCAACACGGCAATTTTCTCGCCCTTGTCGCGTAGCGCCTGTAAGCTTGTCAGAGTCGTCCTCATTGCTATCCCTTACTAAAAAACTCGCGCTGTCCGCGCATTCCTTTGATGCGCTGTAACAGCAATGCAAAATCCCCGTCATTATCCACGAAATTCAAATGTTCGCTGTTCACCACGAACATCGGCGCTGCGTCATAATGATAAAAGAAATCGCTATAGGCCTGCGCCAGGCGCGTCAGGTATTCGTCTGAGATCGGTCGTTCATAAGCGTGGGCGCGCCTTTGCACGCGTTCGATCAGGGTTTCCGGCGGGGCTTGCAGGTAAATCACCAAGTCCGGCGTGGGTGCTTGCGGTGCCAGACTGTTGTAGATATTCTGGTACAGCGAAAATTCGTCGTTGCTCAAATTTAGGCGCGCAAACAACGCGTCCTTGTCGAACAGGTAATCCGCCACCGTGCTGGTGCGAAACATGTCCATCTGCCCCAGATCACGCACCTCGTTGATACGCTGAAACAGGAAAAACAATTGCGTAGGTAGTGCATGGCGAACGGGGTCCTGATAGAAGCGCGCCAGAAAAGGGTTCTCTTCCGGTTTCTCCAGCAGCATGGCGGTGCCTGCATGCGCCGCCAACCGCCGTGCCAGGCTGGTTTTTCCCACGCCTATCGGCCCTTCAACCACGACGTAACGATATTTATCAAACAACATCAGGGCGCCCATCCAGAATTCGCTCCAATTGCTGATCTGCACATTGTCGCAACGCTGCCGCTGCCGCGCCGATACCGGGTATCACACAATCCGGCGCGATCTCCAGCAAAGGGCGCAACACAAAGGCACGTAAATGCATCTGCGGGTGCGGAATGGTCAGACCGTGTTCGTGGTTGCGAAGTTCCTCGTACAGCAGCACGTCCAAATCCAGTGTGCGCGGGGCATTAATAAATTCGCGCGTGCGCCCGCATTCCTGCTCCAGTGTCAGCAGCGCATCCAGCAAGGCGCGCGGACTCAACTCCGTTTCCAGCTGCGCTACCGCATTGATGAAATCCGGCTGCTCCAGATAACCGACCGGGGCGCTGCGGTAAAGCGAAGAGCGCGCCAACACCCGCGTGTTCGGCAAATTATCCAATGCCCGCAACGCCCGCAATACTTGCTCGCGCGGGTCATCCATGTTGCTACCCAGGCCGACAAAGGCGATTTGTCCGGCCATCAATCTATCGGGAATTCATATTGCACTGCTGCCTCCGATTGGGACGCAACCGCCGGTTTCTTGCGGCGACGGCGTTTCTTGGGTGCCTCGTCCGGCATCAACATTTCGGCGCGGCGCTCGTCGCTGGCATCTTGAAATTCATCCCACCACAAACCCAGTTCTCCATCCACTTCGCCGCTCTCGCAACGCAGCAACAGGAAATCATAAGCGGCACGAAAGCGCGGCAGCGCCAGCAGGCGTAGCGGTCGATGTCCGCCGCGCTGCTCGAAACGCGGCTGCATCAGCCACATCTCCTTCATGATCGCATCGTGACGGTGCGGGATGGCAAGCTGCTCCCTCTGCCTGCCGAGGACTGCATCCATCGCCGTATGCAGCGCCGCGATAGGCTTTTCACCCGCATCCTGCTGCGCCTTCCAGTCGGACAGCACTTCGTGCCACAACAGCGCGGCGAACAGGAATGCGGGCGACACTGATTTATCTTCGCGAATGCGCTGGTCGGTATTCTCTAGCGCCAGCATGACGAATTTTTCGCCCTGCGGCTGTTCCAGAATCACGTCCAGCATAGGCAACATGCCATGATGTAAATCCATGGCACGCAGTTTCTTGACACACTCCAACGCATGTCCAGACAGCAGCAGCTTGAGCATCTCGTCTAGCAATCGCGCCTGCGGCACGTTAGCGAGCAAATCCTTCATGCCCGCGATGGGCGCGGCAGTGGCTTCATCCAGGTTCATACTCAGCTTGGCCGACAGGCGCACCGCGCGCAGCATTCGAACCGGGTCTTCGCGGTAACGTACCACCGGATCGCCGATGATACGCAGGGTGTTCGCACGAATGTCGGCGTAACCGTTGTGATAATCGAAAATTTCCTGCGTAGCAGGATCGTAGAACAGCGCGTTGGCAGTAAAATCGCGCCGCGCCGCATCCTGCTCCTGATCTCCGAACTCATTGTCGCGCAGCAAGCGCCCGTGCTCATCGGTCTGCGCGTCTTCGACTTCTATCATGCGGCGAAAAGTGGAAGTTTCCACCGTTTCCTCGCCGAACATCACGTGCACCAAACGGAAGCGTCGCCCGATGATGCGCGAACGACGGAACACGCGGCGCACCTCTTCCGGCGTGGCATCGGTCGCAATATCAAAATCCTTGGGGTGGCGGTTGAGCAGCAAATCGCGAACCGCACCACCCACTACGAAAGCCTTGTAACCGGCTGCCTGCAAGCCTTCTGTCACCTTGCGCGCAGCCGGGCTGATGCCACCACGTCCGACGCCATGCACTTCAAATGGAATGATGTGGCACTTACCTTCTACTTTAGTGCGGGCGGCTTTCCCGAACACACGTTTGAACAATTTTTTTATCATTACTTTCCAGAAAATACGAACGGCGCGACAAGCTTATACCCATAAAGAAGCGCGGATTATACACCGGGGACAAGGCCGCGCTCTTCCTCAACGGTCACCGGGCGCAACTGGCAATCGTCGGTAGCGGCTGCATTGGCTTGCATCGGGCCGCCTGGATTCATCCCGCGCAGCCAACAATCGGCGAACACAAAACCATCGCGTGTAACCACCTCACCCATTTCAATATCGAGAGGATACGCGAACATCGGCCCATCGAACACGAAGGTGTGAAACTCCCCATTTTCACCGCATGGATCAATGTTGGACGGCAAGGTATCAAGCAACTCCTGAGTCAATTCGCGCCCCGCAAACTCGGCTGGCAGCACGCGCGGATCAACACAGGTGATGCGGGCACGCAAACCACCCGCAAGCATTTCCCCAATCAGTTCCCGCGTCGGAATGTCCCACAGTGGAAAGATGGGTTGGATGCCGGTATCCTGCATACGCTCTTCACGATAACGGCGTACATCCTGCAAAAACAAATCGCCGAATGCCATACAGCGCACGCCAACTTTGCAAGCCCACGCCACAAAGTCTGCCATTACTGCGGCATAGTGTTCGTCGGAACAAGGGTAAGGGATTTCAATCAGGTGCAATGGCAAACCGACAGCCTGCGCCTGCTGACGCAACAACTCGATACGCACTGCATGCATGGCCACGCGACCGAATACGCTGTTAACAGTTGTAAACAGCCCGGTCACCTCATATTCGGATGACTGGCGCAACATATGCAGCGCCCATGCGCTGTCTTTGCCGCTGCTCCAGCTTAACCAAGTATTTTTATGCACATCCTTCATACCGCCCCTTCAACGCAAGCTCATGATGCGCCATCCATGCTCCTCGGCATGGGCGCGTAGTGTGGCATCCGGGTTAACTGCCACCGGATTTCTCACCTTCTCCAGCAGCGGAAGATCATTCAACGAATCGCTGTAAAACCAACTGTCGGCGAAACTGCCCCATTCCCATCCGCGCTGCGTCATCCAGTCTTCCAGCCGCGTGACTTTCCCCTCACGGAAACTCGGCACTCCAGCCACACGCCCGGTAAATTCGCCGTCGTGTTGCTCCGGCTCGGTTGCGATCAGGTGTTCGACACCGAATTCATGCGCAATCGGCGCGGTCACGAAGCTATTAGTGGCGGTAATGACGACGCACACGTCACCCGCCGCACGGTGCCGCCCCACCAAATCGTACGCAGGCTTACCCATCATGGGGCGCACCTTACGCTGCATAAATTCCCCGTGCCATGCATCCAGCACACGGCGAGGATGACGCGACAAGGGCTTCAACTGGAAGTCGAGAAACTCGTGGATATCCAATGTCCCCCGTTTGTACTGTTCATAGAAAGCCAGATTTTTCGCCTCAAACAGTTCTCGGTCGAGCACGCCCTGCTCGATGAGAAATTGCGCCCACTCGAAATCGCTATCGCCGTTTAATAAAGTGTTGTCCAGATCAAATAAAGCCAGCCTCACTCCCACCCCCTAAATATATTGTAACCAAATAGATATACCAAATTCCGCAACCAATAGGTTATACTTATAAACAGGGAGCGGAATTCGAACTTACGTACACCAACAAAAGTGAACGATACCAGATTCGCTGATTGTCGACGCAAAGTTGGAATCCATCAGATAATGGTTCAATTTGAAAGAATCTTCGATTTTTTATTTTATGTGCGGAAGCGCACAGAGTTTAGGGAACTCTAAAAGTAATCTTGGGCCTTGACTTTCAAAGAAAACCACTACCATCAATACAATTAGCATTGTTAGCCGTGCATGGCTCATAATCGGCCTTGCTCTTGTAACAAGAGAGATTAAAAATAAATCGCACGTGCGAACTAAGGGATTCGTGATATCAATTTTTAAATTTTTCCGTGATTCTTTTGCAAATGCGGCGTTTAAGCCGCCGTTGCCATTCGCCGCGCCAACAATCAATTTCGGCCTTCCCGCATTGCAAAACAAGCCAGGGAAGCCGTCATATGCCGAGGCACAGATGGGGGTTGAACGTGGGCATTGAAGAAAACATGTATCCCAGAATCTCAGGATCCTTAACGCAAGTCGGCGTTAGATTCCCCGATTTCCTGTCAAAAAACTTTGTGCGCATTTTGCAGCGCATAGAATTGTTGTGGGGCGAAAAAGAAGCGATCGATTACCTCGACTCACTCTTCCTTGAAGATCTTCCTGACGACAAAAGAAACCAGCCAGAACACACAACCCGAACCCGCCAAGGCTTTCCCATCGAGGCAGTGCAAGAAATCGTCCTGCTCAAACAAGTCCATCAACTCCTGTTCCCATCGGCGAGCATCAACCCATACGACCCTTTCAGTGGTTCCGAGATCGTACCAATCGAGAAAACCGCCAAGACGAATGTTCATCAGGAAAGCGTCCCTGCCCGCGAAACGAGTAGCGACTTTGCCATCGACCTATCCGAGCCAGCAAACTCCGACAGGAAACACCAGATCGATTGGCCCTTCATACGCACACCGCATGAATTGACCGAAATGGCCAAATTGCACCGCCGGGGGGAGAACATTTACCCTCTGCAAGGCAAACCAATTGGTGAAATTCTTTTGCATTATGGTGTTATTGACGAAAATACCTTGCGTGTTGTGCGCGATATGCAAAAAAGGGGAGCAAACAAAAGTCAGCCTATAGGCGAAATACTCATCAAGGTCGGAATAATCAAGCAGGATGAACTAAACCTTACGCTGCTTATCCAGGCCGGCATACCGATGGCTGATGTATTATCCATCGATATTCCCCCGGAAATAGCCAAGACTATCCCGATTGCAAAGTCCCGCGAGAAACTTGCGATACCGATAGGCGGTTACCAGGACATGCTATATCTGGCCGTACCTGACCCTTTCACCTTTAAGGATCAAGCATTTTTCACGGTGATGACCGGCATGAAGGTTAGTCTTGTGTTTGCGCCGATGCATGAAATTATCACCCGCCTCAACATACATGGTTTCGCCAAGAAGAGTATGGGTGCTGCAAAGGAAGATTTCCGCAGCCAGACCAAGTCAGACATGAATTCTCCTTTCGACCAGCCCGCAGACGGAGATATCGTTACCAACGTCGTATCAGAGAATGATTCCATCATTGTTAATCTGGTTAACCAGATATTCCTCAATGCCATTCAGGAGGAGGCATCGGATATCCATATCGAATTATTCAATGACGGCAAGGAAGCCCGTATACGCTTACGCCGCGACGGAAATATGGAGCTTTTCTCCGACTACCCTCGTGCTTATCACAAAGCCGTGGTATCCCGCATCAAGATCATGTCCGGCCTAGATATTTCAGAAAATCGTCTTCCACAGGACGGCAAGATTTCATTCAGCATTCCCGACAGAGGGCGTGTTTACCTGCGTGTAGTAACCATCCCGACCCTGCTTGACGTGGAATTTGTCACGATCCACATCCTGGCTTCGGGCGAACCCTTGCCACTCGGCAATCTGGGCATGGCGAACCGTGATGCGAACGTCTTCCGGGATGTATTCCAGCAGCCCTACGGACTCATTCTGGTATGCGGACCAACAGGCAGCGGTAAAACCACCACACTGCATTCTGTCTTGAAGGAACTCAATACCGAAGACCGCAAGATATGGACGGCGGAAGACCCAGTGGAAATCGTGCAGCCGAATCTTTGCCAAGTTCAGGTCAACAGCAAAATCGGCATGACCTTTGCCACCGTGCTGCGCTCATTTCTGCACGCCGACCCTGATGTAATCATGCTCGGCGAAATGCGTGACCAAGAAACCGCCCAAATTGCGTTGGAAGCCTCAATGACCGGACATCTGGTGCTTTCCACGCTGCACACCAATTCCGCTTCCGAAACAGTAGTCAGGCTCCTGGACTTGGGCATAGACCCCTACAACCTTTCCAATAGCTTACTGGCCATTCTCGCGCAACGGCTTGCACGCAAGCTATGCACTGCCTGCGCAAGACGGGAACAAGCTGCCGCCAGTGACATCGAAGATCTAGCCAACGAATACTACCAATCCGCCCACGCCAAATTGCCCACACTTGCGGAACGCAACGATATCATTCAGGGATGGCGTGAAAATTTTGGCGTAGATGGCAAGCTCTATCTCATGCATGCCGTGGGCTGCGAGCAGTGCCGAGGAGGATATAAGGGACATATCGGGCTTTATGAGTTGCTGCAGGCCACCCCTCCCTTGCACCAATTAATTCGTAAACGATCCGCCGCATCCGAATATCTTGCAACGGGGGTTGCGGATGGAATGCGGACGTTGAAACAGGATGGCATCGAAAAAGTCATTCGCGGCGTAACCGACATAACGCAGGTGCATAGCGCTTGCATTTAACCCTTTGCATTAGGCCCTAAATGGATATCCGAAAGCTTTCCCTCACACCGCGCGCAATTGCGACATTCGCCATGACTGTCGCGCTGACGTTCTCGTGCGTCGTTGAGGCTGTCAGCATCGGTGAGGTTGTATTGCAAA
>CAYZPM010000022.1:0-63969 GCA_964480365.1 uncultured Gallionellaceae bacterium
TCCATGTTCGCCTCCCAGTAGGCATCTATCGTTCCCACGTCGCGCCAATACGGCAACTCACCGTTCATCTTGACACAGCTATCTTCAAAGCTCTGGGCAATCACGCGGTAGTTTCCCGACACCAGAAATGGGATGATGTCCTTGCCGAAATCGTGGCTGGAATTCGGGGTGGCCGCATCACGCGCCAGTTGCTCACATAAAAATTTTGTATTAAATATGTAAATGCCCATGCTGGCCAACGCCCGACCAGGGTAGCCGGGGATAGGCGTGGGGTGTTCTGGCTTTTCGGTAAAATCCACCACCCTCGATTCCGCATCCACCCCCATCACGCCGAACCCGGTGGCATCGCTGATCGGCACATTGATACAGGCAACGGTCATGTCAGCCTTTTTTTCCACATGGCAAGCCAGCATCTTGCCGTAATCCATCTTGTAGACGTGATCGCCTGCCAGCACCAGCACATAATCGGGCTTGGTCTGACACAAAATGTCCAGGTTCTGGAATACGGCATCGGCCGTGCCCCGATACCAGCTTTCCTCCAGCCATTGCTGCGCAGGTAGCACATCAATGAATTCGCCAAACTTGCCATTCAGAAAACTCCAGCCGCGCTGAACATGCTGGATCAGGCTATGCGACTTGTACTGGGTAGCCACGCCGATGCGGCGAATACCGGAATTGACGCAATTTGACAATACGAAATCGATAATACGGAACTTGCCTCCGAACGGCACCGCAGGCTTGGCCCGCCAGTCAGTCAAATTATATAAACGACTACCCCGGCCACCCGCCAGTACCATGGCGTAGGTGTTCTTGGTCATCGAACTTACAAAACGCGTGCGCCTTTCATTATCTTTCAGCATCGTAGAACACCCCGTAGTGCAAAATTTATTATTTACCATACATACTGTATCAGAATATGGCTATAACAGGGCAGCCAATTATGGTTATAATCCCCTAATCATGAAAAACAAATCCTCTACAAAAAACGATCCTCGCGCAGAATCTCTATTGCAGGGACGATTGCACGACCCATTTGCCTATCTCGGTTTACACAGCGAAAAAGATAGCTATGTGGTGCGTGTATTTCAGCCCTACGCAAGCGAAATCAGCCTGATGACCGAAAGCGGCAGCGAGCCTTTGCAACGCATCCATCCAGAGGGCTTGTTTGAATGGCATGGCAGCGAGCAACCGCTCCACCCCTACCAGTTGCGCATCACCGAAAACAGTCCGGGGTTGGCAAACAGCATTGAGCGCCTAATGCATGATCCCTATGCCTTCACGCCGAAAATCTCCAGCTTCGACTTGCACTTGTTCAACGAAGGAAAACTGCATCAGGGCTATCTCGTACTCGGCTCACATGTGAAACAGATCGACGGCATTTCCGGTGTGCGCTTCTCCGTGTGGGCACCCAATGCCGAGCGGGTCAGCGTGGTGGGAGAGTTCAACCGCTGGGACGGTCGCATCCACCCGATGGCAGTGCATGGCTCCAGCGGCGTGTGGGAACTGTTCATCCCGGATATAGCATTGGGCGCGTTGTACAAATTCGAAATCTACAACAGTGCGGGGAAATTGATGGTGAAAACCGATCCCTACGCCAACGCTTTCGAGCTACGCCCCGGTACAGCCGGTCGCGCCGGAGTCGGGATCACTCATTCATGGCAGGATGAAAAATGGATCGAGCAGCGCAGCAAGTGGGACTGGTTGCATGCACCGCTTAATGTTTACGAAATCCATGCTGGTTCGTGGAAGCGCCACCCGGATGGCAGCGTCTATACTTACCGGGAACTAGCCGAAAACCTGATTCCCTACCTCAAGGACATGGGCTATACCCACGTCGAATTGATGCCCGTTTCAGAACACCCGCTGGATGAATCCTGGGGCTATCAAGCAACCGGTTACTTTGCCGCGACCAGCCGTTTCGGTTCCCCCGACGATCTGTGCCACTTCATTGATAGTTGCCACCAGGCCGATATCGGCGTATTGCTCGATTGGGTTCCGGCACATTTTCCGCAGGACTCTTTTGCGCTGGCGCACTTCGATGGCACCGCACTGTATGAACACGAAGACCCGCGTCTAGGTTTCCATCAGGACTGGGGCACACATATTTTCAACTATGGCCGCAACGAGGTTAAAAGCTTTTTGCTGTCGAGCGCGCATTATTGGCTGTCGCAATTCCACTTCGACGGACTGCGTGTGGATGCGGTCGCATCTATGCTCTACCTCGACTATTCACGCAAGCATGGCGAGTGGTTGCCGAACAAGTTTGGCGGACGGGAAAATCTGGAAGCGATCGATTTCCTGCGCGAACTCAACATCATGGTGCATGAGGTATTTCCCGGTGCGTTAACTCTGGCCGAAGAGTCTACTTCATGGCCCGCAGTATCGCGACCAGTATATCTAGGCGGGCTGGGTTTTTCCTTGAAATGGAATATGGGTTGGATGAACGACACGCTCAGCTTCATGCGTTTCGATCCGATACACCGTTGCTATCACCTCAACCAACTCACCTTTAGCCAACTTTACGCTTACACCGAGAATTTCATGCTGCCGTTTTCGCATGATGAAGTGGTGCATGGTAAAGGTTCGTTACTCAGCAAAATGCCCGGCGATGCCTGGCAAAAATTCGCCAACCTGCGTCTGTTGCTGACCTACCAAATGACCAGCCCGGGCAAGAAACTCAACTTCATGGGCAACGAAATTGGACAAGGACCCGAATGGAACTCGGGTTGGGAGGTTGAATGGTGGCAACTCGGATACGATTCTCATCTCGGCATACAAAAACTGGCGCGGGACTTAAACCATCTTTACCGTAACCTGCCGCCGCTGCACGAACTAGATTTCGAACAAAGCGGTTTTATCTGGCTGGACTGCCAAGATGCGGCTCGATCCCTGCTCTCCTACCAGCGACGTGCGCGTAATGGCGACACAATCATTGCGGCCTTTAATTTTACACCGGTGCCACGTAACAACTATCGTATTGGACTTCCATTCAATTGCGCCTACCGGGAAATATTTAACAGCGATTCGCAATATTATGGTGGCAGCAACTTGGGCGATGCGGGGGAAATACATGCCGAGCAGGTGCCATGGATGGGACAACCCTATTCAGCAGAAATTGAATTGCCGCCGTTGGCGGGCGTTATACTGGCGCCGATATAGAATCAGTCGTTAGTTATTAGTCGTAAGTTAAAATCCATGAGCTTAGTATGTCATTCGACTGATGAAACTACTAGCCATTCGGCTAAGCCGATAAACAACATCGGCAAGCCGCTGGTTATAAGCTGGTAAACTACTCCAGCAAGTCGTTGGTCAAGCGACAATACCAACTACCAACTTACGTCTAACGACTACCAACTGTAATAAACCACTGTTACAATAATTCATAGTGTTGTAACAAAATCATACTAACTTCCAACTTTTTGAAAGGAATTATCATGGTCACAAGCAGCAAGAAAACCACGACCTCATCATCCGCCAAAACCACTCCAGCAAAAAAAGTTGTTGCGGCTTCCCCGGCAAGCAAAGCCACCGCCCCGAAAGCAGCAACAACTCCGGTCAAAAAAACAGTTACAGCAACCACTAAAAAAACAGCGACAACTCCGACCAAAAAAACAGTTGCAGTAGCTCCTAAAAAAGTAGCGCCAACCTTGGTCAAAAAAGTAAGTGCACCCAGCATTGAAACGCCTGTAAACAAACCTGCCGTAACTGCGAAAAGCGCCCCCCAAAAGAGCGTCAAGAAAAACACCGTTACTCCCGAAGAGCGCTACAAGATGGTCGCCGAAGCTGCGTACTACCGCGCTGAACAACGTGGATTTGCCACTGGTCACGAAACGGAAGACTGGAGTGCCAGCGAAGCAGAAATTGATGCTAGGCTCAATGCTTAACGAAACGGCAATTTAGCCACAGATTAACACGGATAAGCACGGATAACATTCGTACGTTAGACTCTGCGTGCAAGGTTCCAATGCTTGGCGGAACCTCACCTATACTCAACCGATGTTGACCGGTTTGAATCCTTGCCTATCCGTGTTAATCCGTTGCTGAAATGTGCTTGAAAACCAACATCCAAACCATGTCGAACCTGACTGACTCCCCAGCTTGGCAAGCCCTGTCGGCGCATCAAACCGGCATCGCAAAACTGACCATGCGCGGTATGTTCCGCGCCGATCCGGCGCGCTTTAATAAATTTTCGCTGCAACTCGATGGCCTGCTGCTGGACTACTCGAAAAATCTTATCACCGACGAAACGCTCGCGCTGCTGCTGAA
Organism: uncultured Gallionellaceae bacterium; assembly: GCA_964480365.1. Lineage (GTDB taxonomy): Bacteria > Pseudomonadota > Gammaproteobacteria > Burkholderiales > Gallionellaceae > CAIQPV01. The sequence continues at coordinate 4,267 of CAYZPM010000022.1, forward strand.
TCTGACGCGCCAGTCGAAATTGGAGGACTGGATTGCACGCATGTTCACTGGCGAAAAAATCAACACCAGCGAACAACGTGCGGTGCTGCATACCGCGTTGCGCGCGCCGCGTAGTGCAACAGTTCATACCGACGGAAAAGATGTGGTGCCGGATGTGCATCGTGTGCTGGATCACATGCGCCGCTACTCCGATGCCGTGCGCAACGGTTCATTGCGAGGACATACTGGCAAGCAACTTCGCGATGTCGTGAATATCGGTATCGGCGGTTCCGCGCTGGGGCCACTGATGGTCTGCGAAGCACTTAAACCATACGGCAGCGCACAATTGAACGCGCATTTCGTTTCCAATGTGGACGCCACCGATTTAGTGGAAACGCTCAAGCGCCTCGATCCGGAAACCACACTGTTCATCGTCAGTTCAAAAACATTCACCACTCAGGAAACCCTTACCAATGCGCATTCAGCACGCGATTGGCTGGTCAAGCATCTGGGGGCGGAAGAGGCAGTCGCCAAGCACTTCGCGGCAGTCTCAACCAATCTCGACGCAACCTCAAAATTCGGCATCAACCCCGAGCATGTGTTCGAATTCTGGGACTGGGTCGGCGGGCGCTATTCTCTGTGGTCGGCGATAGGCTTGCCCATCGCGCTCTTCATCGGCATGGATAACTTCGAAAAATTGCTGGGCGGCGCCCATGCCATGGATCGGCATTTCCGTGAAACGCCGCTGCAACGCAATATGCCGGTGATTCTCGGCATGCTCGGCATCTGGTACGCTAATTTCTTCGATGCAGGCTCACATGCCATCTTGCCCTATGACCAGTACCTGCAACACTTCCCTGCCTACCTGCAACAGCTTGAAATGGAAAGCAACGGCAAACGCGTGGATCGCGACGGCAACGAGGTGGATTATGCAACCCAAGCGATAATTTGGGGCGAACCCGGCACCAACGGCCAGCATTCTTTCTATCAGCTTATCCATCAAGGCACACGCCTCGTGCCCGCTGATTTTCTTGCCCCCATCACCAGCCACAATCCTTCGGGCGAGCACCATGCCATGTTGCTCTCCAACTGCTTTGCGCAGACGGAAGCCTTGATGCTGGGCAAAACCGGAGAGGAAGTTCGCGCCGAACTCGTAGCGCAAGGAATCAGCGGCACGGATATGGAAGCGTTGCTGCCGTACAAAGTGTTTCCTGGAAACCACCCGACCAACACCCTGTTGTTTGACAAACTCGACCCGCACACACTGGGCATGTTGATCGCCCTCTATGAGCACAAAGTATTTGTGCAGGGAGTGGTGTGGAACATTAATTCATTCGACCAATGGGGAGTTGAATTCGGCAAACAACTCGCCGGAAAATTACTGCCCGAACTACAGGCAAAGCAGCAAGTCTCCTCGCACGATGCATCAACCAATGGTTTAATCAACCACTATCTCTCACTTTCAAAATAAGTTTTGAGTGTACTGGGTTATAAATTATCTCATAACTACAATTCCGAGTAATTCAATTTTTTCCTTGCTGGTGTCGTGGTCAATTTTCTGAAGAATTACTCGCCCTTATCATAAGCAGAATTCATGACTTGATGTTTGGGTGTGTGATTTGGCTGGGTAGCCGTGCCACCACATTCAAGAAATGGCGAATGGCGCGCCAAACAAGTGTGTGACCGCCACAGGCGTCGCCACAATGACGGGTGTATTTCGACATTGATGGCATAGGACAAACACCGATTCACTATTTCAAAATTTCCTTAGCGCTTATCAGGCAAATCGCCTATGTTTTAAAAATTGCCGCCACTCCAGAATATGTATTGTAATGACAATCTTCACTATCTTTTCAACTAACAACAGAATTTTGTCATGGCTGGCAATTAACTTATTCCTAAAGCCAGATCCAGATACGTGATTAAGGGCGGTGAAGTCTAAGACAAGAAGACAAGCTTAACATGGCATCGTTGCAGTGTCGGACAAGTCTGGTGGGGTGGAGTTGGGTGTGTTGGTGTCATCAAGACATTTATGTTTTTTGATACTCAACGCGATTGGGGCGGAGAATGGCGAGTTCCGACGGAAGTAGAGCTAAGTTCGCTGATTTAACTTAACCGTCCCCACCATAAACCTATGATTGACGAAGTTGCCTTCCCTGAGATGAACGAAGATCAAATGGAGTAATGGACTAACATGCCTATTGATGCCCAAGGTTGGTACATTAATTTCAGTAACGGCACATCTTCCTACGGCCCCTATAAGTATTATGTTGCTGCGGTCAGGTTGGTTCGGAGTGGCCGGAGCATCAGCCCTGATGTGATTGGATAAAACCAGGCTGTGATGGAATTTAATTATTGACGCATTATTGATTCAGTGCAGCTTGAAACTTGAAAATGGAGGAAATAATGAAACTGTGGATAGTTTTATTTTCAATTCTACTGCTTGGCGGCTGCGCATCATACGGTGGCCAAGGTCTCAAACCGGGCGAAGACCGGCTGGAAAACGTCCTCCAAGTCATGGGGCAACCGGCAATGCGCTGGAAGAATGCGGATGGCTCGGAGCAACTCGCCTATCCACATGGGCCGATGGGGTTTCAAACTTTCATGGTAAACATTGGGGCGGATGGTAAGCTGCGACAGATCGAGAATGTGATGAATGAAAAAACCTTTGCGCGCATCCAAGTCGGCATGACCAAGGAAGAAGTGCTTCACATTCTCGGCCCATCCTTTCCGGGCTGGACTGCCTACTTCAAGGGGCGCGACGAGCTGGCATGGGAATGGCGCTATTGTAGCGCATGGACTGAACCATCACGCTTCGATGTTCTGTTCGACAATAGCAAGGCAACGGTACGCTCGACCATGAGTACAAATGAGGGGCTATTGGGACTTTGCGGCGCCAGCGATTGTGTGTGCGCGCATTAACTGAAGCAATACAAATGGACGTATCAGGCACTTGTTTAATCTTGACCAGAAGAAGAGGAAACTCCACAAACATCCTTGAACCATGAATTACCCAGTAAACCACTGCCTGTAAAGAAGGGGGTTTGACGTGAAGGGAGCACTTTAAAATGAGCCAACGCCACTTACTTGCTTTGTATAACAACTTCGATGAGGTCGAAGCAGTAATCCGGGAACTGCGCGAATCCGATATCAAGGGTTTCAATGAAGTCGATGACCTTGTGATCCAATCGCCGATTGAACATCCAGAAATAGAAGACCTTCTAGGCAAGAAACCAGTTTATGTGCAGAGATTTACGCTGGCAGGGGCGACATTAAGTGGTTTCTTTGGATTCTGGCTTATAGCTGGATCGCAGGCCAACTTTTATGCGCAGATGAAAGGTGGCAAACCGATCGTGCCGATACCTCCGGATCTTGTGTTGACTTACGAGATGTTCATCCTGGGCGGGGTGTTTTTCACTGTGATGGGTTTCCTGTTTTGTGCAGGCCTACCAGCAAAACGCTCACCACTGTATAGCTCCCATTTGACGGAAAGTCAGATTGGCGTCCTGGTGAAAGGCGAAGAAGATGCTATAGCGACACTCAAAGCGATATTTATCCGGCACAAGGCATTGGAAATTCAGGAAGAAGGATGCAGATGAGCAAGTTAAGCATCTATGACATATTTTCGTAGCACAATTTTCAGTCGCTCAAGCTGTATGACGAGATCGCAGATTAAAAAAACGACTATGCACATTCAGAATATTCATAAACAAGTCTTCAAACGCCTGTTTCTTGGCTGGGTATTGCTGTCTCTGGTATTGGGCGGGATTATCTCTTACCTTGAAATAAAGAAGGCGGATAAATTGGTGTTGGGACTTGCGATGGAGGAATCACGGTTCCTAACTGATGATCTCGATCGGAACAGCGCCAACCAGATGGGCGTACTGAAACAACGAGTCGATGAATTCATCAAAGGCCATTTCATTGTCATTGAGCTATACGATGAAAACAGGAAACAACTCTTGCGCGAGATTAGCCCGCGCAGAGAGGCAATCGAGAAAGAGCTCGAACAACGCATCCATCCTTTTCCATTAGAGAACGCCGTCCATTATGATAATTTTCTGATTGAAGAGAAATTGTTGCTACATTTGATGTTGCCTCTTCACGATGAAAAGGGAGATTTGATCGGTTATTTAAAAGGCGTCTATCAGGTCGATGCCGAGACCTTGCACAACATCAAAATCGACATTATTGGTACCTTGCTGCTAGTGGTTGTAGTTGTCCTCATCACGGCCATCGTGCTTTATCCCATCATCATTTCCCTCAACAAGGGGTTGATCAAACTTTCTTCAGAACTGCTCAGTGGCAATATCGAATTGATGGATGTATTAGGCAGAGCCATCGCGGAACGAGATTCAGATACCAATAGCCATAATTACCGGGTCACCATTTATGCGGTTCGTTTCGCCGAAATATTGGGGCTGGCCAGCACGCAAATCCGCAAGCTGATTGCAGGGGCGTTTCTGCATGACGTGGGAAAGATTGGCATTAGAGACAACATTCTACTCAAACCCACGAATCTGACCGACGAAGAGTTTACAGTAATGCGCACCCATGTGCTGCTGGGGGTTGACATTATCAGCAGATCAAAATGGCTTGCGGGGGCACGTGAAGTGGTGGAGTTCCACCATGAAAAATTCGATGGAAGCGGTTACATGAAAGGGCTGCGAGGAGATGAAATTCCTTTAAACGCAAGGATTTTTACGATCATCGACGTGTTTGATGCTCTCACATCGAAACGTCCTTACAAAGAGCCTTTAGATTTCGATGAAGTCATTAATATCATGAAGCCAGACAGCGGCAAGCGTTTCGACCCTAAGTTGTTTCAAATATTTTGCGAACGGGCCTATACTCTACATCAAGAAATCGCCCATGCTCCCGATGCCGTTTTGGAGTCAATGCTGGGCAGTCTGATCAGAAAACATTTTTTTAATGGAAAATCCTGAGTCTTTTTAGGCAAGCTCTTTTTTTGACGATACTAAAAAATGCCGAGCGTATATTGAGTGCCATGAAAGACATAATGCTCGCAGCGAATAGCGGCGATTCTTGAATCAAATTCATCAGTAAATACATCAAGTCATCTCACGGTTGTGGTCAAGGCATATAACCCGGATGGGTTATGTCTGCCCACCCATGTGGGCTATAGACACTAAAGTCCGGATTCTACTTAATGTAGGGGTAGTATTTTGCGTGCCGGAAGAGGCTCGCAAACAGAACTTAAAACTTTACGGAGAGCGCAATAATGAACTTTGACAAGGAACTGGATGCACGCGGCCTCAATTGCCCGCTGCCTATCCTGAGAACTAAAAAATCCCTGGCCGACATGGCTTCTGGGCAAGTATTGAAGGTTGTCTCCACTGACTGCGGCTCGGTGAAAGACATGCAAGCCTTTGCGAACCAGACCGGAAATACGCTGGTTTCGCAGATTGAAGAAAATAGCGAGTACATCTTCTTCATGCAAAAAAAATAGACCAATAACTCTCAAGGACATATCATGAAAAAAATGGCGATCATTGCCACTAAGGGCACGCTGGATATGGCTTATCCGCCATTCATCTTGGGTTCCACCGCCGCCGCACTTGGCTACGAAGTGCAGATTTTCTTTACCTTCTACGGCCTGCAACTGCTACGCAAAGATTTGTCCGACGTGAAGATCAGCCCACTGGCCAACCCCGCGATGCCAATGCCAGTACCGATGCCGGTGTTCGTGCAGATGCTGCCCGGCATGGAAACCATGGCAACGATGATGATGAAGGACAAGCTCAAAAAAAAGGGTGTCGCTTCTCTCGAAGAATTGCGCAGCCTCTGTCTGGAAGCAGACGTCAAGTTTGTCGCATGCCAGATGACGGTAGACCTGTTCGATTTTGAAAAGAGTGAGTTCATCGACAACGTCGAGTACGGTGGCGCCGCGACCTTCCTTGAATTCGCCGGTGACACCGACATCTGTCTTTTTGTTTAACCGTAGTAACCGCATCACAACTTAAAACTAAAATATAAGGGAGGCTTCATGAGTAAAAATAAAATACTGGTATCGTTGCTGATTGCGGGCGGCATGGTTTCGCCCATGGCTCATGCCACTGATGGTTATTTTGCGCAAGGTTATGGAATGAAGGCAAATGGTATGGCTGGGGTAGGGATCGCGCTGCCGCAGGACTCTCTTGCCGCTGCGACCAACCCGGCTGGCATGGTGATGGTTGGGGATCGTGTTGATGTGGGCTTAACATGGTTCAAGCCAACGCGGGGTGCGGATATCACAAGTAATGCATGCGGACCTGGCTGCTCGATGAATGGCTCTTATGACGGGAATGGCAGGAGCAACTTCCTCATTCCTGAGATGGGCTACAACAAGATGATGAATCCCAACATGTCGCTGGGTGTGTCGGTCTATGGCAACGGCGGCCTGAATACCCAATACAATCAAAGTCCCTTTGCTGCCATCGGTTCGCAGGGAAATGCCGGAATCAACATGACCCAACTGTTCGTCGCCCCGACTTGGGCTATGAAAGTGAATGACAGCAATTCGATCGGGGTCGCGCTTAACCTGGTTTACCAAACTTTTTCCGCCACAGGTCTGAGTGCGTTTAAAGGTATGAGCAGCGATCCTAGCGCTGTAACTGACAATGGCACGGATACCTCCACAGGTATTGGCTTGCGTGTAGGCTGGACAGGTGAGTTAACGTCTACGCTGACTGTGGGAGCAACTTATCAGCCTAAGACCGAGATGAGCAGTTTCAGCAAGTATGCCGGCCTGTTTGCAAATCAGGGTGAATTTGATATTCCTGCCAGCTATGGCGTAGGCATCGCGTTCAAGGCAACTCCAGCGACAACCATTGCGGCTGACTATATGACTATTAAGTATTCAGACGTTGCCGCCGTCGGCAATACTATTAATGCACTTTTTACCGGTGTCCCATTGGGCGCGAACAACGGCCCAGGTTTTGGCTGGACAGATGTGGATGTACTAAAACTTGGTGTCAGCCATGTGATGAGTGATGCGCTTACGGTGCGTGCGGGTTATAGCCACAACACCCAACCTATACCGGCCAGCCAAACCATGCTGAACATTCTGGCTCCAGGCGTAATACAAGACCATCTCACTTTTGGCGCAACTTGGAACGTATCCAAGCAGAATGAAATAACCTTTGCTTACATGCACGCCTTTGAGAATAATGTTAATGGCCCAATTCCACCCAATTTCGGTGGCGGCAATGTCAATCTCCATATGAACGAAAACTCACTGGGTATTGCCTACAGCTGGAAACTATAAGCGCAAGCTAAAAATAGTTGCTTCCCCCGGCCCGCCATCCTTGGCGGGCTTTTTTTCGTGGGATCAGTTGCACTACCAGATTGATTCTTCCCTGTAGTATGACCAACGGCTCAAGATTTCTCCGATTCATCCGCTGAAGCTCTAACGTCAATATAAATTGGGGGCGCATAACATAATAGGAGACGCCATGTTTTTTTGGTTTGAACAAAGAAGAAGAAACAAGATTACGTAATGCCTTAAGTGCCGCCCAACAAGAAAGCTCCCGCCTGAATACGGAATTGCAGGTTTCCCGCGAACAAATTGAAGGGCTGCAATCCAGCCTCGATGAGACACGGCAACGTATTGATGTCACCACGCGCATACAACACAGCCTGCTGTCATTCGGCGAATCTTTCGTAGCATTAGCGACGAAGCACCCGCCTGCGGGGTAAAGCATTTACGAGATCATTCAGCTCTTGATGTAATCGTAATAGCGCGCTCGGTATAACAAACGTGGATGATCGGACTCATCGGTGAATCCGGCACGATCATGCAGCACATTGTTACAAAGCAGGCCCATGCCCGGCTCCAATCGTGCGCGATAGATATAAGGCGATTCGGAACCAAGCAACTTCTCCAGTGCGGCGACTGCCTTCAAAGTCGCCGTCTCCTGCTTCCATTCGATGCTGCGGGTGCGCGCGGTGTAGCGCATGTGCAAGCTGCCTGTCGCCGCGTCCACTGAGAACACCGGCCCGCTCTGGGCGGGACGTATGCCGTCGGTTTCATCTACCCGTTCCGGTATGGTCATGGCATCGGGTTGCATCAACGCGCGGATATGCTGAGGGTCTTCGTCGCGAAGCATGATGTAGGCGAGTTCGTGATCCATCAACCGGTTTTCGCCCCCATTGGCTGCGCTACGCACACAGTGCAGCACCATGGCGCGCACCGTGCGTTCCGGCGGGTTGTAATAGCCGTCGGTGTGCCATTTTATCGGGCGATCAGTATAGGGGATGTATGACCGGCGCGTACCGCCGCCGCTGACCTGAATTTCCGAGATACCGTCTTCGTCTGCCAGCCAGTTTGCGTCGAGATGCTCAAGCCCGAACTGCTGTCCCAGCATGCGCGGGATGGAGGAATCTTCCTCGCGCGCCGAACTGGCGTAGATGGCCATGTTGAAACGGCAAATACGCTGCCTCAGCGCCTTATTCTCCGTCTCACTCAAGGCGCACGGGTTGCCTACTTCGACAATAAGATCTTCAGCCGAACGCGGCGCGTTTGTAAGCTTCCACTCGCACCAGCGGGCATAGTCAAGTCGGTTATTTAAATCGAAGGGAGACATGGATAAGACATTGCCAAATATTTTTGTTTCTGATCTTTAATCTGCACTAATGGCATTGCGCGCGGAGCGCCGCTTGGGTTCGGTTTCAAGCAAACCCAGCATGGCCTTTTCCACCATCGCCACCGCTTGTGGCGCCTCGACCGCTATCATCTGGTCTATTACCCAATTTTTGTCCCGCTCGTCCACGACATCAAGCATGCAATGTGCAAGGTAACGCATAAAGGAAAATGACGGGCCATCGCTGCCATACTCGCATTCTGCGTATTCTCCCGCGCGCTGGTTGAGCCGTTCGATAAAATGGCCTTTGTACTCGTCCACTGCCCCACCGAGTAAGTCGCTCTGATTCCCGGCCAGTGTCCCGGCAATGCGGTTCGCTAACTCCGTGGTGAAAGCCTGGCGGACTTCCGCAGTAAAGCGGACGTAAGCAATCCGGTCAGCGACCTGCACCAGAAAAATCAGGAACTCGGAAAGAAAGGCAAAATACTGCACGCCAACAGCGACCTCAAAATCGGCACGACGCATGTTCTTGAGCGCGTTCTCGGCAATGCGCCAAGCGATAAAAGCCACCGCTCCTGCAAGTTCTTGCGGGGTCTTTTCCCGCCCTGCCTTGAACCACTGACTCTTAATCCGGATCATCCTGAGATCAGGTCTTGCGAATGTAAAACTCGAATTCGCCGGGAGCAAACTCTAGCGTTTCGGCAAGTTCCATTTTGGTCGCTGACGCCCATCCGACGATGTCGGACCTGATGCCGGGACAATTGCTGATTAGCTTCAGCACTTCTCCTGTCTGCATGCCGTTCAGCAACTTCTTCGCCTCGACGATGGGGCCAGGGCATACCACGCCACGAATGTCTAGTATGACGTTGGCCTTACGCGCCGCCCCTTGGCCTTTCTGGATGTAATAGCCGATGCCACCTTCCGGCATTTTTTGGGCTTGCAGCACCTCGTTGCCAGTTTGTTTCGCCCAAGAATAAAGATCGTCTTTCGTGCCGGGGCAGTCCGATACCAACAACAATATCTGTCCCGCTTCTAGTTCATCTACTATGCGCTTTGCCCCGAGCAGCGGCCCCGGGCAGGAAAGCCCCTTCATGTCTAGCGTTACATTGGCTGTATTCATTTCAACTCCTCAAATCTTATTGATTCAAAACCACCTTGCCCCTTGCACCTTAACTCAGTAACCACCCTTGCCAAGAGGCTGCGGCAATCCGGCGATTTTCGCTCCCTGCTTGGCCGGCCCAATCGGAAAAAGATCATAAAGCGACTTGCTGTCGGCTTCCGGCCAGAACGCTTGAACATCTTTGAGCATGGCACGGAAGTTCGGCGAATGGCCGTGCTCACGGTATTGATCGCGCAGATAATTGACGATCTGCCAATGTTCAGGCGTCAGCTCTATCCCTTCCGCCGCCGCAATAACATTGACGGTTTCATTATTGTAATCCGGTTCCAGCAAATAACCTTCGGCATCGGTTTCAAGTTCCACGCCCGCAATCGTATAACCCATCTTTTCCTCCATAGCTATAAAAATAAAAACTTAACCCAAGCCGGAAATGGCCTTGTACGGAACAAAAATTCCGCAGCCGAATCGACGGCTACCACCCAGCCCCGCGCGCTGAACTTGCAGCGAGTCCTCAGGCTTGAGATCATGCAACACCAAGCTGAATCCGCTCATTGCTTGTCCTGCCCCCCTTACCGTGTGATACTTGCCGCAGATCCATTTGCATGCGATGCCCATCTCTTGCAAACGGGCAGCCACTCCGGCGAGAAACATCTCTTCATCCTCCTCGCCTTCCACCAGATGAGCATGGAGGGTGGTGTAGGGTTGCAAGGCACGCTCCGTGACCGCCCCCACTCGCAATGTGCCAGAGCCCACATTGAGTTCATGCCCAGAAAGTGCTCCAGCTTGCGCCGCCAGTTCAGTCGGCAGACGCAATACCAGCTTGGAACGCAGTGATAACAGCAGCACTTCCCCGCTCGCTGAGCCGCGCAGGGGCAGTAATCCAGCAAACTCTTCGTCATCGATCCAAGGCAGAATGTTTGCGACCTCATCCCACAGAGTGAAGGCGTAACCTTCGGAAACGAAACCGCCCTTGAGGTCGAATACCATGTCGACCATATCTGGAATCCTATTTTCCATCTGTTTGCGCCTCGGCCCAAAGTCGCATCGCATGGCTCCACTGCCGTGCCGTGGCAGGGTCTATATCGAAGATAGTGAATCGATGCCCTTCGCGAATACGGATGCGTAACAGGCTCATGCCTCCATCAACATGGTCAATTTGCTGCAATTCAATTTCCTGATTTCCAAGCGGCACTCTAAACTTTTCCAGCGTCGTGATCTGCGACATTTTTTCTCCATTCTCTCAGGTGCTATTGAGCGCAATGTAAGGCATCTGCGTCTATAGCCAGTACAGGGGGAGGCAACATAACACTATGAGATGGTTCATACCCCCCCATTCGGGTTATTTCACATGTCTGTAAGATGCGTCAACATAGCACCTAGATTAGGATTTGCTGAATTGCTCGCCAAGCCGTTGTCAGTCCAGCAAGACTTAAGTTGGGATGAAATAAAAACGAAAGGAAGATTCATGGCTAAGAAGCTGCATGATACACCGAATCTGGATCAGCTAGAGAGCGGCCCTTGGCCCAGCTTTGTCACCGGCATCAAGCGGCTGGCCCAGGACAACAACATGGCGGTTGACCTGCTGGGTCAGCTGGAAACCTCTTACCAAACCAAGAAAGGTTACTGGAAAGGCGGCACGGTCGGCGTCATCGGTTATGGCGGCGGCGTGATCCCGCGCTTCACCGAACTGAAGAACGAAAACGGCGAACCGATCTACAAGGATGCCGCCGAATTCCACACCCTGCGCATCATGCCGCCAGCCGGCATGCACTACGACACTGACATCTTGCGCAAGTTCTGTGACGTATGGGAAAAGCATGGCTCCGGTCTGATTGCCTTCCACGGACAGTCCGGCGACATCATGTTCCAGGGTACGACCACGGATAATGTTCAGAAGGCCTTCGACGAATTCAACGAAATGGGCTTCGACATGGGTGGCGCTGGCCCGGCTGTGCGTACTTCCATGTCCTGTGTCGGTGCGGCACGCTGTGAGCAATCCTGTTATGACGAGGCTCGCGTGCACCGCGAGGTGATCAACACCTTCCTGGACGACATCCACCGCCCTTCCCTGCCCTACAAATTCAAGTTCAAGTTCTCCGGTTGCCCAAATGATTGCATGAACGCGATACAGCGTTCCGACATGGCGGTGATCGGTACTTGGCGCGACAACATCCGAACCGACGAAGTGCTGGCAAAGAAATGGTTCGCCAAACATGGTATGGACGAGCTGGTCAACGATATCGTGGCACGCTGCCCCACCAAGACTTTTCAGCTCAAAGAAATCGGCAAGCTCAAGAGCGGCGAACATATCTCCAGCGTGGCGTTGAATGACACCCATGCTGTCGAGATTGACAACCGCGATTGCGTGCGCTGCATGCACTGCATCAACGTAATGACTGGCGCATTGGCTCCGGGCAAGGACAAGGGGGCTACTATTCTGGTGGGTGGCAAGAGTCACCTGAAGATCGGCGGTCTGTTGGGTACAGTAATCATTCCGTTTCTCAAGCTGGAAAGCGAAGAGGATGTCGAGAAACTGGTTGATTTCGCACAGCGCACAATCGACTTCTTTGCCGAAAATGCGCTGGAACACGAGCGCACTGGCGAAATGATCGAGCGAATCGGCTTGGCTAACTTCCTCGATGCAATGGAGATCGACGCAAATCCAGCAATGGTCAACTCACCACGCATGAACCCCTATGTCCGTACCGACGGATGGGATGATGAGGTCGCCAAGATCAACGAAAAAAAGCACGCTGCCGGAGGTAACTGAAAATGACTCAAGCAAAAATTCGTCGCGCTATCGAAAGCGGTGTACCGGACAATAAGAAGTATCTGCACCCATTGTTGGCGAAGAACTACGGCGACTGGAAATACCATGATCGTCCGCGTCCCGGCGTGCTGCATCACGTAGCGCACGGCGGTGACGAGGTTTGGTCTGTGCGTGCTGGCACGCAACGACAAATGGACGTTCATACCATTCGCAAACTGTGCGACATCGCCGACAATTTTGCCGAAGGTCGTGTGCGCTTCACGATCCGTTCCAATATCGAGTTCATGGTATCGGACGAAAAAAAGGTTGCACCGCTGATCGCCGAGCTGGAATCCAGCGGCTTTCCGGTCGGTGGCACCGGCAACTCGGTGACAATGATCGCGCACACCCAAGGCTGGCTGCACTGTGACATTCCTGGCACCGATGCATCCGGTGTGGTCAAGTCGCTGATGGACGAGCTATACGAAGAATTCAGGCGCGAAGAAATGCCGAACCGCGTGCACATTTCAACGTCCTGCTGCGAGATCAACTGCGGGGGGCAAGCCGACCTCGCCATCATCGTGCAGCATACTAAACCACCCAAGATCAACCACGATCTGGTCGCCAACGTATGCGAGCGTCCGACTGTAGTTGCGCGCTGCCCGGTGGCAGCGATCCGTCCGGCCATGGTGAACGGCAAACCCTCGCTTGAAATTGACGAAGCAAAATGTATGTGTTGCGGCGCCTGCTATCCACCCTGCCCGCCGATGCAGATCAACGACCCGGAATACTCCAAGCTTGCCATCTGGGTGGGTGGCAAGAATTCCAATGCGCGCGGCAAACCGACCTTCATGAAGATGGTCGCTTCAGGCCTGCCCAACAATCCACCGCGCTGGACCGAAGTCGCAGAGGTAGTGAAGAATATCCTGCACACTTATAAGGAAGATGCGCGTCCGTGGGAACGTATGGCAGACTGGATCGACCGCATCGGCTGGCCGCAATTTTTTGAGAAGACCGGCCTGCCCTTCACCAAGTATCTAATTGACGACTGGAGAGGCTCGCGCAACAACCTCAACGCCTCAACGCATATCCGATTTTGATTAGAGGTAAACATGAAACTTGGCATAGTTATCAACGAAGGGCCTTACCAGCATCAGTCCAGCGATTCCGCTTACCTGTTCTGCAAGGCGGCGCTGGAAAAAGGGCATGAGATTTTCCGCGTGTTCTTTTATCACGACGGCGTGAACAACTCCAGCCGTCTGACCGAGCCGCCGCAGGATGACCGCAATATCGTGGCGCGCTGGAGCAAGTTGGCTGAAGAACACAAGATAGATTTGGTGGTATGCGTAGCAGCGGCGTTGCGCCGTGGCATCAAGGATGAAAATCTGGCATCTGGATTCCGCATCTCCGGTTTGGGCCAACTGGTCGAAGCCGGCATTCAGGCTGACCGCATGGTCACTTTTGGCGATTAGGAGAGATCATGAGCGAAATCAAAAAATTCATGTTCGTCAATCGCAAGGCGCCTTACGGCACGATCTACGCGCTTGAGTCGCTGGAAGTAGTGCTGATCACCGCCGCCTTCGATCAGGATGTGTCGCTGGCTTTTCTCGATGACGGTGTTTACCAGTTGAAGAAAGGACAGCAGACCAAGGGCATTGAGACCAAGAATTTTTCCCCCACCTACCGCGCGCTTGAGGGATATGACGTCGAGAAACTCTACGTTGAGAAGGAATCGCTCGAAGCTCGCGGCCTGAGCGAAGAAGACCTGTTGGTTGATGTTACCGTCCTTGGCTGCAAGGAGATGGGCGAGTTGATGGACCAACAGGATGTCGTGCTAAGTTTTTGAAAAAGGGATCGAACATGCTGCACATCATCAACAAATCACCTCTGAGCAACGGCGCTCTTGATTCCTGCCTGCGAGTTGCGGAAGCGGGATCCATCCTGCTGATTGAGGACGCGGTTTATGCAGTAACCAAGGGCAGTGCCATCGAAGGCAAGATGCGCGAGGCGATGGGGCGGTTCAAGATTCACGTCCTGTTACCCGACCTTGAAGCGCGCGGCCTCGCCGACCGCATCATCGAAGGAGTTGCAACGGTAGATTACAGCGGCTTCGTAGAACTCGTCACCAGCAATAAGAATTGCCAGTCATGGCTTTAGAGCACTTTATTAAATTAACAGGAGAGATACTATGGCCAACATTGAAGTAAACGGCAAGAGCTACGAAACCGACGAAGAAGGCTACCTGATTAACCTCGCCGAGTGGAACGCCGATGTCGCCAACTACATCGCGCAAGTGGAAAAAGTGGACATGTCGGACAACCATTGGGAAGTCGTCAATTTTCTGCGTGAATACTACGACGAATACCAGATCGCTCCGGCGGTACGTGTACTGACCAAGGCAATCGGCAAGAAGTTTGGCGCGGAAAAAGGCAACAGCCAGTATCTCTATGAGCTGTTCCCCTATGGCCCAGCCAAGCAGGCCTGCAAGATTGCCGGTCTGCCCAAGCCAACGGGTTGCGTCTAATTCAGAAAACGGCGGACAGAATAGTGGGTTTACTCCCTGATTCTGCCTTCCGACAACCGACACCTGCCACTGCCAATGAGCATGCTTTTTGCCCTGTCGTTTTACCTCGCGTTCGCGTTGTTCGCGCTGGTACTCGGATACAAAATTTACGGCTACGCACGCACCCCCGCGCCGCTGCTGATTCCGACCACACCGGCACCGACCACCACGGGCGGCGTGGTGCTGCGCATGCTGCGCGAAGTCACGCTGTTTGAAAGTCTGTTCAAGGCAAATTTGTGGACATGGGCTGCGGGCTGGGTGTTTCATATCAGCTTGGCACTGGTGTTGGTTCGTCACCTGCGTTACTTCACCGAGCCGGTCTGGTCGTGGGTCGCTTTGGCGCAGCCCTTCGGATTGTATGCCGGACTGTCCATGGTGCTTGGGCTGGCCGGACTGTGGGCGCGGCGCATTTTTGTCGAGCGCATCCGTTACATCTCAACACCATCGGATCACTTGATGCTGGCACTGTTGCTCTCGATCTCTGCCTCCGGCCTGTGCATGAAATTTTTTTCCCACACCGACATTATCGGGGTAAAGAGTTTCTTTCTGGGCTTGATGCGCTTCGACTTGCAGCCATTGCCAGCCGACGGATTACTTTATCTGCATCTGCTGCTGGTTGCCACGCTACTGCTGATTTTTCCGTTCAGCAAACTGCTGCATGCGCCGGGCGTGTTTTTCTCGCCCTCCCGCAACCAGACCGACAACCCGCGCGAAAATCGCCACTTGGCGCCTTGGGCGGCGAAACTGGAGAAATAAATGGCCGCAGAAATCACAGCTCCGGCCTATCGCATCATCCCCATTATTCCCGCGCTGAAGCCGGAATCGATGGCAGAATCAAAGCCTTATGTCGCCAGCGATAAAATCCAGGAAGCCATTGGTTTTCCCGGAAAACTGGCCGAAAACTGGGCGGAGACTCACGATGCGGTTATCGCCAAGATGGGCGAACTGCTCTCCAAATACCGTTCACTTAAGGTTTATCTGGACGCCTGCGTACACTGCGGTGCTTGTTCCGACAAATGCCACTACTTCATCGGTACACAAGACCCGAAAAACATGCCGGTGGCTCGCCAGGACTTGATGCGCAGCATCTATCGGCGCTATTTCACCTTGCCTGGAAAGCTGTTTCCCAAGCTGGTCGGCGCACGCGACCTCACCCGCGAAGTGCTGGACGAGTGGTTCAACTATTACCACCAATGCACAGAATGCCGTCGCTGCTCGGTGTTTTGCCCTTATGGCATCGACACCGCAGAGATCACCATGGCGGCACGCGAAATTCTTGACTCGGTGGGTTACGGCCAGAAGTATTCCAACGAGATCATCGGCAAGGTTCACAAAATCGGTAACAACCTCGGCCTGCCTGGTCCGGCGCTGGAAAACACGCTCGAAGGGCTTGAGGAAGATGTTAAGGAAGATACGGGCATAGACGTGCGCTTCCCGCTCGACGTAAAGGGCGCAGAAGTGTTGCTCATCACACCATCTGCTGACTTCTTTGCCGAACCGCACATAGACAGCCTGATCGGCTATGCCAAGGTGTTCCATGCATCGGGTGTGAGCTGGACGTTATCCTCGATGGCGTCCGAAGCGGGTAACTTCGGCATGTTCATCGGCAACTACGAGCAGTTGCGCAAAATCGCCCTGCGCGTACGCGAGGCAGCGCTGGAACTGGGCGTCAAGCGCATCGTTGTAGGCGAGTGCGGTCATGCCTGGCGCGTTGCCTACAGTTTCTGGAATACCCTGATCGGGGTTGGCGCGGGTGCAAACGATCCCTACGCGATTCAATTGCAAAACCAGCTCGACCACCGCTACAAGCAGCCGATGCATATCTGCGAATTCACCTGGGACTTGATCGAGCGCGGCGGTCTGTCGTTCGACAAGGAAGCGAATGACAAACACATCATTACCTTTCATGACTCGTGCAACGTCGCTCGTGCTTCACGCATGGGAGATTTTACAGGCGGCCAATTCGAAATCCCGCGCAACATCATCAAAGCAGTCGCCAACAATTTCGTCGAAATGCGCGATGGCACTACGCGAGAACAGACATTCTGCTGTGGCGGCGGGGGTGGCCTGCTCACCGACGAATTACTCGACCTGCGGGTCAAAGGCGCACTGCCGCGCATGGAAGCGCTGCAACACGTGACCGATAGCCACGGAGTCAATTTCATGGCAACCATCTGCGCCATCTGCAAGGCCCAATTCACCAAAGTGCTACCCATTTACGGTTTCGACCGGCGCGTGGTCGGCGGTGTGCACCAACTGGTAAGCAACGCAATCAAATTAGGCGACAAATAGGAGACAGGCAATGTCAGCACCCACGCAAGAAACCAAACTCACCTTCCGCCGTTACAAGGATGGAGACAGCAAGGCACATGCCCTGCGCGACCGTATTTTTCAGGCGAGCTTCACCTACAAATGCCCGACTTACATCCAATCCACGCCCCCTTGCCAAGGCAGCTGTCCTGCGGGCGAAGACATCCGACGCTACCTGCAGATCGCGCGCGGTATGGAAAAACCTCCAGTCGGTATGCCTTGGCAGGAATACGCTTGGCGCGTACTGACCGAAGCCAATCCTTTCCCGTCTGTGATGGGTCGCGTTTGCCCAGCCCCGTGCGAGAGCGGCTGCAACCGCAACGAAGTGGAAGACCATGTCGGCATCAACTCGGTCGAACATTTCCTTGGCGAATACGCCATCGCCAACAATCTCAAATTCAACAAACCGGCTGTCGCTCCTTCCGGCAAAAAAGTTGCGCTCATCGGCGGCGGGCCAGCCAGCTTGTCTTGCGCCTATCAGCTGACGCTGAAGGGTCACGCAGTTACCATCTTCGACGAGCACGAATACCTGGGCGGAATGATGCGCTATGGCATCCCCGGTTTCCGTACACCGCGCCGTGTATTGGATGCAGAAATCCAGCGCATCCTCGACCTCGGTGTGGAAGCGAAGCTCAACTGTCACATTGGCAAAGATATTACGCTTGAAGAAATCCGCAAGGACTACGACGCCGTGTTCCTCGGCATGGGCGCGCAGGCAGGCCGAGCATTGCCGACGCCGGACAGTGAAGCACCCAACGTGGTGACTGCCACCGCTTTCCTGCGTGCCTTTAACGACGGGCGTTTGCAGCATGTAGGCAAGCGTGTGGTCGTTGTCGGCGGCGGAGATACCTCGATAGACGTGGCGACCGTGGCTCGCCGTCTTGGCCACATCGAACACGCCAAACCGACCGATGCCGAGCACGCCATCGCCGGACGCATGGCGCACGATGTCGCCGACATTTCCGCAAAACAGGGCGCGGATGTGACACTAACCTCGGTGTTTAATATCGACAAGATGCAAGCCAATAAGCACGAGATTGAACAGGCTCTCGCCGAAGGTATTACAATTTGTGGTGGGCTGGTTCCGGTCGGAGTAGTTAAGGACGCCAATGGCCGAGCCACCGCGCTACGCGTCGCAGAATGCGAAGCCAAGTTCGTCGGTGGCAAGTTGGAAATCAAACAGAAGGAAGGCAGCGAGCAGGATATTCCGGCTGACTTGATCGTTTCCGCCATCGGTCAGGCGGTGGATTTCACCGGGCTGGAGGAATTCGACAATGGTCGCGGTGCAATTAATGCAGACAAGAACTACCAGATTGCGGGCAAGCCAGGTACCTTCGCCGGAGGCGACATAATCCGCCCTCACTTGCTGACTACGGCAATCGGCCACGGCGCGATTGCCGCTGAAGGTATAGATCGCTTCCTCGCCGGAGAAGAGTTGGACAAGCGCCCGAAGATAGACGTGCATACCTTCGACATGATGCGCAAAATGGCGGAAAAGGGTTTGTCCACCACCGAAGCGCACGAACCAATGCGCGGCACTTGCTCGTCGGATGTCGCCGTCCATAACTTCGACAACCGCTCATCGCGTTATGTCATCCCGCACGACGAACTGTTCCTCGGTCACTTTGCGTACACATCGCGCAAGCTGCGCAATATCATCACCCTTGATGAGAAAACTGCGCTGGGCAATTTCGAAGAACGCCTGCACCCGTTAAGCGAAATCGATGCCGTGGCGGAAGCAAAGCGCTGCATGAGCTGTGGCATGTGCTTCGAGTGCGATAACTGCGTAGTGTACTGCCCGCAGACTGCCGTGTTCCGCGTGCCGAAATCAAAAGCATCGGTGGGTCGCTACGTGGATACCGATTACGACAAGTGCGTCGGCTGCCACATCTGCAAGGATGTATGTCCGACGGGATACATCCAGATGGGGTTGGGGGAGTAATGAGACTGCTCAAAATGCATTTTGTAGGGCGGGCTGTGCCCGCCACCAAGAAAACGATGTCGGGCGAAGCCCTACCTACGAAATTGTTTTACCTTTGAAACAGAACACATGAAATATTTCATGCTCATCTTGCTGCTTGCCGCCGCGCCCGTCTGGGCGGGGAGTTCTATTGCGCCGAAGCTCGACATCGGCAAGGGTGGGCAGTGCGTGGACGATCCAAAATTCATGCGCAAGAATCACATGAAAATGATTTTGCACCAACGCGATGAGACGATGCGCCAAGGTATCCGTGGTGGAAAGTTTAGCCTAGCCGCTTGCGTGGACTGCCACGCCAGCAAGAAAGACAACAACGTGCTTGGCAGTAACGAACATTTCTGCCAAGGTTGCCACGAATTTGCCGCAGTAAAAATTGATTGTTTCGAGTGCCATTCCAGCAAGCGAAAAATAATCGCGGAGACGAGCAAATGAGCGACAGGGTAAATCTCGACCGCAGGCAATTCCTGAGCAAGACCTCCGCCGCGATTGCCGGTATTGCCATTGCCCCCGGCATGTTGCTGTTCGATTTTGCCCACGCCCGCCCGGCGGGCGAAGCGGCCTCCAGTGCCATACGCTGGGGCATGCTGATTGATACCAATCAGTGCGAGAACGGCTGCGACGAATGTGTGACCGCCTGCAACAAGGAAAATGGCCTGCCCACCGCCAAGTCGCCGACCGATGCTCAATGGATACGCAAGGTGGAACTGAAACAAGTCTCCACTGGACGGCACATCTCGCTGCCGATGATGTGTCAGCACTGCGCTACGCCGCCCTGTGTTGACGTATGCCCGACTAATGCCTCGTTCAAGCGCGCTGACGGCATTGTGCTGGTGGACAAGCATCGCTGTATCGGCTGCCGCTATTGCATGATGGCCTGCCCCTATAAGGCGCGCTCGTTCGTACATGAGCCGGTGCTCGATCACGATTCCGACATGCCGCGCGGCAAGGGCACGGTTGAGAGCTGCACCTTGTGTGTACACCGCGTGGATCGTGGCGAACAACCTGCGTGTGTAGAAGCCTGCGCCAAGGCCGGGCATCGCGCAATACTGTTCGGCGACCTGAATGACCCGAACAGCGAAATCCACCTGCGCATTCGCAGCGTCGCTTCATCGCAATTGCGCGCCGACCTCGGGCTGAATCCCGGCATTTCATTCGTGGGGCTGTAATGCAAAAGACCTTTGGCCAATTCGAAACTCGGTACTTCTACGCGCTGATCGCCTTTGGCGCGCTGATCGCCGCTGCCGGACTCGGTGCCGCGCATTACATGGAAGAACATGGACATGTCGTCACCGGCATGAGTAACCAGATCGTGTGGGGCATGCCTCACGTATTCGCAATTTTCATGATCGTTGCGGCTTCCGGCGTTCTCAACATTGCCGCCATCGGTTCTGTGTTCGGCAAATATGTGTATAAAGCGCGCGCGCCTCTGGCCGGCATGCTCTCGATCGCGCTACTGGCAGGCGGGCTGTTCGTACTCATGCTGGACTTGGGACGCCCTGACCGCATCATCGTGGCCGCGACTAACTTCAATCCGACCTCGGTATTTGCGTGGAACCTTCCGCTCTATAGCGGACTATTTACACTCGTCGCACTCTATTTGTGGACTTTGCTGGAGCAGCGCATGAACGGCTGGATCAAGCCCGTCGGCTTAGCCGTGTTCACCTGGCGTATTATCCTCACCACCGGCACCGGGCTGATCTTCGCCTTCCTCGTTGCACGACAGGCTTACGGCTCGGCAATTCTCCCCCCCTTGTTTATCGTCATGTCCTTCGGCTGGGGGTTGGCGGTATTCCATGTGGTGCAATCGGCCATGTATGCATGGAACGGCAAAACACATGATCCGCTGATCCTTCATCGCATGAAAAACCTGCTCGGCATCTTCGTGATCGGCACGCTTTTTCTGGTCGCGATTTACCACCTGACTAATCTGTATTTCGCGAAACAAACTGCTTTTGAACATTTCATTCTGGTTGAGGGCGGCATCTATCCGTGGCTATTCTGGACGGGGTATGTTGTGCTAGGTAGTTTGCTGCCGCTTTTGTTGATTTTTCATCCCAGTTTGGGAAAGATCAGATGTGTCGTCGCCGCTTCACTGCTGGTCATCCTTGGGAGCTTCGCCCTGCTCTATGTTTTTATTATTGGCGGTCAGGCCTTCCCACTTTCGATATTCCCCGGCTATGAAGTCAGCAGCAGCTTTGGCGATGGGCAGATCGCAAGCTACACGCCTTCCCTTCCTGAGTTCTTATTGGGCTTTGGTGGTATCGCTGTCGCTTTCCTGATTACCACCATAGGCGTACGGGTGCTCGATTCCATCCTGCCGCACGATGCATTGGATCGGCGCAAACAGGAAAGTCATTGATGAACCGGATGCTGATCTCCGCCGCCCACAAATCTTCGGGAAAAACGACGATCAGCATCGGCTTGTGCGCAGCATTAAGCGCACGCGGCCTGTCCGTACAGCCTTACAAAAAAGGGCCGGACTACATAGACCCGATGTGGCTATCGCAGGCCTGCGGACGTTCTTGCCGCAATCTTGACCTCTACCTGATGGAGCGTGATGATGTCGTCTCCACCTTCGTGTACAACAGTTCAGACATCAATCTGGTCGAGGGCAACAAGGGACTCTATGACGGCTTGGCACTCGACGGCAGTAACAGCAATGCCGCACTAGCCAAGCTGCTCGACCTGCCGGTGGTACTGGTGATAGACGCGCGTGGCATGACGCGCGGAATCGCGCCGCTAATCCTGGGATATCAGGCATTCGATAAGGATATCCTCATCGCTGGGGTGATTCTCAATAATCTGGGTGGCAGCAGGCATGAAGCCAAGCTGCGCGAGGTGATTGAGCATTACACCGATGTACCGGTAATCGGCGCGATCCAGCACGACGAGCGACTGATGATCGTCGAGCGCCATCTCGGCCTTATGCCAAGCAATGAATCCGGCGAAGCCGTAAAACGCATCAGGGAAATCGGTTCGACTATCGCCAGCCAGGTTGATCTGGATAGGCTGCTGGCACTCTCCACCAAGGAACCGTTGCCGGCTCCCGCCAAGGCCGAAATCAGCGCATTCCCCTCACCGGAAAATCTTCGCATCGGCATCGCCCGCGACCGCGCTTTTGGCTTCTACTATGCCGACGACCTTGACGCGCTTACTGCCGCTGGAACCGAGCTTGTTCCCTTCGATACAATCAACGATGTCCACCTGCCCAATGTAGATGCGTTGTACATCGGCGGCGGCTTCCCTGAAGTTTTCGCCAAGGAACTGGCAGCCAACGCTTCGCTGCGCGCCGATATCAAACGGGTAATCGAATCCGGAATGCCGGTGTATGCCGAATGCGGTGGCCTGATGTACCTTGCCCGTACGTTGAGCTATCAGGGACATAGCTATGAAATGGTCGGTGCTATCCCCGGCGACGTAATTATGCATGACAAACCCGTCGGTCGCGGTTATGTCCACTTGGCTGAAAATCAGGAACATCCTTGGCCGCGCCCGCATGTTCCAACCAAAGAAATACGCGCGCATGAGTTTCACTACTCCAGCCTGGAAAATCTGCCGCCCGATACGAAATTCGCTTACCGCGTCACACGTGGCCACGGCATTGACGGCAAACACGACGGCCTCGTCCTGCACAATCTTCTTGCCTCCTACACCCATTTGCGCACCATAGGAAATTGCTATTGGGCTGCCCGTTTTGTCGCCTTCGTGCGACGTACCAAACAACAGAAAGAATTGCTCACCGAGCATGTTGTAACTGAAGTAACCAAGGACAACGCCCCTGCAATTCGCATGTGAGCAACAGCAGGCGAAAGCCGCCAGAATGATCGGTGGCAAGGGCAGATTTGATCCGGCTTTATAGTTGTTAACCATAAGGAGAAGCACCATGGCGCACATAGTCGTTTTAGGGGCAGGAACCGGGGGCATGCCGGCGGCATACGAAATCAAGGAAGAAATCAGCAAGGAACATCAGGTAACGCTCATCAACGCCTCCAGTACGTTCCAGTTCGTCCCTTCTAATCCATGGATAGCTGTGGGTTGGCGCACACGGGAAGAGGTCAGCTTTGAAATCCGCCCACATATCGAAAATAAAGGCATCAACTTCATCGCCCAGGCCGTCTCCAAAATTGATGCCGAAGGAAATTTGCTGACTCTGGCAAACGGCGAAACAGTGAAATACGACTATCTCGTCATCACCACCGGGCCGCGACTGGCCTTCGAGGAAGTGGAAGGCTCCGGTCCATCCGGTCATACCCAGTCCATCTGCACGCTGGATCATGCCGAAAAAGCCTACGACGCCTACCAAAAATTGCTTGCCGAGCCGGGTCCCGTCATCATTGGCGCAATGGCTTTCGCAAGCTGCTTCGGCCCGGCCTATGAGTTCGCCTTCATCATGGATGCCGACCTGAGAAAGAAAAAGATGCGCAACAAGGTGCCGATGACCTATGTAACATCGGAACCCTACATCGGTCACTTGGGCTTGGCAGGCGTGGGTGATTCCAAAGGATTACTTGAATCTGAATTGCGCGGCCACGATATCAAATGGATTACCAATGCCAAGACCACTCGCGTCGAAGCGGGCAAGATGTTCGTATCCGAATACAACGACAAAGGCGAGGTTATCAAAGAGCACGAACTGCCGTTCAAGTATTCGATGATGCTGCCGGCCTTCAAGGGCGTGGATGCGGTCGCTAGCGTAGAGGGATTGTGCAATCCACGCGGTTTCGTGATTGTGGACGACCACCAGCGCAGCAAGAAATATAAAAATATTTTCTCCGCAGGCGTTTGTATAGCGATTCCTCCGGTAGAAGCCACTCCTGTCCCGACAGGCGCACCCAAAACCGGCTTCATGATCGAAACCATGATTACCGCAATCGCCCACAATATCCGCGACGAACTACAGGGCAAACCCACCCATGCCGCTGGAACCTGGGGGGCCATCTGTCTCGCAGACATGGGTACTACCGGTGCCGCGTTCATCGCGCTGCCGCAGATCGGGCCACGCAACGTCAGCTGGTTCAAGAAAGGGAAATGGGTGCATTGGGCGAAAATCGCCTTCGAGAAATACTTCATTAAGAAAATGAAGAACGGAAATTCAGAGCCAATTTACGAGAAATTCGTCCTTAGAAAATTCGGGATAACCCGGCTGAAGTAAATACGGGAGCATATGAACCCATTAATCCGCCATTCCCGTGAAAACGGGAATGCGGTTATCTGAAGAATAATTCAGTATCAGGATGTGCGAAATCACATCATCGTGTAACAATACCCCCCTTCTTTTCCAACTCAAGAAACCATGGAACATCCATTCGCTAAATTCATCCAGATACTCGGCAAAGGTCAGCGCGGCGCGCGCGACTTAACACAGCAGGAAGCCGAACAAGCCATGAGCATGATCCTGTCGGGACAGGTCGAACCCGTTCAACTCGGCGCATTTCTCATGCTGATGCGTGTCAAGGAAGAAACCGCCGAAGAGGTAGCTGGCTTCGTGCGGGCGGTGCGCAATTCGCTCGCTCACCCTGCAAGTTCTCTCACCGTAGACCTGGATTGGGCTTCCTACGCCGGCAAACGCCGCCAGTTGCCCTGGTACCTGCTCTCGGCCCTGCTGCTGTCCAGTCACGGCATCCGGGTGCTGATGCATGGCATCGGCGGCGGCAGCGAAGGCCGGATATACATTCCGCAAGCAATGCAGACTCTCGGCTTGAAAACTGCTGCTACGCTGGAAGAAGCTTCCGCACAGATAGCCAAAATGAATTTCGCCTTCATTCCAATGCATGCCTTGAACAGCGAACTCGACCGGATGCTGGGACTTAAATCCCTGCTCGGCCTGCGTTCACCGGTGCATACCATCATCCGGATGCTCAACCCGCTCGCCGCCCCGGCCTCCATCATGGGCATCTTTCACCCCGGTTACGATGAGACCCATCAACGCGCCGCTGCGCTGCTGGGCGACCATAGCCTTGCCGTGTTTAAGGGCGAAGGCGGAGAAGCCGAACGTAACCCGGACGCGCCCTGCATGGTGAAAATGCTGCTAGCCGGGAACATGCTGGAAGAAGAATGGCCCGCGCTATTCAGTGGCAAGCACATGAAAGATGAAACCATGGACGCATCGCGCCTGGCAAAATTATGGAGCGGTGAAATCGAGGATGAATATGGCAAGGCCAGCGTGCTGGGCACGGCGGCAATCGCCCTGAGAACGATGGGACGAGCGCACAGTATTGCGGATGCCGAGGCACAAGCTGCGAAGATGTGGGAATCGCGCGACTTCGATTATCTTGAAAGGATCAAGGGCTGATGGATTTTCTGCCGGTTTTCCTGAACCTCAAAAATAAGACCTGCCTGGTGGTCGGCGGAGGTGACGTTGCCGTGCGCAAGGCATCGGTTTTGCTGCAAGCTGGCGCGACGGTCAGAATCGTTGCGCCGAAACTGAACGAATCATTCAAACTGCCACCCGGAAACGAACACATCGCCGAGCGTTTCCAGTCATCGCACCTCGCCGGAATGACACTAGCCATTGCAGCAACGGACGATGCAGCAGTAAATGCGCTCGTCTCCAAAGAAGCCATGCAGCGCAACATCCCGGTGAACGTGGTGGACAACCCCGATCTGTGCACCTTCATCATGCCCGCGATCCTTGACCGCTCTCCCCTGCTGGTCGCCTTCTCCACAGGCGGCGCGTCACCGGTACTCGCCCGCTTGTTGCGCGGCAAGCTGGAAACCCTGATCCCGCAAGCCTATGGACGGCTGGCCGCATTTGCCGAACGCTTCCGCATTACCGTCAAACAGCGCATCGAAACGCCCTCGCAGCGACGGATATTCTGGGAAGACGTGCTCGATGGCGCAGTCGCCGAAAAAGTTTTTTCCGGCGACGAACCCACCGCCGAAGCTATGCTGCTCGACCTGTTGGAACACCCACAAACGCAAGCAAGCGGCGAAGTCTATTTGGTTGGCGCAGGCCCCGGCGACCCGGATTTGCTGACCTTCCGGGCGTTGCGCCTGATGCAGAAGGCGGACGTGGTACTGTATGACAACCTTGTTTCCAGAACAATACTGGAAATGACGCGGCGCGATGCGCAACGTATTTTTGTCGGCAAGCAGCGCGGCAACCACACGCTACCGCAAGAGGAAATCAATGACCTTTTAGTTCGTCTCGCCATGGAAGGTAAACGCGTATTGCGCCTCAAAGGCGGCGACCCATTCATTTTCGGGCGCGGCGGCGAAGAAATCGAAAAGCTGGCCGAACATAAGATCAACTTCCAGGTTGTGCCAGGCATCACCGCCGCATCCGGAGTGTCAACCTACGCCGGGATTCCGCTCACCCACCGTGACCATGCGCAATCCTGTGTTTTTGTTACCGGTCATCTGAAAGATGGAACGATGGATCTCGACTGGGATTTGCTGGCGCGCCCGAAACAGACCATCGTGGTTTACATGGGGTTGCAAGGACTGGAAATGTTGTGTTCCCAGCTCATCGCACACGGCTTGCCAGAAACCACACCTATCGCCATCGTCCAGCAAGGCACTACCCAGAACCAGCGCGTTGTCAGCGGCACTCTTTCCACCCTGCCGCAACGCCCTGAAATTGCGCTACTCCACGCCCCGACCTTGATTATAGTTGGCGGCGTGGTCAGTCTCAGGGAAAAACTAGCTTGGTTCAAACCGGGCGAACTGCATTAAAATTCGGGTATCCGTAATCTGTGGTTGATTATGAATTCATGAATGAAAATTCACGTAGTATTCAAATCGTATATCGTGGTTGATTTAGATTTGTGGTGAACGGTCGCGGTAGAGAAGCCGGTTGCCCGACACCCCCCGCACAGATCCGTACTTGCGGAATTGCCGCATACGGCTCCTGCCTTGGGTCATGACGCAAAACGCGCGGACGGATAAGGATGCACCCGTCTTGGTTGTGGCAGATATTGTTCTGCCAAACGGTCAAATAGCGCCCATGTCATCTTGTGTTTCTGGCCACGTCGACGCAACTGCATAAGCCACACGCGGCCTACCTCACGTCGGAAACCAGCTAACCTCCTCAGGTTATCCGGTACTGCATGATAGTTGAAGTAGCCGCGTAGGACTCGTGTAAGCCATGCGCCCACCTGACCATATGGATCGTGTCGCTTTCGTTTCAGCGCTTCCCGAATTGCCACGAGCGTCGCTCGCAGCCGCTTCTTGATCGTCAGCCGCAGTATCTTGAAGCGCCCTTGACGGGTCTTCGAACAACAGTGCGTGAAGCCAAGAAAGTCGAATGTTTCCGGCCTTCTTAGTCCTCGATTCTTGCGCCGTTGTTCTGCATGCCGACCAAACTCAATCAGCCGCGTTTTCTGCGGGTGTAGCTCCAGTCCGAATTTGGCGAAACGTTCCTTCATTGCTTCCAGAAACCGCTTCGCTTCTCCTTCGAACTGAAATCCAAGCACGCTGTCGTCAGCGTATCGAACCATGATGACATCGCCTCTGGCGTGATGTTTGCGCCAGTGCTGCGCCCAGCTATCGAAGACGTAGTGCAGGTAGATGTTTGCCAGCAGAGGGGAAATCACCGCACCTTGCGGGGTACCCCGTTCGCTGGCTGTTCGCCTGCCGTCTTCGATGACTCCGGCCTTGAGCCACTTCTTGATGAGCCGCAGGACACGCTTGTCCGCAATACGGTGTTGCAGAAATTTAAGCATCCAGTCGTGATCGATGGTATCAAAGTACGCGCTGATATCTGCGTCTAAAATCCATCCAATCTGCCGGGTTTCGATTCCCATCCATACCGCGTCGAGCGCATCGTGTTGCCCTCGCCCACGCCGGAAACCATACGAGAATCCGAGGAAATCTTCCTCGTAGATCGCGCTCAGTACCTTACCTACGGCCTGTTGCACGATCTTGTCTTCTATCGCGGCAATACCCAGCGGACGCATCTTGCCGTCCGCTTTCTGAATATAGGTTCGCCGCGAGGCTTGCGCACGGTAGGCACCGGCATGTATCTCCCGGTGCAATTCGTGTACCCGCCCATAGAGGATATTCTCGTAGTCCCGCCACGTCACGCCGTCCACACCCACCGCCGCCGTTTTGTTAAGATCGTAAAAGCTTTCGACCAACAGTGACGGGGTGATGTGGTGCAGCAGTGCCGTGAATTTAAGCCGCTTATTTAGCCTAGCGGTTTCACGTATGCCTTCGAGTCCCATCGACGCAGTTTCCCGGCTCTGAGTCCGGCCTGCGGGAGTTTCTCCAGCATTCCCCTTGGCTGCGCCCCTTCCCTCCACCTCCTCCGCAGGTTGCCCCTTGTTCGGCGGTTTCCTCGGTACTATGAACGCATCCGACTTCTCACCGGCGTAGATGGCAGAATTACGGTTTCCCTTCTCTGCCCCGCCCGACATTATTCCGTCGGGCACCGATGAGACCTCCCAGCTCCTGTGCAAGCAACTTCCCGACATGCTCAGGGTCTCCGACCGCGCAGGATCACAACAGGACTCGCGATTGCGCCCTGCTGTGTATTGCCTTCCGGCCTTGAGAACGGCGTCGGCATCCTGGAATAAGTTAATTTCGCGGCTCAATGGCTGGCCTGCCGGTGTCCCCTGTCAACGCTTCGCTACACACCTCGCGATGCGCAACGCATGACTCGGGGTCAAGACGGTTCGCTACTCCTTCCTTGTATGGGACTTTCACCCACTATCACTTGCCAGTTTGTGCTGGCGCACTCTCAAAGCGACCCCAAGCGGAAATCTGCAGCGGACTGTCGAGATGTCTGCTCTTCCGCTCGATAGCGGAAATTTTGGAGGTACGGATTACTTACGCTGCGTGCCCGAAGCCAATTCGTTATCACCTAACCGGTATCGTAGCGCATTGACCAGCAGCGCGAATGCAGGCGAAGATTGTCGGCTTGGGTAATAGAGATGATAGCCCGGAAAGGTGGGGCACCAGTCGTCTAGCACCCGCCGCAAGCGTCTCTTTGCGAGGTGTTCTTGCGCAGCATCCTCCGGCACGTAGGCAAGGCCGAATCCGGCCAATGCCGCACGGAGTATCGGGGCGGTGGTGTTGAACACCCACTGGCCTTCGACGTGAGCATTGATCTTGTGCCCGTCTTTCTCCAATTCCCAGGCATAGAGTCCGCCGTGCGTCAGCGACCGCAGGTTGATACAGGTGTGCGCGGCGAGGTCTTGTGGCGTCAGAGGCGGTGGCCATCTTGAAAAATAGTCTGGCGATCCGACGACCGCCATGCGTATGTCAGGTCCGATGCGCACGGCCACCATGTCCTTGGCGAGCACATCGCCCATGCGCACGCCTGCATCATAACGCTCGGCCACGATGTCAATGAACCGAGAATCGGAGGTGATCTCGACCTTGACATCGGGATAGTCCGCCAGCAGTTTAGACAACTTGGGCCACAGGACGGTGTTAGCCGCATGCTCGGAGGCGGTGATGCGTATGGTGCCCGCTGGTTTTTCGCGCAGCTCGCTCAGGCCTGCCAGTTCGGCTTCGATCTCCGTAAGCCTCGGACCGACGGTACGCAGCAGGCGCTCGCCCGCCTCGGTGGGGGAAACGCTGCGCGTGCTGCGATTCAGTAGGCGCAGCCCGAGCCGGGTTTCGAGCGCGCGGATGGTGTGGCTCAGCGCCGATTGGGACACGCCGAGCTGCGCGGCCGCCCGAGTAAAACTACCCTCACGCGCAACGGTGACAAACGCAAGGAGATCGTTGAAGTTTTCGTGCGCCATTGATGAAATTAATTCATAAGTCCATGCTGATTATACAGACTAATCATGCACCGATGTAGTCAGTAAACTTGGCAACAGTTATACCGGATCAAGCGAAGGATGCAGAATGCATACGCTTCTGGGCATGACGTTTAAACCATTCGCAGCTGAATTTTATTAACCATGGAGGTGAATCATGACCGTGAATGTCCTTGGCTACGCCACACAGTCCGCAAAGGCCAGTTTGGCTCCGTATCATTTTGACCGGCGCGATCCGCGCACCGACGATGTGGTGATTGAAATCCTATACTGTGGAGTATGTCACTCTGACTTGCATCAGGCCCGCAACGACTGGGGTAACAGCATTTACCCGATGGTGCCTGGCCATGAAATCATTGGACGAGTGATCAGTGTCGGGCCGAATGTCACTCGCTTCAAGCCAGGCGACCACGTTGGTGTCGGCTGCATGGTGGATTCCTGCCAGCGCTGCGCGTCCTGCGAACAAGGGCTGGAACAGTATTGCGAAGGTCACCATACGCTGACTTATAACGACATTGATCGTCATGACCGGATGCCAACCTTTGGTGGTTATTCAGAGACGATAATCGTATCTGACAAGTTCGTGCTGCAGATTCCTGACGGCCTGAATCTTGCAGGTGCAGCACCGCTACTGTGTGCTGGCATCACTACTTGGTCGCCACTGCGCCACTGGAAAATTGGCAAGGGAAGCAAAGTGGCGGTCGTCGGTCTGGGCGGGCTTGGCCACATGGCATTGAAACTGGCCAATGCCATGGGGGCAGAAGTCTCACTGTTCACCCGCTCTCCGGGGAAGGAGCGGGATGCCCGCCGACTGGGCGTACACAACATCGTTCTCTCCACCGACGCGGCTCAAATGGCAGCCGTAAAAGGACAGTATGACCTGATCATTGATACCGTACCTTATGTTCACGATCTAAATTCGTATATACCAACGTTGTCGCTGAATGGCACCTTGGTATTGGTCGGGTACTTGGGTGGGCTGGAACCCATGTTGAATACTGCTCCACTGATTATGGGGCGTAAATCGGTGGCCGGTTCCGTGATAGGAGGCATCGCCGAAACTCAGGAGATGCTGGATTTCTGCGGCAAGCATGGTATCACCTCGGACATTGAGGTGATCAAGATTCAGGATATCAACGAAGCGTATGAACGAATGCTGAAAAGCGATGTGAAATACCGCTTTGTAATTGACTTGGCGTCGCTTAAAGCCTGATGTGAGTATTCAGACAAACTGACGAGGGCAACATGAAAATTGGCATTCTGGGTTCGGGACTGATGGGCGGTAAGCTCGGAACAATCTTCGCGCGTGCCGGGCATGAGGTGATATTTAGTTACGCACACCACCGCGAAAAGCTGCAAAGACTCGCTCGGGAAGCAGGAAAGAACGCGCAAGCTGGCACACCGCAAGAGGCAGTGCAGGAAGCGGACGCTGTATTGCTCGCCGTACACTGGTTACGAATAGACGATGTGCTGAATCAGGCAGGCGATTTGTCGGGCAAGGTGATCGTAACCTGCTCGCTCCCAATGAATGCTCAAAATACCGAACTGGTTCTGGCCCACACCACGTCGGCCGCTGAGGAACTTGCAAAGAAAGTCCCAAAGGCGCAGATCGTTTCTGCTTTCAACACTGTGCCTAGCGAAGTGCTTTTCAGCGTCTTCGAAGCTCGGCGCAAAGCTGCTAAGCCAAGCCTCGTGTACTGCGGCGACGATAAACGCAGCAAGGGGATTGCCGCTGAACTGATTCGCAATGTGGGTTTCGATCCTGTTGACGCAGGGCCCTTACGGATTGCCCGCTATACCGAACCGTTTGCATTGCTTATAGGCCAGCTTGCCTATGGCGGGAACGAAGGGCCTGCGCTGGCCTACCGTTTTGAACATTATCAATAGAAGGAGTCTGAAAATGGACATTAAACGAGCAGGTTCCGAGCCTTCAGCCAAAGGGCCGGAAGAATATTTTACCGGCACTGTCCGTGTCGATTACCTGTTTCAGGCAAACGAACCGGCGCGCGCCAGCGGTGCGAATGTAACCTTTGAGCCGGGCGCGCGAACGGCCTGGCACAGTCATCCGCTCGGTCAGACTTTGATCGTGACAGCCGGATGCGGGCTGGTGCAGCGCTGGGGCGTCCCGATAGAGGAAATAAGGCCGGGTGACGTGGTCTCGATTGCTCCCGGTGAAAAGCACTGGCATGGTGCCATGGCAACCACGGCTATGACCCATATCGCCATTCAGGAGCAGCTAGATGGCAAGGCCGCAGACTGGCAAGAGAAGGTCAGCGACGAACAATACAAAAGGTGATTTTTTGAACAAGGCTTCAAGCCTTGACTTGATGAAAGGAGCGCAAAAATGCAAAAACTTGGGAACAGCAATCTGGAAGCCTCTGTTATTTAATCTAATCAGAACATTTAAAAAACCAAGGAAAAAAGAATTATGAATAACAAACAAGTATGGTTTATTACCGGTGCCGGACGTGGTATGGGCCTGGAAATCGCCAAGGCAGCTTTGGCTGCTGGCTACAAGGTTGTCGCTACCGGTCGCAATACTGATAAAGTAGCCAAGGCTCTCGGTGCGGATGAAAATTTGCTGATCACTAAACTGGACGTTACAAGACCAGCAGATGCCGAAGCTTCCGTTAAGGCGACTGTAGCGAAGTTTGGAACGATCGACGTGCTTGTAAACAATGCTGCCAACTTTTATGCAGGCTTCTTTGAGGAGCTGCCGCCGGAGCAAATCGAGCGGCAACTGTCAACAAGCCTCTTGGGGCCGATGAATGTGACCCGTGCCGTCTTGCCGATTATGCGCAAGCAGCATTCAGGGAAGATTATCTCGATCTCGTCTTCTGCGGGCCTCGTGGGCTTTGAGTTCTGTACGGCCTACGCCGCGTCGAAGTTTGGTCTGGAGGGGTGGATACAATCGCTGCAAGCCGAGGTCGCGCCGTTCGGTATCCACACCACCCTTGTCAATCCGGGCTTCTTTCGCACAGAGCTTCTCACGCCGGAGTCGACGACTTACGCTGATGCTTCCATCGAAGATTATAAAGAGCGTAGAGCGCAGCAATTGCAGATGTGGAATGCCGCGAACGGTCAACAGTCCGGCGACCCGGCCAAGCTCGCCGCAGCGTTGATAATGATTGCGAAGCAGGAAGAGCCACCGCGCCGCTTCATTGCCGGTGCCGATGCAATTGCTATGGCGGAGCAGAAGGTCGCCGAGCTTCAGCAACAGATCAACGCTTATCGTGAACTGTCTACTTCTCTTGCATACGAAAACCTATAAGTTTTTAATTTAACCTCAACTCCAAAAAAGAAGGGACTATTTATGGAAAAGAAAAAACAAGCAACCGAATCGAACACTAAAGACCTCGGGAGCATCAGTCGAAGGGACTTTGTGCCATGACCCATATCGCCATCCAAGAAGAAATGGAAGGCAAGGCTACGGACTGGCAAGAGAAAACCGGCGACGAGCAATACAAAAGGTGATTTCTTGAGTAATGCTTCAAGCCTTGACTCGATGAAAGGAGCGCAAAAATGCAAAAACGCAAACTTGGAAACAGCAATCTGGAAGTATCGGCGCTGGGTTTAGGATGCATGGGAATGAGTTCCGCTTACGGTCCGCCCAAGGACAAGCAGGAAATGATTGCCCTCATACGTTCAGCAATTGATCGTGGCGTGACATTCTTTGACACGGCTGAAGTGTACGGCCCTTTCACAAATGAAGAACTGGTAGGCGAAGCGCTCGCACCATTCAGGAAACAAGTCGTGATTGCCACAAAATTCGGCTTCGACATTGACCCCAATACTGGAATGCGTCTTGGCGGTTTGAATAGCCGCCCGGA
Source organism: uncultured Gallionellaceae bacterium (assembly GCA_964480365.1). GTDB lineage: Bacteria > Pseudomonadota > Gammaproteobacteria > Burkholderiales > Gallionellaceae > CAIQPV01. The sequence goes on from CAYZPM010000022.1 coordinate 38,087, forward strand.
GCATATCAAGGCGGTTGCAAACGCATCGCTCAAGCGCCTGAAAATTGATGCCATTGATTTGTTTTATCAGCACCGCGCGATCCCAATGTTCCCATTGAGGATGTGGCTGGCACCGTGAAGGAACTCATCAGGGAAGGCAAAGTAAAGCATTTTGGCCTTTCTGAGCCGGGTGCAAATACCATATGCCGTGCGCATGCCGTGCAGCCTGTCACGGCGGTTCAGAGCGAATATTCGCTTTGGTGGCGCGGGCCAGAAGCAGAAATTCTGCCCACACTTGAAGAACTCGGAATCGGCTTTGTTCCATTCAGCCCTTTGGGAGCGGGGTTCCTCACTGGCAAGATAGATGAAAACACCAAGTTCGATTCAACAACTGATTTCCGTGCGAGCGTGCCACGCTTTTCCCCGGAAGCACTGAAAGCGAACATGGCGCTGGTTGATCTTGTCCGGGAGGTCGCAGAGCGCAAGGGGGCAACCCCTGCCCAGATTGCACTTGCATGGCTATTGGCGCAAAAGCCGTGGATCGTGCCCATCCCTGGAACCACCAAATTGCATCGCCTTGAAGAAAATCTCGGAGCTGTCGAAGTGCGCCTTACTCCCGAAGACCTGAAGGAAATTGAAGAGCATGTCTCGCACATCGCATTAAAGGGAGAGCGGCTGCCCCAAGCGGCATTGGATATGACCGGACGTTAAGCGTACGCCTAAACAATAAAGGAGATTGTAATGACTAATGTTATTGTAGTTATCGGAGCAGGATCAATTGGCCAGGCAATCGCGCGACGAGTCAGCGCGGGCAAGCACGTTCTGCTGGCCGATCTGCGCCAAGATAACGTCGATGCGGCCGCGAAGGTTCTCAGCGACGCCGGATTCGAGGTAAGCACAGCGACCGTCGACGTTTCCTCGCGAATATCGGTTCACGCGCTTGTTGAGACAGCCGCGCATATCGGCAGCATTACCGGCGTCATCCATGCTGCGGGTGTCTCCCCAACGCAAGCGTCGCCGACCACGATCCTGAAGGTCGATCTGTATGGTACCGCGCTCGTGCTAGAAGAATTCGGCAACGTCATCGCGCGCGGCGGAGCGTGCGTCGTCATTGCCTCGCAGTCCGGACACCGCCTCCCGGCGCTAACGCCGGAGCAAAACAAGGCGTTGGCGACTACGCCCGCCGACGAGTTGCTCGCGCTTCCGATGCTCCAACCCGACCAAGTGACGGATTCGCTCAACGCCTACCAGATCGCCAAGCGAGGGAACTCGCTGCGGGTGATGGCCGAAGCGGTGCGGTGGGGCAAGCGCGGGGCAAGGGTCAATACGATCAGTCCCGGTATCATAGTCACACCACTCGCCAAGGATGAGTTAAGCGGTCCGCGTGGCGCTGGATACCGCCGCATGATTGAGCTGTGCGCCGTCGGGCGCGCGGGTACCCCGGATGAGGTAGGGAGCGTTAGTGCTCTCTTGATGGGGCCAGACGGTGCATTCATCACCGGCAGCGATTTTCTCATGGACGGCGGAGTCACGGCTGCCTACTGGTACGGAGAACTTGCTCCGAAATGATTGAAAAGCGCGTGGTGAAAGGCCGATTTAGGGGGTGAAAAGTTTAATCTGACTGGCCCTTATTGGCCGGGTTACCGACCAATCAGCATTTTACTCGCGAAGGTCTGCAATACAACAAAGAGACACTGGCTTTTTTCTTTGTCCTTGCCCGCGAAAACGTATTTCTTAACTGTGCTTCAATTTAAAGAAATACCCTATAACTTCAAAATTCGAATTAACCTCTCAAACCGCCTAGCTCATCAAGTTTGGGGGGCTGTTGATGAAACGCACAAATTCTTCAACCGGAAGCGCGTGGCTGAAGTAGTAGCCTTGCATTTCGTCGCAACCACGGACGCGCAGGAAGTCGAGTTGTTCCTGAGTTTCCACCCCTTCTGCGACGACGCGCAATTTCAGGCGGTGTCCTAGGCTGATGATGGAGCGCACGATGGCTGCGTCGCTTTCGTCGGTTTTGATGTCGCGCACAAAGGATTTGTCTATCTTCAACCGATCGAGCGGCATTTTTTTCAGGTAGCTCAGACTGGAAAAGCCGGTGCCGAAATCGTCTATGGACAGGCGCACGCCCAACTCATGCATCTGCGTCAGGAACGTCATGGCCGCTTGCGTATCGCCCATCATGATGCCTTCGGTGAGTTCCAGTTCGAGGTCACTGGGCTGCAGCCGCATTTCCTCTAGCGCCGTGGCCACCAAGTGCGCCAGATTAGGCTGGCGCAACTGACGGATGGACAGATTTACCGCCACCGGGAATACCGGCATCCCCTGCTGTCGCCAAGTGGACAGTTGCGCGCAGGCGCTACGCAACACCCATTCGCCGATACCCATGATCTGTCCGGTTTCCTCGGCCACCGGAATAAATTCGGTGGGCGAAATGTAGCCCTTATCCGGATGATTCCAGCGCAGCAGCGCTTCTGCGCCGCACACCATGCCGCTCTTTAAATCCACCTGCGGCTGGTAATGCAGCGAGAACTCGTTGCGCTCCAGCGCCAGGCGCAAATCCTTTTCCATCGAGAACAGCCGGTTGGCGCGCAGATTCATTTCCGGCGCAAAGAGCTGGAAGTTGTTGCGCCCCTCGTCCTTGGCACGGTACATAGCCACGTCGGCATTCTTGATCAGCGTATCGGCATCGCTCGCATGATCGGGATAAATGCTGATGCCGATGCTGGCATAAGTGGAAATCTGAATGCCTTCGATGTCGCAGGCGACCGCCAGTGAATTCAGGATTCCCCCCGCAACATGTGCTGCCCCCTCGGCATCGGTTTCGCGCAACAGAACGACAAACTCGTCGCCTCCGATACGCGACACGGTGTCTCCTTCACGCACGCATTGCAGCAGCCGTTGTGCCACAGTCTGCAATAGCTTGTCGCCAGTCGCGTGCCCCATGGAGTCGTTCACATATTTGAAGCGGTCAAGGTCGATGAACATCAGCGCGAATTTGTCCATGTCGCGGTGCGCCGCCGCCAGCATCTGCTCCAAACGATCATGCAGCAAAGTGCGGTTGGGCAAGCCGGTAAGTACATCGTAGTAGGCCAACAGGTTGATATGTTTCTCGGCTTCTTTGCTCTCAGTGATGTCGGTGGAAATGGCGATGTAGTTGGTCAACTCTCCGGACGCATCCCGGACGGCAGTGATGGTCATCCACTGCGGGTATATCCGCCAACTCTTGTGGCGATCCCATATTTCCCCCTGCCAATACCCGGTTTGGTTAATTGCGTTCCACATATCGCGGTAAAACGCTTGATCGTGCCTGCCGGATGCAAAGATACTCGGCTTCTTCCCCACCAGTTCCGCCTCGCTGTAACCGGTCATCTCGGCGCAAGCGCGGTTGACCGCAATAATCCTGGCATCGGCGTCGGTAATCATGATTCCCTCACCGCTGTTGTCGAACACTTTGGCAGAAAGATGCAGCCGTTTCTCGGCCTTCTTGAGTGCGGTAATGTCGCGTACCGTGCCGATAGCAGCAATGGCCCGCCCATGTTCATCAAAATCCAATTCAGCTTTTCCCTGCACCCACTTCACTTTGCCGTCTACCAGGATGCGGTACTCAATCTCATACAGCCCACCTTTCAGGGCTGCTTTCCAAGCATTTATCATAAACTCGCGGTCATCTGGATACACGCAATCTAAAAATGCCTGCAGCGTCGGCGGATTTCCGGGCATCACGCCGAAAATCCGGTAAGTTTCATCCGACAGGCGCAACTCATTCTTGCGGATATCCAGTCTCCAGCTGCCGGTCTTGGCGACCGCTTGGGCGCGCTTCAAGTCTGCTTCGCTTGACTCCAACGATTCGTTGATGCGCTTGCGCTGGTAGTTGGTAACCGCAAGGATCAGCCCAGTCATGCCCATTACCAAATTAAATATCCAAACTTTACTGATCGATTCCAACGTCACCGGAGCGAATGCCCCGGTCTCTTGCACCATGCCCACTATGGAAAATAAAAACACGATGCCGGAACCGAGTACCGTCAAACGCATGTTGAAACGCAATGCTCCCCAAACGATGATGGGTAACAATATGACCGGACCGACCGTAGTATGGAACAGCCACACTCCCAAATCGCTGAACACCACGAAACAAAGCAGGAAAAGGCTGGCGAAATACGCGACCACCTCACGCCGGATATCCGACGAGTAAGAAAGAGGCTTGTGGCGTGTCCAAGAGAGCAGCAAGGGGGTAAACAGGATGATGCCGAGGGCGTCGCCCATCCACCAGTGAACCACGGCGCTGAGATAGACCTCCCACGGCATAATGCCGTTAAACGCAAGCCAGAATGGGCCGTTAAGCGCACTCAGCAATGAGGAAAAAACCGCAACGGCGAGAAGAATAAAGATGTCTCTGATTGTCACCAGCGACAGGTCAAAGCCGGGAAAACGGCGCAGCAGCCAGACGCCCACCACCGCTTCGAGGGTAGCACCACAGGAAATTTCCAGCGACGGAAGGAATCCTTCAGCGTAATTGCCCAGCAAGGCACCCAATAGAACACCGGGCCAGATGCGCAAGCCGAATACCAGAAGGGAGGTAAGTGCAATGCCGGAAGCCGGCCAGAACAACGTGACCGACTTGCCTACCAACGCGAGCCTCAGCCCCAGCTTCGCGCTTAGAAAATACAGCAACGCCACCCCGAAGATCAAGGCGACATTGTTTTTGGATAAAACGAACATACTCTCCTAGACTGCCCCATCCTTATAACTATCCGGAGAAGGTCAGTTGAATCTATCATGCAGTCGATGAACAAACCAAACCGCGCGCAACACGACAATCCTGCCATCCGCTGCAAGCAGACTGGATATTAATGCAGACTGACTGGCACCGCAACGCTTTGGACACACTTGATCACATTGTTCGAGCCGATTACTTGCAGCACTGCATCTCTAATTCTGAACGAGCCTGGCTTGCGTCCTGCTGTGCGTATGGGTTTCCGTGTATTCGAGCGTATAGCACCGCAAGATGCTCAAGACCTTTAAAGATGCTTGAAATTCTGGAAAGTTATCTAACCTATCCGGGAGTCACCACCAACTTTACAGGCGCCTTTGGGCATTGTCCTGATCGGTTATTTATTTCAGGGAATATAGCTTGAAAAATAACTTCCACAGATTAATTTCAGGCAAAATCTGGACAACTCCCCCCATTTTGCGGCAAACTGCGCCCCATGAAAAACCTGTTAGTGTTGCATGGACCCAATTTAAACCTGCTCGGCAGCCGCGAGCCGGACGTGTACGGTCGCATCACGTTGGACGAAATTAACCAGAAATTGCAGCAATTAGCACTCGCGAAAGGTGCAAGCTTGCAATTTTTCCAGAGCAATGCCGAAGCCGCCTTAGTTGATCGTGTGCAGTTGGCACGCCAGGACGGCACCAATTTTATCATTATCAATCCCGCCGCCTTTACCCATACCAGCGTAGCGCTACGCGATGCTTTGGCGGCGGTCGCTATCCCGTTTATCGAAATTCACATTTCCAATGTATTTGCCCGCGAAGCATTCCGCAAAGAGTCATATTTCTCCGATCTCGCCGTCGGCGTCATCAGCGGTTTGGGGGCAACCGGTTACGAACTCGCAGTGCAATTCGCGCTGCAACACCCTGCTTAGGAGATAAATTATGGATTTACGCAAACTCAAGACTCTAATCGAACTGGTTGAAAGCTCCGGCATCGCTGAACTGGAAATCAGCGAGGGAGAAGAACGTGTACGCATCACTCGTTCCCCCTCCTCCATGATGCAGCAAGTCTATGCCGCGCCACAGCAGATGATTGCACCCGCACCACAACCCGCAGTCCCTGCCGAACCGGCCAAGGCTGCTGAGCCTGAAGGCCATGCGGTGAAGTCGCCAATGGTTGGCAGCTTCTACCGTTGCCCTTCCCCCGGTGCAAAATCCTTCGTTGAAGTGGGTCAAAACGTGAGTGTAGGCGACACTCTGTGCATCATCGAAGCGATGAAGCTGCTGAACGAAATCGAGTCCGACAAGGCTGGTGTGGTCAAAGCCATTCTGGTGGAGAACGGGCAAGCGGTGGAATACGGCCAACCCCTGTTTATCATCGGCTAGTCGCTCAGACTAATCATGTTTGAAAAAAAACCGCCCGCCAAGCAAGGCGAAAATAAACAACCAATTGACAGTAAACCGCAGGCCAGCTTGTTGAAGCGCGGAATAATGCGCGTAACGCCCAAACCGGAACCATCACCTATCATGTTTGAAAAAATCCTCATCGCCAACCGTGGCGAAATCGCTCTGCGTATCCAACGCGCCTGCCGCGAGATGGGCATCAAAACCGTTGCAGTTCATTCCGTGGCTGATGCAGACGCCAAGTACGTCAGGCTGGCAGATGAATCGGTGTGCATCGGCCCGGCGCCATCAAACCAAAGTTACCTGAACATCCCGGCCATCATCAGCGCGGCGGAAGTTACCGACGCGCAGGCGATCCATCCCGGTTACGGCTTCCTGTCGGAGAATGCCGACTTCGCCGAGCGCGTGGAAAAAAGCGGCTTCGTATTTATCGGCCCGCGCCCGGAAACCATCCGTATGATGGGCGACAAAGTCACCGCAAAACTTACCATGAAAAAGGCCGGTGTACCTTGCGTGCCCGGAGTGGACGGCGCATTGCCTGACAGCCCGGCTGAGATCGTCAAAATCGCGCGCAGCATCGGCTATCCGGTCATCATCAAAGCTTCCGGCGGCGGCGGCGGACGCGGCATGCGCGTGGTGCATACCGAAGCCGCACTGATTAGCGCCGTGGCCATGACGCGCAGCGAAGCACAGGCAGCCTTCAACAATCCCGTGGTGTACATGGAAAAGTTTCTGGAAAACCCGCGCCACATCGAATTTCAGGTGCTGGCCGACTCCTATGGCAACGCTGTGTATCTGGGCGAACGCGACTGCTCCATGCAGCGCCGCCACCAGAAGATTATCGAGGAAGCGCCTGCCCCGTTGCTCAATGTGCGACTGCGCAACAAGATAGGCGAACGTTGCGCCGAAGCTTGTCGCAAGATCGGTTATCGCGGCGCGGGCACCTTTGAATTCCTGTTCGAGAATGATGAGTTTTACTTCATCGAGATGAACACCCGTGTGCAGGTCGAGCATCCGGTCACCGAAATGATTACCGGCATCGACATCGTGCAACAGCAAATCCGCATCGCCGCCGGGGAAAAACTCAGCTTCCGCCAGAAGGACATCGTGTTCAAAGGCCATGCCGTCGAATGCCGCATCAACGCCGAGCACCCCTACAAATTCACGCCCTCGCCCGGACGCATCACCACCTGGCACACGCCCGGCGGCCCCGGCATCCGCGTGGATTCACATGTGTATGCCAACTACTTCGTACCGCCGAATTACGACTCCATGATAGGCAAGATCATCGCCTACGGCGATACCCGCGAACAAGCCATGGCACGCATGCGCATCGCCCTGTCTGAAATGGCGGTGGAAGGTATCGACACCAACATTCCGCTGCATCAGGAACTGCTGTTAGATGCCGCCTTCTTACGCGGCGGCACCAGCATCCATTATCTGGAGCATAAGCTGGCCGACCGCGTTAAAGGGCAGTAGCAATGTCCTGGCTTACGCTGACGGTTACAGCATCCGAACAGCAGGCCGAGCTCCTGAGCGACGCGCTGATGGAACTCGGTGCGTTGTCGGTAGACGTGCATGATGCGGACGCCGACACCCCGCAAGAACAGGCCATCTTCGGCGAACCGGGCGAGCCTGCCCCGCACCTATGGTCGCATAATTGCGTCACCGCGCTGTTTCCCGAAGACTCTTCGATAGACTCCATCATGCTGGAAGCGGCACGCGCCCTCGGCCTTGCGCATCCCCCCGCCTATCGCACCGCAACTCTGGAGGACAACGACTGGGTGCGTCTAACCCAATCTCAGTTCAACCCCATCCCCATTTCGCAGCGTTTGTGGATCGTGCCCACTTGGCACACCCCGTCCGACCCCACTGTAATCAACATCGTACTCGATCCGGGCCTCGCCTTCGGCACCGGCAGCCACCCAACCACACGTCTGTGCCTGCGCTGGCTGGACGCCAACATCCGAGGAGGTGAGTCCGTACTGGATTATGGCTGCGGTTCCGGCATCCTCGCTATCGCCGCGCTCAAGCTGGGGGCTTCCAGCACTATCGGCGTGGACGTGGACGCGCAGGCGGTGCAAGCCAGCCGCGACAATGCGGTAGCCAACCAAGTTGATGCAAAATTCTATCTGCCTGATGATGCGCCAAAACTGCAAAGCGACATCGTCGTTGCCAACATTCTCACCAACCCGCTCAAAATGCTCGCCCCACTGCTTGCTGGCGCCACACGGCAAGGCGGACGCATCGTCCTGTCCGGCATCCTCAGCGAACAGGCCAAAGACGTGATGAAAATCTACGAGCAATGGTTTAATCTAGAACCCCCAATCATGGATGAAGGCTGGGCATGTGTGTCCGGCGTGAAGCGATGAGTGATACTACACAATGCCCGACATGTAACACCCGCTTCAAGGTAAGCCAGACGCAGCTTGACGCGCATCAGGGTTTGGTGCGCTGCGGGCGCTGTCAGGCAGTGTTCAACGCCACGGAATATTTGCAGGACGACCAGCCCAGCCCGCAACTCGACCTGCCCATTGCACCGGAAGCACCCAGACCGACATTTGTCGAGACAGCCGCCGAACCTGTCCCAGCGATGCAGGAAAAGCTCGATCTCAGCCTGGCCGAACCTGCCCATCCAGAACAGCAGGACATAGAACGACAAGAGACAAAGCTACAGATTAATAACGAACCAGCTGAACTCATCAAGCTGGCACAAAAGATTTCTTTTGCGGATAGTTCCGATGTCACGTCTCTCGAATCCGCCAAGAAAAAAAAGAAGCTAACTTGGCTGTGGATTGTCGGTAGCTTGCTGCTGTTGATTGTATTGCTGGCACAAGCCGCATATTTCTTTCGCGTTGAACTCGCCGCCAACCAGCCCGGCCTCAAGCCCGCCCTCAATTCCTATTGCAGCCTGCTCCAGTGCAACGTCCCCCTGCCACATAAAGCAGACTTGATGAGCATCGAATCTTCCGAACTGGAAGCTGACCCGGCACAGGCCAGCGTCATTACACTCAACGCCCTGCTGCGCAACCACGCATCCTACTCGCAAGCCTATCCCGATCTCGAACTGACCCTCACGGACGCGCAAGACAAACCGCTAGCGCGCCGCACCTTCCGCCCTGTGGAATACCTCAAACCGGGTGAGGACGAAAAGGAAGGTCTGCCAGCTAATCAGGAACTCAGCGTCAAACTCAACCTCGACACCACCAACCTCAAACCATCTGGTTATCGGCTGCTCCTGTTTTATCCACGGTAATACTATGTACAGACTAAATGCGCCTCTGATGCCGAAATACTAGAGCATGCGCGAGCACGTTTATCTCATGATCTTCGGATGGCTTTGAATTGCTCACAAACAGCCTCTATTCCCAAGCACTACAATGACAACCTCAATAATTTACTAGCCTTTGAGTCGTTGCCTGGCGTTGCAAACAATCCGCAGGTGCTTCTTGCGATGAACGAGTACGCTTTGGTATCTGGTTTGCTCGGATAATGACATTACTGATACCCACTACCAACCACATAAGCAATCTGTGAATGGGATGCTATCGTTATTGCGAATGTCGTCATAACGACCTTTGTCTTTTTAACAATGGGTGATCAATCGCCAACGAAGCGGTAGCAGTTCTTGCCACTGTGTTTGGCCAAATACATGGCGGCATCGGCGATTTTTACCAACTCCATAGCCGTTTTTCCATTGTCAGGATAGAGGGCAATTCCAATGCTGATGCTTACCGTACAGTTCTTTCCATTTAGCACAAATGGTTGAGCGATAGATTCGACAATTTTTTTAGCAACACGAATTATGCTGTTCGGTGTTCGCACGTTGCAGAGAATCACCGTAAACTCATCGCCACCCATACGTGCCGCAGTATCCGAATCACGTACACATGCCAAGATGCGTTTGGCTGTCTCGTGCAGAAGTGCATCACCTACATCGTGCCCGAATGTGTCGTTAATGATCTTGAATCCGTCGAGATCAAGAAAAAGGACGGCGACCAATTCCTTATCTCGATGTGCCTTTGTTATTGCCTGATTGAGGCGATCATAGAACAGGATACGGTTGGGAAGTCCAGTAAGAATGTCGTGGTAGGCGAGATGGGTAATCTGTTCATTTGTTCGCTTAAGACGCGTAAGTAAGTTCCAGATGAAGCGTGCCTGAAAGCCGCCGATGACATTTTCATTTCCCAACTGAGACTCGGCATAAACGGTGACACTGTCATCACCTGTGAGGTTGAAAGCGAGACAAGGGCGACTTGCCTCGATTGCGTCAGCAAGATTGGTAAAATTCTGGATGCCGTATTTCTTCGCGATTGCCACCGCCGGAGCTTGCGGGTCAGCGTCCATAATGCCGACAATTTTAATCAGCGGATCCTCGATAAAGAGATCGAGCATGGCTGAGCCGCCACGGCCCGCGCCTATAACAAGTATTCTCTGGATGCTTTGGGGTTTTGAGGTCATCACACATCTCGTGGCAATTAATGTTCAAATCAGGCGAGCCAATACTACACCTCAGATAGAAACAATCATAGATGCAGAACGATGACCTAGCAATGTACGCGAAGCGGATTTCATGTTGCCAAATTGATTCCCCACAAGCGGCCAGTCGTGAGGGGAAGAAGATGGTCGGTGACGATTGCGCCGACCGGGGCGCCTGCAATGTAAAGGAGAACCGCATTTAGCTTGCCGCCCTTCATTATGCCAAAACAGATATGCAGTTGTTGGAAATAAATAGATAATATACTGAAACTTCTTTGCGTGTTTTCTTAGAAAATATGTTAACCGTATCGCGTATAACCCAGATGTCTTAAGCATAAAATTACATGAATACAAAAATGTTGGAAATATTGCAGGGTGATGAGAGCTTATATCCACATGCGCTAGAAAAACAATATCTGCGCGTCATGAACAAAATAATTGAGGCGTGGTATACCTCGGAAGCAGGGAAATGTTTCTTTGACCTGATGGTCGACAAACGTGGCGGCGCGCGCCAAGGTTTCCCACCGGAAGTAGCAGTGGAAATCTTTCGCCTGAGCCAAGTGCATGAGCGTACATGTACTGTAACCCAAGATAAAATCGAAAATCCTTGGGCTCTCGTCGATGACCCAGAACTGCAAAATCGAGATGTATTTGTGCCTGAAAGTAAGAACTACATCTACACGCCACAAGAATTCTTCAGGTTGATTGAAGCAGGTTCTAACTCGGCAGTTAGTCAGTTTATAAGTCATGGCGCCGACTTGAATATACGCGACGAGCGCGACTGGACTCCGCTAATGGTATCTTCATTCAATGGCAACGAAGAAATCGTTCGCTTACTGATACAGAACGACGCCGACATCCAGATCAAGGACAATGCAGGATATACCCCGTTACATTTGGCTGCGTTCAACGGTCATGACAACGTGGTGACGCTGCTTCTCGAAAATAATTCAGACCCGAATGCGTGCAGCAATTTTGGCTGGACACCCCTCATTCAGGCCGCCACACGCGGACATCTTGGCCCTGTCAATCATCTGATCACACGGGGCGCAAACGTCAACCTTGCCAGCAAAGACGGCTGGACTGCCCTGCACAAGGCAACTGCCAATGGTCACATCGGAGTGGTCAAGTTACTGTTGAACCACTCCGCAGACAGCAATATGCAACTTGAGGACGGCAGCACCGCACTTTCGATTGCCATTAAGAACAAAAATGAAGCCATCATTGCAATAATTAACGAAAACATCCTGGCTAGGCAGAAGAAAACAGACGTTGGCAGACACACAGACCTCCGGCAGGCCGTCCAGAAACTGGACGCTTTGCCCGCTATGCCCGTCATTGCCCAAAAACTGCTGGCATTAAGGATGGATACCGAAGAAGGCGAGCGGATGCTGCAGGTACTGATCGAACAGGATCCGCAAATCTCGGCGAAGATCCTCGGACTGGCCAATTCTGCGCAGGTCGGTGTTTCGCGCCATGTAAAGACCGTGAAGGATGCTGTGATGTTGTTGGGCCTCAAACGCGTCCAATCAGTTGCCACCGGTATTGCCATTATGACCCTGATGAATAAGCCTCCTTCCGGGACGTTTAACATGCAGGACTTATGGTTACACAGCTTCGGCGCTGCATTTGCCCTGCTGGGTCTTGCACGGTTCATGCCAGCAAAAATGCGCCCTCAAGCAGACCAGGCTTTTCTTGCCGGCATGCTACATGACATCGGCTATCTGGCGCTGGCTTTTCTTGATCCAAAACTTAGCGATAAACTACATAACCGCTTGGCCGCAGAACCCGAACGTCCGTTGCTGGAAGTTGAACGGGAAGTTCTGGATATGTGCCATGACGAACTGGGCGCGGAACTGGGTCGTCACTGGGGTTTGCCGAAAGAAATCATCGCAGTGCTGCGCTACCACCATCACCCGGATGCACCCGAAGCAGAAGCGGGGCAGCCGATGGTGCGCATGATTAACATTGTGGCAAAACTGCTGCCAACTTTTGGTATTGCCGAGTTTGTCGCTGCCGAAATCAGCGACGCAGAATGGGAAGCGCTGGGAATATCTCCGTCCCAAGCGAAAGAGGTGAAAGAACAGGTTGACGAGGAAATGGAACAGGCCATTCAGTTCGCCAGTTCGTTTGCCTGATTCCTTCAATCTAGAGAATTACAACGCACTTGTAAGTGAATCATTTTGATCAGGCGTTCGCCTATGGATTTTCGTTCATGGCACATTGCCGCACGTCACGAACGGCAGGTTCAGGCATAACGATTTAAATGTTTCGTTCTGCTAGTGCCGGGGTAATCTATGAGTTTCCGGCATTTCAGGATCTTTGCCGTCCGCTCAACCATGGCAATTTGCAAACGACTACAAAACCGATTAGATTGATTAACACCTGACCTGTAAATGAGTGTCGGTTTTGTAAATGGCTGGCGATTCGCATCTAGGGGAGTGAAGCTTCGATGGGTGATGGCTATATACTCTCGATTGACCAAGGCACAACGGGATCAACGGTGCTTGTCTTCGATCACGATGGACAGGTTCGTAGCCGCGCCTACTCCGAAATCACCCAGCATTATCCGAAGCCAGGGTGGGTGGAGCATGACGCCGAAGAGATCTCCTCGGTCACATTCAAATTGATCGATGATGCCATTCGCGGTGTCGGCATTCCTCCAAATAACATCCAGGCGATCGGCATTACCAATCAACGCGAGACGGTCGTAATGTGGGACCGGAAGACCGGCAGGCCGGTCGCTCGCGCGATTGTTTGGCAAGACCGCCGCACGGCCCACTACTGTGGCGAACTCAAGGAGCGGGGCCACGAAGAGATGATCCGTCGTAAGACCGGGCTTGTTATCGACCCCTATTTCTCGGGGACCAAAGCTAAGTGGATGCTGGACAACATATCAGGCCTTCGGGTTCGCGCCAAACGTGGCGAAATCGCTTTCGGCACCATCGATTCCTGGCTGGTATATCAGTTAACCGGTGGCAAGATTCACGTCACCGACTATTCAAACGCCTCCAGAACACTGCTTTACAACATTGTCTCGCTCGATTGGGACGAGGAGCTTCTTGCCCTGTTCGACGTTCCAAGGGCCGTCTTGCCCGAGGTTAGGCCTTCCTCATTCGTATACGGCCTGGCCGACCCGGAGATGTTCTTTGGCACCCACGGCGTTCCCGTCGCCGGCATCGGCGGCGACCAACAGTCGGCGCTGTTCGGCCAGTGCTGCCACACAGCGGGGATGGCTAAAAACACTTACGGCACGGGTTCCTTCGTCATGATGAACACCGGAACCCAACCTGTCTTCAGCAAGAATGGATTACTCACGACTATCGCATGGGGTATCGGCGACGAGCCGGTGGAGTACGCCATGGAGGGGGCCATCTTCATCACAGGGGCTGCGGTCCAATGGCTGCGCGACGGTCTACAAATCATCAAGTCCGCGAGCGAATCCGGCGAGATGGCGAGGGCGGTGCCCAATAATGAAGGAGTCTATTTCGTCCCGGCTTTGGTCGGCCTCGGCGCGCCTCACTGGGATCCCTATGCCCGTGGACTGCTGATTGGCATTACACGCGGCACCACCAAAAACCATCTTGCTCGCGCCGTACTTGAAAGCATGGCGTACCAAACCCGCGACGTCATTGAGGCGATGCAGCGCGACTCTGGCATCGAGCTCAAAGAATTGCGATGCGATGGTGGTGCCTCGGTGAACAGCGTACTCATGCAGTTCCAGGCTGATATCCTCGGCAAACCCGTGGAAGTGCCGAGAATCGTCGAAGCAACAGCCCAAGGCGCTGCCTATCTCGCGGGCTTGGCGGTAGGGTTCTGGAGCAGCCGTGACGAGCTAAATAAGAATTGGTCGCTAGACGTGCGCTACCTTCCGAGCATGGGAGAAGCCGAGCGAGCGAAGTTATGCCGACGTTGGGACAGGGCCGTACAACTTGCCAAAGGATGGGCACTGGATGACAAGTAATACCGCTAAATTAGTTGGTGACTCAGCGGAGTAGCCAATTCGTTTGTTCCGGTAATATTTGTGAAAACAAGTCACACTGCAAGCGAAATCAATATCCCACTTGTCGTCCCAAGTATCAACACCAAAATTTTAAATCGTTTTCTCCATCACGTAATCATCCATGAAGTATCCATTACCGATATCAAAAACCTCCTCGTCTCTCACTTGGAAGCCCGCTTTACGGTAAATGGCAATCGAGTCTTCATTCCGTTTGTTTACCTGAAGCATCAACAATGGGATATTCTTCTTACGCGCCTCGGCTTCGACATGGCTGAGCATGAATCCACCTAACCCTTTTCCCCTGGATTCTTCGATGAGATAGATTTGTTCAAGCTTCATTTCCTTGGGATTGGAAGTGAGAGAATAGCTGCAATATCCAACAGGCTTCTCGCCTACCCAAAGTATTTCAAACCATCGAATTGCAGAATTCAAATAGTTGCGTAGGTTTTCAGGTGCGTATCGCTCAGTCAGCATGTAATCTATCTGCGCCATGCTGACAATTTTCGAGTAGTGCGAGCGCCAGATTGTTGCACCTAAGTCAGCCACAGTCCTAAAGTCGGCTTCGGTTAATGCCTCAAATCGTGCATTGATGATTGATGTTGAAGGCATTTGAACTTTCCTACTCAAAAATACTCTTTGCTCGTTCACCGTCACGGTTTAGAACGGCAGCTTTATTGGCCGAAGCGGACATAGCGTATTCCCAAAAGCGGTCAAAATTCAATAGCTCACTTTGTTCAAATCAGGCGATTGTTAATTGGCTAATTTGATAAATTGAAACGATTTGGAATCCCCGAAATCCAATTTGCTACACGCGGCGGATACCTAATATGACAATGCAACAAATAATACAACACCGTATTGATATTTAATTATTGTAGTACGATAATTTTAACCTCGTTAATTCAGCACATTATTGCGGTTGGGTTATAAATGAAAACTGCTTATGATCTGCTTCTTGAGGCGCCTGAATCGCAGGTGATGCGCTTGAAGCTCGCATATTTGTATATTGCTTCCGGTAATTATTTGGACGCCGCGCATTTTCTTGATAATGCGGCCAAAGAAACTGATGGTGATTTCTCCTGCGGCTGCTCTGAACTGTCCGATTATTGTTATAAGTGCTTGGGGGCAAAAAGGCTAAGTCATTGACTAAGATGAAAGCATTTAAACTTAAATTGGGGCGTCTATCCGGACCTCCACATCAGTGTTTGTCTTATGCCATCACACCGAAAATCCTCTTAGCACAGGACAAGTAATGATGAGAATTTACAGAATTTACTCATTGTTTTTTGCGCCACGCACTGATGTTTTAAATATATCGGCAATGTCATAATTCCTCACGCTTCTATATCCAAAAATATTTTTTCGAAATAGGCTTTAACTGATTTCTTGATTCCGTAATGTGCAAGAATTGAAATAATATTTCATTTGGAGCATAAATTGAGATATCACAATGGGGTGGTGTTACGCGCCAAACAAGCTCCATCATTTTGGTCAAGGTCGAATTTACAGACGTGGGATTTGACTTGGGCGAGATATCTGCCGCTTGTCGTTTTAGGTGCTCTAGTCGTGCTAGGCATTCTAGTCATTGTGGCAATTTTAAAGATGGTCTTGTTCTTGTATATATGGATACCCAAACTGATCCGCTAATTAGCTCGTACACGTGCGAATAAATTCGCACCTACGAACCCATCAACTGAGGTTATTAGGTTAACCGCCACTATAGCGCACTGCCAGTCCGTGCTAACAACGGTCATCTCTATCAAGGTGATTTCGGTTTTCGTTGCTCCGGCCTCAATCGTGGTGCAAGCAGAACATCACCCGCATCTGCGTCTATCGTTTCGCCGTTCGCATTCTCCATGGGTTGCTCGAAATCATTCCAGCCACGCACTCCGGTTTTAAGTGAGACTACATTGGTAAAACCCATCCGCAACAAGATGTCAGCCGCCAGCACGGAGCGCTTACCTGAACGACAGATGACCACGATCTCCTGCTCCCTCCCGCTTGCCAGTTCGGGCAAAGTCTCGTCATAATCCCATTCACATGATTGTTCCAGTACACCGCGCGGAACGTTGATCGAATCGGGGATGCGCAGCATGGCATATTCAGCCGCTTCACGCACATCGAGCAGAATAGGCTTGTTTCCAGCGGTCAACGATCTGCTCAAGTCCCATGGCATGATCTCCCTCACGCGCGTAAGTGCATCGGCAATCAAGTCGTCATAGCTTTCCATTTTATCCATTACAAAAATTCCACTTCTGTGTTGAATGCGCCACTCTCAGCAATCTCTTAACGCGCTCATTATGCGGCATCCTTCAACTGTGCCGCAAACCTGTTTTTCACGAACTTCAAAGAAGTAATATAGCTCAGCGTCGAGTGAAGTCTTCTGCGGTTATAGAACACCAACCAGCCAATCATTCGTTCTCTGCAGGTTGTGTTAATAGAATGTTGTTTTTAGTTCTCAATAAAAGGGGCATGGCTATCGAAAATGTGGAATTCTGATGAATTATTTTCTTTCACCATGCTTATAGCAAAGCATAACGAGTCCTGATTTAAATATCTTTGTCCTGATAAGGTTCAGGCTAAGCCTATCTTTTAACCCTTTCAACAAAGGCTTGCCGCTCCCCAATACAACAGGATTAACAAAAATCCGATATTCATCGATCAAATTTGAATTAGTTAAGTTTACTGTCAAATCGGAACTACCGAATATCACCATGTTCTTACCGGACTGCTGCTTAAGTTTCGATATTTCCTCCACAGCATTTTTTTTGACTAACATAGTGTTGTTCCATTCAGCCTTCGTCAGCGTTTTTGAAAAAACAACTTTCTGCAAGTTGTTCATTTTCTCCGCGATGACCGGGTCGTTCGTCTTCGCAATTGGAGTGGGCCAATAACTTGCCATGAGTTGATAAGTCACTCGCCCAAACAGAATCGTGTCCACTGAGTCGAGCAGGGCGCTGGCATATTCATTGAATTCTTCATCCACAAGATGCCAATCGAGCTCCTTATTTCCCCCTTCAAAATAGCCATCCAAAGAGACCATCATTTGAAAAATTATTTTTCTCATTTTATTTGTTCATCTCCCTTCCTGCTGGTTAGCAGTCAGAACAACAATGTAGGAACTGAATGTCCATATACTTACAACTCTCAGAGTTTCACGTCGGCCCTGTCGCTAAAGAGACTTGCTACTCATTGCATTGAATGCAAACCAATCATATTGCCCTCAGTATCCACAACATAGGCAATCCAGCCGTATTTGCCGATAGACATTTTTTCTCGCTGAACATACCCGCCATACTCGGTAGCGCGAGTTGCTTCGATCGCACAGTCGGCGCAACAAAAATAAACCAAAGTGCTATTTCCGCCTGAATCTTTTCCTTCTTTTTTAACCAAAGCACCACTTGCCCCTGGTCCATTGATCGCCATCGGGAAACCCCAAATTTCGACCTCCTGGCTGTCCAGTTGTTCAAGCTTGACTTGAAACACGGATTCATAAAAAGCTTTGGCACGAGGGATGTCCTGCACGTAAATCTCAAACCAGACTACCGGATTGTTAATCATTGTTTTTCTCCTAAAGTTGCTCAATATTTCGATGCAGAAATCTTTAAAATATCCAGCCTTCAGCGCAGCGATTCCAATTGCAATTTTATTCTTCGCCGTCTGTATCCTCTGTGAATTCTTCGGCAGGCTTCTTTTCCAACTCACTACGTTCATCCAGTGCGGCAAGCACCATATCCGGACTCATTGCCTGCTGCATTACTGCCGCCTCAGAATCATGGCGGTTTTTGACATTGGGTAAATCACGCCTCAATTCTTCCAGCAGATCAATAAGCTTGGCGGCCTTTTGCTCTGTCAATAACGTCACTTTAAGATCCAGATGCTCCCGCTGTTCCGCAAGCTTGGCGATCCGATTCTGTCTGGTCAGAACCACGGTTGTGACCAGCAACGCGCTCAGGCTGACAATCCCTTGCAGCCATGGAAACGGTGCCGGATCGAATTCGGCCATGCCAAATTGGCGCAATAACGTATTGGCTAACACCCAGAGCGCAACGAAGAGAAGTATGAAGCCAAGAAAAACCGGTTGTCCGATAAAAACACTAAGGCGTTCTAGAATACGTTGCGGACGGCTGATTTTTTGATTTTCACGTGCGTAAAACTCCCAAACAGCCTTGATATTTTGACTGATCTGGTCGCTTTCGGATTCATCTGGTGTACCAGCAAAATCCGGAGGCAATATTAGAGGAGCGGAAGATTTTGTTTTCATTCAAGCATGTTACTTTTCGTTGGCATGAATTTTTGATTCGGGTGGAGTATCAAGGGGCGGAAGTGCGCCGTACGCAGGCTCGGGGGGAGGTATGGACGCCAGTTCAGCTTCGATGGTATTCCATGTAGACTGGTAAATGGCAAGTCGCGCGCCCCCGATAGACACCGCTCGATCTGCTGCCTCCAACGCAGCCGGATTGTTGCCGAGTTCGTGCAAGACTTGCGCAAGATTATTCCAGGCATCTCCGGAATCTGGGTGATCGACGCTGGCTTGGCGATATTCCGACTCAGCAGCAGCCAAGTCGTGCTGGCCATAAGCTACGTTGCCCAAGCCAATGTGTGCGATCAAATTACTTGGCCACCTTGCCAGAGCTGTGCTGTAGGAAAGCCGTGCCGACAATGGCGAAACGCGCTCGAAAGCCACCACGGCTTCCACGTAGTCGGACTCCTTGGCGCTGGCTGGTATTTGATCTGGCGGCATGGCTACAAAAGCCCAGCGTCCAGACTTGGCCCATGACTGATCAAAATCACGCAATGTCATTATCAGACGCCTGCTGCCCCCAGAACGCATAACCACTTCTTTGCTGTTCAGGTCGTAGCCGACCAACACGGCATAGTGCCATTCTGGAAGAAAATCAAAACGCAGATTCAACAACACCACGACCGGATGTCCAGCCGCCAACTCCTGTAGTAACGCATCGGGTTCGGTGTTCAATGTGTAGGGGAGCAAACCCACGCGCCGGGTTGCGGCCAGCATTTCAGGTTGCAACGAACCTTCACGCCCAGGCAGATAAACCTGCCCGGTCATGTCCTGAGGCGTGCGGAAGACACCTGCGTATGTTAATACCATCGCCAATGCGGCCGGGCCGCACTGATATTGCTCCTGCGGATAAAACGGTACGTCTGCCAATTCCACGTGCGCAGGGCGACCATCGGCGCGATCAGTATGGTAATTAGCCTCCGGGAGGCTCCCACATCCGGCCAGGATCAGAAAAACAATGCACACCGAAAAACAGGTTCTCAGTCGCACCACAAGAAATTCCCGGTCAATTTTGGCGCGGCCAATGATGAACACTTTACTTTTAATGTCTAAACAATGATTGCTATCAAAATTACTACGAGCAAGATTACGATAAGGTCTGAATTGCTCATATTTCTCAGATCGCCACCGGCTGGCATAGAATCAATCTTCAACGCCAAGGCATGAACCTCCTGGTCACTTAACGCTGCAACCCGGTCCTTAGCCATAATGCCATCGACACCCATCGCCTGTAAGCGATCCTTGACACCTGCCCGGTCAATAAAGGCCTGGATCTTGGCCCTTTCAACAACAGTCTGATTTTGTGCAGCCATTTCGCTCGTGGACACAATCCCCGCCAGCGCAGAAGGTGCTTGCAGACAAAGTACCATACTCATCACAACTATCAACATCCGGCGAGAAAGATTCTTCGTGTTCATGATGATTCCTTTCTTCTTTCTTGTGTAAATGAAAAACCAACTTCTGGATTTTACTTCTGCTACTGCAACCAAAAACAACCAAGTCATCTAGATTTTTAGAGCGTTGGGCATTCCCATAACATTCCTGATCCAGCGTCATAATTATCGACTGCATGAACCTGGATTATTGTTATGCCGATACCTTAGTGATCACGCTCGTGCTCGTGTTCGTGCTCATGCTCGTGCTCATGCTCGTCACGGCGCTCATCCCCGCGATCACGATGCCGTTCCTGATAATGTGGGACGTACTCGTTGTTGTACCACTTGTCTTGCACAAAAAAGACTCGCTCGCCGCAGGCGTTGTATTCGCGGCAGTGCTTTTTCCAGTGTTTGGCATAACCAGGAGGTACGCGCAGATAGATCGGCGGGCGATCCATCGGCACCTGCTCGATAACTACCGGCTGAGGATAAATCACTTGTGGCTGAGGAAAGTCGCCGATGTCGAGTCGACCAAAGAAGCCGGGCTGGCCTACGCTGATTGATACTCCAACATCGGCAGCGAGTGCTGGGGTGGTAATGGTGGCGGCTAATGCTGCTGCAATCAATAAACGTTTCATGTTGAATCTCCTCTGGACATGGCAAGCTCCTGTTATTTGTTTATCAGGCGACAACTGTAGTCGAGACTTTTTCAGTATGATGATGTGAGTACAATTAAAACATAGGTGTTTTGCTGGATATGCGATAAGGAATTTGTGAAATAACGCATCGGAGTTTGTCCTATACTGCCACCTTATTAAACTTCCTCAAATTAACCCAACCGGTTCACCTGCTTAGAATAACGCAGCCCAAAATAATGACGCCTATCGAATAGCTCTGTCTTAGCTGCGCCTCACCCAAGCGGCTCATTGGTACCACAGATAACCCCCTGTCATGATCTTGGTTGGAACATTGCTTTATTACGGTGCTCTAAAACTTAAGGGATAAAAAGCATAATGGCGGTGGATGTAACGGTCTATCGAAACGTAGAAATAATTTCCTCCGCAGTTGCCCTTGGATAAGGTTGGTAATTGAGTTGGAGAGATATCATGAAAAAACTACTGATTGCTTTTCTCGCGATTTTATTAACTGTTCCAGTTTTCGCTGAGGCTGCCCATCATGGTGGTCATGGCTGGGGATGGGGTGGTAGATGGGTTGCTCCAGTGGTGGTGGGTGGTGTTATTGCTTACGACTTGGCCTATCCGTATCCGGTATACGCACCGCCTTATCCGGACTATGCTCAACCTGCTCCGGTTTATGCGCCTAGCGTTGCCCCATTACCAGTGCATTATTGGTATTTCTGCTCTGCCACCAATGCTTATGTGCCTACGTGCCAGAGTGGATGGCAAGCAGTACCCGTACGGTAAAGAAAAGGACTCTTGCCTCTGGCGTCGATGATTAATCGCAGAGGCGAGTGTTTGAAATATGTAGTTATGTATCTTTCTTGACCAAAAAGAGGCGCCATAACTGCGGTGGTTTTACTTCTTCAAGCAGTTGATACCAAGCGCTTTGAGCATGTATTTCTCATAGATAGGCTCTGAGCTACCGGTCTTAATTTTGCGCATGAAGTATTTCTCGAATGCGATCTTGGCCAAGTGAACCCACTTGCCTTTTTTCGACCAAGTCAGATTGCGCGGCTGGACCTGCGGCAGCGCGACAAAGGCCGCTCCGGTGTCACCAAAATCAGTCAGGCAGATGTTATTCCAAGTGCCCGTGTTGACGGCAGGCTGGCCTTCCAGTTCATCCCTGATGTTGTGGACGATGGCGGTGACCATCGATTCGATCATATAGCCAGTCTTCGGCGTACCGATCGGTACTGGAGTCTGCTCGACAGGCGGAATGGCGACGCACACTCCGGCTGAAAATATGTTACGGTATTTCGGGCTGCGTTGGTATTGATCAACGAGGACGAAACCGTTAGGATCGCACAGTCCTGCGACGTTGGCGACAGATGCCACGCCTCGGAATGGCGGCAACATCATCGAATATTTGAACGCAAGAATGTGGTCGCAAATTTTTTCGCCAAGCTCGTTATATTCCTCGACATAAATCTTCCCTGCCTCGACCTTGGTGGTTTTGGCGTTGCATATCCACTTGATGTGGCGGTGAAGCATCTCGGCTTCGAGCATTTCCTTGGAATCGCCGATGCCGCCAAGTCCGAGGTGACCGATATAGGGTTCCGGGCTGACGTAGGTAATGGGTACCATGGAACGCAGTTTGCGGCGGCATAAGTCGGTGTCCATCGCCAGTGCATATTCGTAGGCAGCCCCGAAACATGAAGCCCCCTGAAACGCGCCCACTACAACCTGGCCGGGATCCTTCAAAAAATGCTCGTAACCTTCATAGGCTTTGCAAGCATGATCGACAGTGCAAATTGACTGGGTATGCCCCCCATTCGGGCCAGAACCCTCAATCAGATCGTAGGCCAATCGCGGTCCAGTGGCGATAATCAGGTAGTCGTAGTCAACGGATTCGCCATTCGCTAAATGGATGCGGCTAGATTCTGCATCAATCCGTTCGGCGGGTAACGCGATGAAACCGATACCTTTATTTTGCAAACAGGGACGCAGGTTGAAGGAAATTTCCTCGCGCTTGCGCCAGCCCAGCGCGACCCAAGGATTGGACGGGATGAACTGAAACGTTTCGGTTGCGTTGATGAGGGTTATTTTATGCTGCTTGCCAAGGACTTCGCGCAATTCGTAAGCTGCCGGTGTACCACCGGCACCTGCGCCGAGGATGACGATATGTGCCATGTTCTCTCTCCACTCCAGCACGCCGCACGAAATATTGATCGCGTCCGGCAAGCATTCTGTTTCCTGTGTCCATGTTCCAATAAAATCCAGCTACGACTGAAATTCAATGATGTGATTTCGACATCAATTTAAGTATTTTCAGATTAATGACGAGAAAGCGGAAACCCTGCCATATGAGTGATGTCCGCATGTAACGGGTCAGTCCGGTCGGCGTTGGAGGATAATAAGCCTGTTGGTAAGGCTCCCTATTTGTGATTTTTCCTGACATGTCTTGCTCCTTAAAAATGTTCTTTGTTATTAATCCGGCATCAATGACCAGCCCGGTTTCATTTTTGCCTGATAAATGAAAGCATGGTGCAGCAGGTACTTCATCCAGTGACCAGCCAATCCGATTTCACCAAAAGTCAGATCAATGTCGCGACCGTAAGCTGGATACTTCTCAAAGTCAGGCACGACTGGGTAAACTGTCATAGTGGCGGCAGTGCCCGTAAAAAAACCAGATCCGGTAGATGCCACGCACGCCGCGCCCATTTCAGCCATCGATGCCGTATGCGTTGGCTTTTCCGCGCCGTTGAGCATGTCGCGAATACTCATGGCAACCGCTTTCGCCATGGCAGCCGATGGCATTCCGGTTCTGGGGGCTGTCGGATTGATGGGCGTCCCATTTGCACTTTGCATCGGCTTGCTGATCAGGTGCGGCGGGGCGAAAGCAATGCCGACAGCAAAAATATTACGGTAGGTCGGTGTTTGGTACGTCCTCGGCCAGTCCTTGGCGCTCCATTCCAGATAGGGTCGTGGAGTGTAATCAGCGTCCACTTTCATGAAACCGTTAGGCGCAAAAATCTTGCTGGTGATGTCTCCGCCAGCTTTGTCGAAAGCCTTCAGCCCAACGCCGGCAAAAGGGGGAATCAGCATGGAAAAATCGAACTCCTGCTCATGGAAAGTTCCATCCATGGTCTCATAATGAATTTTCCCGGCTTCGACCTTATTCACATGGGCGCGAGTAATCCATTCGACCCCGCGCTCAACCATCAACGACTCGGCAAAGGTCTTGCCATTGGTAATGTAGCCGCCACGCTTGATATGCACGCCACCCATACCAAAGTCGCCCAATTCGTACTCATTGCTAAGCCAGATGATGCGAGCCATGTCACGAACCCCGGCCTCGCGCAAGACATGATCCACGTTATAGATATATTCAAACGCAGCCCCTTGGCAGGTACACATGCCATGGCCCGTACCAATAACTATCGTGCGGCGTTCGCCTGCGCGCATGGCATCGATAGTCACCTGAAGTTTCATATTAGCTTCCAGTGCATGGGCTGCGGTGCACACCGATACCGTATGACCATGATCCGGCCCCAACCCTTCAGTCGCACCAAAATTCAGCTTCGGCCCTGTGGCATTCACCAGAAAGTCGTAAGTAATATTTTCCTGCTCGCCGACTTGGGCAGAGTGGGTGTATTCGATTGTTGCGAAGGGGGTCGTACTCTCGGCATTACCCTCGGGGTTGATTGACAGCGCCTTGGCCTGAAGAAAGCGAACTCCAATTTTGTTG
This sequence comes from uncultured Gallionellaceae bacterium, assembly GCA_964480365.1. GTDB lineage: Bacteria > Pseudomonadota > Gammaproteobacteria > Burkholderiales > Gallionellaceae > CAIQPV01. Next base: position 62,718 of record CAYZPM010000022.1, read on the forward strand.
TAAACCTGCGCAAGATCAAAGGTAACCTCTTCCTCTGTCATCTGCCCAACACCTACCCAGATGTTGGAGGGAATCCAATTCCATTTGGCATTGGGCGAGACAACTACAATCTCGTGCTGCTTGCCCATCCATTTATTTAAATACCGAGCGACAGTATGCCCGGAGATGCCGGCACCCAAAATAACGATTCTTGACATGTTCCCTCTAAAATGAGAAGTTTTAATACATTACAAAATAAAATCGATAGAACACAAGCTACCGAAATCACTAAATTGCCTCCGTCAAAGCCGGAGACCTACATCGATTATTGTTCTTCTTTCTTACTCGCTAAGCGCCACCCTGTTATTGCCGATCCGCCAGCGGGAACAACTCCGATGGATGAAGAGTCATGTATTACCGTAGCGGTTGGTATCTTTGACCAGCGGTAATCCTTGCTTTTGCCAATCTTCAATGCCGCCCGCGATGGACAGCACGCTGCTGTACCCCAAGCGTTGCAGATTGAAAGTGGCCAGCGCGGAACGTCCACCGGTCTTGCAGTACACCAGCAGCGTATTGCTCTTGTCGGCGAAGGCGGGGATTTCCCCGATGCGAAACTCCAATACACCACGCGGAATATTAATTGCTTGCGGCAAGTGCTCTGTTTCGTATTCTCCAACCTCGCGGACATCAAGGCAGAGTGCGCCTTCGTTAAGCAGCCATGCGGCTTCGGCAACGTTCACCTCTCTGATTTGCGCCTTGGACTCGGCGACCAATTGTTGTGGTGTCATCATATTTTTTCCTTCGTGTAATATGTATTGCCAGACGACGGCCATGAAGGCAATCTATCTGGCTCGTGGGTTGTTAAAAAGCTTCTTCTGCATTTCAGGATTCTGTTCTCGCGCGATCTACTACGCAGTATGCGTGCCATCTCTCTATGTTATTTTATAATTAATTGTTATATAACAATATTTTATATTTACAGTAGATACCAGCAGATTGAATCAGTGAACTAAAGCAATAAATGACAGTTGAAATTGAAGGAATATAAGCGCAGACTGCCAATTTTGGCAGGATGTAAATTTATGATTGAAACTCCCTTCTCTCAATTGATGTCATTTCTTGACACGCTGCCTGAGCCGCGCATCGTGATGAACCGCGACTACACTATCGTCGGCGCCAACCGTGCCTACCTTGCGCATTACCATGTAGGTGATCTGCCCGTAGCCGGGCGGAAATGCCATGAGATTTCGCACCAATTCAGTCGTCCCTGCGA
>CAYZPM010000023.1:0-58208 GCA_964480365.1 uncultured Gallionellaceae bacterium
GTGAAGGCAGGTGCATAATGGAACTTAAAGTCATTAACGACAACGGTCAGGCAGCCGCCAGTCTGTCTGCTTCCGACGATTTGTTTGGTCGCGAATATAACGAGGCGCTGGTGCATCAACTGGTGACGGCTTATCAGGCCAATGCCCGCTCCTCCAGCAGCAAGCAAAAAGGCCGCAGCGAGATCGCCAAGAGCACACGCAAGCCATTCGCGCAAAAAGGCACCGGACGTGCTCGTGCTGGTATGGCGTCTAGCCCATTGTGGCGTGGCGGCGGCAAGATTTTCCCGAACGGCCCGGAAGAAAACTACACCCAGAAGGTCAATCGCAAGATGTATCGTGCCGGTCTGGCTTCGATTTTCTCGCAATTGGTGCGTGAAAATCGTCTGACGGTTGTAGATAGTCTGGTAGTCGAAGCGCCCAAGACCAAGCTGCTGGCGCAGAAGATGAAGAGCATAGGTCTGGGTTCAGGCCGTGTGTTGATCATTACCGATAATTTCGATGAAAACCTGTACCTGTCTTCGCGCAACTTGCCGAATGTGCTGGTGCTTGAGGCTCATCAGGCCGACCCCGTCAGCTTGGTGCGGTTCCCACAAGTGCTGGTGACGCGCAATGCAATGGCGAAAATTGAGGAGATGTTGGCATGAGCAACCAAAAATTCAGTCAGGAACGTTTGATGAACGTGCTGCTCGCTCCGCAAATTTCCGAAAAGGCAACTTATGTTGCCGAGAAGAATGAGCAGGTGATTTTTCGCGTGGTTTCAGACGCCACCAAGCCGGAAATCAAGGCAGCAGTCGAGTTGATGTTTAAAGTGAATGTTGAGAACGTGCAAGTTGCAGTCGTCAAGGGCAAGCAAAAGCGTTTCGGCAAGTTCATGGGGCGGCGCAAGGATTGGAAGAAGGCATACGTATGCCTCGCGCCTGGTCAGGAAATCAATTTTGCCGCAGGCGAGCAAGGGTAAATATCATGGCACTGATCAAACTTAAACCAACCTCTCCCGGACGCCGCGCCGTTGTGCGCGTGGTTACTCCCGGTCTGCATAAGGGCAAGCCCCATGCGGCGCTGGTGGAGAAGAAAAACAGAACGGCTGGACGTAACCATAACGGGCACATCACTGTCCGTCACATGGGCGGTGGCCACAAGAAGAATTATCGCGTAGTCGACTTCAAGCGTGACAAAGATGGCGTTCCTGCCACTGTTGAGCATCTGGAATACGACCCGAACCGCACTGCGCATTTGGCATTGCTGTGCTACGCCGACGGCGAACGCCGTTACATCATCGCACCCAAGGGTGTTGCTGTGGGTACGCAACTGGTGAGCGGTGCGGAAGCCCCGATCAAGGCAGGCAATGCTTTGCCGTTGCGCAACATCCCGGTGGGTTCGACCATTCATTGCATCGAAATGTTGCCAGGCAAGGGCGCGCAATTGTCTCGTTCCGCTGGCACTTCTGTGCAACTGTTGGCGCGTGAAGGTGAATATGCGCAACTGCGTTTGCGTTCCGGTGAAATTCGCAAGGTGCACGTGAATTGCAAGGCAACCATTGGAGAAGTGGGCAATGCTGAACACAGTCTGCGCTCCATCGGCAAGGCCGGTGCGATGCGCTGGCGCGGTGTGCGTCCGACCGTGCGCGGTGTGGCGATGAACCCGGTCGACCACCCGCACGGCGGTGGTGAAGGCAAGACAGCAGCCGGACGTAATCCGGTTAGTCCATGGGGTGTGCCTGCCAAGGGCTTCCGCACACGTCGCAACAAGCGCACCAGCGGCATGATTGTCCGCCGCCGCTTTCAGGTTTAAGGGGTAAGAATATGGCACGTTCCATTAAAAAAGGTCCATTCGTTGACGCTCACTTGCAGAAGAAGGTTGAGACGGTGCGCGCAACTAACGACAAACGTCCGGTGAAAACATGGTCGCGTCGTTCCACAGTGCTGCCCGATTTCGTCGGTCTGACTATTGCGGTGCATAACGGCAAGCAGCACATTCCGGTGTATATCTCCGAGAATATGGTGGGGCATAAGTTGGGCGAGTTTTCTCTGACCCGCACATTCAAGGGACACGCTGCCGATAAAAAAGCAGCGGTCAAGAAATAGGAGGCATGATGAACACTACTGCAGTAGTAAAACGTGTTCACCTGTCGGCCCAGAAGGGTCGTCTGGTGGCTGATCAGATACGTGGCTTGCCGGTGGATAAGGCTTTGAACCTTCTGACGTTCAGCCCGAAAAAGGCGGCTGTGATTATCAAGAAGGGGCTTGAATCCGCGATTGCCAATGCTGAGCATAATGATGGCGCCGACATTGATGAGTTGAAAGTTGTCACGATCTATGTGGACAAAGCCTCGTCTATGGCGCGGCAAATAGCCAGAGCCAAGGGACGTGGCACCCCGATTGAAAAGCAGTCTTGCCACATTACGATAACCGTCGGAAACTGAGGATAAATATGGGACAGAAAATTCATCCAATCGGTTTCCGGTTGAGCGTGCAAAAGAACTGGACTTCCAAGTGGTATGCCAATAGCAAGGATTTTTCCGGCATGTTGCTCAAGGATATTGAGGTGCGTGATTATTTGAAGAAAAAGCTGGCTGGCGCTGGCGTTTCTAGGATCATCATTGAGCGTCCGGCGAAGAATGCCAAGATTACGATTTATACCGCGCGGCCTGGCGTGGTGATCGGCAAAAAGGGCGAGGATATCGAAGCCTTGCGCTCCGAGTTGAGGAAGCGCATGGGGCTACCCGATGTGGCATTGAACATCGAAGAAGTTCGCAAGCCGGAAGTGGATGCACAGTTGATTGCGGAAAGTATTACTTCGCAGTTGGAGAAACGCATTATGTTCCGGCGCGCCATGAAACGCGCCATGCAGAACGCCATGCGTCTGGGCGCACAAGGTATCAAAATCATGAGTGCGGGCCGCTTGAATGGGATTGAAATTGCGCGTACCGAGTGGTATCGCGAAGGCCGTGTGCCATTGCATACTCTACGTGCCAATATTGACTATGGCACTGCTGAGGCGAAAACGACATATGGCATTATTGGCGTCAAGGTATGGGTATACAAGGGTGACTACACCGGAGTGGAAGAGGCATCTGCTCCAGCAGCGTCCGAACCAGAAAAAAGAGTAAGAAAGTCGGGAGCTAAACATGCTACAGCCAGCTAGAAGGAAATATCGCAAGGAGCAGAAGGGGCGCAACACCGGCATCGCTACGCGCGGCAACAAAGTCAGCTTCGGTGAGTTCGGCCTCAAGGCCGTTGCCCGTGGCCGTTTGACGGCACGTCAGATTGAGGCTGCACGTCGTGCTATGACGCGTCATATCAAGCGTGGTGGACGTATCTGGATCCGTATTTTTCCGGATAAGCCGATTTCGCAGAAGCCTGCCGAAGTTCGTATGGGTAACGGCAAGGGCAATCCAGAGTATTACGTTGCCGAGATTCAGCCAGGCAAGATGCTTTATGAAATGGATGGCGTGGAGGAAGTGATAGCGCGCGAGGCGTTCCGTCTGGCTTCCGCCAAGCTGCCTATCGCCACCACATTCGTAGTCAGACAGGTAGGAGCGTGATTATGAAGGCAAGTGAACTGAGAGTGAAAACCGCAGCGGATCTGGAGCAGGAGTTGCTGTCCCTGACCAAGGCGCAATTTAGCCTGCGCATGCAGGTGGCGACCCAGCAACTGAGCAATAACAGCCAGCTTGGTAAGGTACGCCGCGACATTGCCCGCGTGAAAACTATATTGACAGAAAAGGGTGTGCAGCAATGAGTGCAACGAATCTGAAACGTACACTGACCGGTACGGTGGTGAGTGACAAGATGGATAAGACCGTTACCGTATTGGTTGAGCGCAAGGTCAAGCACCCGCTGTTGGGCAAGATATTGAGCGTGTCGAAAAAATATCACGCCCACGATGAGAATAATGAGTTTCATCAGGGGGATGTGGTTGCCATTGAGGAATGCCGTCCCTTAGCCAAGACCAAGAACTGGCGCGTGACCAAGTTGGTGGAAAAGAGTCAGGCCGTCTAGTCTGAAACACCCCAGTTTAGTTTTGCTAAATTTAATTGCATTTATCGCTTGTGCTTCTGCTCAAGTTTGAATAGAATGCGCGGCTTCGTTTCACCGTCGCTTGCGGCGGCCTAACCCGAACGGGTTCCAAGACTAGCCGCTGTGAGCGGATAAAGTTGGAGATTTAAAAAATGATACAAATGCAAACGGTTTTGACTGTCGCCGACAATACTGGCGCGCGCACTGTCATGTGCATCAAGGTGCTGGGCGGTTCCAAGCGTCGTTATGCGTCTGTCGGTGATGTCATCAAGGTCAGCATCAGGGATGCTGCACCGCGCTCACGTGTGAAGAAGGGCGAAGTGCACAGCGCCGTAGTGGTACGTACCGCCAAGGGTGTGCGCCGTCCTGATGGTTCGCTGATCAAGTTCGACGGCAATGCGGCGGTATTGTTGAACGCCAAATTGGAGCCGATCGGCACGCGTATTTTTGGCCCGGTAACGCGTGAGTTGCGTACCGAGCGTTTTATGAAGATCGTGTCGCTGGCTCCGGAAGTGTTGTAAACAGAGCGTAACGCAGTCAAGGAAAAATAATGCGCAAGATTAAGAAAAATGATGATGTCATCGTCATCGCCGGGAAGGATAAGGGTAATCGTGGCAACGTGTTGCGCGTACTCGATGATCGTCTGCTGGTGAGCGGCATCAATAAAGTAAAGAAGCACCAGAAGCCAAATCCGGTAAAGGGTGAGGCTGGCGGTATTGTTGAAATGGAGAAGTCCATTCATGCATCCAATGTGGCCATTTATAACGCGGCGGCAAAAAAGGCTGACCGTGTGGGCATCAAAACGCTGGAGGACGGCCGCAAGGTGCGAGTATTCAAGTCCAGCGGCGAAGTGATCGACGCGTAAAGGGGTAATAGAGCATGGCTCGTTTGTTTGACTACTACAAGGGTACGGTAGCGCCAGAACTGATGAAGAAGTTCGGCTACAAGTCCATTATGCAGGTTCCGCGCATCGAAAAAATCACTCTCAACATGGGTGTCGGTGAGGCGGTGGCTGACAAGAAAGTGATGGAGCACGCTGTATCTGATATGCAGAAAATTGCAGGTCAGAAACCGGTGGTGACTAAATCGAAAAAATCCATCGCGGGCTTCAAAATACGTGAGAATTATCCGGTGGGTTGCAAGGTTACCTTGCGCAAAGCGCGCATGTATGAATTCCTGGATCGTCTGGTTACCGTGGCTATTCCGCGTATCCGTGACTTTCGCGGTATTTCCGGCAAGTCCTTTGATGGCCGTGGCAATTACAACATGGGCGTCAAGGAGCAGATCATTTTCCCGGAAATTGAGTATGACAAGATTGATGCATTGCGTGGTATGAACATCACTATCACCACCAGCGCGAAGACCGATGAAGAGGCGCGAGCCCTTCTGCAGGCGTTCAAATTCCCATTGAAGAACTGAGGGCAAAATGGCTAAGTTATCTGTCATTAATCGTGATCTAAAGCGTCGCGAAACCGTAAAAAAGTACGCGGTAAAGCGTGCTGAGTTACAGGCGATTATTGCAAACGTGAAGTTGAGTGATGAAGAGCATTATGCAGCGAGGCAGAAACTGCAGGCATTGCCGCGTAACTCCAGTCCGGTGCGTTTGCGCAATCGTTGCGCCCTGACTGGTCGTCCGCGTGGCGTGTTCAGCAAGTTTGGTCTGGGTCGCACAAAATTGCGTGAATTCGCGATGCGCGGTGAGATTCCTGGTGTAATCAAGGCAAGCTGGTAAGGGTGAATTTATGAGTATGAGTGATCCGATCTCCGACATGCTGACGCGCATCAGAAACGCGCAGATGGCGGAAAAAGTAACAGTTAAGATGCCTTCTTCCAAGCTCAAAGTGGCGATTGCCAAGGTGTTGCAGGATGAGGGCTATGTGGAAGGTTTCAATGTTTCCAGCAGCGAAGGTAAGCCCGTGCTGGAAATCGGCCTGAAATATTACGCCGGGCGTCCTGTGATCGAAAAGATTCAGCGCGTCAGTCGTCCTGGTCTGCGTTCGTATAAGGGTTGCGGGGACATACCCAAGGTGATGAACGGCCTGGGTATCGCCATCGTGTCTACCTCCAAAGGGTTGATGACTGACCACAAAGCACGCGCCAATGGAATCGGCGGTGAAGTTTTGTGCATCGTCGCGTAACGGGGTAATCATGTCTAGAGTCGCTAAAAATCCTATCGTAGTGCCTGCCGGTGTTGAAGTTACATTGGCCGCCAACGAAGTTTCCGTGAAGGGCCCGTTGGGCACCTTAAAGCAAGTATTGAATAGTGATGTCATCGTGCAGCGTGAAGGTGAGCAGTTGCAGTGCAAAGCCGGCAATGATTCGATGCAGGCGAATGCCATGTCCGGCACCATACGTGCGCTGATCGCCAACATGGTGGTCGGTGTGAGTAAAGGTTTCGAGCGCAAGCTGACTTTGGTTGGTGTGGGTTATCGCGCGCAAGCAGCCGGTGACACGCTTAACCTGACCCTTGGCTTTTCTCACCCGGTGACTTACAAGATGCCAGCGGGAGTGACGGTGGCTACGCCGACTCAAACTGAAATCTTGCTGAAGAGTTCCAATAAGCAGCAGGTCGGACAGGTTGCCGCCGAGATCCGTGCGTTCCGCGAGCCAGAGCCTTACAAGGGCAAGGGTGTGCGTTATGCCGATGAAGTGGTGATCCTGAAAGAAACCAAGAAGAAATAATCGAGGCGGATATGTTAAACAAGAATGAATCTCGTCAGCGCAGGGCACGCAAAACCCGTGCACGCATTGCTGATCAAAAGACGAATCGCTTGGCGATTCATCGCACCAACCTGCATATCTATGCGCAAGTGATCTCCGCTTGTGGAAGCAAAATTCTGGCCAGTGCATCCAGCCTGGAGGCAGAAGTGCGCAAGGAGTTGGCGAATGGCGGCAACGTCAAAGCTGCTGCCGTAGTTGGTAAGCGCGTTGCCGAAAAGGCAAAGAGTGCTGGCATACTTGCGGTCGCGTTTGACCGTTCCGGCAACAAATATCATGGTCGCGTAAAGGCGCTGGCTGAAGCTGCGCGCGAGCATGGCTTGAAGTTTTAACTTGGGGTAAATGATGGCTAAGGCACAAGGAAAATCGCAGCAACCGGAAGATCGTGGTGATGGTCTCATCGAAAAGATGATTTCGATCAATCGCGTGACCAAGGTTGTGAAGGGTGGCCGTATCATGGGTTTCGCCGCACTGACAGTGGTTGGCGATGGCGATGGCCGCATTGGAATGGGCAAGGGCAAATCCAAGGAAGTGCCGGTGGCCGTGCAAAAGGCGATGGACGAGTCGCGTCGCAAGATGGTCAAGATCAGCCTGAAGAATGGCACTCTCCATCATGCAGTCATTGGTCGTCATGGCGCTGCCAAGGTTTATATGCAGCCGGCATCGGAAGGTACTGGAATTATCGCCGGTGGCGCAATGCGCGCGGTTTTCGAGGCGGTGGGGGTGCACAACATTCTGGCCAAATGCATCGGTTCGAGCAATCCGTATAACGTGGTGCGTGCAACGTTGAATGGCCTGCAGGCGCTTAACTCTCCATCTGAGGTTGCTGCGAAGCGCGGCAAAACCATAGAAGAAATTCAGGGGTAATCATGGCATTGACCAAGAAATTATTAAAGGTCACGCAGGTAAAAAGCGTGATTGGAACCAAAGAGTCGCATCGGGCATGTGTGCGTGGCTTGGGTTTGCGTCGCCTCAATCACACCGTTGAAGTAGAAGATACTCCGGCTGTGCGTGGCATGATTAACAAAGTGTATTACCTGGTTAAGTGCGAGGCTTAAATGCAACTAAATAAAATCAAACCCGCAGAAGGTTCCACACACTCCAAACGTCGCGTCGGACGTGGTATCGGCTGTGGTCTGGGCAAGACTTGTGGTCGCGGACATAAGGGGCAAAAGTCCCGTTCTGGCGGCTTTCATAAGGTCGGCTTTGAGGGCGGTCAGATGCCGCTGCAACGTCGCTTGCCGAAACGTGGCTTTGTTTCGCTGACACGTAACGACACCGCTCAAGTTCGGTTGTCCGATCTGCAAAAAATGCCGGTTGATGTAATCGATTTGTTGGCGTTGAAGCAGGCTGGTGTTGTGTCCGCTATCGCCCTGACTGCCAAGGTGGTGCTGTCCGGCGAGATCACGCGTGCTGTTAAGCTGCAAGGTTTGATGCTGACCAAGGGTGCGCGCGCTGCGATCGAGGCTGCCGGCGGCAGCATTGCGGAGTAAGGAACGCTTTGAACGCTGTAGCCAAGAATGGTGTGAGCAAGGGCAAGTATGGTGACCTCGGGAGCCGTCTGTGGTTCCTGTTGGGTGCATTGGTGGTATACCGCATAGGGGCTCATATTCCAGTGCCTGGAATTGATCCGGTGGTGTTGGCCGACATGTTCAAGTCGCAAAAAAGCGGCATTTTGGGCATGTTCAACATGTTTTCTGGCGGCGCGCTGTCGCGTTTTACGATATTCGCACTGGGGATCATGCCGTACATCTCCGCCTCTATCATCATGCAGCTGGCTACTATTGCGGTGCCGCATCTGGAGGCGTTGAAGAAGGAAGGTCAGGCTGGCCAGAGGAAGATTACCCAGTACACGCGTTATGGCACATTAGTGCTGGCGCTGTTTCAGTCGCTTGGTATTTCTGCATTGTTGCAGTCACAAGCCGGGTTGGTGCCACATCCGGGCGCGATGTTCCAGATGACCACGGTAATCACTTTGGTAACCGGTACGCTGTTTTTGATGTGGCTGGGCGAGCAGATCACCGAGCGCGGTTTGGGAAATGGCATCTCGCTGATTATTTTCGCAGGTATTGCCGCTGGATTGCCGAATGCGATTGGAAATACTTTGGAGATGGCGCGTACTGGTGCGTTCTCCATTCCGTTGGTGCTGTTTCTGGTAATAGGAGTGGTGGCGATTACTGCGCTGGTAGTGTTCGTCGAGCGCGGACAGCGCAAGATACTGGTGAACTATGCCAAGCGCCAAGTAGGTAACAAGGTGTATGGTGGGCAGAGCTCGCACTTGCCGTTGAAGCTGAATATGGCTGGTGTGATTCCGCCGATCTTCGCTTCCAGCATCATTCTGTTCCCAGCAACGCTGGCGGGCTGGTTTGGCAGCGGCTCCGGCATGACTTGGCTGAAGGACTTCAGCGACAAGCTGTCGCCAGGTCAGCCGATTTATGTTTTGTTATACGCGTCAGCGATAATTTTTTTCTGTTTCTTCTACACGGCGCTGGTGTTCAGTCCGAAAGATACAGCAGACAATTTAAAAAAGAGTGGTGCTTTTCTGCCCGGTATTCGCCCGGGTGAGCAGACCGCGCGTTATGTTGAAAAAATTATGTTGCGTTTGACGCTGGTAGGCGCAGTGTATGTGACGCTGGTGTGTTTGTTGCCGGAATTTCTGGTGGTGAAGTGGAACGTACCCTTTTATTTTGGCGGCACTTCGCTGCTGATTCTGGTGGTGGTAACGATGGATTTTATGGCGCAAGTACAGTCTTACATGATGTCGCACCAGTATGAAAGCTTGTTGAAGAAGGCCAATTTCAAAGGCGGGTTAGCGCGCTGATGGCTAAAGAAGAAGCGATGCAAATGCAGGGGGAGATTGAAGAATCCCTCCCCAATGCGACCTTCCGGGTGAAACTGGAAAACGGTCATGTTGTGCTGGGGCATATCTCCGGCAAGATGCGAATGCACTATATTCGTATCCTGCCTGGTGACAAGGTAACGGTTGAATTGACACCGTATGATTTGACCAAAGGGCGCATCATATTCCGCGCCAAGTAGTAAGCATTTGGGCTATTGAGGAGAAGTAAATGAAAGTACAAGCATCGGTAAAAAAGGTTTGCCGTAACTGCAAGATAGTGCGGCGCAAAAGGGTGGTTCGCGTGATTTGTAGCAGTGATCCGCGCCACAAGCAACGTCAGGGCTGATGGAATCAGGCCTCAGTTGGATGGTATAATTTCCAACTTCTGGACGCCGTTTTTTGAATGCCGGTTTTTTAAATGCCGTTTTTTAAATGATAGGGTAGCTGCATGGCTCGTATTGCCGGGGTAAATATTCCCAACCACCAACACGCTGTAATCGCTTTGACCGCGATTTATGGCATAGGACGCACCCGCTCGCGTGAGATTTGCGCCGCTGTCGGGGTTAACACATCCACCAAGATGAAAGATCTTACCGATGCGGAGATGGACAAGCTGCGCGATGAGGTTGGCAAGTTTACGGTGGAAGGTGATCTGCGCCGCGAAATTTCCATGAACATCAAGCGATTGATGGATTTGGGCTGTTATCGCGGTGTACGTCATCGTCGTGGCTTGCCGGTGCGCGGCCAGCGTACCCGTACCAATGCGCGCACTCGCAAGGGGCCGCGCAAGTCTGTTGCGGGTGCCAAGAAATAGCCTGTGCAATAAAACTGTGCCAAAAGTAATTTAATAGAGGATTCGAGACATGGTCAAGACCAGCACGCGAGTGCGCAAGAAAGTTAAAAAGAACGTAGCCGAGGGTATCGCCCATGTGCACGCTTCATTTAACAATACTATCGTGACGATTACAGACCGCCAAGGTAATGCCTTGGCGTGGTCTACCAGCGGTGGCAACGGCTTCAAAGGCTCGCGCAAGAGCACGCCGTTTGCAGCCCAGATCGCTGCGGAGACAGCTGGTAAGGCAGCGGTGGAATGTGGCGTGAAGAATCTCGAAGTTCGCATCAAAGGGCCCGGCCCTGGTCGTGAATCAGCAGTGCGTGCGTTGAATGCTGCAGGTTTTAAAATTACCAGCATTTCCGACATTACGCCCGTGCCGCATAACGGTTGCCGCCCGCCGAAAAAGCGTCGTATCTAAATTTTTAGGAGTTAGCCTTGGCTAGAAATCTTGATCCAAAGTGCCGTCAGTGCCGCCGCGAAGGCGAGAAGCTGTTTCTGAAGGGCGAAAAATGTTTTACCGACAAATGTGCGGTTGAGCGTCGCGCCTATCCGCCTGGTCAGCACGGACAAAAGAAAAACACCCGCATGTCCGACTACGGCGGCCAGTTGCGTGAAAAGCAAAAAGTACGGCGTATCTACGGCATGCTTGAGGGACAGTTCCGTCTTACCTATCGTGCGGCTGAAGTTCAGCGGGGCATCACGGGCGAGAACCTTTTGCAGACATTGGAGTCGCGCCTGGACAATGTGTCCTACCGCATGGGCTTCGGTGCTTCTCGTTCCGAGGCTCGGCAGGTGGTGCGCCACAACGGCATTCTGGTGAATGGCAAGCGCGTCAATATTCCGTCCTTCCAGGTTAGCCCTGGCGATGTGGTAGAGATTGCCGAAAAGTCCCGTGCGCAACTGCGCATCAAGGCTGCGGTGCAGGCCGCTGAGCAGCGCGGTTTTCCGGAATGGATCGAGGTCGATGCCAAGGCAATGAAAGGGACGTTCAAGGCCAAGCCGCAACGCTCTGAATTGCCTGCTACGATCAACGAGCACCTTATTGTCGAGTTGTATTCCAAGTAATCCACGCGGAGCCGGATATGCATAAGAATGATTTTCTGAAACCACGCATCATTGATGTACAAAGAGTTTCAGCCACGCAAGCTAAAGTGGTGATGGAGCCCTTCGAGCGCGGTTATGGGCACACACTGGGCAATGCCCTGCGTCGCATACTACTGTCCTCAATGCCGGGTTACGCCCCCACCGAGGTCAAGATCGCAGGCGTTCTGCATGAATACTCGTCCATCGACGGCGTGCAGGAAGACGTAGTGGAAATTTTGCTCAACCTGAAGGGGTTAGTGCTTAGACTGCACAATTCCAGCGAAGCCGTATTGACCCTGAAGAAGGAAGGCGCTGGCGTAGTTACAGCCGGTGACATCGTTACGGGTGCCGATACTGAAGTCGTTAACCCCTCACATGTTATTGCCCACCTGACCGCAGGAGGCAAGCTGGACATGGAAATCAAGGTCGAGCAAGGCCGTGGCTATGTCTCCGCCATCGCGCGCCAGACTCCCGGCGAAACCCGTGCAGTGGGCCACATCGCACTGGATGCCTCATTCAGCCCGGTGCACCGCGTCAGCTATGCTGTGGAAAGTGCGCGCGTGGAACAGCGCACTGACTTGGATAAGCTGATCATGGACATTGAAACCAATGGTGCAATCGATCCTGAAGAAGCCATCCGTTATGCAGCACGCGTACTGGTTGAGCAGTTTGCAGTATTCGCCGCGCTGGAAGGTACGCCTGCTCCGGTAGAGAAGCCGCAAGCGCCGAAGGTTGACCCGATGCTGTTGCGCCCGGTGGACGATCTGGAATTGACTCCGCGTTCCTCCAATTGTCTCAAGGCACAAAGCATCCATTACATCGGCGACTTGATTCAGTACACCGAAAACGACCTGTTGCGCACACCTAACTTGGGCCGCAAGTCGCTGAACGAAATCAAGCAGGTACTGGCCGAGCACGGCCTGTCGTTGGGCATGAAGTTGGAAAACTGGCCCGCGCCGGTTGAGAAATAAGCCAGCGCTCAGCGCCTATAGAATAGAAGCAAGAAAGGATTAATCATGCGTCACCGTTTAGGACTCAGAAAACTCAATCGCACCAGCAGTCATCGTTTGGCTATGCTGCGCAACATGACCGTTTCCCTGCTGCGTCATGAAGTCATCAAGACCACCCTGCCCAAGGCCAAGGAACTGCGCCGCGTGGCAGAGCCGATCTTGACGCTGGGCAAGAATCCCAGCTTGGCCAACCGCCGCTTGGCATTCGCACGCCTGCGCGACCGCGAAATGGTTGTCAAGCTGTTCGACGAACTTGGCCCGCGTTATGCAGCCCGCAATGGCGGCTATTCGCGCATCCTCAAGTTCGGCTTTCGCAAGGGCGACAACGCGCCGATGGCGCTGGTTGAGCTGATGGATCGTCCGGCTGAAGCGCTGCCTGTCGAAGTGGCTGACGAGTAAGCGAAATTCTGTGCATAAACAAAAAGCCGGATTTTCCTATTGAGGATAAAACGTATAACGCAGTTAGAAGGTGAGTGAGTAATCAACAAGAAATACTCGACATTTATAATTAGTATAAATAATAATATTTGCTCCCAGAATCCCTCTTTGTGCCAATACAAAGAGGGATTTTTTATTGCGCATTCGATTCATCTGAGTAAATAATATTGAAGATGTTGATCTGTGGCGCCAGCATCTTGAATAGCTGCTCCAACTTCGCGTCACTATAATATAAATATATTCTATTCATTTTTATTATCCAAGCAGTAGCCAACAAAACTTTATAACGAACTCATTTCCACCGCAACGTTACACCGTAGCACAGCAAGTTTTCGCAGAATTGTCGCGTTCAAAATGTTACTCCTGACTGTGTTCCTGCCAGACTTTACTCAGCACCAATAAATGTTGACAAAAACAGTCAACAAATGGATAATTTGTCAGCGAATCCACCCAGTCCCGTCAGGCGACTGGAATGAGTTTCCAGATTCAAAAGGAGAAAATCATGAAATTCATCACTTCTTCCCAATCGCTGCCCAATCGAGCTTCCACCTCCCGTTTTGCGAATGCCAAGGCCCTTGCGTTTTCCCTCGCCGAATCCGACCGCGAGCTTATCGAACCTGAACTCGTCGCTTGGATTGATCGCTCAACCGGGATGGCCTCCCCCGTGCTTGAGGGCTGTAGCGGCCCTGATGGCTGGCGATACTACGGCATCTCCCACGGGGGGCGTCTAGAGGTTGATGTAGACGGCGATACCTCTTTTGTCTTCGCTGAGTCAAGCCCCTTCGACTCCTACGAGCACTTCAGCCCCGGCCCCTACCGCAACCATCGCGATATTCAAGGGAACGAGTTAATTTGCCAATCAGATAACACGGCTTGCGTCCTGCTGGACGAGTGGACCAGTAAGCAAACCTGAGCAGTGCATCCCGCGCGGCGGGCAGCCGCTGCGGCTATCTGCATGGAGGGACATCACCCGACGTGAGGAGGACGACATGCTGGATATCAATAAAGCACTAGATGATTGTGAATGGGGCGGTCATGACCCGGAAGGGCATATGTATGGCTTGCCGCGCTGGTCGCGTGAGATCGTGAAGAAGCATGCCCACGATGAAGGTTTAGGCGAGTTATCAGAAATGCACTGGCAGTTGATCTATACATTGCGCGGCCTGTATCGGAAAAATGGGCAAGCCGAGAGTGCCAGACAGATCATTCGCATTCTGGAAAAAGACTTCCACGAAGAAGGTGGACGCAGGTTTCTGTATCAGCTTTTCCCTAAGGGGCCAATCAGCCAAGGCTCCCGGTTGGCCGGGGTGCCCGCACCGCCGTATTCCAGCGATCCATCATTCGGCTGGGTCATGTGATGGGATTTTGACTAACGCTGGCCCTTGCATACTGCGAATCATAACCGCCGCGACATCCACAGCCTCTTTAAATAAAGCACTTGGTGTGCTACTTACCTTCGAGTTCTCTGCAATTTATACAATAACTAAGGTTAGTACATATACATTTCACTACCAGTTGTCTGATGTTTTGTGTGGCTGCTTTGGCCGCATCCGACGAAGGCTGTGTTTCATATTAATTTTTCAACGGCAATTGAGATGGTGTATCAGCATTCAGCTTCCGTCATATCGTTCCACATCATCATAACCAGTGCCATCAGCGCTGGCCCGATAAACAGTCCAATCAGCCCGAACACTTCCACGCCACCAAGAATACCGAAAAGCACCCATAGAAAAGGCAGTTCGACGGAGCTGCCGATAATTTTAGGTCGCAAAACATGATCGCCTATCCCGAGTACCAGCATGCCAAATATAAATACGCAAATTGCTGCAACCATATTCCCTTGAACCATCAGAACCACGGACACGCCAGTGAAAATCAAGGGTGCAGCAAAGGGAATCATCGCCAGTGCGCCTGTCAACAAACCCAGAATTGCAGCATGAGGCGCATCTGCGACCCAGTAGGACATGCCGATTACCAATCCTTCCGCAAGGCCAACCAGCACAACACCGTTCACCGTAGCCCTGACTGCGGTAGCAGCTTGCAGCCCATAACGCTTGCCACTTTCGCCAGTCAATTTCTCAAGCAAAGTGAGTGTCTTTCTAGATAAATTATCCCCCTGCTTGTACAGGAAAAAGAGTGTGACAATTGTAAATACCAGTGTAACCAGGCGGTGTGCGGCCTGTGCGCCCAGATTCTGCGCAAACTCCTTTGTCCACACATTGTCGGCGTTCCCTAGAAATACAGACAGGCCGACAGGATCCGTTAAGTTTGCAGACCACCAACTCGTTACATAGCCACCAATTTTTGGAATCATGTGAACCCACTCAGGGACAGCTATCCCAGTTTTCTGCATCTCCATGATCAAGTTGGTCAATGCGCCCAAGTCAGACGCAGCAAGAATTAGCGCATAGACAATTGGAAAGAGCAACAGGACGGCAACGGCGGCGGTCATGATGACCGCAATCCCGATATCGTTAAACTTGGTTTTTTGCGCAACTTTTACGCGCAATGGCCATGTCGCGATCGCAATGACAACAGCCCACAGCATTGCAGGAATAAATCCGTGCATCAACCATACGGCTGATGCAAGTATGGTCAAGGAGAAATAGGTTTTAAGCTTGTCTTGCGTCAGCATGTTTTATTCCGATTGGTAGTTTGCTCGTGGGTGATTCTATCAGGCAGAATCCAGAATTATTTGCTTGCAAGCGGTCGTTAAACTCCTTGCTGGTTTATCACTATAGCAGTTGCTCCGGCACAAGAGTTGAGCGCTATCAACGCTGCAGATGCCCATAAGCTGCCAGCGTCTGCAAGCGTGTGTCAGTAATTGCCCCACCAACGGTGAAGTGATACATGCTTTGCAACGTCTGGTTTTTGATGCCGAGCAAGTCATGCACTCCGTCATCAAAATAACAACCGATTCCTGTGCCGCGCACGTTCGCCGCTTCGGCTTCAAGATAAAGCACTTGCCCCAGCATGCCCGCCTCCCAAAACAATTGGCGGTAAACCCACGGACTTGGGGTCAGGTTGTTTTGATATTCGGCCAGCATGCCAAGGCTGAATGCTCCGTCTGCGGCGATATCCTGATGACAGGACAGAGCGCGCGCGGCGTTTTGTGCATCGGCGCTGAGCATTCGGAACAGTGAGAAATGCGCGGGGCAGTCTGGTACGGGCAGCCACTGGAATTCGGCGGATAATTCAGTGTGCAGCTTGGCTTCGACATGTTCGTTGCGCAGAAAAAGATAAAGTCCGGGCGCAAGTCCTTCCACCCGATGGACGAACAGCACCAGATGAATCCGGGGTTCCCACGCTATTGCGTCCCATGGCACCACGTTGGCGCGGGGCAAGGTCATGTCCAGCATGCGATAGAACGCCGTGGCTGGAATTGATGTACTGCCGTCGAATTCCTGGGCACTGCGGCGTTGTTTGATGATCTCGACGGCGCTGAGTTTGCATGCACTGTTGATCGGGGCGGGCAGGATGGATGCCGACCAAGATGTATGCTGTGTGTGTGGCTTAAGAAAAGCACTAGCCACTTCGTCTATCATCGGCCATGGGTGGGGTGGATGGGGTGACAGAATATTGGCCTGGCCTTGCCAATGGCCGCCTCGTGTCGCGGCCACTAGCGAGTTTGCTGCAAACCCGGCTGCGTAAGCATCTGAGCGCATTGTCGTTACATGCAACATGAGGTCAGGGTTTTCCCGTTCCGCCGCGCCGAAATCCGCTTCCCTCTCCACGCCCAGAATCGCGCCAATATCTTCATCTCCCCATGCGTCGAGCAAATGCACTTGCCAGCCCAGCATGGCAGCAGCATAGCGCAGCGCGGCAATGGCATGGCCCACGTCATGCTGGCAATAGCGGAATGCACGTTCGCCATATTTCCATGCTTCGCGCCAATGGATCGAAGACAGCCCAATCAGAAAGGAGTCCGGCGGCAGGATGCGTGCACTCGCTTGCGTAGCCAACGTCAAGCAACAGCGCTGTTCCAGTGCGTGGTCGCGGCTCACGTAGTGATATACGCCGTCATGGATGCTGCCGCAACCTTGCACCACCAGATAAGCCTCCGTGGGATGCAGATTGCCGCTGGATGGGTTGCAACGCAAAGACCAACGGGTGCTGCCGTATTGCTTCCATGCGGAAAGGCCGAAAGAAAGTTCAAGCAGGGCTGCAATGTTGGACAAGGTTAACGCTTGCGCTGAGATCGCATCTGGTTGGTAAAGCTCTGCATAGAAAGGTTGTGTTCCTGCGCCCAGCAAAGGTAGTTCCAGCTTTGCACTGCCAACAAAAGTACGGAATGGATCGGGCTGATTTTTCCAGTCCAATCCATCCGGCCCCGCTGCATAGTGTTGAAAATGGTGTTTGGTGCGCTGGTGGTAATCAAGGACGGTATCGAGTGGGGATTTCATGTTTTATTGGGTTTACGCTGGAGCTTTGCGGAACGGCTGGATTTATCGAGTTGCAAGCGCGCAAGCTTTTCGGCCCTCTCGATTTTTATTTTCAGGGTCTTTTGCACCAATGCGTAAAAATCGACCAAGTCCTGCTTGGGATAATCATCCTGCACGCCACAGTCCTGAAAGAATTCAGCAATCCAAAGTGAATCCAGGTCGTTTTTACCCGTCTCTTGCAAATATTCCGTTGCGGCCATTTCGACATAATCAGTCAGTTTGCGCATCGAGCCTCCCGATGAATATTTTGCAAGCTTATACTAATGGCACAGGCGTTCATGGTCAATAAAACACATCCGCGAAGTGCTGGTACGTAGCAGCTATATCATTATGTTATCTCATTGCACTAAATCAGAACGATTTGATTTGTCTTTACAATATTCCTTTTTCTCTCACAGAACATAATGCAGGATAGCAACGTAATGGGCGGCGCTGCCGGCAATCACGAACAGATGCCAGATACCATGTGCGTGGGTGAGGCGTGTGTCGAGCACGTAGAAGACGATGCCGATCGTATAGAACAGTCCGCCGGCAGCGACCCAGGCGAAACCGATCAGCCCCAGCGCATGCAGTAGCGGAACCAGAGCTACCAAGGCCAGCCAGCCCATCAATACGTAGATCGACAATGACAGTATTCGCGCTCCGCTCTGCGGCCTCAGTTCTTGCAAGCTGCCGAACACTGCGAGTCCCCACACCACGCCGAGCAGCGACCAGCCCCAACTGCCGCGCAAAGTCACCAAGCAGAACGGAGCGTAACTTCCAGCAATGAGCAAATAGATGCTGTGGTGATCAAGCTTACGCAGGATGATCTTAGCGCGTCCGCGCAGGCTGTGGTAGAGCGCGGAGAAGCTGTAAAGCAATATCAGTGTTACGCCGTAGATTGAGACGCTCACCACCTTCCACGGGTCACCGTCCAATGCGGCCAGTACAATAAGCACGACAACGCCGGGAATCGCCAGAATGGCCCCGACGAGATGTGTCAAAGCGTTGAACTTCTCCCCGTAGTACATATGGTTATCGGTTGCCTACAAAGTAGCACAGCATGTGTAATAGAATTGTGACTATTATTGGCTCGGAGAGTGTTCGTCGAACAAGTTGTCTGTTAACGTTTTCTTTGCTTGTAAGTAGTCATCGAACTTTCTGGCCATTATGCGGTCTGCTGACAGTTAAGTTTTTCTATATCGATTGGCGAAAATGGGCCGCAAGTGCTTAGCATAAGTATAAGAATTGTAACTTTACTCTTGTATATAACCAGATTGGCCACATATGTACCAAGATTTTAATGGAGGATTTAAATGTTAAAAAATGTAAGTTACTGTTTTGTTTTGTTGGCTGCAATGTGCTTTTCGAGTGGGGTTGCACTTGCGGATGATTCTCCAACCCTGGATCAAGTCTATCAAACAGCCCATGCAGGCAGGTTGGATGATGCGCAAAGGATGATGGATAAAGTTCTTAAGGAACATCCAAACAGTGCCAAAGCACATTTTGTGGAAGCAGAATTGTTGGCCAAACAAGGTCAGATGGTGAAAGCCGAGGATGAGCTGAACATCGCCCAACGCTTGAAGCCTGATTTGTCCTTTGCCAACCCGCAAGCCGTGCAGGAATTAAAAAATCGGATTGCCGCTACCCATCGGGTTAGCCAGTCTCCTGCCAGCAGCTATCAAGCTGAGTCGGGTAACAGCTTTCCATGGGGAATGCTGCTCCTCGGGTTCGGTGTCATCGCGGTTATAGTTCTCATTATGCGAGCAATGAATTCGCGTAATCCTGCCACTTTTCCAAGCAATTACCAACCGGGCATGCAAAACGGTTCGGCATCTCCCATGCCCATGCAACCCTATGGTGGTGGAATGGCTCCGATGGGGCCTGCCGGTGGTGGGATAGGCAGCGGGATTATGGGAGGACTTGCTACCGGTGCTGCGGTTGGCGTTGGCATGGTGGCAGGCGAAGCGCTGGCCCATCACTTCATGGATGGTGGGCGTAGCGATGTTAATAATGTGGCTCCTGTTGCGGACTCATGGGGGAATTCCTCTAATAACATGGGAGGCTCCGACTTTGGAATAGCCGATAACTCTTCCTGGAGTGACAATTCAAGCTTCGCTGACAGTGGTTCAGACGTTAGTGGGAGCGATTGGAGCTAGACTTATCCGGTGGGCACGAAGAAACCGTGCCCACGCACGCTGTAGCTCAAAGCCCCGCATGTGTTACCCAAAACTTCGCTGGGGTCACGATAGGGTAACGGTCAGCCATTGCCAGCAAATCTTTATCACCGGTGATGAGGTAGTCAGCGTCCGAAATTTTAAGCGCCGCCAGCAAAGTTCCCAGCACTGGCAGGTCATCAACATCGCGCAAGTCAGGCTCTGCGCAGGGTAACGGCTCAATGACTTCGGCTTGTATGGAAAGAGCGTCTACCAAGTCTTCAATCTCCGCCAATGTCAAACCATGACGGTGAACCAACCGAGGCAGCACGCGCCGCAACTCGTCCAGAATATAAGCAGAAAGAAGCACATCAACCGAACCGTGGCGCCATGCCGACATGATTTTGCCCGGCACGCTTGCCGGATAAGCAATGCCAGAGAGAAGCACATTGGTATCGAGCACTACTCGTAGCGTGGCCACGGGGGGCTTAACGCTTTTTGGCCGATAAGCTTATTTGCGCTCGTTCAAGCGCAATGGCCGCATCAATTTCAGCAAGCCCCTCCGCCTCCGGCACACTCGCAAAGCCGGTTTCTATTCGTTGGCAGAGTGCATCGAAGCGGCCCTGCATGCGGCGAATTCGTTCGAATAACCGAGCATCAACAAGCGCAGCTACCGGCTTGCCGTCTTTGTTGATGACCACGCTGTCGTGCCGATACTGCACCTGATTGAGCATTTCGCCCAAGTTCTGTCTGAAGCTAACCGCACTGGTTTCAGTAATCATGGTGTTATGTGTTAAATCATAATGATCGTATTGGTCATAATGCATCAAGACCAATTGACGGTCAACTCTTTTCCAAGTGACGGCTATCCGTTTACGCTGACAATTTGTTGATCGATATGCACAGTGCGCCTATCTCAACCGTTATGTGCGTTGGCGAACAGATAGCGCCGAGACGAATGCAAATAATAGCTATTCTACAGATGCAACAAGCGCTGATTATCTCCATGATGTCGTGGGATACATGTCTCGCTACGCGAGTTTCACGTTAATGAAGGATGGATATGAGTAAAGCCAGCATTATCGGTGCGTACAACACCGAGTTTGGAGCCTTCGTCGTCAAGGATAAAGCAACTGGCCTGATGACCGATACAAAGACCTACTACGATCTTTTAATCGAAGCCGGACGCGGCGCTATCGCCGATGCTGGCCTGGAAGCGAAAGACATCGACGCCATCTATGTCGGTTCTTCTTCTCCGTCTTTGTTCGTCAATCAGGAGCATGTTGCGCCGATTGCTGCGGAGATTGATCCGGCATTGCGCTTCAAGCCGATGACCCGTTGCGAATGCGCCTGCGCCTCATCGTCGGTGGCTCTGTACGATGCTATCTATGCCATCGAGGCGGGGCGAGCCCGGCACGTGCTGGTGATCGGCGTCGAAAAAATGAACCTGCTACCCACGCCCCAGATGACGCACGTTTTGGCTTGCTGCTCGCACTGGCCGAGCGAAGGCTCCAAAGGCTGGTCGTTTCCGATGCTATTCGCGGCGTATGCCAAGGGTTATCAGAACCACTACAAGATTCCGACCGAGGAATTCGAGAAAATGCTGTGGACCGTAGCCGCCCTCGGCTACAAGAACGGTGCGGAGAATCCGCTCGCTCATATGAGGCATGGCCCTGCGTCCGTCGAGGAAATCATGAAGCTCAATGAACTCGATGCACGTGGCAAGTGCAAGAATATGATGATCGCCGCACCTTTGCGCCTGCACGACTGCTCGCTGGTTTCGGACGGCGCTGCGGCACTGGTGATCACCCAGACTGCCAATATCAGCAATAAAAATCGTGCAGTCGAAATCGCTGGCATCGGTCATTCGGTCGAACGGCTACCGGAGAACGTGCGTCCCAATATGCACGAGCTGATGGCTGGCAAGGATGCCGCAGCCAAGGCTTACAAGGAGGCTGGCATTAGCGCAGCCGATATTGACCTGGCCGAAGTTCATGACTGTTTCACCATCAACCAGATACTGTCTACCGAGGCGCTTGGATTGTCCCAGGATGGTCGAGGCGGCTACGACTATCTCGACGGACGCTTCACGCGGGAAGACAAAGTGGCAATAAATCTGTCCGGCGGACTTAAGTCGAAGGGGCACCCGGTAGGCGCAACCGGTGCCTCCATGCATACCTTGATCTACAAACAACTCATTGGCGAAGCGATCGGCGTTAAAGCAAAGAAAGCAGACATCGGCGTGGCATTCAATGTAGGCGGTTCCTCCGTCACCAACTGCGTCACGGTATTGAGAAAGCTGTGATGAAGAGTTTAATCTACAACGGCATGGAGTTC
Organism: uncultured Gallionellaceae bacterium; assembly: GCA_964480365.1. Taxonomy (GTDB): domain Bacteria; phylum Pseudomonadota; class Gammaproteobacteria; order Burkholderiales; family Gallionellaceae; genus CAIQPV01. The sequence goes on from CAYZPM010000023.1 coordinate 21,857, forward strand.
TCGATTGCCAAGATTGGCAACGGTTGGGATATCACCCGCAAGTTGCCAAACGGAGATAGTGCCGTGGTCGGCGCGTCTCTGTTTGCTGACCTGCCGGATGGCGAGGTTGAGTTGCGGGCGAAAGTTCTCGTCAAGGAAATTTATCCGGTCGGGATAAAGATAGTCGGGCCGGATGTCGCGCACCCAAATATGGTGGGCGATCTCAAGATCGTCGGGCCTGACGTAAACCATCCAAACTTCATCTATTGGGACAAGGACAGCACATCGTTCTCTTAACAAACATGAGCGGGCATATGTCGCAAGACAAATCCTAAACCGAACAAGCTGGAACCCAGTGTAGGTCGGGCTTTGCCCGACATGGTGGGCATAGCCCACCCTACGGTGACAGTTTTTCCATTGAACAAATTCTACTTAAACCAAAAGGAACCCATCATGGAAATCAAAGGTAGCGTAGCACTCATCACCGGGGGCGGTAACGGCATCGGCGAGGCTGTGGCCAAGTTTTTTGCCAAGCGGGGAGCCAAGGTTGCCATCGTCGATATGGTGCAGAAAAACATCGACCGCGTCGTCAAGGATATCAAGGAGATGGGTGGCGAAGTGATCGGCATCCAGGCCAACGTCACCAGCGAAGCCGAAACCGCGAAATTCATCAAGGCGACTCTGGAGGCATTTGGCAAATTGAATATCGCCGTATCCTGTGCCGGCATTATTCGCGACGGGATGATGTTGAGTGTGGACAAAGAAACCGGCAAGGTCTCCCGCAAGATGGGTCTCGACAAGTGGCAACCGGTAATCGATATTAATTTGACCGGCACCTTCCTGACGCTACGTGACGCCGCTGAGGCGATGGTTAACGGCGGATGGGAAGGGCTGCTGGTGCCGATTTCTTCGGTCAACAAGGTTGGCCAGGTCGGTCAGATCAACTACTCCTCGGCCAAAGTTGCCGATGCCCTGATGCCCAAGATCATCATCGGCGAATTTCTCATGCGCGGCATCCGCCACATCCGTTGCGTTGGCATTGCGCCAGGCTATACCGCAACAACTATGCTCACCGGGATGAATCAGGATGCGCTGAAGGCACTGCTCAACGATGTGCATATAGGTCGTCTGGTTGAGCCGAACGAGATTGCAGCCTTGATCGGACATTGTGTCGAGAATGGAGCAATCAACGCGACTACTCTGGAAATCACTGGCGGCCTGTGCTATCCAAATGGGATCGCAAAGTAATTTGAGGTAAGCTGCTGGCACGCGCTGCTCATCATGGGGTAGATTTGCAACGAACTCAGCGAGCATAATAGGCGGGTAGCATTTGAATACATTCTTTCGGCAGAATTCTTAGAGGTACCCGAAAATTCATGAGCGAACAAACACGAAACAGTCACCCGCAGACGCGTCTTCGATCCACGGACGTTGAGGGATTCGACTCCCTGGCCGAGCTTGCCCTGGATATGCGTTCGTCGTGGAATCATGCCACCGACCAAGTGTGGCGACAGCTTGATCCAGAACTCTGGGATTTGACCCAGAATCCTTGGGTTGTTTTGCAGACGGTCTCACGCGAGAAAATCCAGCTTGTCTTAGCCGATCCCGCTTTTCGCAAAAACGTTGACGATCTGGTGCAAATACGACGAAATGAGGCGGAGGCGCCTGCGTGGTTTCAGCAAACCTACCCGCAATCTTCGCTGAACTGTGTTGCGTATTTCAGTATGGAATTCATGTTGAGCGAAGCGCTGCCCATTTACTCAGGTGGATTGGGCAACGTGGCCGGCGATCAACTCAAGGCCGCCAGCGATTTGGGCGTCCCGGTGATCGGCTTGGGGCTGCTCTACCAGCAAGGCTATTTCCGCCAGATGATCGACAAGGATGGTGCGCAACAGGCCATCTACCCCTATAACGACCCCGGACAATTGCCGATCACACCGTTGCGTAAACCGAATGGGGAGTGGTTGCGATTAGAGGTCGCGTTACCGGGTTATTCGGTCTGGCTGCGTGCCTGGCAGGTTCAGGTCGGTCGCGTGAAGCTCTACCTGCTGGACAGTAACGACGCAGCGAATTATCCCGCGCACCGAGGCATTACCAGCGAACTTTATGGAGGCGGGCCGGAGTTGCGCCTCAAACAAGAATTGCTGCTCGGTATAGGCGGATGGCGACTGCTTGCGGCGCTCGGCCTTAAGCCGGAAGTCTGCCATCTCAACGAAGGCCATGCTGCTTTCGCTGTACTGGAACGCGCCCGCGCTTTTATGGAAGAAACTGGTCAGTCCTTTGACGTGGCTCTGGCAGTTACGCGAGCGGGCAACCTGTTCACCACGCACACGGCAGTGTCCGCTGGTTTTGATCGTTTCGCTCCGGCTCTCATCGAACAATACCTCAGCAGGTATGCCGAGCAGAAGCTTGGTATAACACTTCACGACTTACTGGCCTTGGGCCGCCAGAACCCGAACGACGCGTCGGAACCTTTCAACATGGCCTATCTGGCGATACGCGGGAGTGGGGCGGCCAATGGCGTAAGTCGTTTGCATGGGCAAGTGAGCCGACACCTGTTTGAGCCGATTTTCCCGCACTGGTCGGAGGATGAGGTACCTATCGGCCACGTGACCAACGGAGTCCATATGCCGACATGGGACTCCGCCGCAGCGGATGATCTTTGGACGGAGGCCTGTGGCAAGGAGCGCTGGATGGGTGCGGCAGAGACTCTGGAGCAGGACATGCGTCGCGTCTCCGACGCCAGACTTTGGCAATTTCGGACTGCCGCCAGCAATTTTCTTATTGATTACACGCGTGAACGCTTGTCTCGGCAACTAACCGTCTCAGGCAGGTCGCTCGAAACGGATGATGGTGCGAAGCATCTGTTCGATTGCAATACTTTGACGCTGGGTTTTGCGCGCCGTTTTGCCAGCTACAAGAGACCGAATCTGCTGCTGCACGATCCGGAACGACTGCTGCGCCTGTTGACGAATCCGCAACGCCCGGTGCAACTCATCATGGCCGGCAAGGCCCATCCCGCAGACTTGGAAGGGCAGGCCCTGATTCAGCAATGGATGCATTTTATCCAGCGGCCCGAGGCCCGCCGCCACGTGATCTTCCTCAGTGACTACGACATGCATTTGACCGAACAGTTGGTGCAGGGAGTAGATGTCTGGCTCAATACGCCACGACGCCCTTGGGAAGCGTGCGGAACCAGCGGAATGAAAGTGCTGGTCAATGGCGGCATCAATCTGTCCGAATTGGACGGCTGGTGGGCAGAAGCCTACACGCCGGAAGTAGGATGGGCGTTGGGAGACGGACAGGAGCATGATCACGATCCCGCTTGGGACGCTGTCGAAGCGGAAGCCCTCTATGAACTGCTCGAACGTGAGGTGATTCCCGAGTTCTATACCCGCGACGAGCAAGGTATTCCCAGTGCATGGGTGGCGCGGATGCGTGAAAGCATGGCGCGGTTGACGCCGCGCTTCTCCGCCAGCCGCGCGGTGTGCGAATACACCGTGCAATATTATCTCCCGGCAGCCTCGGCCTACCTTGCGCGCGCTGTCGATAAAGGCGCAATCGGTGTGGATATGGTTAATTGGCAGCACGCGCTGGAACAAAGATGGGCGGCGCTACGCTTCGGCGAAATGAAGCTTGAAACCGAGAGTGAACAGCACGTATTTGAGGTGCAGGTATATCTTGATGGCCTCGATCCGGATGCGGTGCGGGTCGAACTTTATGCCAATGGCATCAACGGCGACGTACCGGAGCGAGTGGAAATGAAGAGCGTGCGGCAACTGGTGGGTGCAATAAATGGCTACACCTTTCGTGCAGATGTACCGGCATCCCGTCCAGCCTCGGACTATACGGCGCGGCTCATTCCGCACCGCGACGGCGTGTCGGTTCCTCTGGAAGATACGCATATCCTGTGGCAGAGGTGATTCGATTGCGACAAATAGCAGATAATCTATGCTATTCGTGAGCGGCAGCTTGTGGCGGAAAATATTGATGGGCGAAGGACAGGAGTGTGCCATTACCGGATACTGGTGATCTGGAATCCAATGTCTGCTTCCACGGAATTTTTAGGCATAAGAATTTGGAAAGGTACAGCTCTAGCTTGGGAAGCTAGGGTATTACCATTATACGACGCCCGCGATACAGTGATTTTACACTATTCAAACTTCACTGTCCTTCCACCGTTTCCTACAGTGAATTACAGTGGCTTGACCGTTGGGGTGGGACGGTGTTGGGATAGTGGAAAGAATTGTTTCGTTTCCAACAGTGGGGACGGTCTTGGGTTGACTGTTGGGGATGGTCTTTATAATCTTGATAATTCGCTGCCCGAAACCGGAACTTGGTGACCCGCCGGTTTCGACCCACTGCTGACCATCAGGAAAACCGCCACGAAGGTACACTTCTCGCCAGCGGAATATGGCATATCTTACATTACGAGTATGATGTGCATAGGTTATTCCTAAAATTCAGCAATACCAAATGGTTTAGAGTTTTTTAAACCCTACGCAACCACATTTCAGGGGGAGCAATAATATGAGTAGGATTTTAGTTCTACTGGTCGCATTGCTGACATTTCCAGCGCTGTCTAATGCTCAAACAATCTACAAAGAGGCTGACAAATTTGACGATAATACACACTTCTTTACGAAGATAAAGCAAGTTGATATCGAAGGAGGCTCGTTTTTTTCGAGGACATACGTATTTTTCAGCTTGCATGCATTTGCCAAATCAGTTGACAAGAATAAACCGTATTTACTGAAAATCGAAATAACAACGCCAGACTGGGTATTCATAAGCAGTGGGGCAAGTTTAGCCTTGAAGTTTGATGACTCTGACAAACTTGCCATTGTCGGAAGCGGGAGCATCGGTTCGCGCGAAGTCATTGGGGCTGAAAACCTATCTGAAACAGCATTATATTATCTAACACCCGCTGAGCTTAAGCGAATAGCTGAAGCCAAGACTGTCAGCTTCCGCGTATATGGTGACAAAAAAATAATAACAGGCGTACTTTCGCCAGAATTTATCGCTGATGCAACTGCTTTTTCAATGAATGCTCCTGCGCTTCTTGGCTTGCCACCGGAAATTGAATCCGCTACGCCAAAGGTCGATACGCAGCCCCTTAGCGTTAATCAGCCTACAGCCTTAACTCAAACTAAAGCATCTGACGCTGAGAGTGTTGAAGCGATAAAAAAAGTTGCCGAAAAACATAAGATTGTTTGCGCAAAACAAGAGTATGCCGCCTTTTTTTTGAAGACAACTTGCAATGGGAATGACATTACGATTATGCAAGAGGCGGATAGTACAAAGGTAACTCCAGAGCAAAAAGACCTCGTCCTAAAAATTCGGTCTGATGTAGAAGTTGTAACAAAAGAATACATAGAACTTTTGCGTAAAATCAATACAAGTAGTGGGAACTCGTTTTTCAAACGACTAGCTGACTATACTGAATCAATGCAGGCAGAGATTGATAAATTAAATTTAGATTTGTACAACGGAATCATCACTTGGGGTGAATACAACCAACGCCGAAAAGAAACCACTGCAAAGATGAATTTAGAGGTAAAAAGTTATTCTCAAACAGCCAAATAAAAATCTTGAAGAATCGGACAGGGTACACCCAGCGCAATCAATCCAAATGTTACCCAAGAAAATATCCAGCAGACTGTATGCGTTAAGGGATGCTGTCCCATCAGCAAAATACATTGTAGTACCATCACATTTTTACAGATGGCTACGAACATAAATGGTGGTGGGACTTGAAACCGAAGGCCGAATAGAAGTAATGCAACATTAAGACCTGTCTGCGAATGCCAGCAACTCATTAAGTGCTTGTTTCAGCCTAACCGTAGCAGAGTTATCAATGGGATTACCCGAAGCCTGCGATGCATAGAAAGCAGATAATGCAGGCGTTACTTCGCTGCGACACTGATCGAAATCTTTTACTGCCGCATCGAAGCGTTGTAGCTGATTTAAATCTACCCACTGCCGAAACTCACGTATTGCAACGTCATGCTTGACCTTAGCCTTGCTCATGAGAGAGTGAGCATCTTGGTTGTCGATCTGAGTAATTTCTTCAGCGAATGCTGACTGGAACCTTGCGCTGGGATCACGCTTCAGCTTATAAGCACTAAGTCTCCATTGCTGGTATCCGATATAAACACCTAAACCAGAAATTACGAAGGCACCTATCCCAAAAACAATCTGAAGCCAAGACGGCATGTTGATCCCCCGTTCAGGTAACACTGGAGGCTATGAATATAGCAGCAAAAACCACTCTCTGTCAGTGGAGAAAATGTCTATGCTACTGAATCGAAAAACCAGTTGGTGCCTTCGTATGTGGACATTTGTGTAACCACCCAATCACGAAACAATTCTTTCCACTATCCCAACACCGTCCCACCCCAACGGTCAAGCCACTGTAATTCACTGTAGGAAACGGTGGAAGGACAGTGAAGTTTGAATAGTGTAAAATCACTGTATCGCGGGCGTCGTATAATGGTAATACCCTAGCTTCCCAAGCTAGAGCTGTACCCTTCCATATTTTTTAGCATGTAAAATCCCCAAAGCAGTCCTTCGGTTCTCCGTACAATAATTTCCGCTTCGATAGCGCTACTTGGCGAATAGCCGCATTTGAGTAACCTAAAATCAAAGCCGACTGCCGCAGGGATTCCAGAAAATCCAAATCAACCACAGATTATGGATAGCCTAAACGAGCAGCCATCCGTTTACTGGTTTTGATTACATGTAGACTAGACAGTCTAATCTAGGTATGATCCGTTTATGAACATAGCGACAACCAATCGGGATCGGCTGCTGCTTGCTGCAAGAGAGCTGTTCCTTGAGCAGGGGTACGACGCCAGCGTGGATGCGATCATCGGTCGCGCCGAGGTGGCGCGGCAGACGTTCTACAACCACTTCAAGAGCAAAGAAAGTTTATTTGCCGAGGTGGTTCTGGATTGTTTTCTCGATGTCCTTGCCCCACTCAACGAGCATCCGAACGATTTGCGGCAGAGCTTGGTAAATTTTGCGGGAATATACCGGCAGCGGGTGCTCAACCCTGAGGGCATTGCGACGTATCGGATTTTGAGCAGTCAGGCGCTACGCTTTCCCGAGTTGGTGCGCGAGGTCTATGCGCTGGGAGCCCAACAGATGATAGCGCGGCTGGCCGACTTCTTGCGCAAAGCGATGGAGCAGGGGCATATCCGCCATGCCGACCCGGTGTTTGCGGCAGAGTTGCTGATGGCAATGCTGGTGGGGCAGGAACGTTCGCAACTTCTGTTCGGCGTAGAGCGTCCGCAGGAAGATGAAGCGTTGAAAGTGTCCACTGTGGTTGATGGTTTTTTGCGAATTTTTGCGCACGAACAGACGAACACTTGAAGATCAGCCGCCCATACAACGCCACTAGAATAAATAACATGAGGTTTTCAATGCAAATTAAACGTAATGTCGCTGGCCTATCTACCGGGCTGGCATTGGCGGTCAGCCTGACACTGGTAGGATGCGAGCCACAAGCTTCCGCTCCGCAGAAAGTCGCCACGCCGGTAGGTGTTGTCATCGTCAAGGCACAAAAGGTATCCATTACTTCTGAGTTGCCTGGTCGCACATCCCCCTACAAGATCGCCGAAGTGCGTCCGCAGATCAACGGCATCGTTCAGCAGCGGCTTTTCCGTGAAGGTGCGGACGTGAAGGCGGGCGAGACGCTTTATCAGATTGATCCGGCGCTTTACAAGGCGACCTACGATAGTGCGCAAGCAAGTCTCGCCAAGGCGCAAGCCAATTTGGTAACCGTAAAGCTGAAGGCTGATCGGTATCGTGAGCTAGTCAAGATCAACGCCGTGAGCAAGCAGGATTTTGACGACGCAGATGCGGCGCTCAAGCAGGCAGACGCCGACGTAGCGGCCAACAAAGCGGCGGTAGATACAGCACGCATCAATCTTGATTACACCCGAATCACTGCGCCTATCTCGGGACGCATCGGCATCTCGACGGTAACGCCGGGCGCACTGCTGACGGCCAATCAAACCGTTGCGCTCACGACCGTGCAACAACTGGATCCGATCTATGTCGATGTCGTTCAGCCCAGTGCAGAGCTCATGCGGATGAAACATGCATTGGAAAGTGGCTTGCTCAAGCGTGCTGGCCCTGATGCTGCCAAGGTTAGACTGCTACTGGACGACAACACGCATTACGCATTGGAAGGAGCGCTGGAATTTTCCGATGTGACGGTCGATCAGGGTACCGGCACCGTCACTTTGCGTGCCGTATTCCCCAATCCCAAGCACGACCTCTTGCCCGGCATGTTCGTGCGCGCCATCCTCGAAGAAGGCGTGAATGAACAGGGTTTGCTCGTTCCGCAACAGGGTGTGACACATGACACCAGAGGCAATGCAACAGCCTTGGTGTTGGGCACAGACGGAAAAGTGGAGTTGCGTTCCCTCGATTTGGGCGAAGCAGTCGGGGATAAGTGGGTGGTGAAGAGCGGGCTGAAAGTCGGTGACCAGTTGATCGTCGACGGTTTGCAGAAGGTCAAACCCGGCGCACCAGCCCAAGCTGTGTCGATAGACGCTGCTTCCGCCGTTACCGCTGCAAAGCAGTAAGGAGCCGCCCCAAATGTCACGTTTCTTTATTGATCGCCCCATCTTTGCGTGGGTGATCGCAATTGTCATCATGCTGGCCGGTCTATTGTCGATCATAGTCTTGCCCATCGCACAATATCCGGCCATTGCTCCGCCCGCCATCTCGATTACCGGCAACTATCCCGGTGCCTCTGCCCAGACGGTTGAGGATTCGGTTACCCAGGTGATTGAACAGAAGATGAACGGTATCGACGGCTTGCGCTACATGTCTTCGAGCAGCGATTCGTCCGGTGCAGTGAGTATCACCCTCACCTTCGAGAATGGTACCAATCCCGACATCGCTCAGGTTCAAGTGCAAAACAAGCTGCAACTCGCGATGCCGCTCCTTCCGCAGGTGGTGCAGCAGCAAGGACTGAAGGTCGCCAAGTCGACCAAGAACTTCCTGATGGTGATGGCCTTCGTTTCCGAAGACGGCAGCATGACGCAGTTCGATCTGGCCGACTATGTCGCCGCCAACGTGCTAGACACGGTAAGTCGCGTCAAAGGCGTGGGCGACGTGACCATGTTCGGCAGCCAATACGCCATGCGTATCTGGCTCGACCCGGCCAAACTCAATAGTTTCAAGCTGACCGCAGTTGATGTTACCACCTCGATTCAGGCACAGAATGCGCAGGTTTCCGTCGGTCAGTTGGGCGGTACGCCAGCCGTCCACGGGCAACAACTCAATGCCACCATCACGGCTCAAAGCCGTTTGCAAACGCCCGCGCAGTTCGGCAAGATCATCCTCAAGACGACCAGCGGCGGAGCCACCGTGCGCTTGAAAGATGTTGCACGCATCGAACTGGGCAGCGAAAGCTACGGCACCCTGGCCCGCTTCAATACGCATCCGGCAACGGGTATCGCGATCAAAATGTCCACCGGCGCCAACGCGCTCGATACCGCTGTCGCGGTGAAAGCCAAGATCGATGATCTGTCGAAGTTCTTCCCGCCCGGCATGAAGGCGGTCGTGGCCTACGACACAACGCCGTATGTGAGACTGTCCATCGAGGAAGTGGTGAAGACACTGTTCGAGGCTATCGTACTGGTGTTCCTCGTCATGTATCTGTTCCTGCAAAACTTCCGCGCCACCCTGATTCCAACAATCGCTGTGCCGGTAGTGCTTCTGGGTACTTTCGGCGTGCTCAACGTTTTCGGCTTCTCGATCAATACGCTAACCATGTTCGCCATGGTGCTCGCCATCGGCCTGCTGGTGGACGATGCTATCGTCGTCGTGGAGAACGTCGAGCGTGTGATGACCGAAGATGGCCTGCCACCCAAGGAGGCCACCCAGAAGTCGATGGATCAGATCACGGGTGCATTGGTCGGTATTGCATTGGTGCTATCGGCCGTGTTCATTCCGATGGCCTTCTTCGGCGGCTCCGCCGGGGTGATCTATCGCCAGTTCTCCATTACCATCGTCTCGGCCATGGTGTTGTCGGTTATTGTTGCCCTAATCCTGACCCCCGCGCTGTGTGCCACCATGCTCAAGCCGATGGCAAAGGGCGAGCATGTCGTGCATCGCGGCTTCTTCGGCTGGTTCAACCGCGTGTTTGACCGTTCGAGCAAGGGTTATCAAAACTCAGTCAACCGTATCGTCCATCGCGGTGCGCCCTATATCGTCATCTATGCAGTCGTCGTGATCGCGATGGGTGGGCTATTTTTGCATCAGGCCAGCGGCTTCTTGCCGGACGAAGATCAAGGGGTGCTTTACGGTCAAATCGTGCTGCCTGCCGGAGCTACGCAAGAGCGTACGCTCAAGGTCATCGAACAGGTCGAGCATCACTTCTTGGTGGATGAGAAAGATAACGTTGCGACCATGTTTGGTGTGGCCGGTTACAGCTTCGGTGGCAGCGGGCAGAATGCGGGTTTGACTTTCGTCCGCCTCAAACCATGGGATCAACGCCCGCATCCCGAGCAACGTGCGCAAGCCGTGGTCGCACGAGCCATGCAGTCTTTCTCGAAAATTCGCGATGCCATGGTATTCGCCTTTGCCCCGCCTGCGGCGCTTGAGTTGGGGAACGCAAATGGATTTGACTTGCAGTTGGAAGATCGCGCCGGCCTTGGGCACGACCAGTTGATGGCCGCACGCAACCAGTTGCTGGGGCTCGCATCCAAGGATCCGGTGCTGTTCGCGGTACGCCCCAACGGCCAGGACGATACGCCGGAATATCGTCTGGATATCGACCAGCAAAAGGCCAGCGCGCTCGGACTTTCTCTGGGCGATATCAATACCGCCTTGAGCACCGCATGGGGCAGCGCCTATGTGAACGACTTCATCGACAAAGGCCGTATCAAGAAAGTCTATCTGCAAGGCGATGCGCCTTCGCGCATGTTGCCGCAAGACTTTGGCAAATGGTTCGCGCGCAACGCCAATGGCGATATGGTGCCTTTCACGGCCTTTTCGACCGGTCGCTGGGCCTACGCTTCTCCACGCAGGGAACGATACAACGGCCTTCCTTCCATCGAAATCCAGGGTTCGGCTGCGCCCGGAAAGAGCTCCGGTGAAGCGCTGGCTGAAATGGAGAAGCTGGTTGCCCAGTTGCCGCCCGGCATCGGTTATGAATGGACGGGTATTTCGGATCAGGAACACAGTTCCGGTTCGCAGGCACCTGCCTTGTACACCGTGTCGATGCTGTTTGTTTTTCTCTGTCTCGCCGCGTTGTATGAAAGCTGGGCCATACCGTTCTCTGTGATGCTGGTCGTGCCGCTGGGCATCATGGGTGCCTTGCTTGCGGCGACTATGCGTGGTTTTGCCGACGACGTGTATTTGCAGGTTGGGCTATTGACCACCGTTGGCTTGTCGGCCAAGAACGCCATCCTGATCGTGCAATTCGCCAAAGCGCAGATGGAAGAGCATGGACACGGTCTGATCGAAGCGACGCTGGAAGCCGTACGCATGCGGCTGCGTCCTATCCTGATGACTTCGCTGGCCTTCGGCTTCGGCGTGCTTCCGCTGGCGATTAGTCATGGCGCAGGTTCGGGTGCACAGAACGCAATCGGCACCAGCGTGCTGGGCGGCATGATCAGCGCCACAGCCTTGGGTATTTTCTTTGTGCCATTATCCTTTGTGCTGGTGCGCCGCATATTCAAGGGCAAGCAGCCGGAAACTGCGGTTAGCCATACTGCGGAAGAGGGGCGATAAAATGAACAAATATTGTCTTTCCATCATTGCTACAGTCATCCTGTCCGGTTGCGGAACCTTAGCACCGGACTATCAGCGACCTGCCGCACCTGTATCGGGCAATTGGCCCAGTGGCCCCGCTTATGCAACTAATGCAAGCGGGCAAAGTGCAGCTAACGTTGATTGGCACGACTTTGTGATTGATCCCAAGCTGCAACAGTTGATCACCCTTGCACTTGCCAACAACCGCGACCTGCGCGTTACGGCACTGACTATCGAAAAAACACAGGCGCAATATCAGATCGTGCGCGCCACACTGTTCCCCCATATCAATGCAACTGCCGGCGAGAATGCGTCACTTACGCCTGCGAGTATTTCGCCTACCGGTGCTGGCTATGTCCTTCATGATTATAACGTTGGCCTCGGGTTCAGCTCTTACGAGCTTGATTTCTTCGGGCGTGTTCGCAATCTGAAAGATCAGGCTCTGGAGCAATACCTCAGTACCGAAGAAGCGCATCGCAGCACACAGATCAGCCTGATTGCCCAAGTTGCAACGGCCTATCTGACGCTGGCGGCAGATCAGGAACATCTTTCCCTGGCAACGGATACACTTAAGACTCAGCAAGCAACGTATGCGATGGACAAGCGCCGCTTCGAATTAGGGGCGGCTTCGCAACTGGATTTAAGTCAGGCGCAGACCGCTGTCGAAACCGCGCGCGGTGACGCCGCCCGCTATACCAGCGTCGTGGCGCAGGACTTAAATGCTTTGACCTTGTTGGCGGGCACATCAGTGCCCAGCGATCTCTTGCCTTCATCATCGCTGACGACCATCACTGCACTTCGCGACCTACCCACCGGATTGCCCTCAGATCTGCTGCAGAATCGCCCCGACATCCAGGAAGCCGAGCATCAACTCAAGGCGGCCAATGCAAACATCGGCGTTGCGCGAGCCGCATTTTTTCCGAGCATCACCCTGACCGGCTCCATCGGTACCGCCAGCAATCAATTATCCGGTCTATTCGATTCCGGCTCGCGCACTTGGGTGTTTGCACCGCAGCTCAACCTGCCGATCTTTGATGGTGGAAGCAACATCGCCAACCTGAAAGTCGCGAAAGCAGATCGCGGAATTTACTTGGCACAGTACGAGAAAGCCATCCAGAGCGCGTTCCGTGAAGTGGCCGATGCACTGGCCGATCACGGCACCTTGGACGCGCAACTGGCAGCGCAGCAATCCTTGGTCGAAGCCACGGCACTCAGTTTCAAGCTCTCGGACGCGCGCTTTCAAAATGGAGTGGATAGCTATCTGGTCGTCCTCGATTCACAGCGGTCGCTATACACGGCACAGCACAGTCTCATCAACCTGAAATTGGCTCAGGCAACCAATCTTGTCACCTTGTACAAGGCTTTGGGTGGCGGCGCATCATCGCCTGGAAACTGAGAAGACAGAATAATTTGGATTAAAAAAAACGCCCTCGCGAGGGCGTTTAATTATTGTAGTGGGAATTTTCCGGCATTCTTGGAGGGTCGGTTTTCCTCTTCGTTGCAGGTTTTGATATCCTGCTGAAACAATTATCGCAGTAGAGCAGGAAATTCAATCGCTTGAATAAGCACATAATTCCGCCGGTAATTTGAGCAATTGCACGGGAATTAATTTGGCAACAGCCCGGCTACAATAATTTCTTCAGCTATTGAATGTGTGCTGGAGCACAGAGTTTTTGGGGTTGCCAGTTCACAATTGGGGTGTACTTTTTGGCCGTACAACAATGTAATACAGATGATCTCCTCGCCGACAACCTCAAGTAACAAGATAACAATATTTTGTATCATATCGATATAAAACATATTACGTATCGCAACAACAGGAGGTTCAACATGAAACGTTTTCTGATCGCAGCAGCAGTAGCCGCAGCCGCCGTTACCACCCCGGCACTCGCTGCCGACGTTGGAGTCTCAATCGGCATCGGCCAGCCCGGCTTCTATGGCCGACTCGACATCGGCGACTTCCCGCAGCCACAACTGATCTATTCTCAACCAGTAATTATCGAGCGGGTGCAGATGGATCGCCCGCCAATCTACCTGCGCGTACCTCCGGGCTACGCCAGACACTGGAGCCAGCACTGCCGCGAATACAACTCCTGCGGCGAGCGGGTATTTTTTGTGCAAAATAAGTGGTACAGCAACGAGTATGTTCCGCGTTATCAGGAACAACATCGTGAACATCGGGATGACCGTCGTGACGAACACAGAGATGATCACCGTGACAATCACGAGAATAACCGCCAAGGCGACGATCATGAGCATGGGCGTGATCGCTAAGGCATCGACATAACAACAGCCCTGGATCATGTAATCTGTAATAAAATTCTGGTTTTAGGAATGGCGCGGGAATGACAAAAGCTCTAAAAACCTGGATGACCTGCCTGTTTGTCGTTATTGTGGCGAGTGGCTGCTCAGCACCGCTGCCTTTGCCATTTCAACTTCTCGACTCCGAGTCCAGAGTTCAATGGGGCACCCTGTTCCCGGATAGTCAGCGAATCGAAGTAATGATTGATGGGCATTTATTCAAGGGTTTCTATATTGTAGCTAGTGGGACCGCCGTTTCTCAAACCATGGCAGGGCGGCGGTACTTCCCCAGCGATACCGTAACGACGTACTCCTCGAATTCGGCACGCGCGCATTTGACTGCAGATGACGGACGACAACTGAATTGCGAATTTCTGTTCGAGTCCAGGCGCGCAATTGGCGAATGCCGAACGCCTGCAGGAGCGGTTTTTCAGTTGATTGCTGACGAAAACCCATCAAAGATTAGATGAAATAATCTGTATTAGCTCAGTCTTGATCTGACATCATGTCAGCATAATTGTTTAAAGTTACCCGTCGCTTGGCTTCAGGGTCAGTAATAGTACCGGGCCTTCACGACATAACTGCGCCAATTACCTGTTGGGATTGTGCTTAAATCATCTTCTACGATAATGCTGAATTTCTTACCCAGCAAATATTCTACACTGGCAGTGTAGTCGGTACTCGCAGCCTCGCTTCCCCCAGTTGCTCTTCCTGCAGAGGCTTGAATTCTGAACTTTTGATCGAGGGCAATACGCGCTCGAATTGCGAAAGAATTAGTAACCTCAGTCGATGAAGGTATCGTGGTTGGGAAGCCCGCTACGCTCATTGTTCCGCTTGATCCTTCAAGATTGTGTCCCAAATCAAGACCAATCTCAGAGGTATCAGAGATCGATTTGTGCAGGTCAACGCCTAAGGATAAGTAATTCCCGCTTGTGTTGTAGGCAACCGGGATTCCGTTAATGACCCCACTAAATGTTGCTTTAATTGGAGCGTAGCTCGCTTGAATTGCGACCAGGTCGTGAATTGCATAGCTGGCTTGAACTCCGGGAAAAGCGGTATCAGAATCATCTTCCTTTTGAGCCGAACCCTGTACCTCAGTCGTAGCATTGTCATAACCAAGCTCGACGTAGTTGTACTTAAACAAATCTTCTGCAATGGCTGAAGCGGATATCACACCAATCGTTACTACCACTAAAAAGCCAGTAAGAAATAAATTACGCATAATCGCTCTTGATTTGTTTAATCCTTGGCGATAATTCAAGCTAACATCAATGCAGCTGGGATGAAATGGCAACATTCCAGCAATCCTGCAAGTGGTGATCAATACACATCACCACCTCTCTATTCAATTTTCCGTCATCAACCTGCTCATTCAATATTTCCATAATCATGTCCGGGTTAAGCGCGTCACGATAGGGCCGTTTCTGCGCCAACGCCTGGAACACATCGGCAACCGACACGATTTGTGCTTCAAAGGAAATAGTGTTTTGACGCAGGTGATATGGGTAACCTGACCCATCCTCGCGTTCATGATGTTGCGAGGCCCACACAGCTATCTTTTCCAGCCCCTTAATATTCTTGAGGATATTGTAGGTGTCAAAACTATGCCTTAGTATTTGAGAGTGTTCTTCTTCGTTTAAGCTATCGGTCTTTTCCAATATCTCATCCGGCAGCCTGAGCTTGCCGATATCGTGCAGTAATCCGGCCAACTCAAGCATCTCGCAGGTATCCTGTGGCAGGTCAAATAATGTGCCGATGAATCTTGATAATCTTGCCACTCCATCAGAATGCGCCTTTGTGTATGGACTCTTGGCATCGACTACGTAAGAAAAAACTCGCATGACATCCCTGAGTTCATGAAAATCCATTTTTTGAGTTTGTGTCTCAGATATCCATGTTCTTGCATAACCATCTACGTGCTCCCCCTCAAGAGAAAACCAGAAAGCTTCGGAGTTGGACACTGATACAAAAGCATCTACCAATTCATCACAAAACCAGTCGCCGCGTTTCTCCTGAATTTTTTCAACAATTTCATCCTTGAAAAGCAAAAGATTGGAATTATCGATCTGATAAGACAAAGACAGCACATCAACTCGATCCGCCAGAAAAATGCAGTTGGCAGCTAACTTGGTTTCCATTGGCAACTCCATGTCCTTGAGTTCAGACCAATGGGTATGATGATGCAACACAATCGGAACAAGATTCTTCAGCAATGGGCTGCACTGCAACAGGTGGGCGCCCGTCTTGCAATGTTCGGTATCCTTTTCCCATTCGAACTGGGCTAATCTGGAATGAATAACTGTTTTTGAGACTCCGATATCGTGCAATATGGCAGCCTCGAACAATTCATCCAAACGTTGCCCTTTCCAGCCAAGAATCTTTCCACACTCGGCTGCTATAAATGCAACGCGTTTGCCGTGGCGGATATGAGTTATACCGACCAAATCAAGCGCATCAGACAAGGAATAAATTGCCTCGTGTATATTGATGTCGAACTTTGACACAAAATTTTCCTTTTAAAATGTCCAATCGACAAGGGCACAGACCCCGATGAAGGTCACTACTTAAGTAACATGAGGTCTACGGAAACATCGAAAAATCACCTTTGCTTGGAGAGGCTACTACACTGACCTAACGCAAGCAAGGTTGCCCGTTGGAATCTGAAGACGCATTCTGGACATTATCCGCTTTGCTCCTAATTCTATACAGCACCCTTGACACAAGAACGATCGTTCTTTATGATGTAAAGAACGATCGTTCTTGATAGGTGCAGCCATGAATAATTTCGATACTGACACGCCAGCGTCACATCCCAAAGACTCTGAATATCTGGCAAAGCTGCAAGACTACTACACCGACTGGAAAAGTATTCCATCCTATGCCGCGTTATGCGGGGTATGGGGCATCGCGTCGAAGTCCTGGGTTAAAGCGGTTTTGGATCGACTTTGCAAAGCGGGCTTTATTGAGCGCACACCAAATGGAGTGTGGATACCAACACGGCAGTTTTTTGCCCGCCCATTCGCTGAATCGTCTGTTCAGGCGGGAATGCCGGTATCGGTAACAGCAACTCAAGGCGAGTATTTCATCATCGATGAAATGCTGATCGAGACACCTTCCCTGACAACGATGATTCCAGTCAAAGGCGATTCGATGATAGATGCCGCTATCCATGACGGTGACATTGCTGTCGTGGAAAAACGTAATTTTGCCAATGTCGGCGACATAGTGGTGGCGATAGTCGATAACGATTTCACGCTCAAAACACTGGCTAAGGAAGGCGGCGAGTACATCCTGCGCCCTGCAAATGCAGCCTACCCGGTCATTTATCCACACGGCTCACTGGAAATCTTCGGTGTGCTGGTTGGATTGATCCGTATGTACAGAAAGTAAAGGCATTGAAAATACAGCACTTAATTTATTTAGAGCACATCGCGGAGGCAATCAAATGTTGAATGAAGCCAGTATTAACCCGGATCGTCTGGTATTTTTCGGATGCATGTTCGGAGCAATTGTTTTGGCAATTGTGAATATGATGCAGTGATGGATAAAAGATCTGATGCCCAACAGCGCCGGGCGATACGTAGAGAGCACGTTTAAATCAAAATTAAATAATCCGTAGGTCGGGCTTTGCCCGACAACCCTATCCGGCGGGCACAGCCCGCCCTACAAAAAATGCTCGTTTAATTTAGAAAAAGTGGTTTGCGGTTTCTCTGGCGGTAGCGAATTATTAGCTCAAAACAGAAAACTGACCGACCACTGGCACAAAGCAGATGCGCAAACAAAAGGCGACCCGAAGGTCGCCTTTTGTTTGCAGCAATGAATTTCTAATCCCGCTCCCCGCTAAACGCCATCAGCAGTTGCAGCAGGTTGACGAACAAGTTGTAGATGTCCAGATATAGGCCCAGCGTGGCCATCACGTAGTTGGTTTCGCCGCCATGCACAATGCGACTGACGTCAAACAGAATGTAGGCCGAGAAAATCATCACGGCTATCGCGGAGATGGTCAGTGCCAAGGCGGGAATCTGGAAGAAGATGTTAGCCAGCGACGCGACGATCAGCAAAATAAGGCCAATAAACAAAAACTTGCCCATGAAGCTGAAATCCTTCTTGGTCACCGTGGCGATGGTCGCCAGGCTGAAGAAGATGATGCCGGTACCACCTGCGGCCATGCCGATCAGTTGCGCGCCATTTTTCAGGTGCAGCGCCACTTGCAGGATGGGGCCGAGGAACACGCCCGCCAAGAGGGTGAAACCCAGCAGCGCCACGATACCCCACACGCTGTCGCGCAGTGCGGTGACGGCGAACATCAAGCCCATCATCGCGCCGAACATCAGCAGCGCACCCATGATCGGGTGTAGAGCCATGAAAGAAAAGTTGATGGACGTGCCGATGACCGCGCCGATGATGGTCGGAATCATAGTCAGCGATAGCATCAAATAAGTGTTGCGCAACACCTGATTCTGCCTGTATGCGAGCGAACCGGGTTGCGTCAGGACTTGAGATTCGTATTGCATATTTCCTCCAAAAAGAATGCGATTAAATCAATCAGCGGGCGTGAGACTACATAAATGGGGTGAAAGTTGCAATCGCGCAATGAAAATTGTGCATTGAGACCTTTTAGATATCAGGTGATTTCAGGTATCATGCCCGCCATTGGAAGCTTGGGTGAGTGGTTTAAACCAGCAGTCTTGAAAACTGCCGAACAGAAATGTTCCGTGAGTTCGAATCTCACAGCTTCCGCCAGAACTCGTTATTAACCTGTCTCAAGCTAGGAGCGTGAAATGTCGGTCAACAAAGTGATACTGGTGGGGCGTCTGGGTAAAGACCCGGAAACGCGTTACATGACCAACGGTGAAGCGGTGACCAACGCTACGCTGGCCACTTCGGAAAACTGGAAAGACAAGAGCGGCGAGAAACAGGAAAAGACCGAATGGCATAACTTGGTGTTCTACCGCCGCTTGGCCGAAGTGGCTGGGGAATATCTGAAGAAGGGTGCGCAGATTTACGTGGAAGGAAAGCTGCAAACGCGCAAGTGGCAGACCAAGGAAGGGCAAGATCGCTATTCCACCGAAATCATCGTTGACCAGATGCAGATGCTGGGCGGCAAATCCAGTGGCGGCGGCAGTTTCGAAGTGGTGGACAAGCCCGCCGCATCGGCTCCATCCGGCGCTTCATCCGCCGCGCCCGCCGCAAGCAAACCGGAATCTGCCAAGGGCGGCGGCTTTGACAATTTCGACGATGACATACCTTTTTGATGCCTAGTCTTAAATATTGAAAATTTAACCCCATGTGCTTCCATTGCATATGGGGTTTTTTACTGTTGATATTTGTTAGGTTTAATGGCGAAAATCAAGTTATAGTTAAAGTATTGTGACAAGAAGTAATTGGAAGCCGAGATTTCCGGGAGAGGGTTGTAAGGCAAGTGGGCGTTTTTTTGTAACCGCAAAAAAGTGCTGCGATTACCGGGCATTTGCCAGTTTTGCAAGCGATGATGGATGGAGAAAACAATTGAAGTTGCAGGGTTTTTGTGTTTGGTCTGCTTGAATGTGACGTTTTAATTTTATGAAGTTATTTGAATGGGGGTGTTAAAGATGAAATCAATTCGCGGTCGAGGCTTCATGGGGCAAATGCAAAAGGGCTTTACTCTAGTGGAGTTGGCGATTGTGCTGGTTATCGCCGGTATCATCCTGACGGGAGTGCTGAAAGGCACCGACGCCATCAACAAGGCCAAGGTCGAGCGCATGGTGGCTGACATGAGGGGATTGCAAGCAACGCTGCAGGAGTTCCAGAAGCGTACCGGACGTTATGCAGGTGATTGCGATAACAATGGCATTTTGGCAGACGGTGTTATACCGGTACAAACTTCGTTGGCACCTACTTGGGTAGCCACTATCGGCACTCCTATCATTCTCGATATGACAACTGCCAATCGTATTTTCACGCCTCCCATGGTTATGGGCGCTGGTACGGCAAATTCGGTGTGTATCAGCAGCGTTCCTGCTGGGGCAGAAGCCGATATTAACCTGGCATGGAATGAACTGCGCCGCGCCGGTATCGTGGATGAAAATCGTCTGCCGCGCGAACTGGCCCATCATGTCGAAAACGATGTCTTCGCTATTGGCTCTATGCACGATACCGCTCTACTTGGCGGTCAAACGGCCGGGGTGATAGTGGTCTATGGCATTCCGGTGTGGATGGCTGAAGCGATTGATGCGGCGATTGATGGTCAGGTTACCACTTATGGTGGAGCTGTCGTGACAGGGCCTGCGAATACCGGGCGTGTCCGGCTTTGGGCCGGTACCACTAGTCCTATGACTGTGTCGGCGCCGTCGATGCAATTTGCTGCGGTTGCGGGTACTGGGTCATATGATCAAGGCCTCAATGATCGTGATCGTCTAGTTTCCATCTCTTACCAGTGGACGACCGAAAAGCTGGTAAATTAAACGGTAATCGCCTGCAAGCATTAAGCCGCAGGCGTTTTCTACAGCGGGTTGAGTTCCGTTGCGGAAAACGGAAAAAATAGTTTCGGCGACCGTATTATGCGCAAGGCTTCACGAGGTACATAACACCGATGGCCAAGGGCGGAAAATTCCATGCGCGCGGGAGTGTAATCGGGCGCATCTGGGCCATGTCGCTGATGCGGCGTTTGGTGGCGTTGGCGGGGTTGGCGATAATAGGCGCGGGTTATGGGCTGATCCTGAATCCAGCGGATGTAGCGGACGTGGAGAGCGTGACCCGCCACGCCGTCAGCGGCATGGTGCTGGTGTTCTGCGGCGGGGTGATCGAGGTGCTGGTGTTGCTGGGCTGGGCTGGGCGCTAGGTTTGTTTGGAGTGCAGCGCACGACGCTGCTTTTTAAAAGACGCGCAGACGAGTCTGCGCACTCCAAAGACAGCAACGCCACTCGCACTAAAATAATCATCCAGTAATAAACTGGAGATGGGGGAAACGCATGGGATTGGGCAGGCAACTATTAGTGACGTTGGTCGATAACGGCACTACCGCTTTGCTGGCTCGCTATGTGCTGGTGCGAGGGGGAAAGGTGATTGCCGACGGCGAATGTGCACCGGGGGATCTGCCGTACGCCCCCGAAGCGCGCGCCGTGTTTTTTTCCCGCAGCGGTTATTTCGACCGCGTCGAAACCGAGGTACGCAATGTCCGCACCCTGCCTTTCCAGGCGCGCCGCATCATCGAAAGCGCGTTGGTTTTCAATGAACCTTTCAAATCGTGTTTCGCATCTTCCGAGGTTAGTGCCGGTCGTTATCGGCTCGATCTGGCTGCTGTTGCCGATGCCGAAATCCGTGCGGTACTCGAAGTGCTGCCAACGACGAACGTGCCGTTTTCCCGCCTGGTTCTGGCCGAAACGGCTATCGCCGCACTGGTAAGCATGGAGACGGACGAGCCTGCCGGTATATTGTGGATGCGAGGTGGTGTCGTCGTTGGTCTATTGGTTGAAAAAGGAGTGGTTCGCGCGCGCGCCATGGATCGTCCCGCCTCCGTTGCAGGCGGCGAGCTTGGCATCCGCCTTGATCGGGTGTGGGGCTCTGTGGCCGCCGCTGCCCGCCGCCTGTTTCCGGATCGGGGAGTGACCCTGTCTCTTGCACTCGGCGAATTGGTCGGCAGAGGAGGCGAGGCACAGAAGGCCGATGCCCCTTCGCGTGCAATCGAAGCCCGGCTGGCCGGACGCTTTCCCGGTGTCGGCGGCAATGCCGCCCTTGTTTGGCCAGAGCTTTACGGCTTGTCTGTCGTGCCAGCCTGCTTCAGCCTGCTCGACCCCGGTTATCAGGAAGAGGCACAGGTCAGCCGATACGCCACATGGGTCGGCGGTGCGCTGTTGGCTTGCGGCGTAGCGGCAGCGGCAGCGGCATTCTGGCAGTATCTCTATTGGCAACAGGCGCAGGCATCGTTTGCAAGCCGCAACGCCAAGCTGGATGCCGATTATGCGTCGGTCAAACAAAAACTGCCTTCGCCGGAACAGTTGGCGGCGCTGGGGCAACGTCTGAATAAGCAGTCTGGGGAAACCGATTTTCGCGTGGATGTTTTCCTTGCCTGGGTGAGCCGCCTTACTCCGGAGGGTGCGCTAATCCGCAGTCTGGGCGTGACAGGAGATAGTGCTCCATCTGTCCAGGCTCAGCCGGCATCCGCCCCATCGGCATCCGTCCCGCCTGTCGTGACGATCGAATGGGAGGTGCGGGGCGATTACGTCGGCGTTGAAAAGCTGACCGCCGATTTGCTGGTCAAGTTGGGCGCGCGCACTCATCTTTCCAACAGCAAACTGGAATACAAGCCGGGCGGCAATGCCATATTCACCACCGTTCTGGCTCCCCTTGCTGGTGCCTTCAAGGAATAAACCATGGCCCAGCGTCCGATCGGAGAGTTACTGAAAGAAGCGGGGATCATCACCGACGAAATGATCAATTACGCGCTGACTATCCAGCGCGTTTCCCGCGAACGGCTGGGCGATGTGCTGCTGCGTTTGCGCTTCACCACCGATACCGAAGTGGCCCGCGTGCTGGCGCACCAATCCGGCTTGCCTTATGAGCCGCTCGATGCTTATGTACCCGTATCCGACGCACTGGCGCAATTGCCGTTCACCATCGCCCAGAAGACCGGTTTGCTCCCCATCGAGGTGATTGACGGGAATCTGGTCGTCGCCACTCACGACCCCTTCAATATCGAGATCGAGAACCGCATTGGGCGTTTCACCAGCTACCCGTTCAAATTGGTGGTTGCGCCGGCTTCGCGCCTGTATCGTCTGGTTCAGCGCGCCTATTACATCGCCGAACATCCTATCGACGAAGAAGTCGAGCGTCTGGCGGAAACAATATTGGCGGGACGCGAATTCAGCGCCGAGCGTTTGTTCGATCTGCTGATCTCATCGGCCATCGACCTGAACGCATCGGATTTGCACATCAGCCCGACGCCTGCCGCCACGCTGGTGTCTTACCGTGTCGATGGCGTACTCCAATTGCGATATGCATTGCCGCCCCAGACGCATGGCCGCGTAGTGTCCACCTGTAAGGTGCGCGCGGGACTGGATATTGCCGACGCCACTCGTGCCCAGGACGGGCGCATGAGTTTTACCTTTCTCGACGGCAATTACGATTTGCGGGTCTCCACCATGCCGGCCACTCAGGGCGAAAATCTGGTGGTGCGTATCCTCTCCGGCGGCGGGGAACTGATTTCACTGGAAGATATTGGTTTTAATGCCCACCAGTTGGAAGTTCTGCGCACCATGACCGCCAGCCCTAACGGCACTATACTGGTGACGGGGCCGACAGGCAGCGGCAAAACTACCAGTCTGTATGGCATGTTGCGGCGCATCAACGCCATGGAAAAAAACGTCCTCACCATTGAGGATCCGGTCGAATACCAGATGCCCCTGATGCGCCAGGTGGAAGTTAATGAAAAAGCCGGTATTAATTTTGCCGGGGCCATCCGCAGCTTCTTGCGGCAAGACCCGGACGTGATTCTGGTCGGCGAAATCCGCGACGAGGAAACCGCGACTCAAGCCATGCGTGCCGCCCAGACCGGCCACTTGGTATTCTCCAGCCTGCATACCAACGATGCCTTGGGCGCCATCATGCGTTTGCGCGATTTGGGTATTGTCGATTACATCCTGTCGTCGTCCCTGATTGGTATCGTCGCTCAGCGACTGTTGCGCCGTTTGTGCCAGCATTGCAAACGTCCGATGGACGCCACGCCGGACGAGCTATGGGAATCCCAACCAATGAACTCCCTGTACGAACATGTCGGCTGCGAACATTGCCATGGAACGGGTTACAGCGGGCGTCAGGCGGTGGCTGAGGTGCTGTTGATCGACGAAGAACTGAGTCACCGGATCGAGAGCGGTTCCAGCCCGTATGAACTTAATCGCATCGCAAAGGAGCGTGGTCACATCACCATGCACGTCGCCGCTGTCGAAATGATCAAGGCCGGGCTGACCGATATCAGCGAATTCAAACGGGTGCTGACGTGATGCATTTTAACGTGATACTCACGCAGCGAAACCCTTCTTCCCTCTCCCGTAGGCGGGAGAGGGCTAGGGTGAGGGACGTTGAGCAAAGTCACGTTTTTTTTCATCGCATAACCCCTCATCCCCAGCCCTTCTCCCGCTTGCGGGAGAAGGGGGTAAAGCAGCAAACATCTATCCGAGGCATGCACTGAATGTCCTGGATACTCTATTCCATCGTGACTCCGGATGGCGACGTGGTGCGCCGTAGCGGTCGTTTTGAAAATATCGACGTACTCGACCGAGAGACTTCCCGCCGTGGCGAGCAGATCGTCAATTTCTTCGAACTGCCGGATGCCTTTTTCTATATGCGCCAGTGGATAACTGGCCGCATGGGCGACCTGGAAGTGGCGGAATTCTGCGCCATGTTGTCCATGTATTTGTCAGGCGGCGTCGATCTCCAGTCCGCGCTGAGTGACATGGAAAGTTCCGCGCGCACTCCGGCTTTCAAGTATGTCGTGACCGAACTGCGCTTGGCGTTGATGAACGGCTTCCCGCTGTCGCAGGCGCTCAAGGTCACCGGCCAGTTTCCAGAAGAAATTTTGGCGCTCGCCCGCATCGGCGAGGAGTCCGGCACGCTCGACCGCGTGTTGCGCGATGCAGGTGCCCATATCGAACGAGTTGTAGCCATCAAGTCAGCCGCCAAGCGCGCCATGATCTATCCGGCCTTCACCCTTGTGGTCATACTCGGCGGCGCGCTGTTCTGGTTGTCCTTCGTCATTCCCAAAGTTGCCGAGGTATTTAAGAACATAAACCTCAAACTGCCGCCAACCACAATGGCGCTGGTGGGGGCATCGGACTGGGTGCGTAATTACTGGTGGCTTATCGTCATTGTGCTTTTCGCCCTGCCGTCCGTTTTTTTTCTGCTGCGGCGCAATGAAAAATTTCGTTATGAAACTGACCGTTTTGCCTGGCACCTGCCGATTTTCGGACGCATCGTCAGCGGCAGCCAGACGGCCTTCTATTTCCAGTATCTAAACCTTATGTACGGCGCCGGCGTGGTCATCACTCAGGCGCTCGAAACATTGACCCATGCCGTGCAGAACCGTTACCTGCGCAAACGGGTGATGGGCGTTATCGAACAACTGCGCGCCGGTGAACCGCTGGTGCGGGCAGTGGAAAAAACCGGTATTTTTGAGCCGCTGGCGGTGCGCATGATCGGGATCGGTGAAACAACCGGTAATCTCGAAGCGCAATTGAAAAAGCTCGGCGAAATTTATTTTGAGCGGGTTAACTCTCTGGTCGAGGTGCTCGCCAAGGTTCTCGAACCGATGCTCATCATCGTCATGGCAGTGCTGTTCGGTTTTTTCATCATCGCCGTCATCGGCCCGATCTACGGAGCCATCGGCAATCTTGGAGGATCGCAATGAAGCTACAAAACGGCTTCACCATGATCGAAATGACCATCGTGCTGATCATGATAGGTCTCCTGACTGCCGCACTGGCTCCACTGCTGATGAACCAACATACCAACACTATGGAAGAGCGGGATCGCGTGGCGCTGGCAAATGCGAAAATGGCGATCATCAACTATGCGGAGAGTTTTGGGGGGATACCGGATCCTCAGCTAGCCAGTGGCTCCTCGGTACTCCCGGTGCCCGGTGGTGGCGGTGTGGCCGGACAGATGCCGCCGGTGACCGGTGGCCTCAATCCGATTCCGGCGCTGGGTGTGAACAACTGGGGCGCGTTCGGAAGCAGCACGACTACTCCAGGGATTAACACGATTAATCCTTTTCTGATGGATGTAAATAACAAGCTTAGGTTGAGCGTTATTGCTCCCGCTGCCGTTCTCGCCGGCGTACCCCAGAAGGTATATTTTTGCCAGTCAGTGAATTATCAATTGACGATTGCAAATGCGACACCTCCAACAACACCAGACACTGCTATTTCCTATCTGGGTACTCCAGGACTAAGTGGGCCTAGAGTTTGTCAGAATACCACCAGTAATCGATCGGCGGATCTCAATGATCCGATTTGCACGGTTGCCAGCGTTGCCGTTCCGACAACCTCCGTTCCGGTAGCCTTTGTCGTTTTCAGTACCGGGAATAACCGTATCCCCGACCTCGCAAATTCAGGCAGCCAGGGTAGTCCGCCGGTAGTCATCAATACGGCTTTACCGGCTTATGACCGCTTCTATGAGAACGATACGCGCGGTATCAACAACAGTAATGACCTTCCTGGCCATTACGACGATCAACTGATGAGTTATTCCCTGTCTGCATTTGCAAGCGATTGCCAACAAAAGATGAACGTATTGCCGGCAGTGATGGCGTGTAAGCCAGGACAGATGGCCGTGGCGATTACGAATACATCAGGAGCGACGGATTATTATAAGGACGCTACTGTCGGTACTTGTGTTCAATTGCCCACAGTTTCAACTACTAGCATTACTGCCTGCGAAAGCGCTTCCGCAGTAGTCACCATTTATTCTGATAGTGCCTGCGGGATTCCATATGCAACATCAATTAATATGGGTAATGCTGTTCCGAATACCAATGGGATGATAAATGCAAATATTGCTGGAGCTGGACCTTTTACTCTTTACTGATTTGAGATTTTCACCATGACACGCTTTGGAAAGAAATCCCTCACATGGCTGGTCGCCGGTTCACTTGTTGCTGCTGGCGGCGCGGTGGCGTGGCGCGTGGCTACGGTCGGAGCGCAGCAGGCACAGGATGCTTTGCTGCAAGTCGCAAGGTCGGAAGCCGATCTTGCCAGTCTCAAGACGCGGCTCATGCAGTGGGAAAATGCCCACCCGCCGGGAAGCATGGATGGGCAGACGGGGGTTCTGCATGTCGAGCCAGTGGCGCTGAACGCCGATTTTCCGCCCGGCGAATTTCCGGGTATCGGCCAAGTGCTGGCGGGAATGTATACAGAGCGGGGTTCCTTGAACCTCAAGAGTTTCAATATGGAATTCGGCACGGGCGGAACGGCGCATGTGACGGTGGTTGGAGAAAAAGTGTTTGTGCAATAAAGCAGTTGGAAGACGTAAGACTTGAGACGTAAGTTGTTGTTGTGCGGCTACGCCGCGCTGTTTTAACTAATAACTTACGTCTTACGTCTGAAGTTAACTTAAGGGGTTAATCTAATGAAAGCATGGAGTTGGTTTGTCGTCACGCCGGTGGTGATGGTGGCGGCCTATTCGGCAACGCCGGTGCTGGTGGATCGCTTGACCGGGCACAATGCGGCGGCGGTGACGATTGCGCAGATCGACCTGCCGGTTGAGGTAGAAAAGCCTGCTGACAAGGAAGCGGATGCGGCTGGTCGGGAGATTAATTACGCTGCGTTTGCAACGGATGAAAGCAGGGCTATTGCCAAGACGAAGTCAGTTACGGCGGAATTCGCCTTGCAATCTATCCTAATGACGGACGGGGTCGGGGTTGCGGTAGTGAATGGCAATTTTGTGCGCTTGGGGGATAAGGTCGGCAACGGTTACCGTGTTGTCAGGATTGAACCGCAGGCTGTATGGCTGGCGGTTAAGCGTACCGCGAACACCGGCAAGCACACCCAGCAGGTGTCGAAGGATGAGTTTAAAGTGCTGCGCTTTCCGGAATATCGGGACGTTGATATGACAGTAACGAATCCGGCACCCAATTCGGAAGCGCAGTTTTCTGCTGCTCCTGAACAGAAGATAGAGCGGGCCGAGTTGGAAAAAAATTATAAACAAATTCTTGAGATGCTAAAACTATGAGCGAGGTTACTGTGAAGAATGCTGCGATTCCATTGGCTCCCGGAGGGATCCTTGTGGCAATGCTGACCTCGTCCATGCTGCTCGTCGGCTGTTATTCGACGGCAGGACATGTGCCTGACAAAACGCGCTTTCCGGAGTCGGTGCCAAGCGGTGCGCTCGATTTTAAAAAGGAGGATAAGGCGGAAAATAGCAAGGAAGCATTGCCGGTGGCGCGGCGTCTGGCGCTTTCCGATGCCGGTGCGCCCAAGCTTTATTCTTTCATGGCCATGGGGCAATCGCTCAGGGTGTCGCTGTTGCAATTTGCTGAGGCCAACAAGCTCAATATGATCTTGGATCAGGATGTCGCAGGTGTGGTCAACGTGGAATTTCACGATGTAACCCTGGAGCAGGCGTTGGATTCGATACTTGACCCTATCGGGCTGGGCTGGGTTCAGGAAGATGGCATGATACGCATTGTCCGCCAGGTGACGAAAACCTATCAGGTGGACTACCTGCGCGCAGCGCGTACAGGCAACGCGTCGATGAATACGACTCAGAGCGGACAGAATTCCAGTGGCACCAACAGTATAAGCAAGAACGATTCGATTGATTTCTGGTCTGAGTTGGAATCCGAAATCAAGTCGCTGTTGACCAAGGCCAACGCCGAAGATGGGCAACAATCCAAGCCGCAGGCAGAAACCACTTCCACTACTAATTCTGCGGGTGTAGTCACCGTCTCATCCCGTCCGATTCAGCAAGTTGAAGGCAGGATCACGATTAACAAGCTTGCCGGTACTGTTCAGGTCACGACTTCGCCGCGCCGTATGAAAGCGGTCAATTCCTTCATGGATAGTCTGCTGAAGGGGATTAATCGTCAGGTGTATATTGAGGCGCGCATTCTCGATGTGACGCTAAACGATGATTCTGCTCTCGGTATAAACTGGACCAATGTGGCGCTCAGATCAGGTCTGACGCTCAGCAGTTCGAATATTGTTACTCAGGCTGGGAGTGTTACGGCGCCAGCGGCCACGGGTATTTTGGCTCTTAACAAGTCATCCTCGAATAGTCTGGTGAGCAACATCGCCGGAGCCATAGATGCGCTGGCGCAACAGGGTACGGTACGCGTACTTTCTCAGCCCAAGGTGCGCACTTTGAATAACCAGGCGGCTATCATGAAAGTTGGGACGGATCGCACTTTTTACAACGTGCAGAGTACCACGCCGACCGTCCAAAACAACACGACTATTCCTGGGACTACTACCGAGACGCCCACTACGGTAACAGAAGGAGTGCTGCTGTCGGTCACGCCGCAGATTTCGGCGGACGGTTTGATTACCATGGATGTTATGCCGGTAATCAATAAGATTGTCGGTGTCGACACTTCGCCGTCAGGACTCTCCAATGCGGCGCAGGTTGAAACCACTCAAACATCAACCTTGGTGCGACTGAAAGATGGCGAGACTGCCGTGATCGGCGGAATGATTGAGGAGGATGATTCTGAAACTGCCCGTAATGTACCTGGTTTGGGTAACCTCCCCGGCGTGGGCTGGATGTTCAAGGGAAAATACAGCAACAAGGTGCGCAGGGAATTAGTGATTTTCATTACGCCGCACCTGATCGAAAACTGATCCGGCGCATTTGGGATATCCATGAATTCTGTAGTCAGTCTTGATGCCTGTTACCACGCACTAGGGCTGACCGAGCCACCATTTCGGATTACGCCGGATACGCAGTTTTTCTTTCCGCATAGCCAGTATCTTTCGGCACTTGGGCACTTGCGCTTTGGCATGGTGTCGGGTGGATTTACGGTGCTGACTGCAGAAGTCGGGATGGGCAAGACCTTGCTGTGCCGCCACCTGTTGCGCAACCTGCCGGGAGGCGTGCGCACCGCTTATGTTTTTAACCCGCAACTCAGTTTCATCGAGTTGATGCGCAGCATCATCCACGATCTCGGAGAAGAGGTTCCAGACGTAGAAAGCGATGCGGCGTTGCAGCAGTACATGTTGGAAATGTTGGTCAAGCTGACTGCCGCCGACACGCGTGTGGCAGTGCTGGTGGATGAGGCGCACCGGCTGAGTCCGGCGGTGCTCGAAGGGTTGCGGCTACTTTCCAATCTGGAAACAGAGAAACAAAAACTGCTTTCCCTGTTGCTGGTCGGACAGCCCGAACTTGAGCAACAATTGAAGAGCCGCGAGATGCGCGCCCTGCGCGACCGAATTAGTGTCTGGCACCGGCTACGCTCGTTCAACCTGGGCGAAACCACGAGTTACATCAATCATCGTTTGGACAGCGTGCGCAAAAACGGACACCTGAAGTTCACCCGTAGCGCCATGATGTTCGTCCATTACTATAGCGGTGGTGTGCCGCGCCGCATCAACCTGATCTGTGATCGTGCCCTGATTTGCGCCTTCGTGGGAGAAACTTTAATCATTGATGCGGCTATAGTGAGGCGCGCGGCGCGCGAAGTGTTGGGATATGCGGTTAGTGGATAAGGCCGAATTGTCCAATAGATAACTAATTCGTCATTCCCGCCATCGCGAGAATGCCAATGCAAATAATTTTGGTTAAACATAAACCGATGAGCATCATAGACGAAGCATTGAAGAAACTTGGCAGCGAGTTCCCACAGAAGGAGGCGAGTTCGCTTCCAAAGAAAAATGCCGCAATCACGATGCCGGATATGGGATTTGTCGTCGGGCCTCGGAAGCGCAGGCAGATTTCTTTTTTGCTGGCGATAGCACTTGTTGTTACCGGGATGCTCGTCTATTTGTTGTTGCCCAATAAAATAGCCGAGCCTGCCAGAAAAGTTCAAGCGGAAACTCCTGTTGCGGCCATAAATCCACTGTCCTTACCTGCGCAAAGCGCAGCAGCGGCTGAGGTTTCCTCCATTGTCGCGGATGCTGGATTGGTCGGGCCTCCTCCTGCTTGGTATGAGGCCGGTTGGGGGGCGGCGAGGGAGGGGAAATGGACGGATGCTTTTGCGCACTGGGAAGACGGGATGCGCGGGTTGCCCAAGGATCGCATGGTAATTGTTGGCAACAGGTATAACAACCTGGATCAATTTTTATCCGCTCTCAGCCAGCAAGCCAAGCTGTTTCCGGTTATCGGTGTAAGGGAGCAATTTGGCGGGCAAGCACTATACCGCGTGATAATTTTTCCTTATGGCGGAGGTACTCGCCAAGCATTGCCGAAAGTATTGCCGAAGGTGCAGAATTTATTTCCTCGTGCCGGGCTGGTCAATGCTTCCCAAGTGCAGCAACGTTTGACCGAGAATTCGCTGCCATCGGTAGCCAAGCCTGTGCAGGAAACGGCCAGCGAAGAGATGCCGGTCGACAGCCAGAAATCGCTCCAAGACCAGAAGCTGCCGGTAGAAAAAATGGATACGATAAACAGGATCGCGACAGGTACGGTTGCGGTAACGAATGCGGGTGATTGGGAGACGCGCTCTGCTACGGTGAGAGGCCTTTTGAAAGAGGAAAATTATTCGGAGGTCAGCAAGAACGCACTGACGCTTACGCACGATTTTCCGGAACGATGGGAAACATGGTTCTGGTTGGGTACCGCGCAAATTGCACAAGGCCAGATGGATGCGGCTGAAACGGCTCTGGAGCGTGCCAGCAAACTTAATCCCAAGGTGTCGCAAATTTGGGTGCAACGCGCCATCGTGGCGCAGGAACGTGGCGACCATGTGGCGGCGGTCAAGCTGCTGAATGAGGCGCGCGAGCTGTCGCCGAAATCGCCGCAAATTTACCTCAATCTGGGATATTCCAATGACGCGCTCGGCTTGACCGCCGAAGCGGACAAGAATTATCTCCGCTTCTTGTCACTGACAGAAGGGGACAACGCGTATGCTTTGCAGCGCAAACCCATCATCCAAAGATTGGAGAATACACATTAACATGTTGCCGAAAATGCGGTTATGCGCATGGCAGCTTGTTGCTTGCCTGCTTGCTTGGGACTATACGGCGCCGGTGTACGCTGGGCAGGAGGCAAGTGCCTGTCTCGACATGGCAGCGCAACATTACAACATCCGCAAAGAAATTCTGGACGCGGTGCTGGCCGTCGAGGGCGGCAGGACGGGAATGAAAACCCTCAACAACAATGGTAGCTATGACATGGGGCCGATGCAGATCAATTCCAGTTGGCTACCCGAACTCAGGCGGCGTGGTATCAGTGAATATGACGTGACCCATGACTACTGCACTAATATTCTGGTCGGTGCATGGATACTGGCACGAGAGATGCAGCGTGCAGGCGGCCCTCAGATGAACACGGCGGAATACTGGCAGGCTGTCGGTCGTTATAATTCCCTTACTCCCTATTTCAATTCAAGATATGCCGTGCGCGTCTGGCATCAGGCAAAGTATATGCAACTCTCAAGATAACCTCAGTTGTTAGTTGGTAGTCGCCAGTCGTTAGTTATCGGTTGGCGTAGTGCGGCTCCGTTGCCCTGCTCTAACTACCGACTAACGTCTAACGACTAGCGACGGTTTCAACAAACTTCTTACGTTTAATAACTTGCATGAGCAGAATTTACGATCATCTGAAGTCACTCGAAACTCAGATCGAGCAGGAAAAGATCAAGCGTGGGCAAGCCAGCCAGCGGGTGTCACAGGATGAACAACTCAGGCTGGCAGCAGCCGAACGTGAAGAACCGGAATGTCAGCCGCAAGCCGGGGAGCAGGTGCGGTTACAAGAAACCGCGATAGAAGAAGCGCGCAGAAGTGCGGCAGGAACGATTAGTACGGCTGGCCGTTCCATGAAGGATAGTTCGACAAAACACATGGCTATTGCCGTGCCGCCATTGCCCGCCCGGAATTCATACTATAAAAGTTATTTCGCCGTGATCTTGCTGGTCATCGGCGCGGGGATGGCCGTTGTTAGTGGCTTACGGCTTCCCGGCAACAAGAAAGCAAGCGAATTTCCTGTCGCGCCGGTAGCTGTCGAACAAGCCGTTCCTATGGCCGAGTCCAATCACGACAAGGTTGACCAGCCTGCGCAGAAGACCATACCGACGATAATAGCGGAGGCAATAACTCCGGCCAAGGTTGAAATGTTACCGCTAGGTGAGAGCAAGTCTGTGGCAGTGCACGAACCGGTGACTCACGAAGAGACGCATCTTGCCGTGACCAGCCAGAAACAGTCCGTAGAAAAAACGGCATCAAAGGACATGGGCGCCATTGTGGCAGCGAAGGATGCCGGTGTTTGGGAGAGCCGTTCCAGTGCTGTACGCGAGCAATTGAAAGCGGAAGCCTACGCCGAGGCAGGCAGAAACGCAGAAGTGCTGGCGCGCGATTTTCCGGAACGCTGGGAACCGTGGTTCTGGCTAGGCACCGCGCAACTCGCGCAAGGGCAGTTGGATGCGGCAGAAACGGCGCTGGAACATGCCAGCAGGATTGACTCCAAAGTGGCGCGGGTGTGGATACAGCGCGCTGTCGTGGCACAGGAACGTGGTGATCACGCGGCTGCGGTCAATCTACTGAACAAAGCGCGCGATCTGTCGCCGAAATCGCCGCAAATCTACCTCAATCTTGGATACTCCAATGACGCGCTGAATTTGTCC
Organism: uncultured Gallionellaceae bacterium; assembly: GCA_964480365.1. Lineage (GTDB taxonomy): Bacteria > Pseudomonadota > Gammaproteobacteria > Burkholderiales > Gallionellaceae > CAIQPV01. The sequence goes on from CAYZPM010000023.1 coordinate 55,155, forward strand.
GCCGAGGCGGAAATAAATTATCGCCTCTACTTGTCTTTGACCGAGGGAGACGGTTCTTATTCGGCGCAACGCAAGCACGTTATCAAACGACTGGGCGGGAAGCATTGATTGAGGGTGAAAAAATTCCTGATCCTCGGGCAGCCGGGACTTTCTTTCTGCTGCATTGCGGGGATTCCTTTATTCATATGGCTATTTCCATCCAGATGCCACTTTGCCGCGTGTTAAAATCCCCAATCATGAGCAAGGCATTCACCAAGGAAACCGACGATGAAGAAGAACTGGAACCACCCCAGCCGCTTCCCGTCGGACTAAAGAATTACATTACTCCCGCAGGATACCAGCGTCTCAGGGACGAACTCGAACAGTTATGGAAAATTGAGCGCCCAGCGCTGGTGAATACCATTACTTGGGCTGCCTCCAACGGTGATCGTTCGGAAAACGGCGATTACATTTATGGCAAGAAGCGGCTGCGTGAGATAGACCGGCGCATTCGTTTTCTTTCCAAGCGCATGGATAACGCGGTCGTGGTTGATCCGGCGCAGAGGATGGATTGCGATCAGGTGTTTTTCGGTGCGACAGTGACTGTGTGTGGGCAGGACGGCGTGGAGCGCACCTACAGCATAGTCGGGGTGGACGAGGCCGATGCTGGACGCGGGCTGATTAGCTGGGTATCGCCGCTGGCGCGGGCGCTGCTCAAGGCACGTGCGGACGATGTGGTGACGTTGCACATCCCCGGCGGGGTGGAGGAACTGGAGGTGGTCGATGTCTCCTATGTACAGATTTTCCTTGCCGATTGAGTTAACCGGGTTAATTGCGCAACTTATTGCCATCTAATCGGGGATTGCAAACTAAAGAAATCGGATACCTTTCCGATAACAAATCTAATGTGCCAGCTTAGAGCGAGAAAATAATGAAAAATAATTTGCCCGTGACGCAGCGTGAAATCGATTATCCGGAGAGCAAAGTCTTTGTCACCAAGACTGATACCAAGGGGGTCATCACCTATACGAATGACTCGTTCGTGGAGATATCCGGGTTTTCCCGCGAGGAACTGGTTGGGGAAAATCACAATATCGTCCGCCATCCGGACATGCCTGTATGGGCGTTCAAGAGTCTGTGGGATACGGTTAAAAGCGGTCATCCCTGGCGTGGCATCGTAAAGAACCGCGCCAAGAACGGTGACCATTACTGGGTGCGTGCCACCGTGTCGCCAATCACGGATCACGGCTCTGTTATCGGCTACATTTCACTCAGGAAAAAACCGACACGCGCCGAGGTATCGGCTGCGGAAGCTCTGTACAAATCGGCCAGTGCGCCATCAGGGAAACTTTCGCTATCCAAGCGGTTCCAGAATCTCACCCTGCAAACCAAGCTCCAACTTTTAATCCAGCCAGCCCTGTTTCTGATGATGGGCGTCGTCAGTCTTGCCATCATCAACGATAACAAGGTTGGCATGTATGAGACGGCGCAACAACATGCCGAAGCGGTTGCAAACGAGGTTATCGATAGCGCAAACATGCTGATGGTCACGGGACAAATCAGCGATGTCAACACCCGAAAGCTGCTGATCAAGAAACTTTCCGATTCGGGAAATATTGTCGGACTGCGTCTCATGCGCACTGAACTGATCAGCAAGGTGTTTGGCCCAGGGCTGCCAGAAGAGCAAATTCAGGACGATGTGCAACGTAATGCCGTTGCGAGCAAGAAGCCTTATTACGCGATGGAGACACGGGATGACAAGCCGATTTTCCGCGCGGTGACACCGTATGTCGCCAGCCACAATTTTCATGGCACGGATTGCTTGACTTGCCACCAGATAGAGGATGGCAGCGTGAATGGGGTATCCGATATTCAGATCGATTTGAGCGGAGAGTTTGACAAGCTGCATAGGGTTATAATCCAGCAGGTTCTTATCCAGATTGCGTTTCAGCTTGTGCTGTTCTTTTTTATCGGGTTGATTGTTCGCCGCTTCGTGGTGAAACCGGTCGATGAAATAAAGGGGCACCTGAACGAAGTAATCAACGGAAATATGTCCAGTCAAGTGGACATTTCGGGTCGTGACGAAATGGGGGAAGTGCTTTGCTCCGTCCAGTCGACCAAGGTGTTGCTGGGATCAATCATCGATCAGATTGCTTCGGTGTCGGGCCATATTGATGATCGCGCAAAATATTTGGCGGGTGCCATGACTAAAGTGGCAGAAGGATCACAGACGCAGTCTGATGCCGCGAGCACCATGGCTGCGGCCGTCGAGGAAATGACCGTCAGCATCGATCAGATCGCCGAAAACGCAGGAGAAGTGCGGCGCATTTCAGATAGCTCGGCAGCGCTGGCAAGCGAGGGCGGCAAGATCGTACAGAATGTCGTCGGCGATATGGCCAAGACCAACCAGGCGGTGATGAACACGGCCCAAACGATGCAGGAATTGGGCGAGCAATCCGACCGGATTCAAAATGTGGTCAAGGTAATCAAGGAAATCGCCGACCAGACTAACCTTCTTGCGCTCAATGCGGCGATCGAAGCTGCGCGGGCGGGAGAGCAAGGGCGGGGTTTTGCCGTGGTGGCGGATGAAGTGCGCAAACTGGCGGAAAAAACCGGGCGCTCCACTCAGGAGATTGCCGGAATGGTTGAGAAGATACGGGGTAGCACCAGCCAAGCAATTGCCGAGATGGTGGCTACAGTTGAGATGGTCAAGGCGGGTTCGGTCATGGCTGAAAAAGCCGGGAATTCCATTGTGGAAATAAACGACGGCGTGTCGCGTGCGCTCAGCGGTGTCGAGGATATTTCTTCGTCCATCAAGGAACAGAGCTTGGCGAGTCGTGAGATCGCGGTTAACGTGGAAAAGGTCGCCAACATGTCAGACCAGAACAGCGAGGCCGTCAGGAAAGTTTTCGGTACGGTGGAAAACCTTGAAGCGCTCTCAAGCACGCTTGAACAGTCCGTCAGGCATTTCCAGATTTGACGCAGATTGCGCTCTGTAACCGGGTGGCAACGTCACCCCTGTTATTCCATTTCTAATTCATAAGTGAATTTAAAATCGCTGCCATGATCCATGGC
>CAYZPM010000024.1:0-4426 GCA_964480365.1 uncultured Gallionellaceae bacterium
GCCAGAGAAATTCATACGCTTAATCGACGCAGATGCAAATTCCTTTTACCCGACTATTATTTTGAATGAGAGACTTTATCCCGAAGCAATGGGTAAGACCTTTCTCACAGTATACAAAAAGATATTTGATGAACGCATTGCGGCTAAGAAAAGTGGCAACAAAGTTGAATCGGATGTTAAAAAAATCCTTTTAAATGGATCGTTCGGGAAATTTGGAAGTAAATATAGTGTTTTATATTCCCCGAATCTTCTTATTCAAACCACAATCACCGGCCAGTTAAGTCTATTGATGCTTATTGAAATGTTTTCACACCATGGTATCAGTATGGCAAGTGCCAATACTGACGGGGTGATGATATTATCTGAGAAAATGAATTTGATAAGAGATATAATTTCTAAATGGGAAAAGCTTACTGGTTTTGAGACGGAACAAGTTCCTTATCGCGCTCTTTATAGCCGAGATGTAAACAACTACATCGCCCTAAAATCCCCCAGCGGTTATAAACTAAAAGGGGCGTATACACCACCTGGGCTTCAGAAGAATCCTACTAACGAGATTTGCACTGAAGCAGTAGTGCGGTATCTGGATAAGGGAACGGATATTACCAAAACAATTGAGAATTGTAAAGACATTAGAAAATTCTTGACAGTGCGAAAAGTCACCGGCGGATCGGTGAAGGATGGTGAATATCTGGGCAAAGTGATTCGCTGGTACTATGGACGACTAAGTTTTGGTGATATAAAATACAAATTGAATAATCACAGCGTCCCTAGATCCGAAGGCGCAGAGCCTTGCATGACGTTGCCTGATGAGTTTCCACCAGATGTGAATTTGGACTGGTATGTCAACGAAGCGTATAAAATATTAGGGGAGATTGGGTATGTTGGAAAGGGATATCGAGGCGTACCTGAAGAAGAAAGTAAAGGCTTTGGGCGGAAGCGTACGGAAGTTAAAATGGATAGGGCGACGGGGAGCGCCGGATCGCCTGATTCTTCTTCCAGGATCGCATAAGCTGGCCGAGCTAAAACGTCCTGAGAAAGACGCAGAAGAGCATCAGGCAAGGGAACATGGGCGATTACGCGCTGCCGGGTTTGAGGTACATGTATGGGATACAATAGAGAAAATTGACGCGGGGTTACAATGAGTACAGAAGATATTTTGAACGAACGGGAAAAGACTCACGGCCATTGGTTGTTGCAAGCGGCTTTTTCGCAGAAATTAAAAGATATGGTGACTGTCTCATCAGGACTCAGCAACTCACAACGCGAAGCACTTCAGATGATTTGTGTTAAAATATCCCGTATCGTATATGGCAACAATAACGAACCAGATCACTGGCGCGACATTGCTGGGTACGCGACGTTGGTGGTGAAGGAACTTGAGAAGTGAGCAAACCCTTTACTCCGCGCCCATATCAACGCATTGCGCGAGATCACATTGTAAATACACCGCGTTGCGCTATCTGGATCCCCCCTGGTGGAGGAAAATGCGGCGCTTCGTTCATGGCCGTAGATGAACTGTCCCTTATTGAAGATACGTATCCGGCGTTAATAATTGCTCCGAAGCGCGTTGCCCGTGATACATGGCCGAACGAAATAGCAAAATGGGCTGAATTTAACCACCTCACAATTTCACCAATTATAGGTACGCAATCTGAGCGTATGGCAGCCGTTAAAAAAAATACCATGTTCCATAGTATAAATTTTGAGAATATAGAATGGTTAATAAAATATCATGGTGATAACTGGCCGTACAAAGTTATCATATTCGACGAATCATCGCGTTTACGTGGCTACCGCCTACGGCAAGGCACAAAGCGCAGTCAGGCACTAATGGCAGTTGCCTTTAAACATAATTGCAGATTCGTGGAATTAACCGGAAGCCCATCACCGAACGGCCTTATTAACCTATGGGGGCAGGCTGCGTTCTTGGATAAGGGTGAAAGATTAGGGAAAAGTTTCACGGCTTTTGAGCAACGGTGGTTCCGAACTGGGTTTGATGGTTTTAGTACTGAGCCTCTGCCCCATGCCCAAAGAGAGATAGAAGGCAAGATAAAAGACCTATGCCTGTCTATCGACCTTAAAGATTATTTCGATGTGCGAACCCCAATAACAAACAACGTTGAAGTAATGCTACCCCCATCGGCGCAGAAACATTATAAAGACATGGAGAAGTTATTTTTCACAGAACTCGATGGTAGCCCGATTGAAGCCTTCAACGCTGCGGCAAAGTCAAACGTTTTGCTTCAGATCGCTAATGGCGCTGCATATGTGGATAAGGATACCCGTGAATGGAAAGAAGTTCATACTGCAAAAATAGACGCGTTAGAAAGTTTGAAAGAAGAACTGAATGGTGCGCCTATGTTTGTAGTTACGAATTTTGTAAGTGATCGACAGAGGATATTAAAGCACTTTGGCTCAGATGCGGTGGATCTGGCAACTGACAAAGGCTTTAAATTATTTATGGCTGGGAAAAAACCTATTGGCATAGCCCACCCAGCGGCATTGGGGCATGGGGTAGATGGACTTCAGGATGTTACGAACATACTGGTGTTTTTCGGACTTACGTGGGATTTAGAAATGTATGACCAGGTAGGTGCTCGTGTCGGCCCCGTGCGGCAGTTCCAATCAGGCCATGACCGTCCCGTTTATACTTATCACATCATCGCAAAAAATACTATAGACGAACTCGTGCTAGAACGTCTTACAAGCAAGCGCAAAGTGCAGGATATTCTCATGGATGCGTTAAAAGCGAGGAAGCAATGAGCCTCGACGAGACAGCCGAACAGAAACTTCTCGATGCGATAGAGGAAGTATATAAAACAACCGCAGCCAGACCAAAAGAGCGCGAGCGTATATTTAAAAAAGCTGTGCGCCTGATTGGCGCGGCAGCAAGCTGGCAAGTCAATTGGACGGAGGAATAGCCCTTGCGTTTTTTCTCCGCACGGTTTTTACCCACTTCTTTAAGACATCCTTATCCCACATCGGCTTCATGGATTCTGTGAAAGAATGAGGAGGAGTCCTTCCTGAATAAAAATAACCCCCGAATTTGCCAGGCGACCATCCGAGATATTCTGCGGCTTCTGATATGCTCGATACGAATTTTTTACTCATACTATATTTTTCTAGAAAGTTGTTGACTCTGTTTCTAGAATGTACTATAACGGTTTCTAGAAATAATGTCAATTCATATTAACGAAAGCTTTTATGATACTCAGCATAGAAAGTTACCAACCAAAGGCTCAATATATCGTGCGTCCCAATGCTATCCGTAAGACAAAGTGGGATGTCGTCAATACAAATACCAAGCAGGTAGTTGCGACGTTCCCAAACAATGGCGCTGCATTTGCCTATGCGAAGAAATGCAATGCCATCCGTGGTGAAAAGTAATGTGTAAAAGCCAAGGCAAAAGCTATGCAAAGGGGAAATACGTTGTAATTGGCGTTAGGGCAGGTGGAAAGAAAATAAGGGTAATTTGGCTGGACACAAATGAACAAGTCGGGATATTCGACACAAGGCAAGAAGCAGAGGAACAGGCGAAGTTATGGAACGAGATAAAGAAAGATACTGGGAAGCGTCCGATATAAAGACAATGGCGAAATTCTTGGAATTTTTGCCGGAATCTGGCTATGTGAAATATTGCGAGGAAGAAGGATTAGCTATTGATCGTACAAAAGCGCAATATGGGTATGAAGAAGATGCTTAAATATCCTTTGATATTATTTGTAATGACAACTTCGCCGCATACGGTGCCGTTTCATTACCAAGGGTTTCATTGCGGTACGGCTGGGGAGTTGATACGGGGTTGTAAGTAATGCAGAACGTCCAGAAAGTAATTTTCGATAGGGATTACGCACTGGTTTATGAATATTACGAGCGCGGCAAGAGGGATTTGGAAGACCGGAAGTTATTTTTTAGGATGGTAGATTGGTTTGAAGATAAATGGAAACAGGATTGGGTGCCGAAGGAACACAAACGGGCATGGGAAAGATGAAACTGCTTAAATCCTTCATTATAGCCACGTCGCCAATTAGCAGTTTATTTGTGATTAATTGGTTGTTGGGGAAGCTTAATAAACGTGAGAAGCAACGATGAAAGAATAGGGATAATATGACAAAAGATAAAGAAAAATCACAAGCGGAACTAGAAATCGAAGCATTGGCTGATGTCTTTGGCATAGCAACCACTGGATTTGAGGAATATTACAAAACATGCGACAAAAATTCAAAAGGCACAAACAGCACGGCAGCATCGTCGGGCAATTACAGCAAGGCAGCATCGTCGGGCAATTATAGCACGGCAGCATCGTCGGGCAATTATAGCAAGGCAGCATCGTCGGGCGAGAACAGCACGGCAGCATCGTCGGGCGAGAACAGCACGGCAGCATCGTCGGGCAATTATAGCAAGGCAGCATCGTCGGGCAATT